>CAZSXM010000134.1:0-2588 GCA_964610435.1 uncultured Pirellulales bacterium | reverse complement strand
CGTATATATAGAAAATGGGAGAAGGAGGTTAAGAATCATGAAGGAAAAAAACCTAAAGGAAGTATTTGATGATTTAGAAAAAGATCCAGAAATTGCCCGCCAGTTTGAATATTTTGGTGCTTTAACTCGCTTGGTTTTGGAAGTGGAAGAAGAAAGGCTTTATAAAAATATTTCTCAAGAAGAACTAGCGAATCGAATGGGAACCAAACAAGAAGCAATATCACGTTTTGAAAGTTTAAGACATAAGCCAGGATATGATTTTCTTGCCAGATTATCCAAAGCGCTGGGTGGTCGTTTATCAATAACAACAAATGGAGATTATGCATTTGTGGTCCCCAATAAATATAGATCTATTATTGATAAGTGTGCAAGGGAAAAAGGAGAAAAAACAGAAGATTTTATTGAAGATTTATTTTTAAAAGTTATTAAAGACTTACAGCCCCCAGAGATACAACAAAAACAAAAGAAATTTTATAACAAACCAAAAAAAGAAAATTTAACCATCAATAATAACGATAAAGAAAATGCTTTTAAAATAACAAGTGATTTCGTAACGGAATTTGCAGCATGAACAAGGAAACTTTTCAGCAATTTAAAATTATCTTAGATAATGTTGAGCTTGAGGATATAAACATATCAAAAATAGCTTATAAAATAGAAAAAATGCCAGAAAGTGGTGATATAGCTATAGGTTTAGGCAAAAAAATATCTGAACCAGAAATTAATCAAAATAAAATGTTTGGATATGTTTCTTTTAGCATATCAATTGACCAGAATAAAGAAAAAATAATGAGTTTTCAGGTTGGTTATAAATTAACATTCAATATTCTTTCACTTGAAATACTAAACAAATCTTTTGAAAATGCAGAAGCAAAAAAGATGTTTATAGAATATCAATTACCAAAATTTGCATGGCCTTTTTTAAGAGAGGATTTCCATACAGCTTGTACCAAAGTTGGTATGAGACCAATAACATTAAAAATGATGAAATAAATCATAAAAATACCTTTATCATATGCACCCCACGCAGTAATGATAAGCATGTTGAAAAAAGTTCATAAATCCCATCTCAATAAGAAACTAACTATTTTTTTCAAAAACAGCTTTATAGTTATCAGGAAATATATAGATGATAAATTATTAGGATTCACTTCGAAAAACCGCCCCAATTTTATGGATATGATCGCTAATATTGAATTGAAATTGTGAATGTCTATCAAAAAGTGAGTCAATCTGCTCTTTAAAAAGTGATCCACTCAAATCAATAAAGGGAATCCATTTTTAAAATTCATTCTAAACAAAACAATAAATATTAGATCCACCTGCCATTTAATGTCACCAGATTAAGATGAAAATACTTATTTAGGAATCGATCTTCCCCCTTTTGGAAAAAGAGGATTTAAAAACTCGGAAAATATCATATCCCTTTTTATTTTCCTTTCGTCAAAGGGAAAATAAAAGATAAAGAAATTAAAAGATGAGATCCTCACGTGGAAAAGTAACGCTCAGGATGACGCCTTTTTTAAAATTCTTTGGTAGGAGTTTGATTTATCAAGTCCGCAGATAGATTTTTGGAATAAGAAATAAATATTTTGTCTGAGTGATTAGAAACAACATTTTGGATGAGATTTATCCCCAAGAAGAAATATAAAAAGAGAAATTAAAAATTATCGAGGAATTAAAAACTGGCAGTTAGCAGAAAAATCATTTTGGCTTTAATAAGAGAAGTTTATGTAAAAGAAAATGATACAGCTTTGTGTGGTTTTAATAATGTGTGAAGTAAAGTTGGTGCCGGGAGCGGGATTTGAACCCGCACGGGTTTACCCATACGCCCCTCAAACGTACGTGTCTGCCAAGTTCCACCATCCCGGCATGCGTGAGAAATTATAGCAAGGAATAAGACCTCCGTCAACGGAAAGGAATAAAAATTCGTATAGTTGTTCCTCTATCACTTTCCGATTGAACGGCTATCCGCCCTCCTCCCCGACGGACAGCTTCCTTGACCAAATAGAGACCCATCCCCTGACTCTTCCCACCATTATAGGAAGAATATCCCAGAGGTTTAAAAATCAAATCTTTCATTTCTTCAGGAATTCCAGGACCATTGTCGGCGACTTCAAAAATCATCGATTCGTGTTGAACATGAAGAAGGATCGACACAAAGCCATGAGGCCGGTTAAAACGAATGGCATTAGAAATCAAGTTGGAAGCTACAATATACAGATCTCCTTGGGAAAAACCCAATTCCCGGTCTCTATACTCCTCAACCTCCTCGAAATAAGTTTCAACCTTGACTTGACGATCCTCAATTTCGGCTTGCCAAGATTGAAGGACTTGGTGAATCATATCAATGAAGTTTTGAATTTTAATGGTATTGTTGGTCTCATTTGGCCGAGCTAAATATCGAAGTTGAGAAGTTATTTTTGCTAAACGTTCAATTTGAAAATCAATTTTTTGACAGATCTTCATTAATTCAGGTTCTTGAATTTCTTCCAACAATAACTGAATGTATCCTTTTAAGACTGTTAAGGGTGTTTTCATCTCGTGCCAAATGGCATGAGTTAGATATCTTTTTTCTTTCTCCTCCG
>CAZSXM010000133.1:0-2663 GCA_964610435.1 uncultured Pirellulales bacterium | reverse complement strand
TCGGCTCGTATTCAGCCCGGGAGAGGGCTGCCTGGATGTACTCGGAGAACATAGCTGAGATATCTTTCGTCCTCAGCCAATTTATACCCTTTTCCAGGATTCGACGAGCCGACCGTATGCTCTCACTCGCCTGCCGCGATCGATCCGGCCCCCGTCTCGCTTGGCGGAGGCGCGGGGGCGGAGGGTCGCAGGAAGGTCATCAAGAGCATCGGTCTATAAAATATAATTAAAAATATATTCCTGGTGGCGCAGACCATCCCGGCAGGCCGTGTCCAAAGGATGGCGAAATCACCCAGCTGCCCCCTCGACTCTCATCCATCCCGGCTGCCCTCCCGCCCGGCGCGGAAGCGCCGGGCGGCGCAGGCACTCATGATGGGCCAAAAGGAGGAGGCTCGGGGGCGCCGGGTGGGGCGCGGGCGACAGGCGGCGGGGGTAGGGTGGTCCGGGCCGCAGTCTGGCGGGCGAATCATCGAGCGTAGGGGCACGGGCGGAGATGGGCGGCGGCGTGAGGACGATGGAATGTCATCAGGAGCTGCGCTTTAAAATATAATCAAAAATATACTCCAGGCGGCGCGAGACCGCCCCGCCTGGCCGGTCGGCGCCGACCACCCCCGGCCCCACCGGCCGGGCCCGACCGACCCGACGGCCGGATGGCGACCCGCAGACCGGGGCCGCTGGGGATCGGACAGCCCGCCACCACGGCGCCGGCTTCCCATCGACCTCTTTTTCAGCTTCAAACCCGAACTCGCTAACCGCACGGATCCGATCCCGACTTCCGCCGGAGAGGCCCGCCGGGTCTTCCCGCCCGGTGCGACCATCCCGGATCGGTCGGGCGAAGACGAGAGGGGGTGGGGAGCGGCGGCGGTCGCGCTCTTCGAAAATGCAGCGCGCGTCTCCATCGGGCGGTAGGAGGGGCGGCACAGATCGGTGAGGTCGGCGATTCCAGCCGCCATTCTGTGGGCGACACGGGCGGACATTCATATTATCGAAAGGTAAAAATAAAATATAATATATATCATCGGCGGCGCGAGACCGCTTACATTCCCTAATCTGGCCCGATCGATCTATAGTTGAATATCGCCGAGCAGAAGCTACCTGGAATCAATCCAGCCCTTTCGCGCCGGTGACCTTTTAATATATTTCATCAATTCTATACAATCCTTTCGAAATGCATCTTTACTTTTCCAGTGATCTTTAACATTGATCGTCCAAATATCATCATTCTTGGATAAATACTTATCTAATTTTGGCATTTTTTTAACTTTCCGCCTTCTACTCTTCTTACCTATTTTGTTCGTGGTGGTTTTACAATAAGTCCGTAAAAATTTATCTATTTTTTTACGTAGTTCATCTTTGAATGTCTCATCTAAATCGTCCCATGCAGCTTCGAATATTTCTTTTGCCAAATCTCTCGTTTTAAATACAGTTCTCTTTAATTCTACCCTCTGCATCAAATCTTGGATGACATAAGGAGCGATATCTTCTGGAGTGCTATTATTGTCAAATTTTATAATATTGGGTGGTTTTCCTTTTATAATAACGGCTTTACTAAACAAGCTCTCTAGATCGGTATCTTTAAATGCGTTGCCAAATTTTTTCTGGATTATTTTGTCAATTTCCACCTGGGGATATGACACGCCATTCTTTTTTAATATATATGTTAAAGTTTTAATATTACTGTTTCCAAATATGGCTACATCGAATAATGGATTTTCTGCTATAATGTCTATTCCTTTTTCAGATAAGTGTCGCTCCGTTATATTTCCATAATTTTTAATATTTTTACCACTTTTAATTGCTGCGCTTTTGCATTCAGCAATTAGAACATGATCATTTGACATAAATATTATATCTGGATTTAACGTTTGTGATACGTCTAGTTTAAATCTCGGTTCGATACGTGAAATTCTATATCCCGCTTTATGTAAATGATTGGGATAAGATCTCAGGTTATAAGCTAAACCGAGAACCGCATTCATCATTTCACGGTGATCAGAAAATGGTAGTTCCTGATTCATCAAAAATTCTCACCTTCGAATCTAGTGAATGTTGAATATTTGTGTAAAGCCGGAAAATCAGATTCCCACAGGCATTTTTTGGGAGGTATATCCTCGCATATTCAGGCATTAAATCCATGTCAAATTTGTCTCCTGTATGCGTATCTACTCCTGCAATCCTTAAGAAATCTTTTTCAAAATCATGAATAATACCCCATGTCCTAAAAGGTTTTGTCGAATCCGTCAATTTTTCTGCAAGTTTTTCTATATCTTGATCTTTTGAAAATAATAATTCGAATGGAGCTCCTTTAATTTCAAATTCATTGGCTGACGACATGAAACTAATTCTATATCTCTCAATTCTATTCATTATATCAGAATACGCTAGTATAACATTATTTACAAAATGAATATGTTCTTGTATATCTGTTCCCTTTATCACTGTTATTTTTCCATCGTAATACGCTTCATCAAGAAATTTTATTTCGCCATTGCATATATTTAATAATCTTGTTGATGTTTTGGTGGTCGGATATCCATTTGCCTCTAATAATTGTATTATCCCTTTTGATGGTCCAGAGCCTTTCGACCACAACCTCATGGATAATTGAGAAACTTCCTCATCGGATAGATCTTCTTCTTCCATAACTTCTTGTTTATATTTAA
>CAZSXM010000132.1:0-2679 GCA_964610435.1 uncultured Pirellulales bacterium | reverse complement strand
CATTGCTGAGAACCCGAACGGTCATCGAGCCATCGCCGCTGAGACTCCTGTACGCGTAGCGGAACTCATCGGCGTTCTCCCAGATGTCCGTACCGGCGCCGGTCAGAACGATCGCGCCGTCGTCGGCTTCGTAGAACGCCGCGCCCACACCCGCGACGAACAGCCGAAGCGTGTCGGCGCCGTTGACCGTCCAGTTCTGGGGCGAGTCGAACGTTCGCTCGGTCTCGGAGTAGAATGGTGAATCCGTGTTGTCGTAGAACAGCGGCATCGACTGCGCGCCGCTGTGGACGATCGTCCGCTCGGCAAACGGGGTCTCCAGGTAGCCGACCGTCGAGCCGGTCTCGTTGACCCAGCCGTCCAGCCAGGTGTCGAAGATGGCCTCCCCGGCGTCGATGTCGTCCGTGTAGCTCTCAAAACCGTCGATCAGAGCAAACTCCTGCGTCGAGAAGCTCCAGAGATCGCCGGCCCAGACCTCGTCGCCGACTTCGTCGATTCTCCAGTAGTACGTCGTGCCGAAATCAAGCGCGCCAGGCGCGAAAGCAGGCTGCCCAACACTGTCGATCAGCGGCAGATCCTCCGGGTCAGTCCCGAAGCAGACCTCGTGTGAGACGGCCTCGCGGCCGGCACGCCAGCTCAGCGTCGTGTCCGGATCGACGTCGGTGGCCCCATCGGCCGGCTGCGGCTCGCGCGCCCGGACGGGAATGTGGGTGAAGCGAACCTCGCTGAGGCCAAACCGGCCCGTAGCGCCCCATCCACTGTTGACGTTCAACCGGACGAACTTGGCGCCGATGCCTTCGAGATCGACAACCGTGTTCGCGACGTAGTCGGCCCGAGCAGTAGCATGGGCCAGCCGCACGTCTGCCAGGACAACGTAATCGGCTCCATCGACAGAATACTCAATCGTCACGTCCTTGAGCCCGAAGCCAAGTACCGGCTCGAACTGGCTGTTGTAGTTCCAGACCAGAAGCTCGTGGAGCTTGTGGAGTTTCTCGAACTCGAACTGAATCCAGAGCGGCTCCTCATCGGCCGGAGTAGCCAGCCACATGTCCTCAGGTTCGACCGAATGCTGATCGGCCTCATTGAGCCCCGATTCGTTAACGACATTCTCCGGATCGCCCCCCTCCTCGGAAACGCCGCTACTCGTCGCCACGATGCCAACGATTGGGTAAGCAATCGGCTCGATGGTGAAACTCCACACCGCCCCCCTGTGCATGGTCACACCGTCGGCCTCAAATGTATCCACTCGCCAGTAGTACGTCCGGCCGAGATCGAGCGGCCCTTCGGGGGCGTAGGCATTGTCACTCTGGCCCTGGCTGACCAGCACGCCGCGAGGATCGCTCCGGCCGGCGTCGTTGACATCGGCGAAGGTGGTTCCAAGGTACACGTCCTGGGTGTGAGCAGACTGTCCCGGCCGCCAGCCAAGCACTGCATCAAGAGGCACATCCACCGCGCCGTGGGCCGGGGACTGGCCATAGGCAAACTCCGGAGGCGCCGCCAGCGCAACCGGCGCACCGTCCATGCGCCAAACGGGATTGACAATCGTTCCGTGCAACTCGCTCGGCGAACTGTCGTGGGCGATCGTCCCGGTGCCCTCATTGAATTTCCAGTAACCGACCAATCCTTCCTCATCGCCGTTGAGTTCCTGGCCCATGTGCTCCTGGACTTCAGCTTCGCTACGAGCGTAGTTCCAGATGCGAAAATCGTCGAGAACCACGTTTGCCCCCAGACCCATCTCGAGAATGGCGTCCTGTGTCGCGTCTGTCAGACCGGCGGTCGTCCTCGTGACGGCCTGCACTCCGCCGATGTAGATTCTCTGCTCGCCGTCCAATGCGGTGAGCACAATCGCCACATGGACCCATTCATGGGGATGAATTCCCTGCATGACGTCCAGCGTTGACTGTCCGCTTCCCGTGCTGTGATCGTAATGCAACCCCTGCTCATCAGGACGCAGCGCCAGGAGCGGCCCGCGCCCCCCGCTGGTGTCTCCCTGTCCTTTGCAGAAAACGTTCCGCCAGCCTCCCGTGGGTCCTTGCAGGTCTTTCAGCCAGAACTCGTATGTATAGCTCCCCAGCCGAAGGACGTCCGGCTCATCCTCGATTGTCACTGTACTTCCGTTGACTTCCAGCGCATACCCCACCTGGCCGTGGGCGGCAGGCATGGCTGCGAACAGAAACCAGACAACCAGAAGCCAGACAGGCAATATGCGGTGAATGGGCTTCTTCAACATGACAGTCCTCCTTCATCGAAAATCAAACAAATCACGACCATAACGAACCTTCGGATCGCGACATACCTGCACAAGCATCGTGAAACCCCAGTCTATTTGCCTATTCTTCCCATTCTAACAAACCCTTTTGCACTGGGCAAGAAGTCTTGCCGGTTCTTGTCGAAAGCGAGGGCCGCCTTCGCGGCGAGGGCACATCGACCGGATGCCACGAAGACACTGTGCGCACCGCATACCTAAACCCAGGGCCCGGACCATTCAGTCCGGGCCCCAGATTTGTTGGTCGTGGTTGCCCTACACGTACCCAAAAGGCAAATCGCGATTCACTGGACTCATTCGGCGGTAACAGGCTTTCCGAAACTGATATCGTCGATGTAGACGACGCCGGTGCCGCCGGCCGTCGGGCTGGTTCGGCTGCCGACGCCGATGGTCATCGTGTCGATCCGGCTCAGGTT
>CAZSXM010000131.1:0-2699 GCA_964610435.1 uncultured Pirellulales bacterium | reverse complement strand
ACGCTGACGTCGGCAGCGCCATCGGCCGGCTGGGGCTCACGGGCGTGCGCGGGAACAAACAGGAACCGGACTTCGCTCAGACCAAACTGGTTCATCCTCCCACCCCAATTGCTGTTGACGGTCAGCCGAACGTATCGGGCGGGGACCCCGTCGAACGGAACCGTCGTGTTGGCCGTATAGGCCGACCGGGCCGTCGCCTGGGCAAACTCGACGTTGCTCAGCAGGATCCACTCTTCGCCGTCGACCGAGTACTCCACCGTCACGTCCTTGAGGCCGATGCCCAGAGCCAGTTCGAACTGGACGTTGTAGTTCCAAACGAGCATCTGGTGGAGCTTGTAGACGCGGTCGAATTCATACTGGATGTAGAGCGGTTCATCCTCCGGCGCCTCAGCGAGCCACATGTCGGTGCTGCTGGTGGTGTGACGATCCTGATCGTCGAGTCCGGAGCCATCCACAGTGTTTTCCGGCCCAGCGTCTTCATCGGAGTCGCCGTTGGTCGTGGCGATGACATTGGCCACGGGGTAGGCCAACGGCTCGGTCGTGAAGCTCCAGACCTTGCCTTCGAAGATCGCACCGCTCGGCGCGGCGTTGACCTCATCAATCCGCCAGTAGTAAGTGGTCTCGAAATCGAGCCAACCTGACAGGCTGTACGTCGTCGCAGTCTGGCCTTGGCTGACCAAGACACCTCTCGGGTCGGCCCGGCTGGCTTCATTGACGTCTTCGAAGACGACCCCGAAGTACACGTCGCGCGTCGCGCCGTACGCTCCGGGCGCCCAGCGCAACACGATCTCTCGAGGGACGTCGACGGCTTCATTTTCGGGGACGGGATCGCGAGCCAATTCCGGAGGCAACAGACGCTGCATCGAGACCACAACCTCGTCCGCGTTCAAGGCGTGGTCGTAGAGACGAATTTCGTTGAGACGAACCGGAGCAAACTCCGTCACTCCCAAGGCGGCGCCGAAGACAAGGTCGCTTGCACTGTCTCCACTGCCCGATGCGGAGACTTCAGCGTCAAGCACGCCGTTGAGATAAAGGCGTTTCAACCCATTATCGTAAACCACGGCCACGTGGGTCCAGAGGCCGGCTGTGACTGGACTGCCGTGCAGGTTGTTCGGCTGGTGTCCAAAAACCCAACGGTTGCCGCCTTCGATCCAAATGCCGTACCAATGGGCGGTATCGCGCCCCTTGGTCACCACGCCAACCCAGCGGCCGGGCAGTGAATTGACATGAACCCAGGCCGTCAGCGCGTAAGCGGCCTCGCTGCTAAATCGCAGCGTTTGGGCATCGGCGATGCGTACGAGATGGCCAGCACCGTCGAAATCCAGGCATACACCCTTTCCATCCCAACCCGGACTGGCCCAGGTGGCCCCTTCGATCGTACCGTTGTGGCCGTTGCCGGTCCTGTCGAATACGCCGTCACCACTGCCCTCATCCAAGGGCCAATATCCGATCAGAGCGGCGGCACCATGCTGCGCGAAACCAAACACAACCAAACACACCAGGGGAACGAGTTTGCCTTGCATGACGAACCTCCTCAACAAAAAGGTACACTTGAACAACCGCGTCTGGCCGATACACCAATACACTCCGGGCAGCCGCTGTTGGCGGCCCAGTCAGGCGTTTATCCGAATCTCGCGGATCACCCGGCGTCGGTGAACCCCTTGTCAATACGTGGCGTAATCCCGGAAATTCTTCATCCACTCCGGCCAGGCGGGCGTGCGCGCCATGGCCCGATCCCTGGCCCATTGTCGATGCCAATCCAGTTCCCACAGCTCTTTGAGGCCAACCGGTCGGACCGATGTGTCCATAAACACGCTGTTGACGAACCCGTTGTGTCGATTCACACAGAAGCTGCGCAGGGCATTGGTGGTCCAATCCCAATGGCATTGGCCATCGAATTCGGGCGGCGCGTTCGTGACCAGCGGCAGACCATCGACCCATTGGCTGTCCACGAAGACCGGCACTCGGTAGCCGCCTCTGATCCGCACGGTGCGCCAGTTCCTGTCGGTGTGAATGCCGCCGGTGTCGTTGGCCACCCAGGCGTTAAGTCCGAAACTTCCGTAATCGCCCTCAATGGCAAAGTCCGGCACGTCCGGCAGCGTCCCCTCGCCGTAAACGCCCCACCCGACGAACGGACCGGTCACACCGTCGCTGTAGAACCGGGTCGTGGTCGGGCAGACCCGGATCTTGGGTTCGTGGCTGTAGTACGGGCGCATCGCAGGGATCCAGCTATGGCGTGGGTCACTGCCCGCTTCGTGATGGAAATGGCCGTTGTTGTCCTCGGTATACATGGTGAATGCATAGCCCATTTGCTTGAGGTTGGATTGACAAGCGGCAGCCCGGGCCTGACTCCTGACACGCTGCAGAGCGGGCATCAGAATCCCCATCAACAGAGCGATGATTGCAATCACCACGAGAAGCTCAATGAGGGTGAATCCTTCCCGTTTGCCCATTGCCTGCTCCGTTCTCACCGCAACCTCTCCATAGGCGAAGATACCGGACGTCCTGCCTGTTCACCTGCCTCCGCCGTCGATAGCCACTATCGCAGACGATTGTATGATGACTTATAGCAGTGGCAAAGAGCGCCGTCAAGGTAGTGTAAGATCAGGGCAATCGCATGAGAAGAAAGTCGATGACATCGCGTGTATGGTGCAAATACTATCCGAGCCCAAGCATCTTTGTCGGCTTGACTTGCGCGT
>CAZSXM010000130.1:0-2825 GCA_964610435.1 uncultured Pirellulales bacterium | reverse complement strand
GCTTTATTTCTACGGCGATCCGGACAACACCGGTCAGTTGTACGTCAAGATCAACAACACCAAGGTATCCTACGAAGGTGACCCAGCCAACATCAGGCGAGCGGCCTGGCAGGTGTGGAACATCGATCTGTCGGCGGTGGGCAACGTCAGCAACGTCCGTTCGCTGACGATCGGGATCGAGGGCGCCGGGGCGACGGGCGTGGTGTACATCGACGACGTCCGGCTGTATCCCCACGCTCCTGAGTTCATCGTGCCTGCCGAGCCGGACACGGCCAATCTGGTCGCGCATTACGCTCTTGACGGCAACGCCAACGATGCTTCGGGCAACGGCTTCCACGGGACGGTTCAGGGCGACGTGATCTATGTGCCCGGCGTGGACGGCCAGGCCGTTCAGCTCAACGGCACCGACGCCTACGTCTCGGTCGCCGGTGTTGGAATCACTGGGGCGGCGCCGCGAACAATTGCCGGCTGGGCCAAGGCCGATACGACGGGGATCCCAGCCTGGACCAACGTCTTCGGCTTCAGCGGACCGGGTGCGAACGGTCAGCACTTCGACATCCAGGCCGTCGGCGATACCGGGACCACGAAGCTGGGCTACTACGGCCTGCACCGCTATGGCTGGGAACAGGATATCCTCCCAATCGACCTGGAGTGGCACCATCTGGCCGCAACGTTCGACGGCACGACAGTGAGCTGGTACGGCGACGGTCGGCCCATCGGCAGTGTCGAAGTCGATAACGTCGATACGCCCGGCGAGGTCCGTATGGGCAAGCGCCAGGACAACGACAACTTCTTCCCAGGGTCGGTGGACGAGGTCCGCATCTACGACCGGGCGCTGTCCGACGGCGAAATCGCCTGGCTGGCCGGGAGGAGAGTGCCGCTGCATAGACAATTCTGAGGCACAAGTGTGCAGGGGGTCGGTTCGCTGCTTTGAACCGGTCCTCTGCATCCGTCGAACGGTTTCTTTGCAGGAAGCTCGAACATTATGAAGTCCTGCCCCGCTGTTTTCTTGACGGGCAGGCCAAGAGTCCGGCGGTGCTGCGCACAGTGGGATTGTCAATGTGCAAAATGGTATTGTCTGGCTATCTGTCGAAATCACATAATCTTAGGGAAGGCGCAGATGCAGTGCAGAGCAGGAACAGGCATGGCCGGAAAGGGCATGGGCACGAGAACGAGAAGAGGCTTCACGCTGATCGAGCTGCTCGTTGTCATTTCTATTGTCGCCGTGCTGATGGGGATTCTCTTGCCCGCGCTGGGCAGGGTCCGCGAACAGGCACGGACCCTGCGATGCCGCGCCAACCTCAAGCAGTACGGCATCGCCCTGCGGATGTACCTCGACGACAACAGCCACAGGTTCCCCGATGCCTGGACGTGGCTGAAGTCCGCAAGTCACAGCTACGTGCGCAAGGGCGACCAGCCCGACGGGGTCTTATGGACCTATCTGAAAGCGCTCGATGTCCATATGTGCCCGACATTCTCGATGTGGGTAAAAGGCACGAATTGGCAGGATACCGCCGTCAGCTACGTCATGAATTCCTATGTGGGTGGTGGTGGATCGATTTGGTCGAGCTGGCTGGGCCCCGACGTCAAGGGTGTCGCCAGAGAGCACCAGGTGTATAACCCGTCCAGGGTGGTCGTCTTTGCGGAAGAGAACCCCTGGACGATCCCCGGCTATAGCGACTACCCGTTCAACGACACCCATCTGACGGTCGGCCATGCCGGCAGACAGATCGACAACTATGCCACGTTCCACAACGTCCCCGGCGGCGATCGCGACCGAGGTGGCTGCAACGTGGTGTTCGTTGATGGGCATGCGGTGCTTGTGCCCAGGGTCACGGACCTGGATGAGGGTTTCCGACTGTCCTGGCCGCACAAGGACCTGCCGTTTTGACCTCGTCGGAAGGGGTGATGTGTGAGTTCGATGCAGGGGCAATATGTGTCCCCGGCCGGAAGACGGCATATCATGTTTTGGAGGAGCACAGCCATGTGCGACAGAAGAACCGGTATGAGCTTGGTGGCCACGATGTGCCTTGTCGGCGTCATGTCCCTTGCGACGGCCCAGGACATTGTATGGGACTTTGAGAACGGCAACGACCACGGATTCATCTTGAAATCCCGAATCCCGGCCACACCGGCCCCTCTGAATCCGGATCGGGCCGGGGATGAGTCCATCACGGGTGTCGGGGGGCCCAACGGCTTGCCGGGCGCGGGGATCGCATGGACGATTTGCGATCTGTACGAATTCGAAGGACTCCTGGCGGCGATCACCGAGGGCAACAACATCATCAACGGCCGGCTGGTCCCGACCAATTCTCTGCCGAAGGGGCGGGGTCCCAGCCAATTGGGTCAAACGGGCTATCTGAACACTTATGCGATCACCATGTGGGGCGACAACCTCCATACGGCCACGAATGACCAGGTCGCCACCTCGCCCCTCGTCCAGTTGGGCCAGGGGTCTGTTATGACCGTGCATGCTCTCGGCGGCACGGGCACCTACCGTGCACCGGAACACGATCCGGACCTCGCCCAATGGTATGTGACGGGGTCCTGCGGCATTGCGATTCTCAATCGGTCCGGCGAGATCGTGGAGAGCTTGTTTATGCCCTCCCAGAACTGGCGCGAGTACACCGTGGACCTGTCCCATCTGGCGGGACAGAAGGTCACCATTGAGGTCGTCGACGCTTTCGCGGGCAGTTGGGGCTGGATCGCGATCGACCAGATCCGAATCACCAACGCCAAGGTGATCGGCGGCGTGGGTCTGGCCCGCAATCCGCATCCCGACGATCAGGCAACGGATGTCCCGCGCGATGTGGCGTTGTCTTGGA
>CAZSXM010000129.1:0-2924 GCA_964610435.1 uncultured Pirellulales bacterium | reverse complement strand
GCAGAACCGCCCCATGGCCGCCTAGAATCTACCTACAAACGTGCAGTGCACCCGCGGTGACCGGGCGCCCAATTCGAGGCTGGCGTTGCGATCCGGGTTGCGGTATCTTGTATGGCGTGGGTGATGGCACGACCGCACAATTGGGCAGGAGATCCGACGATGGACGCACAGCCAAAACGCCCGACCGAGGATACGACGCCGCAGGCGCGGCAGGCGCAGTACGAGATCTATCGGAAGATGCCGGCCGCACGGAAGCTGGAATTGGTCTTCCAGACCTGGCACATGGCCCGCCGGCTCGCGATGGCCGGGATCAAGATGCGGAACCCGAACGCCAATGAGGAGGAACTCTGGCATCTCTGGGCCCGCCAGCATCTTGGGGCCAAATCCTACGACGTCGCCTATGGAGTGATGAGCTATGAGTGAGCTGCGCGAAATCCAGGTCCTCGAGCGGCTGGCCGAGGTGCTCGACTCGCTGGGCATCCCCTACGCCATCGGCGGGTCCATCGCCAGCAGCGTCTACGGCACGGTGCGTTTCACGCGGGACGCCGACATCGCGGTGCTGCCGTTCGCGGCGGTGGCCGACAAATTCTACGCCAGGCTCAAGGGCGAATTCTACGTCAGCGAAGAGGCGATGCAGCAGGCGCTGGGCTGCTGCGGCTCGTTCAACATCGTCCACTTTGAGACCGCCTTCAAGATCGACCTGTTCCTGCTGGGTCCCAGCGAGTTCGAGCAACAACTGCTGGTCCGCAGCCGCATAGTCCGCCTGGGCGAAACCCCCGAGAGCGATCTGTGCTTCGTCTCGCCCGAAGACGTCGTCCTGCTGAAACTGCGCCGCCTGAGCGAATCGGACGCCTTCGAGGAGAGCCAGTGGAGCGACATCCTCGGCGTATTGGCCATCCAGGGCCAGACTCTGGATCTTGCACGGCTGACCGAAGACGCGAGAGTTCTCGGCGTTGAGGAACTCTTGGAGCGAGCCATCGCCGAAGCTCAGACGTACGTGTGAATATGAATCTCAATACAAAGTATGATGCTCTTCGAAGCATCCTGAACGATTTGGGCAAAGTCGTCGTCGCGTTCTCGGGTGGCGTGGACAGTTCGCTGCTGCTGAAGGCGGCCGCCGAGACGCTGGGGCCGGACAACGTGCTGGCCTGCATTAGCGCCGGGGCCTCAGAGCCGAGCCATCAGATCGCGCGGGCGGGCGCATTGGCCCGCGACATCGGCGTCGAACTGATGACGGTCGAGACCGACGAGCTGGACGACCCGAACTTCGTGGCCAATCAGGCGGACCGCTGCTTTCACTGCAAGTCGCACCTGTGCCGGACGCTCCTGGACATCGCCGCCAAGCGAGGGTTCAGTCACGTGGTCTTCGGAACCAACTACGACGATCTCGACGACTTCCGGCCGGGCAACCGGGCCATCGGCAAACTCGGCGTCCGTTCGCCGCTGGCCGAGGCGAAGCTGACCAAAGACGACATCCGCCGGCTCAGCCGGCAGTTCGGACTACCCACCGCCGACATGCCGTCGTCGCCCTGCCTGGCGTCGCGGATCAGCTACGGCGTGGAGGTCACCGCCGAGCGGCTCAGGCAGATCGATGAGGCGGAAGCGGTTCTCCGAGAGGCGGGTTTCGTGGAGTTTCGCGTCCGCCACCACGACGAGGTCGCCCGCATCGAGGTGCCGCCCGGCGAGATCGCCCGGCTGACGGCCGAGCCGCTCCGCTCCCAGGTGGTGGACAAGCTCAAGAGTATCGGTTTTCGCTATGTCGCCCTGGACCTCCAGGGCTTTCGCTCCGGCTCGCTAAACGAGGCGCTCTCGGAACAGCAGAAGCGAGCGGGTCTACAGATGTAACTTCATTGTTTGTTCGGAGGAACTCATGCAGTCCAATCCAATGCCGCACGCCCGTCAAACGTTTTCCACGCGCATGGTCCTTTCAATCGCCCTGGTCGTCTGCTTCGTCTGGCCCGTTTGTTCAACCTGGGCCGCCGGGGCCGACAGCAAGAACGAACTCCACGTGATGAGTTTCAACATCCGCTACGGGACCGCCAACGACGGGCCGGACCACTGGAAGAACCGCAAGGAGCAGGTCTTCGAGCTGATCGGCCGCAGCGACTGCGATCTGATCGGCCTGCAGGAGGCCCTGCGGTTCCAGATCGACGAGATCCGCGCCGCCGTGCCCGTCTACGGCGAGATCGGCGTCGGACGCGACGACGGCAGGACCAAAGGCGAGTACAGCGGCATCCTCTACCGCACCGACCGCCTGATCGTGGCCGAGGCCGGAACGTTCTGGCTGTCCGACACGCCCGAGGTCCCCGGCTCGATGACGTGGGGCAACCGGATCACACGCATCTGCACCTGGGGCCGGTTCATCCACAAGCCTTCGGGAAAGGCCTTCTATCTGTTCAACACGCACTTCGACCATCAGTCGCAGCCGTCGCGCGAGAAGGCCGCCGTGCTGGTGGCCCGGCGCATTCGCGACCGCCAGCACCCCGACCCGGTGATCTTCATGGGCGATATCAACGCCGGTGAATCCAACGCGGCCGTCCGCTATTTCAAGGGCGATCTTGATTTGGACGGCAAGACGCCCGTTCCGTTCGTCGATTCGTTCCGGCTGCTGCACCCGGACGCGACCGAGGTCGGCACGTTCAACGCCTTCAAGGGCACCCGCACGGGCGAGAAGATCGACTACATCTTCGTCCAGCCA
Source organism: uncultured Pirellulales bacterium (assembly GCA_964610435.1). GTDB lineage: Bacteria > Planctomycetota > Phycisphaerae > Sedimentisphaerales > Anaerobacaceae > Anaerobaca. The sequence continues at coordinate 226 of CAZSXM010000129.1, read as the reverse complement.
GGCACCAAGGTCCTCGAAGCCCGCATCCTCTACGACAACGAGAACGGCCGTTACCCCAGCGACCACTTCCCCATCACCGCCAGGCTGGCGCTGCCGGACTGAACCGAGTCCGACATTGGGAAAACCTATGATGCGGTCTGGTGGACATGTCTACAAGGACAACAGCATCAGCCGCATGGGCTGAAGCCCATCCTTGTATATTGGTCCGTGGATAGTTTATGGTCTC
>CAZSXM010000128.1:0-2940 GCA_964610435.1 uncultured Pirellulales bacterium | reverse complement strand
CAAAGGCAACGGCGCGGTCGATCTCCTGGCGACCCGGCCGGGCGAAACGGTCGTCATCGAGATCGAAACGGGCAAGTCGAACACCAAGGAGAACCTGAGCAAGATCGCGCACGCCGACTTTGATCGAATCGTACTGGTGGCCACATCGGCGGCCGGAAGCGAGGCGTGTCGGAAGGCCATGGCGGACATCAAGGAGGGCCCGCCGGTGCAGTTGCTGACGTGGCTGGATCTCTCGTAGTGCTCATCCGGAGGCATCGGGCAATGCATCTGGACATATGTCTCACCGCGCGATCGCGCCGTTCGGAGAACGGAATGGACGCAGATCTGTCCCTCTCCTATGATGGAGCCTGCTTGGCATAGGCACGAAATGCGCTCCGTGCAATGCCGCAAGATGAACCTTCTCAGAAGGAACTATTATGCAGATTGAATTGTCCAAGGCCGAGTACCGCACGTTGCTCGGCGTGCTGGAAATCGCCGATTGGGTCCTGTTCGCCCATCGCTCCGACAAGCCGAGCGATCGAAAGGAATACCATGAGTTCGAGCAGAAGATCTTCGCATGTGCCGACACCTTTGGGTTCGGCCATCTGATCGAGTACGTCGAGATGCACAGGAAATACTTCCCCACGGCGGAGTATGAGGAGAACAGTCCTGTCCGGGCGTTCATCGACGAATTTGAGGATCACAACTTCTGGACTGAGCTGGTGGACCGATTGGCCATGCGCGACATGTTTCGGGAACTGGGCCCGGAGAGGGTTCAGGCCATGGACGTCAGGGAGCGGCTCACGCGACGCTTGGACTATGAGAACAGGTACGATGAGGAGTTCCAGAGGCACGGCCTTGAGCGATTAGCTATCAGGGAATGACGTCGCATAAGCGACCAGTGGCCGGCAGAAGCCGCGAAGCCATTGACCTTCTCTGACTGCCTGTAGAATAGCTCAGCACGGGTGGTCCAGTACGCAAACATGACGGCAGGACGCAATAATCCATAGTGTCACGAAGGGTGTATTCGGACTGGTTGTCCGGAATCCCCAGGAGTGTTTCGCGCAGGACGAAGTGATCAAGACAATGCCTGCGACCCGCAACAAGCGTCGCACGAGCCGCATGGCGGTCTTGCCTTTCCCGGCCTGGAGGCCACAGTGTTGGCGAGAAGCTCCATGCCTCACCAGGCTGATTATCCACCGGCGAAGTGGAGGTCGCCTGGAACAAGCGATGGATGCATAGATGAGGCCAGGCAGCCCTCACAGATTGATGGTATAGAGGCGATCCCTGACACCCTGAGTCGCCCTTTGTTGTTCACAAGACGAGCCATAGCCGGTAGAGTGATTATGACAGTATTGTGCCTCGTGTTGATGAGGCTACCAGGTGTTGAGACAATCATCTGCGAGGGTACTGGAATCGGGCAAGCTGAGCATCGGTGGTTCGCTCACTCTTTCACGTGTCCATAATGTTCGCTGCATGGTATGAGGTCCCCAAGATGGACTATTCGGAATTCATGAGCAAATTGGACAACGCATCACTGTTTGATCTGTACCGATTAGATGTGGCAATGCGCAAGGAAATGGAGAATCCAAGGCGCCTGGATGAAGTCAGGAACATGGTAGCGGAAGGTGACACCATCAGCTATTTTGAGGGCTCTGAGAATAGGCTCATCGAAGCTGAGGTCATCGAGGTGAGAAGGACCCGTGTTCTCGTCAAGAATAAGCACGATCAGAAGCACTGGAATATTCCATTCCATATGCTCAATGTAGAACAGGTTGCCACGGAGATCACGTATCCCTCATCACCCAAGGGAATGACGAAGAATGAGATACGGATCGGCGATCAGGTTGGCTTCAGAGACAAATCAAACAGAAAGATCCACGGTAAGGTATTACGGTTAAACCCGAAGACTGTCACCGTCTTCGTCGAGCCCAATGAGCGATGGAGAGTATCCTACTCGGCATTGTACCCAATCGTAGACGGACAGAAGGCGTGCGAACACAGATTCATTGAAGGCGTGGTTGTCGAGGAAGATCCTACTGTGACTACGGATGGTTCGCAGGGCGGCGCCGGGGACCGGTAGGATCAAGCGCGACGCATTGTTGATCGGCGGATTGCTAGAGCCACCGGTTTCTGGTTCATGCGATTTGCTGCCGCTTCATAGCGGCTCTCATGGTGTTCGGATCAGGCGACGACGCAGGCCGAACTCATTCTGACTCAGCCACCAAGAGAACACATTGTCCCAAGGTCAAGCGTGCCCGTGGCGCCCCAGGCCTGTTTGCCGCCGGAGATCTCAGGGCGAAATCTCGTGTATGACATCAGGGGCATTCTGCGAGACCGCCCGGTCCGCACGGTGTGGCCAAGTCTTTCAGCGTCGCTTTCACAGGATCGAAGTCATTTCCGAATTTCTGACGGAGCCTTTGGTCTGGCCGTTCAGGCCAGCCAAGGCTTTGCCGATACTGAGGGCCTCGCCGGATCGTCGTCGACATCGACGTGCTAACAGTCCGGCTGGGCCGGTGGCTGGGCGGTATTCTCAGGGTTGGAATCCTCCCGGTGCTGACGCTTGAGTTCTCTGCGATCGGTCGGTTTCTGCTTGTTGTCGGCTACGATTTGCTCGATTGACCGCACGCTGTCCGGTCGCTCCTTCTTAAAGCGCCTGAAATACAGCTCCTCGATGTACTGTGGCAACGGGAGCTTCCAAGGCTCCTGTCGGTGGTTTGCCAGATTCCCCAGCTTCTTGGGATTGATCCCGAGTTCTCGTGCCATCTGTACATGGGCGTGAGAGAGATGCAATTTCTTGCGGGCATCGATCCATGCCTGAAACTGCCGAGACAACTTGTTCTGCTTGGCCATGTCATCACCTCTGCACGAAATCAGCGGGGAAGTCTCTTTGCCAGCAGTCGGGACGAGGTTGTCCCGCTTGTCGTTGGAATTCGACTTGCGGCCGGATAACAGGGGACG
>CAZSXM010000127.1:0-3012 GCA_964610435.1 uncultured Pirellulales bacterium | reverse complement strand
CGTGTGAAAAATGGCAATATTGTGTAGCTTAAACTCCTTAACCGATGACCCATGAAACAGAATTCAAACAATGCCTCCTGTAGCAAGCTGCAAGGTGCGCTGTTTGATTTTATCGGTTATTTGACCATCATGATAGAATACTTTAGGGCATTCAATCAAAAGAAAAATGTTGAAACTGGATCCAAGTAGTCAGATTTCGGGTTATGGATAGGTCGAATTGCAGCGACACTAAATATATCATATAACTAACTCTGAAGTGCCGCCACAATTTAATTACTTGCAATGGTCCTTAATTATCGTATCTAGGATTTCAGCACACTCCTGTACTTTATTTTTAGCCGTCTTAAGCTCGGCACATAATTTCTCAAGATCGACAATACCTGGTTCTTTAATCGATAGATATGCAGCTTTTGCATTGATAATTCCTGAGCCGGACTGAACATCCCAGCCCGAAGAACAGCAATCTCTGCACGTCTTTTGTAACACATCCCTGACATCAGCGGGTGACAGATTAATTTTGTGGCTTTTTAATAACGCGATTATTGCGGCACCCACCGGTGTAGCAGCAGAAGTCCCATTGTCGCAGTTGTGGTATCCCTTAAAATGACTAATGCTACATAGGTCCGGCTTTTTAGCTTCGAGCGCACCAGGACCACAACTGGAATACCCAATCCATTCGCCACGTATGTTAGCTGCCCCAAACGTAACCACCTCAGTTAGGCTATTGGCACCCCAAATACTACGCCCGGAACCTATATCAACGCCGCATCTCGTGCTTGGGCAAATTGGTCCACAATTTCCCGCTGCAAAAGCAACAATAATGCCAAGTTTTATTGCCTCCTTAACCTTTCTAGTAAAAGGATGGTTTACGTCTTTAGCATAATCGGGGGCCCACGATTCCTGATAAATTCCCCAGCTATTAGACATCACTTGTGGCGTTCTATCCCTCTTAAATCGATCTATAGCCCATTGGAAACCCGAGATTGCATCACTAAGTGCACCTTCTATGCCACCAGATCCTTTTAGGACGCCAATGTCATATATTTTTGCATCAGGACAAATATATGATGCATCAAATGCACACATAGTTCCATGCTCATGACCTGTGTCCGAATCAGCGCCAGGCATATAAATCGGACTTGGGGACCACCCGTCTGAATAAGCAGCGACTTTTTCTTTATTCACACCGGTATCACAAATAGCAATGGTAATATTCTTACCTTTACAGCCATCTTTCCAAATATAATCTACGCCTAAATAACGTACGACCTCTTCCAAATCTCCTTTAGCAGTTGTATGATCACAGTCATAAGATTCACATGGAAGTGTTATGTCTAAGGCGGTACCTGAATTAAACGGCACTATCTTGGCATCTGTCCAGATGTTCTCAACATTTGGAGCTTGCCTCAACTCATCCATTTTGTCTTCAGGTATATCTCCACGAATACATATCGTACCTTTTGTTGGTTCAGAGGTCAATGATATGCTCTTCTCAGTGGGTAGAATGGCTCTCCATTCCTTATCAGGTTTAAAACCATAATCTTCATAAGCGCTGATTAGCTCAGTAACCAAAGACATATCAAGTTTTGGAATTCTCAATTCGACAATAACTCTCACCATGGATCTCGCCTCCTAAAAGGTGTGGTTGGGGTTCACCCAACATAAAGTGGCTTTGCGCATATCCTGTTCGAACCTGCACTAAAGTTCAATTCTGCGTATGATCCGCTTCCTTTTGCGTAGACATCCAAACAAGTTCGGACCCTTATCAATGCCCAATCATTTGCGTTCAGTAGTGCACTGTAGTTAACAGCTCGAATAGTGTCAAATCTCCTGTTAACGGATATGTTGTCATCCCCGACGTTGTGGATGTTCCACGAGGACCAGCCCTTCCAGTTATATTGGTGAACGTTCACACCGATATCAATCTTGACTCTGGCGTATTTGCAGTTGTACCATTTATCGTTAGCCTTAACAAGGTAAAATCCACGATAGTCAATCTTTGGTATAATGCCATAAAACTTGGTCGTTTTTGGCTTGAACCAATAGTACCAGTCTACACATACTTGTTTACTTGCCCTTCCACCGACACATCCCCATCCGGCTCCGCGGGCCCAGGCATATGCGTTCCAGCATGTATTATTTGGTATCAAGTCCATTGTTAGGTTATCTGAATCACTTACTGTGAGTGCAGAAGGAGTAAGGATCGCTGCATCTCCTTTTAACTGGGATTGCTCGAGTGATACCGACCTCTCTTCAGCTAATTGTTGCAAGACTAAGCTCTGTTCGTCTCCACCCATAACTAGAGCTGGTGTCACTTCTGCAATCCACTTTTCTGTAGCTTCGGCATCCTTGCGTTCCTGCAGCTCAAGTGGTTCAACATTAACCCCAGATTTTTTAAGCAGATCTATATACTCAGCATCCGAATCTTCTCCCATTTTCAATCCAAGTTGTCCACTATCGACCATGGACTTGAACTCTCTTTGTTGCTCTACAACCATCTCTTTCAGCAATTTCTGAAATGCTGCATCTCTTTCAGTTATCCCATCCATCTCAACCACTCACCCAATTTTATATGCAACAAAAACATGTTATAGGTTTTGTTGCAACCATCACTTTTCTAATTAATCATATAAATACTTTTTGTAGAAGTGCGTCCAGTGACGTATTAAAATGTATTAAATAATTGTATGTTATAAAAGTCTATGAATGCTACAAAATTTCATCTAAGTGAAACATATGAAATTATATAGATCCTTCCATGCAGAAGGGTTTTTGGAGGTTAAATTAAAATAAAATTAATCAGGCAAGGGGGCCGAAATCCCTGCACCCCTCATCTGTCTCCATAAGGAGGATTATATCTATAAATCACTTCATTCATCTCTGCCCTTGAGCCCGATCTCCAAAATCCCAGAGACCTTGGCGAGGTACCCTTCCATGTAATCGTCGCAGACCTTCCACTCGACGTCGACATCGATCTCCGCCATGATCTCCTGGAGCTGGACCTTCACCTGG
>CAZSXM010000126.1:0-3066 GCA_964610435.1 uncultured Pirellulales bacterium | reverse complement strand
GGGGCCGACCTCTCGGGGGCGAACCTCATCAGGGCGAAGGTCGACCAGTTCACCTTGTTCTCCCTCTCCAAGGCGAATCTGGAGGGGGCCCTCATCGACGACGAGCTGAGAAGAGACCTTGAAGCCCTCGGATGAGGTGATGGGGCAGGAGGCGATTTTCGGCGTGGCCCCGATCTATCGCCCCCCAATCAATCCACCATCTCATCGACCTATCTCACCCTTATCGGCCCAACAGAATCCGGTAGTTTAAGAACGGCCGATGATCAAATGTGACCGCACCCCTCTGGCCTTGGATCTCGTAGGGCTCCATGCCTATCATCGTCCCGATCATCTCTTTACAGGCGTAGTCGCTGTAATGGTTTCCTATCCACCGATTTCCGCCGTTATCTCGCCCGTTGAACTTGCCGTTATCGATGAGGGCGTTGGACATGATGAGGTTGAGCTCGCCATGAAACATATAAATGCCCCCGAGCCCAGAGTCTCTTATCAGGTTCGTCATGAACAGGTTCTCGCTGCTCTCGTCAAGAACCTGGATTCCGTACTCGCCGCTTTCATGGATATCGTTATCAGAGACGACGGTCCCCGTCGATCTGAGAACATGGACCCCGTCTGCGACGCTATTATTGATACTGTTTCCATATATCTTGCCGTTATCGCAGCGGAGGAGGCGGATCCCGTCTCGGGTGCTGTTGGCGATATGGTTCTTAGAGACGGCGGCGTTATGGACGAACTCGAGGCTTACGCCGAAGACGTTATCTTCGATCTCGTTCTCGACGATGTAGACGTCGCTTGAATATCGAATGATGACGCCGTCGCCGTTCCTTCGGATCTCGTTCTCCTGGACGAAGTTCAGGTCGCTATCGTCCAAGACGAGGCCGTACCTCTTGTTCCCCGATACATCGTTCTTCATGATCAGGTTATGTTCGCTCTCACCCCGGAGGGAGATGCCGCTTTCGCGATTGTTCCTGATCACATTCTTCGAGACGGTGTTGAAGCTTGATCCACGATATGCGATTCCGCTGAGATCGTTATCTGATAGGACGTTCTGGACGATGACGTTGTTCTTGCTGGAGTCTATGTTGATCCCCATCTCGTCGCAGATCTCGATGGTCTGCATCGTGATCATGTTGCTATCAGACCTGTAGATGTCGATCCCGCTATTTTCGCAATCCCTTATTCTATTCGCCACGAATATGTTGTTATTCGACTCTGATAGATGTACGCCGTTCTCTGAGTTGTTGTGGATCGAGTTTGATGAAAACTCGTTTCTGTAGGACTCCGCGATGGTGATGCCGTCGGCTCCGTTCCCCCACACTTCGCTATTTGATATCCAGTTCTCCTGGGAGTTCTCGATGAATATGCCATAGGCGTTCCGATGTACTTCAGAGGTCTCGATGGCGCTGCTATTCACGCCAAAGAGCCGGATTCCCGCCAGAAGGTTGTCGTGGATCTTGTTCGCCGATACGAGGTGGCCGGTGGAGTTCTGGATGAAGATGCCGTGACCCGGGGAGCCGGATATAGTGTTGTTTATGATCCTGGAGCCGTCGGAGAGGACCAGGACGGCGGCGGAATCGCACTCGACCGTCTCAAGAGAGCGGTCATAGGAGCCGCCGGCGAGGACGAACCCATCAACGACGACCCCGCTGGCATTGATGACGATGATAGGCTCCATCGTATCGTCACCTTCTACGACCGGCCTCCCATCGGCCAGAAGGGTGATGGACCTATCGACGACCAGGTTCTCACGGTACGTTCCGTTCAAGACAATTACCTCGCCGCCGGCCTCGGAGGCGTCTATGGCGTCCTGGATCTTGGTGAAGTCTCCGGAGCCTGCGCAGTCGACGAGAAAGGCGTTGGAGCCGGCTCCAACGGTAGCTAACATCAGAACCAGCAATAAGGAAGTTAGGCATCTGAGCATGAGAATCACCTGCTCAAATAGTCAAACGCTACTTATTAATCTGTTCGCTTCTTTTTGGCTCAGCATCATATGAGATCAGATGATGATGACGATCATAGTAGCGGATGAGTAGGGGTGGCCAGAGTCTCGCCAGGATGGCAGCAGCCCTCAATATGGCTATCGATATGGAGGAATCTGAAGCATCCGGAAGACCCGTTTGAGGCCTGTTGTATTGGAGAAATCACCGCCACTCTTCACCAGGAAGATTATGAAGAAGAGAAGCTCGAGGTCCATGAGATCGACAGCAACTTTTATTGTGCCCAGGATGGTATAGCCTCTGTGACGCTGGAGATGTAGAGAACGGCATGCCGGATGAAGAAGCTTCCAGAAAGGGTTTATAAAAGAACCCTGATAAGATCGAAGAGCAGATAAGAGGACAGAGTTGAGGCGTGTCAGCTTCAATCTGGCCTTAACTGGAGATCCCTTCAGAAGGGATGGGGGCTGAGTACAAAAGTTCAAGGGGTTAAACAATCCCGACGAGGTCCTGCACGTGACAGTATCCCAGAAGCGTCAGCGTATCCGACGACGGATCAGAAAATCCATATATAGTTAATTATAATCATAGATTCAGCGAGAGGTTCAACATGACAGGAATCCGCATTTATATCTTCAAATCGCTAAAATTTATCACGGTCGTATCGCTAATCCTCTGTCTTTCTGGAACCGCCTCCGAACCGCTGATCAAAGATGAGAGGCTATCCGATCCGGTTGACCTGAGATACGTCAACCTCTCCGACCTCGATATGAGAGGAGCAAATTTGAACCAGTCGGATTTGAGGGGGAGAGATCTCACCGGGGCAGATCTCGAGAGCGCATACCTCATATCTGCATGGCTTTCTGGCGCAAACCTCACCAAGGCGAACCTAGTTAAAGCTGACCTCTCAGCCGCCGACCTGAGCGGATCAGACCTCGATGAAGCCGACCTCTCGGAGTCTAAGCTTTGGGGTGCAAAGATCTCGGAGGCGAGGCTCAAAGATGCTACCCTCGCCAAGGCGGATCTTACCCGAGCCGACCTCACCGACGCCGACCTCACCGGGGCGGATCTGACCAACGCGCGGCTCTTTCGCACCGACCTCACCGGGGCGACGATGATCGGAGTTTACCTCATC
>CAZSXM010000125.1:0-3169 GCA_964610435.1 uncultured Pirellulales bacterium | reverse complement strand
GACGTTTATCCTCTCATCCCCGCAGCAGAGCTGCGGGGTATTCGTTAAAATAAAAATAAGATGGGGCGGATCATCCGACCACCCCCGCCGGAGGAATCAGGATACCGTCTTTGCCCGTCGCCCACCCCATCGACGCCAAGACATTCAGAACGCGTTTAACCGCCGTTGGTGGAGCAAACGCGCCGGTCCTCGACTCGAGGTAGGCTTCGACGTTCCCGAACGTCACCGACCGGCCATTCAGCCCCGCCACGATCTCCAGGGCTTCGGCTTGGATCTCGTCGGAATAATCGCTATCGGCTAAGGTTATTCCATCATATTCCACCCGTATTCCTGATTTATTCCTCGTGGAATCGGTCGCTTGTTGCTGGTTTTCGGGATTTATTCCACTTTTCCCGCCTGCCCCCTCAAAAGATATTCCATACTTATTCCTATCTTCAGTAACACGATCATCATTTACTGTGTTAACAGGGTCGGTTATTATTTTCCCTTGACTGAATCCGGGATTATGGAATAAATCCCCCGAATTATTCCTACTGCTATTGGTTAGTATAGGAATAGATATAGGAATAAGATAGGAATAAGTATGGAATATGGTGGAATATCGTTCCCTGCTATCGGTTCCTATAAAGCTTCTCGCCGTGGGGGGATTCAGCCCTACAACGTCGCTGGCGAAGAGGGAGAGGTCGACCTTATCCGTGGTCGCAAAACGCTTCTCGCCGTATTCGTTCCAGGATTTAACGTAGCTGGACTTCTCCAAGAGAGACGATAGCCTCTTGCTGATCGTCCCCTGCTTGTGACCGGTCCTCTCTGCTAATTCGGCTTGCGTCCAGTTGGCCCGCTCCACCATCACGGTAATAAGTCGGGTCTCTGCATCAGTCAAATGGGTCCGTATGTTCTTCTGACGAGATGCAAAGATCCGTTTAGCTTCTCTATAGTCCTCGATAGTGGCGGTCAACCACGTCGTCCCATCCTCGCCCTCCCGAGGGCTCCTCTGAGGGTATCGGAGAATAGCCAACGCGTCGATTAGGTCCAAGAACCTGTTAAGGTCCCTGTGCCCTCGGGGAAGCTTCCAGGCGATGAACCTGGCGAAGGGGATGCTGACCTTGAAGGGCCCCGCCTTCTTGATCAAGAACGTTATCGCCCTCGCCGTTAGTATGTCGTCGTCCGAATCGAATTTCAGGTCCCCGCTCGCCCGACGCGCCTTGATATCGTCGTTAACGCCGTGGTGGTGCTCCTCGGAGTTGTCAACGTCGAATAAGAATTGGCGGTCGATGATCTGATCTATCGCCGACGACTCCACCGACGTGAACCACCATAAAAGCCTCGGAGGGAGTGAGTACGATTGAAGCTCGTTGTCCTTATCGAGGGTCTTATGGTTCGTCTCCCTCTGAAAGTTGGACATAGACCGCTTCACCGTCGAAGCTAGGGCCCGGCTCCATTCTACATCATCGGAGAAGACGATATCCCCGGGCTTCAGGGTCTTATCACGGTAAAGACTCATAGCAGATACGGATGTCTCCAAATCGGCCCGGGTATGAATGCAGTGGAAAGCTGCCTTCCCGCTATCGGTCTTCCCCATCCCCGGGTCCTCTGAATGCGCCGCTGGTTGAATCCCGCTGCTTGTTAGCGATTGCCCTGAAGCGAAAGAGCAAAACCAACCCTTCCCCATGGTCTCGTCGCCGCGGTGGTTCCGATGGTACTGATCCATCAGGAACGCCACCGGGTCGCCCTCGTCTAGGATCCGCCTCGCCCTCTCCAAGACCTCGCCGGAGTATCCGCCCTCGTCTGGCGTTGCATCGTCGCTGGTCGTCGGGTCGGACCCCTCTTCAGCCGGAGGTTCCATCTCAGCTTTCAGGGTCTTGATCGCATCCCGCCCCGGGCCGATCTTCTTAAGGTAGAGGTCGAAGAATAGCCTGTTGCCGTCGTATACCGACCTCAGAGCCGCCTTGGCCTGAGGGTCATCAAGCCCCGTTGGATCTTTTCTCAGGTCGTCGGCGATTGACTCCAGATACGCCGCCGACTTCTCGGAGTCAGAGGGGGCGCTGCAGAGCCGACAGTCGTCGGGATCGCAGTATTCAGCCAGAGACGGGCAACGTTTAGCCCCGGCGCAGGTCATCCGGGATCGATCGCCGTTATTCACATCGAGACCGATCTCCATAACTTCGGGGTCGGCGAGAGGCGTCTTGCAACGTCGGTTCCAAGCCAGAAGACGTTTATCGCCGTCTCTGGCGTCGCCGATCTCCTCGCCATCCAGCCAGCTTTCAAAAGGTGACGCCGCCGACCCTTCACCGATATGGGCTTTGTTGATCCAGCCTTTCAGGTAGAGGCAGACCTGTTTCAACGTCTCGCCCGTGTCATCAAAGATGGCTCCGTCCTCCCAGACCCCATCGACGCAGGGAGGAATATAGCCGCTAATGCCGATCCATCGGAGCTCCCGGTCGTCGGTCACTCCCCCACCACCGGAAGGCGGACGGCGATATGATCATCGCTATAGCCATCAAACCATAACGAAACCTCGATCTCGTCCTCTGAGAAATATACGCATATCACGGGCCCGGCCCCGGGGTCGTCGCCCGCCGCCGCTTCATCCGCCAGCTTCATCAGCCCGGAGTCAATCGCCGCTGCCAGCGGATAGAGTGGTTCTAGCCGGAGCCGCCAAACTTTGGCCGATGGATCCAGATTCCATTCTGGAGCTCCCCCTCCGCTGGCGTTGATCGTCACCGAGACTGTCCCGGCATTCATGTAGACGGTCCCGGAAGAGTTCACGGTCAACTCCACCAGCCGCCCCGTATCGCCGGGCATGATCCTCGCCGCTACCCGCCACGGCCGAAGGGAGTAATCGATCCCGGTGCAATTGTAGCGCGCCATCAGGGCCCCCTCCGGCCACCCTCGATGCCGATACATCGGATCTCTTTAATATTATCTATCCTGATATCGCCGTTCCGAGTGACGAATATCAGCTTATCGCCGTCGATACCAAGAAGCTTAGCACTAAATCTGTGCCCGTCTATCTTCTCACCCTTGACCACTTCGCCAAAATACTTTTTGAGGTGGTCTCTCATCGAAACGTCTTTATCTGAAGAGGGTTCTTCTATCATCAGAATCACCTTGTTTTTCGGCTCCGGTGGGTTGCCCCCCGCCGGATCTAACCAATTTTCAACAGCTATGC
>CAZSXM010000124.1:0-3556 GCA_964610435.1 uncultured Pirellulales bacterium | reverse complement strand
GCCGCAGTCAAACGTGAGCTATTTCCGAATCTATTGCCTTACGAGTCCTAAGGGGCAGGCTGTGCCTTTACGTCCCTTGGGTCCCTTTGGTCGCTCCGGCCGTCGCGCGGGGCGAGCGTCACCGCTCGCCTGAAAGGGTCGCGTAGGGTGTGCATCGCACACCGCTTCTTCTCAGCGGGTCCATATGCCTTTGACGACCCTCCCAATCCTCCAAACCTTCGTGGCGCACTGACTGTCCCTATGAGTCCCGAGTGAGCTACCACCTGCTTGGTTTGCGAATGATGCCGCCTCGGCCGTCCCGCAGTTCCGCCGGGAACTGGCAGACCTTCAGCAAGGCCAGTGGAAACGTCCGGTGTCTGTCGGCCGCACTTCGCAGTTCAACGGCCGCACCACGCAAACGATGTCGCGAAGGCACATAAACGACCAGCCGCTTCATCGGCCACTCGCTCTTGACCATCTCAAGTGCGGGCACGAGGTCCGAGTCACCGCTGACGATAATGAACTGATCGGCCCGGTCATGGTTCGCGTCGTCCAGCAATTGCAGGGCGATGTTGACGTCTGTACGCTTCTCTTCCGGGACATCAAAGACGCGCGAGCCTGGATACGAACAGCCCGGCACGACACACTTGATCTGCTTGAGTTTGAACTTGCCAAGCATCACGTGGACGAGCGGGCTCGTCGCAAGAGCTTGCAGATAGGCCTCCTGCCGAGTTCTCTTTGCGCCGTCGACCAGGGCAGTGAAATACCATATTCGCCGGATGTCGTCGGCCGGACGCAGCTTGAGGAAGCACTTTTCGATGTCGAGCCACTTGTGCGTCGTGCCGCGGACGGCGCCGTAGTAGAAATTGAAGCTGTCCACATAGACGATGGTGCGTGGTTTCATGGGGATCTCCCTCTCCGAGAACGACATAAAAAACAGGCAGCCATATAGGCTGCCCAACCCGCTGAACGCGGGGGAGTCGTCTGTCTATACTATACGGTCATTCGCCCCCCGAGGTCAAGCGAAAAAGACCATAATTCTCCAGCCCTCCGGGGCTCGACCACCGACCTGCCGCGCTGTGCCGTCGCGTAGGGCGAGCGTCCCCGCTCGCCATCGTTCTCTCTTCGCCAAGCCACCGGCCTGACGCAACGCACTGCCTGCGATTCGCCGGCGCCGCCGAGAGGCCGCCGGCGCCGCGACAGCCAGCAGCGAGCGCCAGCCATAAGCGCAGCTCGGAATGGCCCTGAAACGCCCCAAAATAGGTGACTGTCCCTAGCAGTCCTACGCACCACCTCCCTTCGCGGGCACATGTGTCGCTTTGTACATATTCTTTTTGTGGTCTCAATTACTCCAAATATCCCAGCCGGCCCCAGGCGCCTCGCTGCATGCGCTGTAAGTCGCGGAGCCCGTCGTCGGTCTCAGGGGCACATGCGGACTGATCGAGGGCTTCGTTGAATAGGTCACGCAGTACGGGGTACGATACGCGGGGTATGCTGACGGTCTCATGCCCCTTCCACCTCCAATGTTCGGCGTGTCCGTCGGCGAACGACAGCGTAGCGCCGGCACTATGGTGGATCGGCGGGGGATCTACCCAGTGCCATCGCGGTTCGAAATACGGTACGAAAAATCCGAGGTTGACGAATTGGCCGCGATCGACAAACACCAGCCGCTCGGATGGGCCAGGGCTGACGATGTCCGACAGTCGCATCAGGCGGAGGACCGTCTTGCCGACGCGATTGGGCGGGCGCTTTCCCGACGCAATGCTCTGCAGGTAGGAAGGGGCACCCGTGAAGACCCCGTTCAAGTCCGAAGCATTCGCGGCCGAGATGATTTCGTACGTGACCAGGTAGTTGGGCGCAGCTGCGGGGCAGAGATAGACCTCGACGGTTCCCAGATAGGGCCACAGCAGGCCCTTCTTGGGGTCCTGTAGCAACTGCGAGCGACTGTCCGCAGTGTAGAAGGCCTGTCCTAGCCAATTCTCCTTCAGCCCGCCCGTCGTCGCTCCGTGGTCCCACTGCCCACCTGAAATACCGCTCACAATCCATCCGTCGTGTGCCTCGGCGTAAGTCAGCCATGCGAGTGTGAGTTGGCGGAGGTTGCTCAGGCAGACGGCCCGGCGGGCCTGTTCGCGGGCGGCGCGGAGGGCCGGGACCAATAGCGCCATCAGCAGCGCGATCACCGCGATGACCACCAGCAACTCGATCAACGTAAAGGCCCTGGGATTGACTATTGATGATTGATGATTGATTCGTGGGACGGCTCGGGGTTTTGTCGGGTTAGCGGCCATTGCGATCACCTCCTTTCGGACGTCACCCTCCCTCGGGGATTTCTCGTGTCAGCGGCCGCTTTCGTCCTCGTAGCCCAGTCGGCCCCAGGTGGCGCGTTGGAGTCGCTGCAGATCGTAGAGGCCGTCTTCTGTTTCTGGGTGGTAGTCGACCACGTTCCCGTCGGAATCGACCAGCATAGGATAGAACAAGTCGCGGTAAGCGTACATCGTGCGTCGCATCTCCAGGGTCTCGCGCCCCTTCCATTTCCAGTACTCGGCGTGAGCGTCGGCGAACGACAGGGTGGTGCCGCCGGCGTGGTGGAACGGAGCCGGGCTAACGACGGACCAGGCCGGAACGAGATACAGCACGCGGTAATCACCAACGACAAGCCATCGCTGGTCGATGAAGACCGCTCGATTGCCCGGGCCGGGATGTGTGATCTGCTCCAACCTCACCAGATACAAAACGGTTCTGCCGACACGCTTGCTTTTATCAGCAATGGATGCCTGCCCTCTCACGACCGTTCCTTCCACCAAAAACCCTTTGGCCGCCGAGACGATAGCATATGTCGCCAGGTGGCGGGGCTCGCCACTCGGACAGCGATAGAAGTCGACATCGTTGATATAGGCCCAGAGCTTGCCCTTGTGGGGGTGCTCCAGGACCGCCTCTCGGTTCGTCTCCAGGAATGCATTGCCCAACCAGCCGCCTTGCGAAGGATCGGATCCACCAGTACCTGAACTTATGCCGCTGACGAGCCAGCCGTCGTTTTCGTTGGCGTAGCTGATCCATGCGAGCGTGAGTTGGCGGAGGTTGGAGAGGCAGACGGCCCGGCGGGCCTGCTCGCGGGCGGCGCGGAGGGCCGGGACCAATAGCGCCATCAACAGCGCGATCACCGCGATGACCACCAGCAGCTCGATCAGGGTGAAGGCCTTCCAATTGACTACGGATGATTGATTATTGATTATTCGGGCGGATCGGGATTTTGTCGGGTTATTGGCCATGGGGATCACCTCCTTGGGCGGGCGCAGAGCGCACCTGCGGATAAACCATTGCGGTATATCGCTTTGTGCGCACCGGCGCTTCCACCGGCGTCGCGCGAGGCCGGCGGTGTACTCTGCGGCCTCCCATCGTCCCTGGCATCTTCGACGTTCGGTCTCCATGCCACGTACTCCCGCCTAACTATTCCTATGGCGAACGCCGCCGCCCGATGTGGATGCCTTTTTCAGAAAAATGAGTGAAAGAACAAAAAAACTCCCGCATGGGCTGAAGCCCATCCTTGTATATTGGTCCGTGGATAGTTTATGGTCTC
>CAZSXM010000123.1:0-3730 GCA_964610435.1 uncultured Pirellulales bacterium | reverse complement strand
CCATTCCATGAGGACCCTTAAGTCCTGCTCGTCGACCACGCCGTCGCCCCAGGCATAGGGGCCGATGTCGTACAGGGGGTTATCCGTACCCCAGTTTTCGATCAGCCGCAGCAGATCGGCCATATCCACCTTCCCATCGCCGTTGAAGTCCACGATCGGGAGGATCGGGGCGGCCAGGAGCCCTACTCCACCGCGCCAGAAATACAGGGTCCTGCCATCCAGCGAAAGCCGGGGTACTGTTTCCGCTGCCGGGCTGTTGACCATCGGCCCGGCATTCACCGCATCCTGCCAGGGGTCCAAGAGGCTGGTCCGCCTTGTCATCCAGATATCGGCCGCGCCATATCCGCCCGGTCTCCATGGTCCCCCAGGGTGCTCGCAGAATAGCAGCAACAAGCCATCCGATGAAAGGCAAGCCCAGGACTCATCGCCTATATTATTCACCCCCGGTCCAAGATTCACCGGTTCACCCCAGGGATCACTCGTCGTCGGACGCCTGGAAACGTAGAGATCAGCGCCGCCGTAGCCATCGGGGCGCCACGCCCGCAAATACAGTTCCAAGCCATCTGCCGAGATCAACGGATCAGCTTCGAAAGCGGAGGTATTGACCGGGGGCCCCAGGTTCACAGGGGCGCCCCATGGATCGTCTTTCGTCGCGCGCGTCGTCATGTACAGGTCGTAGCTCCCGTGACCGCCGGGCCGATTCGAGATGAAATAGAGTGTCAGGCCATCGGCCGAAAGGGATGCGAGGGAATCGTGAGCGGGACTGTTGATCTCAGGTCCCAGGTTCTCCGGCGGACCCCATTCATCCTCGACCGAGGTACGCTTGACCACCCACAAGTCACAATCACCATACCCTTCCGGATGGTCGTACGCCGAGATGTACATCTCCAGACCATCATAGGAGAAGCGTATCCAACCTTCAGATAGCAGATCAACACCAATGAGAGGGATGTCCCAATCCACAGCCACCGGCTCACCAAACCTAATGTCGGCATGGGCCGGTGGGGTGTTGAGACCTGACAACATCAACAGGCCAAACACCACCGCCACGACCATTCGAATCTCAAACCATTTCATTTCACACCTTCTTTCTGCCCGAAGGCAATAGGAGTACATCAATTCCCTCTGTCTTCACCACGAAGACAACTGTTTAGAAACCGGCTCATCCGTCGCGAGCGCGTACGGAGAGCCCACACCCACCGCGCAGACCTTCATCGATGGGTCACAACCTGCTGAATAACTATGGCCGCATGGATCGCGGCCTGGGCCACACGTGGTCGATCCAGCCGGACCGGAAGGTCCCGGCCCGGCCCTCTACGGTGAGTCTCTCGGAGCCCGGTATCCTGTCACCTTCATTCCTCCCTTCTTCGCACCATGCTGTTGTCGTCCAAGTCCACAACAGAGATGATCGATCCCTGCCCGGTATCGTCCGGACGGTTCTCAGCGGCCTCGATCTCCTCCCACGACGGTGCACGCCAGAGGTGCAGTTTGCCTTCTGTACCATGGGTGATCAGCCACTGGCTGTCCGGGGAAAACGCCGCGTCCGGTATGAGGCTTTGTCCGGGCAGCGTCATAAGTTCGCGGTGCGTGGACAAATCCCAGAGCTTGACCGCCCACTCACTACCGCTGGTGGCCAGGCGGAGGCCATCGGGAGAGAAAGCTACCCCGATAGCGGTATTCATGTGGGCTTGGAAAGAGGCGATCCGTTCGAGAGAAGGCACATCATAGAGCGAGACCGTACCGTCCATCGAGGTGGTAGCGGCCTGTAAACCGTCAGCAGACAGGGCGAGCCGTTGTATCGCCTGCCGGTGAGCCCTGATCTCGGGCGCCAGGACTCTTCCCGTCTCAGCACTGAGCCATTGCATTGTTGCCGTCAGTGAAGCGTGCTCCCCGTAGAACACTGCCAGGAAACAACCATCCGGCGATATGCTCCCTTTCCACAGAGTCTCCACCTCAAAGGCCCGGACTGCCTGCCACCTGACAGGATCCCACCAGGTCACCGTCGTCCTTCCAGCTACGGACCGTGCCAGTACGAACCGCCCCGTACCGTCTGCCGAGAAGCCAAGTAGACCCGTACCATCAGCCGGGAAGCCGAACGGACCCGTCCTACTGTCGAGTTCGCCCAACTCTCCCAACAGGCGACGCTCGACACAGGACCAGACACGAACCTTGCCCCGGCCATTTTCGCCGACCAGCAGGGCCCCGTCGGGGGAGTAAGTGACCTTCGTAACGTCGTTGCCCAACTCGGCGAGCCGCTCGATTTCCTCCAGAGTGGGCAGATCGAACAGTCCGACAATCCCATCTCGTGGCACCGCCAACAACCGGCTGTCGGGAGCGAAAGCCGGCCGGGAGTAGGTGTCCGATGGGATCACTTGGGGCTGCTCCTCGCGCGGGCGGGGGTGTGCATCCCAGAAAGCGACGAGCCCATCCCGGTCCGCGCTGACCAGCGTCCGACCGTCCGGCGACAACGCCATTCCATAGATCTCGTTGCTGCTGCCCCGCAGGGTGGCCAGGCACCGCTGCTGCCTTACGTCCCAGATTCGGATTGTTTGGTCGCCGCTGGCCGAATACAGCCGTCGGCCATCCGCAGAGAAGATCAATATGCTGATCCAGGCAGTATGTCCTTCCAGACTCCCTCGCTCGTCGCCGGTGACGGCATTCCAAAGCCGGATGGTCCCCCCGAGGTTGCTGCCGTTGCTGGCGATGACCGGATCGTCGGGATCGGGGGACCAGGCCAAAGCGCTGATCGGCCCGGGATGGGCCCGCGGGATGTTGACATCCACGCTCCCGCTGGCCAGGTCGAACACGCGCAGCCCCCCGTCACGCTCCCCGACCACCACGGCTCTACCGTCCGGCGAGAAATCCAGCGCCTTATGGTGCGGGTTGTTCAGGACGGGCCGGACGCCCCGGATGTGGAGATGTGGGACAACCGGCCTCCGGTCGATCGCCCAGATGATGAGATCATTCGGACCACTCACGCTGGCGAGCCGGGTTCCGTCCGGTGAGAACTTGAAAGCTCGGGCCTCACCTTCCAGGGCAAGGTGCTCGACGGGCTCCCAGGTTCCGGTCCTCCAGAGCTGGATCCCTGTTTCTTCTTTTGTGTCTGTCACCAACAGATCGCCATGAGGTGAGAACGCCACGAGATGGGCTGCCCCTCGCGGCAAGAGTTTGATTCCCTGGCGGCTGGACAGATCCCAAATCTCCCAGAGGTTACCCGGCGACCGCCACGCCGCCAGCAGCCCGCCATCAGGAGAATAGGCAACCGAGTAGGCCATGCTGTAGCGACAAAGCTCGCCGATCGCATCGCTGCGGCATTCCTGCCAGAGGTACCGCCATTCCCAGCCCCGTAGATCAACTTGGCCGGGAGCGGGGCGATGGGTCTCCAGCAGTCGGAGGGCTTGCCCCAAGTCGTTGATCGCAAGTGCCTCCTGTACTAGACGCATGTCGGAAGCATAGGCCAGTCGGCGCGTGTATAGTTCTCTGGCTTCGGCCTCCTGCCGCAGGACCGCTTCCTTCTCCTGCGCCGCCACGGCAAGTTGGCGGGCCCGGTGCTCAGCAAGCAGCGAAACGACGGAGACGGCCAGACCCACCACCAGGGCCATAGCCACGGCGGCGGTGCCGGCGAAGACCCCTTTGTTCCGTTGGACCAGCTTGCGGAACCGGTAGACCGTGCTCGGCGACCGGGCCAGGACCGGCTCATCGTTCAGATGCCGCTCGATGTCTGTCGCCA
>CAZSXM010000122.1:0-3984 GCA_964610435.1 uncultured Pirellulales bacterium | reverse complement strand
TTTGCCGGTGCCCGGCAACATCCCGATCGCTCCTTTGTGCTTCGCGGGATGGATCAATGAGACCCTGAGAATCCCTTTCCGCAACAGAAACTACTTACACTTGCCGATCCTGTGAAGGGCGGAGGAAAAGTGCAGCGCCTGGCGGACCAAAACCGTGACACCCCTGACCTACCTACCCCCCCCTCTGTGTCAGAATGAGTGTGACAATTCCTTGCCAACAATTAGCGTAGAGGGCAAGGAGATCATTACTGTCACGGATCGGGTCAAAACCAGCCAGTGCTCTTCACCATTTCATACCCGTTCCGCTGTCGCGATGCAAGGGAATTCGCGGTAATCGAACCACCGGATTGCGGACATTCGGTTGGTTGGATCGATACCGGCGATTGAGCAATAACTACGAGCAGTTGTCCCAAAGCAGTGAGAGCATGATCTTGCTTGCCATGATCAACCCTCGGTAATCGGCATCGAAAACGCGCCCATATCGGCATCTCAGCGGACCCACCCCCCCGAGCCCTGCCGTCGTCTCACCGTCGCCGTATGCTCTTCACCTAAATGCTGAGAGCATATGGCGATGGGGAGGCGTAAGGCAGGGCGACCCTGCTGTTGTTGATCCCGAGCTGGAGCTTCTGTCTGGGGCCTTTAGGTGGGCCCATTTGCGCGCCGACTACCACAACCTGATGACCCGTCGACTGGCCAAGCCCGGGTGATGTCACGGCTTCTCACACACCCTCTAAGAACAGCGGGAATACCCGGGCGAATCACCGCCTCCGGGCCGTAGTCACGGGCGGCGTTCATCCGCCACTTCCTTGAATCTTTGGAAAGTGGACAAGCGCACGTGAGCCTCACGGTATTGGGGATGTGTCAAGATCAAAGGGCTTGTGGAACCCAAGAAGTTCTCGATCAGAGAGTGGGTGCTGCGCAAGAACCCGCTACGTCGTGCATAGAAGAGTTAGATGGGAGTACCTGGCAAGATGCTGGAGAGAGGTAACGTCCCTGCCTCTCTCTCATGGCAACCCCCCCCGGAAATGATCAGGGACGAGAAAAGGAGTCTGGTCATGAGACAAGCATATTCGCTACTGTGGATCGGTTGTATTGTGGGAAGTACACTGCTGGGGTCTTCGCTGCACGCGCAGGGAATCCTGGACAACCTGAATCGAAAAGTGGACGAGGGGCTCCGCAATGTCGAGGACACGCTGCGAGGTGGCGTCGAGCGGGTGGTCAGGGGAAAAGATGACTCGGCCGATGCGGAACCAGCGGATCGGCCCTACGAACGATCGGGACAGTCGGCGTCTCCCGCCGGGGATCCGGCCATCCGGAATCCGTCGAGCGACGCGGCGGCGCGTGTAGAGGCGCCGTTGGCCGGCATCGTTATGACGCAGCCGCCATCTATTCCAGATTCTCCCTTTCCTTGGGAGAGCTTGCCCCACGAGGCAGGGGCTTATCACGTGATGATGCAGAGAGTGCAAGTGGCGTCCAAGTCGAGGGGCGGCGACTCCGCTGTACGTTCCAGCCAAGGCCACCATGTCTTGAGCTATCCGTCTACGGTAAATGGCGAAGAACTGGACGTCAGTCGGTACGAGAGAAATGCATTCCCTCTTATCAGCCCCGATGGGAATCGTATAGCCTATATTAGGGGCCTCGCCGACTACCAGGAGGCAGTAGTAGTTGACGGCCGAGAAGGTCCGCCTTGGCGCCGTCGGCATCCGAAGATGTTGCCGTCTTTCGATAATCTCATGTTCAGCGCGGATAGTAGACACTTTGGATATGTATGGTATAAGCGCGCGCAGAACACTATTGTGATTGTGATTGACGGCCGAGAACACGAACTCGGGGAGGGGCTGGGGGGGCGTCTCCGAGCGCTCGTTAGTAACGGCGGTCGGTTCGCCGCCGCTGCAACAGCAACAGTGCCCGTGCCTGATCAGCCGCGTCAGGTCAGACATGTGCTGGTGGTCGATGGCCGTGTCGGTCCGCCCTATGACCAAATAGATCATGTGGCGTTCAGCCCTGACGGCCAGCATGTCGCATATGTCGCCAGGAAGGGCGGGAGGTATGTCCTCGTGCTTGACGGTCGCGAGGGACAGGAATACCCAGGCATCAGCCATCTTGTGTTCAGCCCCGATGGAGCACGCTACGCCTATGGGGCCCGGGTTGGTCGCGCGAGTTTTGTGATGGTAGTCGATGGCAAGGAGGGGCCGGAGTTCGACGGGGACGACAACGCAATGCGAAGGATGGTCAACACGTTTACATGGAGTCCTGATAGTAAGCGATTTGCTTATCGAGTACCAGGACCGCGGAGTGCTCGGCGGGACAGGATAGTGGTGGACGGCGAGGTCGGACCATCATATGGAGAAGTGAGCTTTCCTGAACTCGAAAGATGGGCGGGCATGGCAAGCATTGTCTTCAGTCCGGACAGCCAACACGTTGCATACTGGGGCCGGAGCCAGGATAGTCGCAGGGATGTCGTGGTCGTTGACGCAGAGGAATACGACGGTACAGGGCCTGTTGCCTTCAGCCCTGATGGATCACGTATCATCTATCGAAGGACTTGGGGCAGTGGCCAGAACCAACAGCAGGCTATGGTCGTCAACCACACAGAAGGCCCTCGGTATCTCCGTGTTGGGGGGCTGACGTTCAGTCCCGACGGCACGCGGATGGCGTATTGGGCCCGTGGGACGGAGGGCGGAGGCGGTGCCATCGTGGTCGATGGCGTGGAGACACCGGTGGAGTTCTCACGGTCCGAGTGGAATCGGGGCATCTCGATCTTCTTCTGTCCCGATGGAAAGCGTGTCGGCTATTACGCTACGGAAGTCGTGTTCGACGGTCAGGAAGGGCCGCGGTTCGATGACATGCTCGGTAAACCGATGTTCCACAGCGGAGGCATCCTGGAGTATGTCGTGGTCCGGCGCGGGTACCTCACGCGCGTGCGACACGTCCCATCCGACTTATGATATGCGTTTGCCGTTAGGGGCGGGCAGCGGATGGACATGCCGTACGAATGGGCACGAACCATACAACACATGTCTGATAGGAGGTTGACATGAGACCGAATAGATACGATACGCCAGGCGGTTCGCGGACACGCAGTGCGTGGCGGAGCCGGACCCTTGTCGCAAGTGTCTTCCTCATCGCGCTTTTCTCGGGCGGAACGGCTTTGCATGCCCAGAGTAATCCATGGCCAGAGTACTCCATGGCCAGATCTTCCCTCTTGGGAGATGGAAGATCTGGATGCTGAGTGGCCCCTCGAATGGTTCGATTATCCCTTCTGGGGGACGGAAGATATGGACGGTGAGTGGCCCCTCGAATGGTGTGATTATCCCTTCTGGGGGACGGAAGATCTGGACGGTGAGTGGCCTCTCGAATGGTGTGATCATCCCTTCTGGGGGACGGAAGATCTGGACGGTGAGCAATGGAATCGTCTCTGGACCTTTGGCTCGGTGCAGTTTTCCGGTGAGATCAGGCTTCAGCCGATCTATATCGTCCCAAGGCACAAAGCAGACCTGGAGAGAGCGCAGTATCAATATGAGATTCAATTGAAATACGCACGACAGATTCTGAGCCAAATCGGGTTGACAATCACGTCGCATCGGATGTGGCCGCGGCATAATATTAAGGACGCCAAAGATACACAAACTGATTCCGATATCATCACAATAGAGCGTTTCCACGCTCTCCTGGACCGCTATGGCCCAGAGGTCGCAAAAGTATGCCCCCATGCGATCCCTGTGCTTGTGGTCGATCACTATGGGGTTAAGGGATCCGATAGGGTGTTCTTCCCGAAGCGCGAGCCATACCGAGGAGCAGCGCGTCCGCCATGGCAGGCCGCGTCCCAATCCGGATACCCTGGGATTCTCCTTGATGTGATTACTTCGGAGGCAGGGGAGAATTGTGCCGTCGCTGACACACTGGCCCATGAGATCGGCCATGTCCTGCTTAAGGACTCGTAAGGCAATAGATTCGGAAATAGCTCACGTTTGACTGCGGCCC
>CAZSXM010000121.1:0-4029 GCA_964610435.1 uncultured Pirellulales bacterium | reverse complement strand
CCGAAGAAGGGCCGACCCGTGCCCACGGCAAAAAGGAAGGTGTCTTATGGCCACACCACGCGGTTGTAGATGCGGACTTCGTCGATCAGGCCGGTGAAGAAGGTGCCGGGCCTTATCTCTGTGTTGCACCTGATGTTCGGGCCCCCGGTCAAGTCGAATCTGTCGGCACCAACAGGAGATGGCGAGCCGCAACAATCATTTCATCGATCCGCGACCAAAGCCCATGGCTAATCGACGATCGTGCCGAGCAACTCGATCGCGGCGATCTGCATGCTGTTAACCAAATCGCCGACCGGACCACGAATGTCGGGGAACAGAAGCTGGTAGCTGGTATACGCCACGTCGTTTTCGAACGTGATCGGCGTAGCGTTCATGGTCAAGCGAGGCCACTGAACCGCCTCGGCGAAATCCACGATCTCGCCGCTGGCGATCAGCGTGTACGGTCCGTCGATGCCTTCGTTCGAGCCAGAAAGCTCAAAGGTGACGGGGTCGCGGCCGGCAAAATCGTTGGCTGTCGTGAGCGTCAGACCGGTCACGACGGTCGCGCCGACGGATGGGGTCACCCGAATTCCGGTCGGTTCTTGGTCGCCTTTGAAGTGCAGGAACTTCGTGTCGATGTTATTGTCGATAGCCATAGCGGGATGCTCAAGTGCGGGCCAGCCGTAGTCCCACGCGCCGCCAGGCCATACGCCGTCATTCGGCATACCCTTCACGACGTCCCCCGGACGGGTGATGTCGGCCACGACCAAGTATTCGTTTGTGGTGAAACTCCAAACGTCCCCTTCATAGACCCCCGTCTCGCCAACCGTGTCCACCCTCCAGAAATAGGTGGTCCCCAGTTCCAGGGAGGGCGGGTCGAAGCGGTTGTCTGTAACGGATTGGACCGGGGCGGTGCCATCGACTACGGCGT
Organism: uncultured Pirellulales bacterium; assembly: GCA_964610435.1. Classification (GTDB taxonomy): domain Bacteria; phylum Planctomycetota; class Phycisphaerae; order Sedimentisphaerales; family Anaerobacaceae; genus Anaerobaca. Next base: position 3,119 of record CAZSXM010000121.1, on the reverse strand, counting down.
CTGGGTCGGTTTCGAAGTACACCTGGTGCGCCTCGGCGTAGCGTCCCGGCGTCCAACTCAGCGTGACACCGAGATCCACACCGGTGGCGCCGAGAGGCGGTTGGGGCCTCCTGGCGAGCGAAACATCGGGAATATGGGAGAAACGCACTTCGCTCAGGCCATACTGCGACGACAACGTGCCCCACCCGCTGTTGGGGATGAGCCTGACGTATTCGGCGACAACACCGGCGAGATCAATCACCGTATTGGCAGTGTATGTGACCTTGGCCGTTGCCTGAGCCAACGTGAAGTCACCCAGGAGTGTCCAATCTGTGCCGTCTTCAGAATACTCAATCGTCACGTCCTTGACCCCGAAGCCGAGCACCATCTCGAACTGCGAGTTGTAGTTCCAGACGAGCATCTCCTGCAGCTTGTAAACGCAGTCGAACTCATACTGAATGTAGAGAGCCTCGTCGGCCGGGGGCTTGGCCAGCCACATGTCGGCGACGGCCACGGAATGCTGGTCGGCCTCATCGAGCCCGGAGCCATCAACGGTGTTTTCCGGCCCGGCGTCGGCCTCAGAGATCCCATTGCTGCTGGCGACGACGTTCGTGATCGGGTAGGCATACGCCTCCGTAGTGAACTGCCTCACCGGCCCTTCGAAGACGGTGGGAGTCAGACCGGGGATCACGAAATCCACCCTCCAGTAGTAGGTTTGACTGAAGTCCAAAACCACGGGCGGGGCGTACACGGTCTCGGTCTGCCCCTGGCTGACCAGCACGTCCTGGGGATTGTTCCAGTCCGCACTGCTGACCGCCTCGAAGGAGGTCCCGAAGTAGACATCCTGGCCCTCGGCCAACGAGGGCGCGACCCAGCTCAGGACCACATCGCAGGGAACGTCCGAAGCACGTGGGTCGGGAGTTGTCACCAGCGCTTCCAAGAGGACCTTCAAGTCTTGTTCATCGACCACGCCATCGCCCCAGGGGAACGGGCCGATATCGTACAGGGGCTCGTCCGTACCCCAGTGGGCGACCAGCAGGTCCAGATCCGCCCCATCGACCTTGCCGTCGCCGTCAAAGTCCACAACCGGCAGGATCGGCGCTTGATAGATGTCCGCGAAACCGTAGGGGCCGGGTCGATTGGAGTAGAAATAGAGCATCGAGCCGTCGGCAGAAACCTTTGGGCCCCTGTCCATATTGACGCTGTTGACTGCGGGGCCGAGGTTCATGGGCGGACCCCAGGGGGCATGAGTCGTGGCGCGTCGGGTCATATAGAGGTCAAGCCCACCCAGTTCCCCGGATCGACTCGAGGCGAAGAACAAGACCAGCCCATCCGGCGAGATGCTGGGCCCATCTTCATAGGCATCTGTGTTGAGCAATGAGCCAAGGTTGACCGGGGAACCCCAGTCGCCATCTACTGTGGCACGGGTGGTCATCCACAGGTCATTGTTGCCGTATCCCCCGGGCCGATCAGATGAGAAGTAGAGTTCCAGTCCGTCCGATGACAAATACGGACACCACTCAGCAGAGGAGGAGTTCACTGTCGCTCCAAGATTGACAGGCGTGGCCCACTGATCATGGGTACTGGCGCGTGTCGTTACCCACAGGTCGAGGCCCCCTTGCGTACCTGGCCGATGTCCATCCAGAAAGAGCGTCAAGCCATCGGCTGTCAGAAACGGGCTAGCATTGTCGGCCAAGTTCACCGGGGGGCCGATGTTGGTGGCCGGTTGCCATTCGCTTTCCAGCGTGGCCCGACGGGCTATCCATATATCAGCACGGGCCGCGTCGTCATAGCGGTAGAAATAGAGCTCCAGACCATCGGCCGAGAGACAGGGCCCTTCCTCAGCGGAGGAGCTGTTGATTGCTGGCCCCAGGTTCACCGCTTCGCCGAAGACGAAATCGGCGCGTGCGGTCGGCACATCCGCCGCCAGGAGCAGGCAAAGCCCCAGCACGGACCCTACGACCATTCGAATCTCAAACCATTTCATCTCACACCTTCTTTCTGCCCGAAGGCAATAGGAGTACATCAATTCGCTCTGTCTTTTCCGCAAAGACAACTGGTTGACCATGACCCCAGCCGCACGCATCGCGGCTATGGCCACACCACGCGGTTGCAGAACCTGTCCTGAGCGCAGCCGAATGGATGCGCACCTCGTCGATCAGGCCCGTCCAGACGGTGCCGGGGGCCATGTCCTTGCCGGCGTCGTTTGCCTCGCCGTTGAGCCGGATCTGGTAGATGCGATTATCCGCACCACCTTACCTCTCGCAGTCCTCCAATTCCTGGGTTGTGAAACACCAGAGATCCCCCTCATAGGTCGCGGCTTCGTCAACCTGGTCCACCTTCCAGTAGTATGTCGTGCCAAACTCCAGAGGCTCTGGCGTGTAGGTCCATGCCGTCTGGGCAATGGCCGGCACGGCTCCTGCGGCCACGGCGTCGGCATCGGTCCCGAAATACAGCAGGTGTGACTGGGTCTCGCGCCCGGGCCACCAGATCAGATCGGCATCGATTGCCACATCCGTCGCTCCGTCGGCCGGTTGCGGGTTTCGCGCATGTACGGGGATGTGCAGAAAGCGAACCTCACTGAGGCCGTACTGACCCGTGGCACCCCAGCCGCTGTTGACGGTCAACCGGACGAATCGGGTCACAATACCATCGAAATCGATAACAGTGTTGGCCACATAGTCCGGCCGGGCCGTCGCCCGCGCAACCTCTACATCGCCCAGCACAGTCCAGTTGTCGCCATCGACGGAATACTCAACCGTCACGTCCTTGAGACCAAAGCCCAGGAGCGGTTCGAATTGGCTGTTGTAGTTCCAGATCAGCATCTCGTGGAGCTTGTACGCGCGGTCAAATTCAAACTGGATGGACAGCGCGTCCTCGGCCGGCGGTTTGGCCAGCCACATGTCGGCGGCGGCGACGGAATGCTGGTCGGCCTCATCGAGCCCGGAGCCATCCACGGTGTTTTCCGGCCCGGCGTCGGCCTCGGAGATCCCATTGCTGCTGGCGACGACATTTGTGACCAAGTGGGCGTACGGCTCGGTTGTGAACTGCAGGATGGGTCCTTTGCAGATGGCGGGATTCAGATCGGGGATCACGAAATCCACCCGCCAGTAGTAGGTTTGGCTGAAGTCCAGAGGCCC
>CAZSXM010000120.1:0-4142 GCA_964610435.1 uncultured Pirellulales bacterium | reverse complement strand
AACCTGAGCCGGATCGACACGATGACCATCGGCGTCGGCAGCCGAACCAGCCCGATGGCCGGCGGCACCGGCGTTGTCTACATCGACGACATCTCGTTCGGAAAACCGGCGTTGCCTTAGGCAATCGTGCATCAGAATGAGCCATCTTCGCACTTGAGTTATCGTACTGAGGCGATACAATGAGCTTGCACTCCTGGATTGTTGGCAGGAGCGAACCGCGTTAGGCGGGTTCGAGAGAAGGGTGATGAACGAGACTGGGCGCTGCAGAGTCCGCGCCCAGTCGTCGTCCATCCCACCGGCCGCATGAATCCATGGATCGTGGAGTGTTCTGGATGCGCTCATCGTGCCTCTGCGGGCCGGCGGGTGCATGGTGCCGAAAAAGTGATTTCGCTCTTGCGCAGGGAGAAGACAACAGGGATGTCTCGTCGCGTGTGCCATATCTGGATAATCCTGGCTTGCTGCCAGACAGGGTCATTGTGGGCGTTCGAGCAGGCCCAAAGCGGTTCTCTTGTCTTCTGGGGTCAGGACTTGGGTCCGACGACGGAACGTGTTGCAGACGCTCGATACGTGGCCGTTACGGCAGGGGGCTATCACTCCCTGGCGTTGAGCGCTAACGGTGCGGTGACTGCGTGGGGTGAGAATGGCAGCGGCCAGTGCGACGTGCCGAGCCTGCAGGGCGTTGTCACCATCGCGGCCGGCTTCTATCACAGCCTGGCATTGCAGAGCGATGGTTCGATCGTCGTGTGGGGCGACAACACAAGAGGCCAGCGCGACGTTGCGTCTTCCGGGCAGTTCATCGCCCTGGCTGCCGGTCATTGGCACAGCGTGGCGGTCCGGCCCGACGGCTCCCTGGCGGCTTGGGGGTGGAACGAATTCGGTCAGTGCGATGTGCCTGCCGACCACGATTTCACGGCTGTCAGTGGGGGGCTCTATCACAGCCTTGCCCTGAAGTCGGACGGCTCCGTCGTTGGCTGGGGAGGCAACGGCGACGGGCAGTGCGACGCTCCTGCCGGGAATGATTTCGGTGCCATTGCCGCCGGTTCGCTGCACAGTCTGGCTCTGCGGTCCGATGGCTCGCTGGCGGCATGGGGTCGAAACGACTACGGGCAATGTGATGTTCCCCTGGGAAATGACTTCGTGGCCGTTGCCGCCGGGGCTTTTCACAGTCTGGCCCTGCGGTCCAACGGCTCCGTCGTCGCTTGGGGACACAACGACTACGGCCAGTGCGCCATGCCTCCGGCCGCCCATGTGGTTGCGATCGCTGCGGGCGGTTTTCGCTCTCTGGCCATCGAGACCGAGCGAGCGATCATAGAGGTTCCTGAGCCGGTCGAACCGGATCGAACGGAGCCGATTGATGTCGATATTGTTGAACCTGCCGAAGCGGACGGCAACGATGTGGTCAGCGAGATAGCGCCGGAGCCGAACGTGGCCGCGCCGAGTTTGAGCGAGCCGACCGATTCCGTCGATGCGAACTCCCCTGATGCTCCCGCGATCGCTGTGGCGGATTGCGACGCAGCGGCCGTTGTGGACGCCAATGCAGTCGAATCCGACTTAGGTCAGGTGGTCGAGGCGGTCCAGGCTGGGCCGGTTGACGTCAATATCGTTGAACCTGCCGATGTCAATGTGCCTGATCGTGCAGTCCCTGACGCGGTTCCACCGGCCGATGCGAATGCCGTCGAACCAGCCGATGTTGCGAGCGAGGATTCGGGCGCCGAGAACATCGCGTCTGCCGCCGCTGCCGGCGTGACGGAGGTCCCGTCGCCGAAGACGAGTACAAGCCGAGCGGCCGGGCTTTTTGAAGGGGTGGAATTCTACACCGGCGCCGATGCCCAAACCGGGTTGGTCCGGCCCGTCTATCACTTCACGTCGGATACGCTGACGCCCCATTTTTATACCATCAGCAAGGAGGAGAGGGATCGCCTGATCGACGAGCACCCGGACATCTGGACCTATGAGGGCGTCGCCTTCCATGCGTATCCGGAGGGCGGTCAGCCTGAGGGGGCGATTCCCGTATATCGGTTCTGGTCGGGTTTGCTGAATACACACTTCTACACCATCGACGAAAACGAGAAGAACGCGTACATCAAGGACTACCCGGACTTGTGCACCTACCAGGGCATCGCGTGGTATGCCGACCGGCCAGGCGCCGCCGCGGCCGAGCGCATGACGGATAAGTAACAATGGCCCTCTTCTGATCCGAGACACCCCCGCATGTGCACAGTCTTTCCTATAGCCCCATTGTGGGCGGAAGAAAAAATACGTATCTTCCGCAATTGACAAAACGGGGCATTGGGGGTATATGTGCCTCGGGTGTTTGGGCCGAACAGATGGATCGCTTTTACGGTTCGAGCTTCTTCGAGACAGGAGTTCTGAATGCGTCGGGGGTGGGTGGAGAGGGGGGTGTGCCTCCTGCTTGTTCCCGATGGTGACGCGGAACCCGTTCGCGCATTGTCGCGCGTCCGGTTGGCGCATGAGGATCGGACATGTTTTTCGTTCGCAAGAGACTCTATGAAGCCGTTGCGGCTGTCGTGACATTCTCCATCACAATGGGTGTCTTTCTTCTGCTGAGCCGACACGTGCCGGTGTGGACCGCCGCCGTGACGGCCCTGCTCGTGTTCGGTGCATCCCTCTGGTCGGGGCTCTGAGGCGCGACGGGATGGGGCATGCGGGAGACTGCTGTTTCGGCCATGCATGGCGTCGCCTCGGCTCGGTGAATGAGTCCATTGGTTTCGGGCAATGGTCTCTTCCTTCGTTCCAGATCGCAGGCAAACGGTTCTTTACATTCGGGCGTTCAGGTTGCCTAATAGGGTGCCGAGCCACCTGTGACGGTTTGGTGAGCGTTGGACGGATCGAAGGGGTGACCATGAGGCAAGGGGTTCGTTTCGGGTTGTTGCTGTTGCTGGTCGGCGGGCTCGGCTGCCGCACGAAGGTGGTCGAGACACAGATCCAATATGACCGACCGTTGCCGCCGGGACAGCTCGCCCTGCGCAGAATCACGGATGCAAACGACCTGCCTGATTTCGGCGGGGCGTGGCAGGACCTCGAGACGCTGAGGACGGCGACCGAGCGAAGCCTGAACTATCTCAGTAAGCCATCGAGCCAGCAGTACTACCCTTATAGCGATATCAGCCATGATCGGGTCGTCAAGACGCTCGAAACCCTTCTGACGTTTGTCGATTCCGGCATCCGTCCGGGCGAGCTCAACGGCATCATTCGCGCCCATTTCGACGTCTACATGTCCATCGGTTGCGACGACCGGGGCACGGTGCTGTTCACCGGCTACTATACGCCGATTTTCGACGCCTCTTTCGAGCGGACCGAGCGATTCGCGCACGCCCTGTACAAGATGCCCGACGATCTGATCAAAGGGCCCGACGGGCAGACGCTGGGCCGGCGCGATCCTACCGGGCCCATCACACAGTACCCGGATCGGGCCACGCTCGAACGGTCGGGGGCGCTCGAGGGACAGGAACTTCTCTGGCTGGCCGACCCGTTCGAGGTGTACATCGCGCACGTCCAGGGCTCAGCCAAGCTGCGCATGCCCGACGGAGAGATCATCACCGTCGGTTACGCCGCCAACAACGGACATGATTATGTCAGCGTGGCCAAGGCGCTGGTGGCCGACGGCCGGATCCCGAGCGACCGGATGAGCCTGGCGGCTATGATCGAGTATTTCAAGCGACATCCCGATCAGGTGGATCGCTACACGCAGCGGAATCCGCGCTATGTCTTCTTCCGAATCGCCGAGGAGACGCCGCACGGGAGCCTGAACGAGCCGGTCACTCCCATGCGTACCATCGCCACCGACAAGTCCATCTTCCCTCGCGCCGCTCTGGCGTTCATCTCGACAACGCTGCCGCAGGCAGGCCGCGCCGGCGTCGTGAAGAGGCCGTATGAAGGCTTCGTGCTCGACCAGGACACCGGAGGGGCCATCCGCGCGCCGGGCCGCTGTGACATCTACATGGGCGAGGGCGACGAGGCGGGATATCTGGCCGGCCAGACCTACCAGGAAGGCCAGCTCTACTATCTCTTCCTCAAAACCAACTGACCGCTGTCAGGCTCCTTCACGGTCCTGCGGTCTTCCGCTCCGGGTGCACTGCACGTTTGTGGGTAGAATAATCGGGCCCTTTTTGTAGGATCGA
>CAZSXM010000119.1:0-4250 GCA_964610435.1 uncultured Pirellulales bacterium | reverse complement strand
GAGGATCGCCGCGCTCGATTATGATGGTGTTCCCGTCTACCTTGCATCCTGGGGTGTTCGCGGCGATATCGAAAACGGGATCATAGGTCGCCTTCCAGAACTCAGAGAACGCTTCCCGGCAACATTCTGGATATCCCAGAAGCTCTCCGATGGATACGTTGTCCGCGTCACCCTCGGTGTCTGGTTGTGATGCTTTTACGATTGCAACGGCCACATCAATATCTCTAGCTAGGACTCCATAGACGAGAGTGTCCGACCCAAGATCCTCCCCGCCCTGATGAGTATGTGAGAATCCGCCGCCAGCCTTAACTCGCCGGATGGACTGGAACACCAGCCCGTCTTTTATGATCTGGTCTATCTGATGGTCATAGTCTTGAGGATTCAAGTGGTACATCGAAGCTTCACGCATACCTCTTCTGACTGATTCGTATTCGGCATTGGCCTGAAGCTTATTGGCGTCCCTGAACAGATCACGAATCCAGCCGTGCCCGTAAGCTGGAAGGATCTCAGAATACGGTGTCGGGGGATTGATCTTATTTTCCACAGCCGCACCCCCCTTTTTGTGTTTGCGGGTTGGTCTGTTGCTGTTGGCGGAGTATCTCTGGCGGAGGCGGCGATCTCCAGGTTCCGTTCTGCATTTTCCCAGGGAAATTTATTCTCTGACCTTTCATATAAAAGTCATCATAATAGTTCGGCACATCTAACGCCATCTGGATGTTCGGCATAAGACCCTTGATCCTCTTTTCCAAAAATCCGTAGAGTCCGTAATAGGCTTCGCAGAACACCGTCTTCCGTCTCGGATCACCGCCTTCCCCTTCACCAGGACACCCACCCCCACAAATCTCAAAATACCTGCATCCAGCGCATTCGGTCTGTTTCAGGACTTCGGCTCTGGCTTGAGTCGGTCGATCGGCCCGGAGATAGAACCCCTGCTCGAAACATCGATCGCACCGGGCGAGAGATCCGTCAGGCATGATGGTCTTGCACATCGTGGTCAGATAGTCGCACCTGGCGACGATGCAACACGATAATGGAAAGCATCCTATTAGATTATCGATCCATTCTCGGACAGGCAGGCATTCGAACTCCGGATTTTCCAACGCGGCCTCGGCCAACTTGATCCAAGCCGTCTTAAGTTCGGACGGCGTGAGCTGGTATTGAGATAAGGTCGGATGCCACGACGGTACGAACATCGGATTGAATCGGCCATGATTCGCATGAACTTGAGCCCATTCGATGAGCCGACCAAGATTTTCTCCGGTGGCGTTCACTTTTGAAAGTATCGTGATAGTACCGAACGATATCTTTTCATCATGAAGCCGCTTCATATTGGCGATCAGATTTTTTTGGTATTCTGAGTTTCGGGCTGGATCTCTCGGGCCTCGGAGGATATTGAGATCTGGAGGGCCGTCCACTGACACGCCGATATGAGTATTATATTTTCGGAACAGTCTTATATGCTCTGATGAGAGGACCGATAGCGAAGTCTGGATATGAGTTTCACCGCGCAACTTGTGAACCCCCTTCAAGAAAAACTCAAAATCCTTAACGGGCAGGCTCAATACCTCTCCGCCATGAAGGATGATCGATTCGTGGGGATCGCCCGAGATCTCTTCCAACGTTGCAATCATGGCCTGCCTATCATATTTTATATCTTCCGGGACGGATGGATCTGAAAAACAGTATTCGCATCCCACTGGACACTCTAGTTTAGGATATAATAATATTGTTGCCATTTTATAAGTACCTCTCTAAGTGTTTAACCATCTCCCGCTGACCCGGACACGACCCGAAGTAAGTTTCTAACGGCGTTCCAATTAGGGCAGAGTCAAGGAAAGGCCAACTTCGGCAACTTTGAAATTTAACTGGATGAATGGTACAGCCGCTGCCTGTTTTAAAAAATACACAAGGGGCCATCTGCCTGAGTGTCAGGCTCCCGTTGGGTTGAATCCCGACATAACGCTCTTTAAACTCTTCCAAAGTCATGCCTAAATATTGTGCTACTTGCGGCAGCTCTTCCTCGCGAATTGTCATAACTTGCATCCTTTGGCAGCAGTCGCCGCACCTCAAACATTCAAACTGAGCTTGAAGTTTTATCCTAAGTTCTATTTCCATTTCGTCGGCCATATCTAAATCAACCCGCGTTATGATCCGTATGATTGCAGAAGTCTACAAAGGGGGTATGGCTATAGACATCGGAGTGTGCAGTGTGGCTATAGACGTTGGAGTGCGCAGTGTGGCTATAGACGTTGTAGTGGGGATCGTGGGAATAAGAATTTTTGTGAGCAACATGGGTATAAGAATTTTTATGCGGAGTGTGGGCATAATCGCTATACCCCACCGAGTGTAGATGAGATCCAGTAGCAGAATCATAAAAGTCCGGATAATTTGACCAATTACAAAAATACCCACTGGGGCACGTGTTATCATAATGGCCAGAGTATATTTTCATCCATCCACCGCAACTATTCGAATGTCCTGAGTTCAGATGATAGTTCGCATGAGCTACGTGGCTATAGACGTTGGAGTGCGCAGCGTGGCTATAGACGTTGTAGTGGGGATCGTGGGAATAAGAATTTTTGTGAGCAACATGGGTATAAGAATTTTTATGCGGAGTGTGGGCATAAGAATTTTTATGGCTCACATCATTATAACAAGCCGAATTATCGACGTAAAAGGTGCCCTGGAACGCATCAGGGCAAAGCTCTGGAGCGGAATCTGCGTGCCCCGCACAGTCTAGCCAGGCATCAGCGTAATTCGAGAAGTCGTTGCATGTATTTACATGTGTCCCATTAATCCAAGGAGTTGGATTACACGTATTAACGTGCGTCATAATCCAGCCCCGTCATTTCTTTCAGCCATCCCAAATCGAAAAGCTCGTCCCGGACGAAATAGACGGGTTCTCCCGCCAGACCCTTCACCAGCGCCGGAAGTCCGGAACTCGGACAAGTCTCTCTCTTCTGGAACTCCTGGCTACCGAACATCTTCTTTAGATCTTCGTATTGCTTTTTGCGGCCTTCGTTCGCGATCTCCAAATGTTCAGCGTGTCTCCTCGCCCGCTCGATGGCGTTTCCTGGGAACAGATAAGGAAAATGGAACCGGGGATACTCTATCTCAAGCTCCGGGAGAAGGCCAACCGTAACATCTTTTCCGTTCCCTTCTCGGACTCCGTTCAAACAGAATCCCATAGCTCCATCACACACTGTGACTCCATCCAGGTTACGGGCCAGCCTGACATTAGAAAAGTCTTTGAATGCGCTTTTTGTACACCACTGCGTATCCCAGGCATACTCTCGGATTGAATTGCATTTAGTAGTTTCCATTAAATTCTTAATATTCATTATATTGGATTCATGCCAGAGCGTGTCTCCCTCCAAAAGAGCGATCCATTCTGCATCTACCAGCGGCATTATCTTCTGGTTGATAACCTCGTCCACCAGCTCAAAATGCTGGCTTACATAATCCGAATCCGGGATCTGGAGCAATTCGATTTTGGAGGGCCAAATCGACTTCATCCTCTCGAAGACCTCCAGAGTGCCGTCAGTTGATCCAGCGTCATTAATATAAATCTTGTCACATATAGGAAGGATGGATAAAACTGATTCCGCCACCGGAGCGCCCGCTATGATCGCATCTCGGATGGTCAGTATCCCGGCGAGGAAAGTCATTTCGTGGGGGTCTCCAGATATTCCTTCACGGCCTGGTTCACGTAATCCTGTTGCATGTCGGGTTTCATTTTCCCGTCTCGCACCATCTCAGCAGCCTCTCTCACGATCCTCCCTATATCCTGTACCCACGTCTTGGGAAGGTTTGGGGCTAACAAAACTTCGATCAGGGCGTATATTACCTCGACATTAAGTTCGGTGTTGAAAAGGCGGTCGTTACACGCTTTGGGGATCAAAAGCCCCCCACCTACATCAACTACCTCCTGAGTCTTCTCCGCGATGGGTCATCCCTCCTCTCTATCGCGGCTTTCACGTCCTCTTCGGTTTTCAGCTCGTCCTTGAAAAACGCGGCCTTGTCTTCCGTCAACGCTCGGACTTTGTTCTCCAGTTTGGTGTTAGCCGCCTTTTTTATTGTGATAGATTTATCCTTTTCATCGAATTGGTCTACTGGAACCCAGATCTCCAGTAGCTTCATCTTGAGCCGGTTCTCGGATCGCGGTCGAAGGATCTGGTATATTTGGAGTTCACGGCCCTTGTACCCTGGAACTCCAAACGCTGTTCCTGGCGTGATGTAGAGTTGCCGCT
>CAZSXM010000118.1:0-5015 GCA_964610435.1 uncultured Pirellulales bacterium | reverse complement strand
GGGCCTCTGGACTTCAGCCAAACCTACTACTGGCGGGTGGATTTCGTGATCCCCGGTCTGACTCCCACCGTCTTCGAAGGGCCGGTCCTGCAGTTCACAACCGAGCCGTACGCCCACCTGGTCACGAATGTCGTCGCCAGCAGCAATGGGATCTCCGAGGCGGACGCCGGGCCGGAGAACACCGTGGATGGCTCCGGGCTCGATGAGGCCGACCAGCATACCGTGGCCGTCGCCGACATGTGGCTGGCCAAGCCCCCGGCCGACGAGGCGCTGTTGATCCAGTTTGAATTTGACCGCGCGTACAAGCTCCACGAGATGCTCGTCTGGAACTACAACCCGCAGTTTGAGATGGTGCTCGGCTTCGGGGTCAAGGAAGTCACGATCGAGCTTTCCGCCGATGGGGCAGACTGGACTGTGCTGGGCGATGTAGAGATTGCCCGGGCGACGGCTCGATCAGACTATGTGGCCAATACCGCCGTGGATTTCGAAGGTGTTGTGGCCAGGTTCGTCCGGCTGACCGTGAACAGTGGCTGGGGTTCCACGGGCCAGTACGGCCTCAGTGAGGTCCGCTTCCTGCACATCCCCGTACATGCGCGAAACCCGCAACCGGCCGACGGAGCGACGGATGTGGCAATCGATGCCGATCTGATCTGGTGGCCCGGGCGCGAGACCCAGTCACACCTGCTGTATTTCGGGACCGATGCCGACGCCGTGGCCGCAGGAGCCGTGCCGGCCATTGCCCAGACGGCATGGACCTACACGCCAGAGCCTCTGGAGTTTGGCACGACATACTACTGGAAGGTGGACCAGGTTGACGAAGCCGCGACCCATGAGGGAGATCTCTGGTGTTTCACAACCCAGGAATTGGAGGACTTCGAGAGGTAAGGTGGTGCGGATAATCGCATCTGCCAGATCCGGCTCGACGGCCAGGCAGACGGTGCGGGCAAGGCCATGACCGCCGGGACCTACTGGACGGGTCTGATCGACGAAGTCCGCATCTACAACCGGGTCGTGTGGCCATAGCCGCGATGCGTGCGGCTGGGGTCATGGTCAACCAGTTGTTGTCTTTGCGGAAAAGACAGAGCGAATTGATGTACTCTTATTGCCTTCGGGCAGAAAGAAGGTGCAAGATGAAATGGTTTGAGATTCGAATGGTCGTGGCGGTGGTGTTTGGGCTGCTGATGTTGTCAGGTCTCAACGCGCCGCCGGCGTATGCCGACGTTACGTTCGGTGAGCCGGTGGTTGTGGATTGGGCAATCCCGCTCTTTGATGTTGGGCAGTCAGCTCAAGGTTACCTGTGTTTCTCCTATGATGGTCTGGAGATGTACATCACATCAGGGCGGGCCGGGGGACACGGTTCCACCGATCTGTGGGTGCTCAAGCGTGCCTCGGTCGACGATGAATGGGGACCACCGGAGAACCTGGGGCCCGAGGTCAACAGTCCCGCTGAAGAGTCCGTCCAATCCATTTCTGCCGATGGCCTGACGCTCTATTTCTGCTCCCCTCGGCCCGGCGGCCACGGGAGCCATGACCTGTACATGACGACACGCCCGACGAAAGACGATCCATGGGGCGCGGTCGTGAACCTGGGTCCCCCGATCAATAGCTCTTCTTTCGAAGCTGACCCGTGGATCTCGGCAGATGGCCTGGAACTCTATTTCCGGTCGATCCGCCCCGGCGGCTCCGGCGGTCAAGATATCTATGTTTCGAAACGTTCGACGATGAGTGATCCCTGGGGTGAACCGGTGAATCTCGGGCCTGGAGTGAATAGTCCAACCAGCGATGCGTGGGCTTCCCTTTCACCGGATGGTCTGTTGCTGCTGTTCTGCGAACACCCTTCTCACCCACCGAGACCGGGCGGATACGGCGGTTCCGATATCTGGATCGCAAGGCGGAGCAGCCTCTCGGCCCCCTGGCAGGATGCGGTGAATGCCGGACCGATGGTCAACAGCGTGGCAGCGGACGTAATACCTCGGATTTCGCCGGATGGCAGCACTCTGTATTTCTGGCGACAAGGGCAGGGGCTCATGGCCGCCTCGATCCTGCCGAGTGTGGATTTCAATGGGGATGGGATCGTGGACCTCGTCGACCTGCGGATGTTGATTGAACACTGGGATACGGATCACCCATTGTATGACATCGGCCCGATGCCCTGGGGAGATGGGATCGTAGATGAAGCCGATCTTGAGATCCTGATGAGCTACTGGGGCCAGGAAGTTCACCACCCTTGCACGCCAGCGAGATGGCCGAACCCGCCGGACCAGAGCGTCTTGGACGTGGAACATAGCCGGTCTCTCAACTGGTGGCCTGGGAGCAACGCCGCTGAACATGATGTATATATCGGGACGGACGCAGCAGCCGTCGAGAATGCCGACACATCCGACACAACCGGGGTCTATCGAGGCAGACAGCAGGCCAGTGAGTACGCCCTGCCCGAGGATTTGCTGCCCGGCCAGACCTACTACTGGCGGATCGATGAATGGAACACCAACGACACGCTCACCCAAGGTGAACTCTGGAGTTTCTCCGTGGCGGACTACCTGATCGTGGACCACTTCGAGAGCTACACCGACGACATGGCTGGCGGAGAGGCGATCTTCGACACTTGGCTGGACGGCTGGTTCAACGACACCGGTTCGACGGTCGGTTACTTCGAAGCCCACGGCGGCACATTCGGCGAGCGGACCATCGTGCATGGCGGCAGGCAGTCCATGCCGCTGTTCTATGATAACACCGAGGCGACGTATTCCGAAGCCAAGCGAACCTTCGCTGCCCCACAGGACTGGACCCGCAGGGGCGTTGCGACTCTGAACCTGTGGATCTATGGCAGCCCTGACAACGCCGCAGAGCCGCTGTATGTCTCCCTGGGCGACAGTGCGGACAACACGACCATGGTGGCCCATCCAGATCCTGCCGTGACCACCGTGGATACGTGGCAGCAGTGGAGCATACCCCTGGCCGACTTTGCCGGCTTGGACCTCACGGCCATCACGAGCATGGCCATCGTCCTGGGCGACGCCGACCGGACCGAGCCCGGCGGCTCGGGATTGCTGTTCATCGATGACATCTATCTCCACCCGGTATCAACGCAGTGCCCATAGGCATTACGCCCGTTGGTACGCAGCAGGTCTCAGGCACTGGAGAAGGCAAACCTCCGGTGCCTGAGACTCCAATCGACGAGCTGCGAATCCACAACCGCGTCGTGTGGCCATAGCCGCGATGCGTGCGGCTGGGGTCATGGTCAACCAGTTGTTGTCTTTGCGGAAAAGACAGAGCGAATTGATGTACTCCTGTTGCCTTCGGGCAGAAAGAAGGTGTGAGATGAAATGGTCTGAGATTCGAATGGTCGTAGTGTCCGTGCTGGGGCTTTGCCTGTTCCTGGCGGTGGACGTGCCGACGGCACGCGCCGATTTCACCTTCGGCGAACCGGTCGAACTGGGACCACATATCAATCACCCCGTGACTGACCAGTTTGGTCAGGGATTCCCGTGCATCTCACCGGATGGCCTGGAGCTGTATTTTTGCAGGAATGTGCCGGGGACCCGGTACGATATCTTCGTGGCCCGCCGGCCGACCGTGGACAGCGAATGGGGTGAGCCCGTCAGTCTCGGCCCAACTGTCAATAGCGTCACTTTTGACTGGAGCCTGTCCATCTCGGCAGACGGGCTGTCACTCTATTATACCTACGGTGGGTCCGCCGGTTATCCCTGGCGCCTGTACGTGACGAAACGGGAAACAATCCATGATGACTGGGGCCCCCCAGCAAACATTGGCGGTGCGATGGCCAACGTAGCCGCCTACGGTTCGGCCATTTCTCCGGATGACCTGGAGTTGTACTTCTCCGTCGAGCGGGCCGGCGGGTATGGGGGCAATGACCTGTGGGTAACGAAACGGGCAACCGTAAACGACCCCTGGGGTACCCCGGTCAATCTCGGCCCGGTGGTCAACAGTCCATATGGCGAGAGTGACCCCGTGGTTTCACCGGATGGTTTATTGCTCTTCTTCGGATCTAGAGACGATTGGGGTCGCTGGGGCACGTATGTGACGCGCCGTGCCACGAAAAACGATCCCTGGGGCCCCCGGGCGAATGTTGGATTCATCCTCAGTACATCCGGCTACACAGGTACTGAACGCCCCGGTGGTATCTCTTCCGACGGCTCCATGCTCTATGTCTTCTGCGACTTCCGGCGGACCATTTGGGAGGCACCGATCCTCCCGGTCGTGGACTTCACCGGCGACGGAATTGTGGACACGAAGGATCTGGCCAGACTCATCGACTCCTGGGGTCAGGCCGATCCGCTGTGCGACATCGGGCCTTTTGCCTGGGGCGACGGCGTGGTCGATGCGGCGGACCTGGAGGTCTTCATGCGCTACTGGGGCCAAGAGGTGTATGACGCCACACTCGTGGGCCATTGGCCCTTGGATGAGGCCGAGGGCATGATCGCACACGATCCGGCCGGAGGGAACGATGCGACCATCCTGGGCCTGCCGCAGTGGCAGCCGGAGGGCGGAAAGATCGATGGGGCGCTGGAACTGAATGGCAATACCTTCGCCACGGCCACCTCTCCCATGAACCCGGCGAGCGGCCCCTTCAGCGTCCTGGCCTGGATCCAGGGCGGCGCCCCCGGTCAGGTGATTCTCTCCCAAGAGGGCGGAATGAACTGGCTGATGGCCGATGGCGCCACCGGCGCACTGATGACCGAAGTGGGCCCTCCGGGCCGGACAGGCCCCGGACTGATTTCGGAGGCGGTCATTACCGACGGCAACTGGCATCGGATCGCCTTCATCTGGGACGGCGCCAACCGCTGGCTCTACGTGGACGGCGTCCTCGTGGCCGAGGATGCGCGCGACGACCTGCCGAGTTGCTCCGGCAAGCTGGTCTTCGGCGCCGGCAAGGACATGGCCCCCGCAACCTTCTTCACCGGCCTGATCGACGAAGTCCGCATCTACAACCGCGTGGTGTGGCCATAAGACACCTTCCTTTTTGCCGTGGGCACGGGTCGGCCCTTCTTCGG
>CAZSXM010000117.1:0-5162 GCA_964610435.1 uncultured Pirellulales bacterium | reverse complement strand
ACGATTGATCCCAATACCTCATAACATCCGAATCCGTTTCTTTACGAGTCCTTAGATGCCGCGTCGGAGGCGGATGAGTCTGGACAAACGGGCTGCGAGGCGGTAGGGTGGTGAGGGTCGGCGAGGGATGGGGGCGAACCGGACAGGGCGTTTGGCGCGACAAGAGTACAGGCAGAAAGGGGGCTCTGGACCATGGCAGACCATTCATCGCATAGCAGGCACAGCGTTTCCGTGTGGGCAGACTATAGTCGTCGCGAGTTCTTGCGTAAGACGGCGCTGGCGGGGGCGGCGCTGGCGGTGGGGGCGGCAGGGGGACGAGCGGCGTCCGGCGGGTCGGAGTTGCCCACGCGGGTGCTCGGCCGCACGGGGGCGAAGGTTACGATCCTGGGTCTGGGCACCGCGCCGATCGGCGAGGCCCGCGGCGATCTGGGCGAGGCGGTGAAGATCTTCAGCGAGGTGATCGATCGCGGCGTGAACTTCGTCGATGCCGCACGCATCTACGGCATCGCCGAGGAGGCCCTCGGCCAGGTGCTCGCCACGCGGCGGGACAAGGTGTTCCTCGTCACCAAGTGCTGGACCGACTCGGCCGCGCAGGCCGAGAAGATGTTCGAGGAATCCCTGCGGACGCTCAAGACCGACCACGTGGACCTCGTGCACATCCACAACATCGGCAACAAGAACCTCGACAAGGTTCTGGCCAAGGACGGCATTCTCGAATACCTGCTCAAGCAGAAGGAGGCGGGCAAGACGCGTTTCATCGGCGTCTCGGGCCATGAGAGGCCGCCGCAGTTCGTCAAGATACTCCAAACTGATCAGATCGACGTCGTGATGGGCGTGATGAACTACGCCGACCGCAATATCTACGACTTCGAAGGCACCGTGCTGCCCGAATGCCGCAAACGCAACGTCGGCGTGGTGGCGATGAAGGTCTACGCCGGCATCAAGGGCGGCTTCCCCAACCACCGCAAGGCGTGGGTCGGCTGCAACACTCCGCCCGAGCTGATGCCCAAGGCGCTGGCCTACGCCCTGGACCTCGACGGCGTGCAGGTCGCCAACATCGGGCCGTTTACCTTGGAGCAGGCGATTCAGAACGTCGAGTTGGCCCGCCGCTATAGGCCGCTGACCGCCGCCGAGCGGCAGGAATTGCTCGCCTTCGGCAACGAGCTGGCCCCCACCCTGGGCCCCCGCTACGGCCCGGTCGCCTGAGACGCTCTCGGCTGGAGCCAGCGTGTGTGTGAAAATATCCTGGCAGGCGCGTGGCAGCCTCAAAGCGTAGTGTAACGGAGCTTTGGGGGATGGTCCGCCTGTGGCGGATGAGTGGCCCATCCGTACGGAAAGGCCTCGCCGATGCGATCCATCCCCAATCCGCCTGTGGCGGATGAGGCTGCCACCCCTGGCTGTTTGCGTTCTCAAGGGAGTGCTGCCCTGAAATCTGCACGGACACGAGCCAGCACGCCTTCTCGATTCCGCTTGACGCGAAGGCCGGAATGTCTTACAATGTAATACATGAAGACCGGAACGCTGACAATTCGACTGGACAAGGACCTGGACGACCTGCTGACCAAAGCGAGCCGCCAGTCGGGCAGGAACCGAAGCGAGATTGCCAGAGAGGCGCTGCGCCGGCAGTTGCGCATCAGTCAGTTCGACGCCCTGCGGCGCAGGGCGATGCCGTTCGCCGAGGCACGGGGCTATCTGACCGATGACGACGTGTTCGCCGACATCTCATGAAGGTGTTCCTCGACACGAATGTTCTGGCCAGCGCGGTCGCAACTCGCGGGCTGTGCGCCGATGTCGTGCGGGAGGTCTTCGCGAGGCACGAGTCTATCGTATCGAAACAGGTGCTCGATGAGCTTCGCCGCGTCCTGCAATCGAAGTTCGGATTCCCTCGCATTCTCGCAGCAGATTACGTCGAGATCGTGCGTCGGGACAGCACCCTGGCCAAGCCCGCCAAACTCCCGAAGATCGAACTCCGAGACAAGGAGGATCTCGGTATTCTCGCCGCTGCCGTTGCCGCCAAGGCCGATGTCCTGGTCACCGGCGACGCCGAACTCCTGGCCCTTGGCCACTGCGACAAGGTAGAAATCCTCTCGCCGCGCCAGTTCTGGGAACGAGTGATCGCGCACCGTCCGACGCGAAACTGATACAGCGCCTCCAGCCTACGCGGAAGCGACGACGGTGGCGCAACGCTGGCAGAGGTCCGGATAGTCCGTGTTGGCGCCGACGCTGGGCCCGTAGTTCCAGCAGCGCTGGCACTTGGCGTGCGGGCTCTTGGCGGCGGTAACGGTCGTCGTCTCGGCCCCTCGTTCGAGTGTCACCTCGCTGACGATGCACAGGGCCGCGAACGGCTCGACGCCGAACGCCTCGATCGCAGCGGCGTCTTCATCGGTGCATCGCATCGTCACAGCCGCCTCCTGATTGCTGGCGATGGTCTTGTCCTGGCGGAGCCCTTCGAGGGTCCGCAGGACCTCGTCCCGCAGCGCCATGATCTTCTGCCATTTGGCCTGCTGACCGGCGTAATCAATCGTGGCATCGACCTTCGGCATATTCGCCAGATGCACGCTGGCGCAGTCCTGAGGCTTGAACGGCATCGCCTCCCACGCCTCTTCGGCCGTGTGCGCCAGGATCGGCGCCAGCATCCGCACGAGTGCGCTGAGGATCTCGTACATCACGGTCTGCCCGCTGCGGCGGCTCAGTCCGTCGTAGGCGTCACAGTACATCCGGTCCTTGAGCACGTCCATGTAGATGCTGCTCATCTCGACCGTGCAGAAGTTGTACAGCAGCGAGAAGGCGCGGTGGAACACGAAGTTCTCGTAGGACTCGGTGACATCGGCGATCAGTTTCTGCAACTGACACATCGCCCACTTGTCGATCTCGAACATCTGGTCATAGGGGATCGAATCGAGGGCCGGCTCGAAGCCGTCGATATTGCCGAGCAGGTAACGCAGCGTGTTGCGGATCTTGCGATAGGCGTCCTGTGTCCGGCCGATCAGCTCGTCGTTGCAGCGGACGTCTTCCTGATAGTTGACGCTGGCGACCCACAGCCTGAGGATATCGGCGCCGTACTTGGCGACCTCGTCCTGGGCGTTGACGTAGTTGCCCAGCGACTTGGACTGCTTCATGCCCTTCTCATCGACGGTGAAGCCGTGCGTCAGGACGCTCTTGAACGGGGGCTTGCCCGTGGCGCCCAGGGCCGGCAACAGTGAAAGCTGGAACCAGCCGCGATGCTGATCGGACCCTTCGAGGTAGAGATCGACCGGCACCGGCCAGCCGGCCGCCGCTGCGACGCTGTACCAGCTACAGCCCGACTCGAACCACACGTCGAAGATGTTCTCTTCCTTGCGGAGTTGGTCGAGGTCGAAGCCTTCCGGCAGCGCGAAATCGTCGCCCAGGATCTCGCGGGGCGAATCAGCAAACCAGCTATTGGAGCCGCGCTCGCCGACGTGCGCGGCCACGGCCATCACCGACTCTTTCGTCAGCAAGGTGCGCCCGTCGGGCATGACGAAGACCGGGATCGGCAGGCCCCAGCTTCGCTGGCGGCTGATGCACCAGTCGGGCCGCGATTCGAGCATGCCCGCGATCCGCTTCTGGCCCCACGCGGGGATCCAGCGGACCTGCTCGACCGCGTCCATCGCCATCGCGCGGAGGTTGCGGCCGGTCTCGGGCAGCTCCTTGTCCACGCCGACGAACCACTGCTCGGTCGCGCGGAAGATCACCGGGCCCTTGCTCCGCCAGCAGTGGGGGTAGCTGTGCACGATCTCGCGATGGGCGAACAGCCGGCCCAGTTGCGCCAGACGCTCGTTGACCAGTTTGTCCACGGTCAGGACGTTCTTGCCGCGCAGCCAGTCGGGGACGGTCTCGTCGTAGCAGCCGTCGTCTTTCACAGGCGAGTAGATGGCCAGGTTGTACCGCTGGCCGGAGACGTAGTCTTCCTGGCCGTGGCCCGGCGCGGTGTGCACGAGGCCCGTGCCGTCCTCGGTGGTCACGTATTCCGCGAGGATCACCATGTAGGCGTCCTTGTCGGTCGGGTTGGTCTCGATGAACGGATGCCGATAGCGGAGCCCTTCGAGTTCGCTGCCTTTGACTTTGTTTTCGCCGATGGTGTACCGGCCTTCGGTCAGCGCGCCCGCAGCGACCACCGCCGCGATGCGATCGGCCGCGACGACCGAGACGAACTTGCGTCCGTCCTTCTCATAGGAGAGGCTGACGTATTCGAGATGCGGATGGACCGCCACCGCCAGGTTGGCCGCCAGCGTCCAGGGCGTGGTCGTCCAGATCATCAGAGTGACCTCGGCGTCTTTGGCCTGCTCGCTCGTGACCAGACCCAGTTCGATCAGCCGGGCGACGGTCTCATCGGTCGCGCCAAAGTTGACGAAGATGCTGGGCGAGGCGATGTCCCTGTATTCCAGTTCGGCCTCCGCCAGCGCCGTCTCGCAGCCGACGGACCAGTGGATGGGCTTGAGTTGGCGATAGACCAGGCCCTTCTCCACCAGCGTGGCGAAGACCTCGATAATGCCCGCCTCGTACTGGGGCTTGAACGTCAGATAGGGGTTCTCGAAGTCGCCGAAGACGCCCAGGTCCTGGAACTGGCGGCCCTGGAGCTTGACGTACTTTCCGGCGTACTTCATGCAGTCCCGGCGGACGTCGGTCTTGCTCATCTGCCGGACCTTCTCGCCCAGTTCGGTCATCACCTTGGCCTCGATGGGCAGTCCGTGGCAGTCCCAGCCGGGGATGTAGGGGGCGTCGAAGCCCGCCATCGTCTTGTACTTGACGACGAAATCCTTGAGGACCTTGTTGATGACGTGGCCCATGTGGATGTCGCCGTTGGCGTAGGGCGGGCCGTCGTGCAGGATATAGAGCGGGGCGCCCAGCCGGGCCTCGCGAATCTGCGTATAGATGTTCTCCTGGGCCCAGCGCTTGCGCATCTGGGGCTCGCGCTGCACGAGATTGGCCTTCATCGCGAAGCTCGTCTGCGGCAAATTCAGCGTATCGCGGTAGTTCTTCCTGTTGTCATCTGCCATCGTAAAGGTCCTCGAAAGCTCCAAGAGCGAGCCGCATATCCTACGCGTCGTCGCCGTGGCTGTCAACCAAAGCGTGATTCCGTGGCAGGGGTCGGGTGCACTGCACGTTTGTAGGTAGATTCTAGGCGGCCATGGGGCGGTTCT
>CAZSXM010000116.1:0-5386 GCA_964610435.1 uncultured Pirellulales bacterium | reverse complement strand
CCGTCACGGTCACGAATCCAACCGGCGGCAACTGGCTGATCATGATCCGGGGCTACCAGGCCTACAGCGGCGTGACCCTCGTGGCCACATTCACCGGCACCGTGGACCCCGACCCTGTAACGCCGCTGAGCAACGGCGTGCCCGTACCCAATCTGGCGGGCGCCACCGGCAGTCAGGTCCACTATAAGATCGACGTGCCTGCCGGACAGGCCAGTCTGGAGATCTCGACTTCGGGCGGCACCGGCGACGTGGACTTGTACGTCCGCAGGGGCAGCAAGCCGACAACAACCGAGTGGGATTACCGTCCCTATCAGATCGGCAACAATGAAACGGTCACGATCAACAACCCAACAGCCGGCACGTACTTCATCATGCTCCGAGGCTATCAGGCCTATACGGGTGTGACCCTGGTCGCAACATACGTTCCCGTAGCCGAGCCCGTGATCACGCTGGAGAATGGCGTGCCGGTCTCGGGTCTGTCCGGCGCCACGGACAGTGAAACATTCTACAAAATCGACGTCCCGGCCGGCCAGGACTTCTTGAACATCTCGATCTCGGGCGGCACGGGCGACGCCGACCTCTATATCAAGAGAGGCTCCAAGCCCACGACGACCAGTTGGGACTACCGTCCATACCTGATCGGCAACAACGAGAGCGTCGAGATCGCCAACCCGGCCGCCGCTACGTGGTACATCATGCTCCGAGGGCACCAGGCGTACACGGGCGTAACGCTGCTGGCCGCCTACGGGGTGATTGGCACGGGAAACAACTTCACGACCGATCCGAACTGTGTGGCCCTGTGGCGTTTCGAGGACGGCCAATTGACCGTTGATTCGATCGGCACCAACACCCTTGAGAACAACGGAGTGACCGCCGACACCCTCGATTACAGGGAGGGCGCAGCCGCCGCGCGGTTCCGGGCGAGCGAGTTGGACTGGATGAGCATCAACGACAATCGCCTGTCCCATGGTTTTCCAACCAAGAGCGGAGACTCGGACGTCAAGATGTCGATCTGTTTCTGGATGAAGCCGACGAGCTTCTCGTATGAGAACACCATTATCAGCAAGTATCTGATTGCCACCGGCGCCCGATCTTGGAGGATCTATGCAACCAACAAGGCTCTGGCGACGGGCGCGTTGAAGGTCGGCCTGGGCATACAGGATGGGTCGCGTTTCCAGACCTTCTCGTTCGACGCCCCAGACCAGCTACTGGCGACCCATCAATGGTATCACGTGGCTCTCACATACCGAGATTCGGATCGAAGGTGTCACGTCCGAGTCTGGGACGCGGAGGCGGGTGTTCTACGCATCGACGCCGTCGGCACGTTGGAGACTCGGCTGGCAGTGAACAACGCCCCGGTGACCTTGGGCAACCTGCCGCTGGAGTCGAGGCATTACAGCGGCTTGCTGGACGAGGTCGTTGTTTTCAAGGACGTTCTCACAGCGAACGAGATCGACCGAATTCGGCAGGGCGCATACGGGAAACCATAGATCGGGCGATGGATCGCATCGGAAGATCGGCTTTGTGGCCGGAGGGCGTCGCTGGGGGGCGTCCTCCGGCTTTCGTTTCTTCCGACGACCTGACGGGCCGTATCCCGCACGGAAGCTCCGGTCTCTGTTGTTCCAGCTATAGTTGGCGTAGGGACCTCTTCGAGACGGTCATGATCCCTACCTCCTCCATCGGGTCCGTCCTTCGCAACCGATTATGGTGCCAAGGGCGTCGTCCTGCACGCGTCTTGTCGTCTCAGCTCGCTACGGAACCCCGCTCTTCTCGCAAGCATGAACCGATGTTGAAAAAGGTTGACAGGCTCCGGGCAGACCGGTAGAAGGGACACGGATCGGCGTCGAGAGACGTGGCTCAATTCGGACATTATGTCCGGTACGCGGCCCGGCCGGACATCTACGCACGGAGCCAAGAACACTATGGCCAGCATCACCAATTCTTTTCGAGGGCACTCATGAAGACAGGATTCAATCTCTTACTCTGGACACCGTTCGTTACTGAAGAGCACTTTGGCATTCTTGAGAAGCTCAAAGCCACCGGCTATGACGGGGCGGAAATCCCTCTTTTTGGCGGAGACGTCTCGCACTACAAGAAGGTCGGCAAGGCGCTGGCGGACAACGGCCTGAAGGCCACCGCCTGCACGGTCATGCCGGACGAAGAGCACAATCCGATCAGTGCTGAAGCCAAGCACCGTCAGGGGGGCATCGACCACCTCAAACAGACCATCGACTACTGCGAGGCCTTCGGGGCCGAGGTCCTGTGCGGGCCGTTCTACCAGCCGCTGGGCAAGTTCACAGGGAGCCCCCCGACCGCTGAAGAGAAGCAGCGGGCGGCCGAGGTCCATCGCCAGGTCGCCGACTACGCGCAGCAGGCCGGCGTGGTGCTGGCGGTGGAGTGCCTCAATCGCTTCGAGTGCTATTTTCTCAATCTTGTCGGCGACGGCGCCGCGTACGCCAGGCAGGTGGGGCATCCCAACTTCGGCGTGATGTACGATTCGTTCCATGCCAACGTCGAGGAGAAGGACCCGGTTGGCTGCATCACGAAGAACCTGGATATGATCCGTCACGTCCACATCTCGGAGAACGACCGCGGCACCCCGGGCAAGGGGCACGTCCCCTTCGGTGGGATTCTCAAGGCGCTGAGAGCCGGCGGCTACGATCAGTGGCTGACGATCGAGGCGTTCGGGACCAGCCTGCCGGAACTGGCGGCGACGACCTGCGTCTGGCGGGAGCTTTCGGCCAGTCCCGAGGAATGCTACGAGTTCGGCTACAAGACCATCGTGGACAACTGGCAGGCGGCAGCCTGAGGACGAGCATGCCAGCCGTGAACGTTATCGAACCGGAAAGGAGCCAAAAATGAGTTCGAATTCCTTCCCCAAACTGCACAACGCCATGTGGCCCGGCCTGGTCGGCAAAGGAGATGGACCGGATCAGGAGCCGCCGATCAGTCTCGAACGGATGCTGGAATTGACCGCGGCCGCCGACGTGAACGGCCGGAAGTTCGACGGAATCGACTACTTCCTCTTCCTGCCGCACACCGATCCCAACGCCGGCGACGACGAACTGAAGAAGATCGCTGACTTGATTGCCGGCCACGGGTTCGCCATTGGCTCGCTGGTCGCCCCGGTCTGGGGCGGTACCGTCGGCGACACGGCGATGGGGGACGCGGCGGCGAGAGAGAAGTTCCTGGACGCCGTGCGGGTGGCGTGCCGGATCGCGGGGGTGTTCAACAAGCACGGCGTCCGCAAGTACGGCGTAATCCGGATCGATTCGGCCGAGTTCGGCGTCGAGAAATGGCGCCAGGACCCCAAGGGCAACACCGCGAAGATCGCTGAGACGTTCCGCGAGGCGGCCAAGATTGCCGCCGATCACGGGGAGCGCCTGGCGGCCGAGGGCGAGATCTGCTGGGCCGGCCTGCACAGTTGGAGGGCCATGCTGGATCTGCTGGAGGCCGTGGGGATGCCGGAGACGTTCGGCTTCCAGGCCGATATGGCCCACACATACCTGTACCTGATGGGCTACAATTCGCCGGAAGATGCACTGCTTCAACCCGGCTATTCGCAAGACGAGTTTTATGCCGCCTACGAGAAGATGGTCGATAAGCTGCGGCCCTGGACGATCGATTTCCACGTCGCCCAGAACGACGGCGAGGTGCATGGCGCCGGCTCACATGATAAGACGGGTAAGCACTGCCAGGCCGACGACCCCAACGGGAAACTCGATATCGTTCGGTGTGCCGGCTATTGGCTCAAGGACGCCCCGGCTCGCGGCATCCAGCACATCTGCTGGGACGGGTGCATGTTCCCGAACGCCGTGCTCGAATCGCCGAAGACCTGGAATGCGATCCTCGATGTGATGCTCAAGGTACGCGACGCACACGGGTGGACGGCATAGCACGGTGTGCATCGTACACCATCCATTTAGGAATGTCCGGTGGGCCAAGCCCACCCCACAATCTTGAATAAGGAGTCATCGCCATGACCAAACCATTGAATGTCGGCATGATCGGCTACGGCTTCATGGGCCGGACGCACTCGAACGCCTACCGCAAAGCCCCTAATTTCTTCGACCTGCCGTATCAGCCCGTCCTCAAGACCATCTGTGGACTGGAGGAAAAGGAAGCAAAGGCTTTTGCCGACCGGTGGGGCTATGAGTCGTATGTGACCGACTGGCGCAAAGTGATTGATGACAAGAGCATCAACGTCGTTGACATCTGCGTGCCGAACAACTACCACGCCGAAATCGCCATTGCCGCCGCCCAAGCGGGCAAGGCCATCTGTTGCGAGAAGCCCCTGGCGCTGAACGTTGCGCAGGCCGAGGAAATGGTCGCTGCGGTGGAAAAGGCCGGCGTGCCCAATCTGGTCTCGTTCAACTACCGTCGAGTGCCGGCGGTGACGCTGGCCAAGCAGCTCATCGACGAAGGACGTCTGGGCCGGATCTTCCACTATCGAGCCAACTTCCTGCAAGACTGGACCATCTCGGCACAGGTCCCGCAGGGCGGCATGGCGACGTGGCGGCTCGATGTTAAGGCGGCCGGTTCCGGCGTAACCGGCGACCTTCTGGCCCACTGCATCGACACCGCGATGTGGCATAACGGACAGATCAACGCCGTTTGCGGTCTGACGGAGACCTTTGTGAAGGAACGGACACACGCCGAGACCGGCAAGGTCGAGCCGGTGGGCATCGACGATGCATGCACGTTCTTCTGCCGGTTCGACAACGGTTCGCTGGGCAATTTCGAATCCACGCGGTACGCCCGAGGCCACAAGGCCCTCTACACATTCGAGATCAACGGCGAGCATGCGTCGATTGCGTGGGACCTCCACGACCTGCATCGGCTCAGCTATTTCGATCATCGTGACGATTCCATCGTTCGTGGCTGGCGTTCGATCCACGTCACCGACGGGGACATGCCGTACATGGACAAATGGTGGGTGCCGGGCCTGCAGATCGGCTTCGAGCACACCTTCGTGCATCAGGTGGCGGATTTCTTGTCCAACATAGCCGATGGCAAACCGACGGCACCGACGTTCCGCGACGCCCTGGCCACGCAGAAGGTCTGCGAGGCCGTGCTCACCTCGGCCAAGGCCGGCAAGTGGGAAAAAATCACGTACTGAACCGCCCGGACTGTCGGGGCCGAAGGCAAGACAATGAAGGGGTAGTGGATTATGGCGACGAAGGCAGTGGCTGAGAGGGCCCTCGAACAGGGAAAAGGCATCATCCGCCTGGCGCCGGCGTGGGTGCCGCGATCGTTCTGCGTGCCGGGGCGGCGGATCAAGCTGCACCCCGACGACTACTATGCACTCGGAGGCGAGCGAGGCGGCCTGGACGAGCGATGGTTCAGCTCCACGACGCCGGCCGACAACGGTCCGCTCACCTCGCCC
>CAZSXM010000115.1:0-6258 GCA_964610435.1 uncultured Pirellulales bacterium | reverse complement strand
ACATCGACGCCGGCGAGGCCATCTTCGACACCTGGCTCGACGGCTGGGTCAACGACACCGGATCGACGGTCGGACACATCGAGGCTCCATTTGCGGAGCGGGCCATTGTCCGCAGCGGCCGTCAATCCATGCCGTTGTTCTACGACAACACAACGTCGCCCAACTCGGAGGCCGAGCGGAAATTCGCCACGGCGCAAGACTGGACCCGGTACGGCATTCAGGCTTTGACGCTGTACTTCTCGGGCGATCCGGACAATTCGGCCCAGCAGATGTATGTGAAGGTCAGAGGCTCCAAGGTCCTGTATGATGGCGATCCCGACGACCTGAGACAAACAGCTTGGCGGCCGTGGACGATCAACCTGGCGGATTTCGGCGTGAACCTTCGCAGTGTCACGGAGTTGACGATCGGCATTGAGCGCATCGGGGCGACCGGTGGCACGGGTGTCGTGTACTTCGATGATATCAAACTGGACCCGATGATTCCTGTGGCGGGCCGATTCTCGATCCATTCGTGGACCGGCGATGACAATTCCGGCATCAGCGGCGATACGGTCTATACACATACCGGCAAATTCGCCGGCGAAGGGGTTGCCGGAGAACCGTTCTTCGCAGGCAACGGTGTCTATTTCGAGCGCGATGCGGACGGTTCGGGAACCGACTGGGCCTTGACCGGTCCGGCCACGAACGTATTCGACACAAGCAATCCGGTCAACGTCACCGGTGACGGCGCCGGACTCGTGAGAGGCTTCGTCTACGGCGACGAGGACACCAATCATCCCGTACTGACCCTGACGGGCCTAGTGCCCGGCACGACGTATGTTACGACCTTCTACGCGGTTGGATACGGCGAGGCCGGCGGACGCTTCGTGGACATCACGCCCGCCGACAATCCGCGTAATCCAACGCGGATCGACCAAAACGCCGCCGGATCGGGCAATGGGCAACTCATCAAGTATACGTATGTCGCCAGCGGCACGGAGATGAGCTTCGTGTTCGACGCGATCGTCACAGGCGATTCATGGCACCATTACGCCTTCTCGAACGAGGTCACAAGCTCGAATTAGGCGGACGATAGACGCGGCATGTGCATGAGAAGGTTGGGGCCTGTGTCAATCGGGAGACAGGCCCCAAACCTTTACTGCCATCTGAGAGGTCAGAGCTGGGCGACTTCGGAAAGGCCTTCGATCTGGGATTCGGTGATCTCGCGGATCCGCGCTTCCATCTGATCCTGGAGGCTTGCCGTCTCCCGGCGTAGCATCTCATCGAGCCGGCCCCGAAATTCGGTTCGCGCCCGGGCGATCCGCGCCGGCGTCATCACCCGCTTGACGACCCACGCCGGAGCACTCCAGTTGTCGGCCAACTCCTTGGCTCTGACCTTGCCATAGCGCACGGCCAGGAACGCGGCGACGGCGCTGAGCAGCGCCCCGGCCAGCAGGCCCACCGGCCCGGACGCCAGCAGGGCCATGCCGGTCCCGCCGCAGATCATGGCGCCGGCGCTGGTCGCCATCGCCACCACGAACCAGCCGACGGTCTCCATGATTCCGCCATAGAGGTCCGGCGCCTCCGGTCCGATCATGTCACGTTGCACGGAGACGGCTTGCCCGTCGCCGACCGGCTTATCGCCCATGCTCAGGCCGTAGGAGCCGAACCATCCGGCCAGAAGCTCATTGAGCTGGCCGGGCAGGCCCAGGCTCAAGGTCCGCATCCGGGCCTCGATGATCTCCCTGAGCCGGTCCTCGTCGGCCTTGACGTTGGCGCTGATGGTCTCTCGCAAGGCGCTTACCGAACCCCCACGGGTCCGGAACTCCTCCAGAACGGGTCGAATGGACTTGTCGAAGACCTCCAACGTCACGTCGGTGGCGACCTGCGAGATGTACGTCCCGGTGACGCGTTCGACGAGCGGGCGGACCCGCGTCCTGCAGAACTGCGGCAGGTCGGCGCGCAGCGTCTCGCGCGTCCGTTCGAATTGCTTCTGCAGCGCCGGCAGGATCGCCAGGCCCTGTGCGATCACGGCGTAGGGCCGATCGCTCCGCAACAGCCGGGACGAATCGACGTTCAACGCATCGACGATCACGTCGGCGACGAACGGCCACTGGCTGCTGCCGCCGGCCAGGATCACCCGGCTGATGTCACCGCCCTGGACAGCCTCCTGACCGAGCCCCTGGATCAACGACCGTCGGAACCAATCGATCAGATCGACGGGCTCTTCTCGCTGCGTCACGCTACGGCATCGCACGCCCATGTTCCGGAGGTGATTCACAAGCGTCGGGCTCGGCATGTAGCGGCTGGCCCGCTCGGTGAATCCGGACCAGTCCATGCCGCGCAGACTGCCGTAGCGGCCGACGGACTTGTTGACGGTCTCGCTGCGATCCCGCGCCATCGTCAGCGAGAAGAACTCCTTGACCTCCCGGCACAGATAGGAATGGACGTAGTAGGCGTCGCCGGCGGCCTGAAGCGCGTCGAGGACGCCGGGGTTCTGCTCGCCAAACCACTGGAAGAACAGGTCGTCGAACAGGCGGCCGCCCAGT
Source organism: uncultured Pirellulales bacterium (assembly GCA_964610435.1). GTDB lineage: Bacteria > Planctomycetota > Phycisphaerae > Sedimentisphaerales > Anaerobacaceae > Anaerobaca. Next base: position 3,730 of record CAZSXM010000115.1, on the reverse strand, counting down.
TCCATGTCGCCCCACGAGCCTGCAACGCGCAGACCCTGCAGAAAGGCGAAGTCACACGTCCCGCCGCCGAAGTCGACGACGAGGATTCCGCTCTGGGCCTCTTCGGGCGAGAAGTCCTTTCGCCACAGGTGGTAGAGCAAGGCCCCTTTGGGCTCGTCGAGCAGGCGGACCCGACCGTAGCCGGCCTGCTCGGCGATGCCGATCAGCGCCTCGCGGAAATCGCCCTGCGATTCGCTGGGCATCCCGAAGATCACGTTCAGATCGACCGGGTCGAGAGCGATGTGCTGCCTGCGGGCCTGGGCGATCACGGTTCGCAGGAAACCCGCCGCAGCTTCAGCCGCTTCGGCGCTTCGGGCGACATCGGGCTTGAACTGCGTGCAAAGACGGTACTGCTTGCGCTCCGGGCCCGAGGCCTCGCCGAACTCGTGCAGGGCCGCCTCGCCGACGAGGGGCTCGCGGTCGCCCCGATAGAGGATCGCGGTGGGCAGGCCGTCGCGTCCGGTGCCGAAATCGACGCCGACCGGGGCAATCTGGTCGGCCGGACACTTGCAGTAGTAAGAGTTCGTCGTGCCGAAATCGATGGATAGGACGCCGCGATCGTTCATGTCAGGTCGTCTCTCGCACCTTTCTTACCAAGCCTCGCTCGACCACCTTGCCCTCGAACACCACCGGCGGGCGCTCGACGGCGACGCGGTCGCCTTCGACGATATGGCCGAAGGTTTCGTACTTGCTCGCGAGCGCCCCCTTCCACACCATTGTGTCCTGCTGCCGATCACGGTCGGTGGAAAACCTCGCCGCGCCGTCGAGCCCTTCGAATCCGTAGTTCCTGGCCTCCTGAATGAGTTCGTCGGCGACGACGGGCAGGGCCTCTCGTCCGGCCTTGTGGAGGACATAGATCAACTTCCCAATCCGCCGAAAGGCGGCGTCCTTCTTCGTCTCGGGCCCCTGCGACAAGGAACCGTGCAGGCACAGCACGGCCAGCATCGGGACCGCCCAGTCCATCCACTGCTCGACGCAGGCGCGGACGACCGGTTCATGGTCCTTGCGGGCGCGGCCCGACAGGGACTGCGTGTCGGACGTCAGGCCGGGCAACAGGCGAAGCAGGAAACCGATTCGCGACAGGCGATGGACGACCAACACGCCCAGAAGCGCGCCGGCCGGGCCGCCCAGCACTAGTCCGAGATCGCGCATGTCGTAGGCCCAGCGGAGCAGCGGCGCCAAGGCGAGCATGCCGAATGCGGCGCCCACCAGGGCCGCCAGGGCCAACGTGTGAATCTTCGGCTCGCGGACCACCGGCGGACGAGGAACCTGCAGATCGACGGCGACCGCATCGAAAGTCAGTCTCAGGCCGGCTACGGCGGCATCGTCGAGCTTCCGGCCGGCGACGAGGGCGGCCAGAGTCTCGGCGCTAAACAGTTGGGCCTTGAGAACACCGAGCGCCCGATCCCGCGCCGCCTCGAAATCCCCCCGCGCCGCCGAACCTCCCACACCGAGCGTGTGGAAATACTCCTTCACGGCCGTCTTGACCGTTTCCCGGCGCAGCGCGCTCGTCGCCGCGCGCGCCTTGGAGATTTCCTCTTGGATATCGAGCATAACGTCAGCGTCCTCGCGCGTCGCGAATTCCACACCAACAGACACCTGTTTGGTCGCACGCCATTCTACGCCATTGCAGGGGAAATGCCACAGGAATTCATATGACACTCGGAGACGAGGCGGGCGCGCTCGCGGGGTATGGGGCTGGTGCGACGCCTCGGTCGGGGGATCAGTTCGTGGCCGTCCCGACGTGCCAGTCGGCCCTGCGATTCTGATTGGCGAACAGACTCTCGAGATCGGCGCGATCGATGACGCCGTCCCTGTTGAAGTCTCCGATCAGGTAGGCGTCGGGCGAGGTCAGCCAGAGACTGCGGTTGGCCAGAAAAATGGCGAGATCCGCTTCATCGACAACCCCGTCGGCGTTGAGATCGTACCAGAGAATGCTGTCGGCGTGGGACGGCTGCCCCACCGTCCACGCCACGCCGTATCGCTCGGATCGGGTCGTGGTCTGCACGCTTGCGTCGGCGTAGGAGACCACCAACTCGTAGACGCGGTACTCCGGCAGCATCTGCACGTGGATGTGCTCAACGTTGTCCACCTTGCTGTCGCTATAGTCAAGCAGCAGATCGTTGCCCGGGTCCTCCGGGTCGATCGCCCAGACCTCCAGGCGCAGGTCGGTGTCAGAGCCATGGATGCGTTCGAAGGGATACGTATCGGCGTAGTGCCGATTCCAGGTCAGCGTGGCGGTGAACTTCTTGCCTGCCGACTCATCGACCGCGAAGCGGTAGACCTGTGGAAGGTCACGTTCGACCCGGTTCAGGTCCCATCCAGTGGAAGGCGCGTTGCCCGGCTGGAAACGTCCGGCCGTCAGGATCTGGTGCGCCCCCAGCGCATTGACCATCCCGGCGCCCTGAACGAAATCCAGCGGCACCTCGTGGTCGTCCTCGGTGGTGAGCCGGCCTTTGCGCCAGAACGGCAGCTTGGTGGCCGAACTCATCAGGATCGCCTTGATGGCGCAGTTGCCCCCGTTCGGCGAGACGGCCAGACTGAGGCTTTCGTCCATTCGGGCGGCCTGCACCAGAAGCCCCACCACGCCGGCGACAACCGGTGTGGCGAAGCTCGACCAGTCGCCCGATGTGATATAACTGCGATCGTCGGCGGCGCCCGCGACGACGAAGTTGCCCGGCGCCACGATGTCCGGCTTGCAGCGGCTGTCCTCCGTCGGCCCGAGTGTCGATTGATCCGGATAGGCCAGTGCGAAGTGCATCAGGTCGGTCGCGGGATCGCCCGTCTTGACCGAACTGACGACGCCGACACCGATGACGTTGGAGCCGGCCCCCGGATAGAGCGGCGGATCGGACGCATTGGTGCCGTTGCCGACGCTGGCGACGACGGGAAGCCCGGCCCGCCCGGCCAGCGACTCGACGGCGCGCGTCCACCAGTTCTCGAACTGGAAGCCGAAGCTGGCCGTGATAACGTCTACGGGCGGCACGCTCTGCGTGAACAGGTACTGCTCGCCAAAGTGGCAGTACTCGTAGATATGTCCTTCCGCCGATGGGACTACGCCTTGGTAGAAGAAGGGGCCCAGAAACGGCGTTGTGGCCGTCGGATCCTCGCCGAACAGAATCGAGCAGACGGCGGTCGAATGCGGCGAGATCCCCGGCGCCAGCAAACCCCTGTCATGGAAACGCAACCCGGCGGCCTGGAAGCAGGCGTGCCCGACGTTCGGCTGGTAGTCGTTTTGGGGCTCGGCGTCCTTGTAGGTCACGCTGCGGCTCAGCACGCCGACGCGAACGCCCTCCCCGGTCAGGGCCGGGTCGATCTGGCGCAGCGTGTGAATCCCGACGGAGTCCAGACCCTGTGGCTGAAACAACAGCGCATCCTGGGCGACGGCCACACCGGCGTGCGCCAACACCGCCACCAGCAGGCCAACGACCCATAACCTGCGAACCCGCATCGTTGCTTGATCCACTGCTTTTCGCATCATCAGGCCCACGACGTGAAAGGAACCGTTCTCCGGCACACCACCACTCCCCCAGAAATCAGCCTCCGATGCTGCTGGGCTGCGCCCTCCCTGGCCATGTGCCTATGATAGCAGAAACCCACCTCCGATTCAAGCAATTTTGCACTCTACGGCCCAGTATGGGTGCACTGCACGTTTGTAGGTAGATTCTAGGCGGCCATGGGGCGGTTCTGC
>CAZSXM010000114.1:0-6684 GCA_964610435.1 uncultured Pirellulales bacterium | reverse complement strand
AGACCGCGTCGCGACCGGCCCTCCAGACCAGCCTGCTGTCGACACTGACATCCGCCGCCCCGTCGGCCGGCTGCGGCTGGCGGGCATGAGCGGGGATGTACATGAAGCGAACCTCGCTGAGGCCGTATTGGCCTGTTGCGCCGAACGCGCTGTTGACGGTTAGACGGACGTACCTGGCCGGAACCCCGTCGAACGCAACGGTCGTGTTGGCGGTATAGGTCCGCCTGGCGGTGGCCTGGTTCAATTGCACGTCGCCCAGCACAATCCAGTCGTCCCCGTTCTCGGAATACTCGACGGTGACGTCCTTGAGCCCGAAGCCGAGGATCAGTTCGAACTGCTCGTTGTAGTTCCAGACCAGCATCTCATGGAGCTTGTAGAGACGGTCGAATTCGTATTGGATGTACAGGGCTTCGTCCTCAGGGGCTCCTGCCACCCACATATCCCCGCTGGCGATTGAGTGCTGATCGTCGTCATCGAGACCGGAGCCATCGACCGTCCGCTGGGGACCGGTGCCCTCGCCGGAGATGCCGTTGCTGGTGGCCATGACGTTGGCTACGGGGTAGGCGAACGGCTCACTGGTGAAGCTCCAGACCTGACCCTTGTGGATCGCAAAGTCGGGAGCGCCGTTGACCTCATCGACGCGCCAGTAATAGGTCGTGTCGAAACCGAGGATCTCCGGCGGGTCGTAGGTGGTCGCCGCCTGGCCCTCGCTGAGCAGCACGCCCATTGGATTGGCCCGGCCGGCGTCGTTGACGTCGTCGAACGACACACCGAAGTAGACGTCGTGCGTGGCGGCATATTCACCGGCCGTCCAACTCAGAACGATGTCGCGAGGCACATCGACCGCCCCATCCTCCGGGTTGGGATCCGAAGCGAGCGCCTTGTCGGTCAGGCCGATCACCGTGGCCACCCAGTTGTTGATGAACTCGGCACAGGTCAGACCTCGGTCGTCGATCCAACTACCCGTACCTCCCTGGTTGATGAACGCGACGTAGCCGCCGGTCTCCGTATTGTGGATGACGACCGGATCGGCCTGCGTGCCCGCCGCATTCTGTGCGAATGCCTCAGCCACTTCCCACGGTGCCACAACTGCACTCAGCGCGATGGGCCTGGACGTGGGGGCAGGATCGTTAAGACTGGGCAGGTATTGCCTGCCCGCGTCTGTCACCGGCAGCGTCGTGTTATCGGCACTGACGATAATGCCGGAGGCAAGGTTCAGGATGTTCGCGGCGCCCGCACCACCGTTCTCCGCTTGCCGAGCCCCCCCTTCGTAGGAAACGTACCCAAACCAGTCGCCCACATTGATAATCATGTTTCCATGGTTGAGCCACTCTTCGGCAAGCGAGCCATCGGGCTGAAGGTTCGGGAAGGGGTAAAGGACGCTCGGCATACACCCGTTCAGCCAGATGATGTCCATCTCGCCGTCATCCATGTTCGCCTCGACCCAGGCCGCAAAATCATCGAACTGGTTGTCATCAAACTGCTGGATATCCCTGAATAGATGTCCCGCCTGCGCGATGATCGTAGCGACATCTTCGGTCTGTGCGGCCACGGTGTACCAGCCATCCACATTCGGCGCCCCGACGTAGAACGCGATGTCGGCGGCCATCGCCGTTGTACCGAACGCCAACGCGATGCAACATATCAACATTCGCCTCTTCATTGCTCTTCCTCCAGACTGCCATTTGGACCTGATAGGGAACCGGCCTCCGGCCACGCACCGGAGCACCATCCCTCTGCAGTCGAGCCCGACGGCGCCGTCGCGCCGCACGTCCCGCCCGCAGGGGGCTGATTCAGAAGTCTCCCTCGCGCCTGATCCCCCATGCAATTTCCGCGTACGCACCTCCTTTCCGGACAGAAACGAACCCTGCGGCCGTCAGTGGGGGCGTCCGTGACATGCGACACCAACCGTGCCCTTGGGCCGGCATGACCTCTCCCATTGTCCCCACACCCCGCCCGCAACGCCGTGCCCTGGCGTGAACTGGGACGAACACCCTATCCCGTCGCCGCAACGGTCGCCTCAACGCCAGCGACGGGTCCGAAAATACGCAACTCTAAGCCGCTACCTTTATACCATATCACCGGGCGCAAAGCAACCCTGTTGCCCGAAATGCCCCATCTGCCCAAGAAGTGGGTAGTGAGAAAGCCCGTATTCTTAACCGCCAGCCTTGGTCCGCGCCTGGGCCAGCAAGGTCCTGGCTCGCTGGGCCAGATTGTCGTTGGGGGCCGCCGCAGCGACCTTCTCCAGCGGTTCAATCAAGCGGGCGGCATATTGCTTGGCGTCGCGATGACTGAGCAGCCGGTCGGCAATTCCCAGCGCCGCGACGGTCGCCTCCTGCTGCGTGGCCGAATCGCCCAGATAGGGCTCGATCAGGGCCAGGGCGTCGATCGAGTCGATGCCACCCAAGGTGCCCAGCAGAAGCGTCTTCTCATCGTCGCGCTGCACCAGCTCGGCTGCCTCGCGGCACATCGACAGGCGCGTCTCGGCCGGCAGATCCCGACGGGCGGCGAAACCCAGGTACGATCGCAGACAGAGCATCCGGTCGCTGGGGTTGTCAGCCGTTTTGGCCAGAGCCAGCAAGTGGGGGGCCGCATCGGTGGTTCTCCACGCCCCCAACGCACGAATCGCAGCGGTCCGCACGTCGCGATCGGGATCGCCGACGGCCGTGCGAACGGCCGTCAGTGCCGTGGGGCCCCCGACCCCGCTCAGCACGCGGAGCAGGACGATCTTCTGCGCGGGCGCCGCCTGGCCCAGTCGGTCCACAAGTCTGTCGCCTGCGGCCTGGGAATCGTCCGCTTTTGCACAGACTGCGCTGATGGCCTGTCTGGCGGCGTCGAGATCCTGTGAAGATTCCAGATTGTCCAGCAAATCCAGCAGAGGCGTCAGTTGATCGGGGCCGCCCAACTCGCCGACCATCCTGATGATCCCGGGACGGATCGCCCCCTCGGCCGGACCAGCCGCCTGCAACAGGATGGAGGCCGCCTGTGTCATTCGGCGGCGTCCCATCATCTCGAGTGCGGCCTGGCGTTCGTTCATCTGATCGCTTCCAAACAACTTCATGACTGCTTGGTCGGCCTCCCGGCCCGGCAGAGAGGCCAGGCTTTCCTGCGCCGTCTGCGATATCTGGCGGTCTGCGTCAGCCATGAGACTTGCCAGAACGGGCACCGCCGATGCATCGCCGATTTCCGGAATTGCCTTGATGGCCGCGATGCGAACGGCAGCCGGGCCGGTCCTGGCGGCATCGAACAGCGCCGGCAGCGACGCCGAATCGCCGCGCCTGCCGAGCGTCTGGATCACGAGGATCTGGTTGTCGGCGGGCAATTGGCCCAACGATTCAGTCAGTGCCCGCGTGATTCCCGAGGCCGGAAGGTCCAGAGCAGTCTGACACGCGACGGCGAACAATACGTAGTTGTCGCTGCGCAGGTGCTCCCGAATCAATGCGGCGCGTTCTCGACCGCGGCTCATGAGGATGGCTCCACGCAGCGCCCCGGCTCGGACCTGGTGCGGTTGCGTCACTTGGCGCAGGCGGTCGTAGATCGCTGCGGCCTCTTCGCGATGGCCTTCGGCCGCGAGCCTCTCTGCGCAGCGGAACAGGCCCTCATACACGTCGAGCATGCCTTCCGGCGGTGCATGGTCCAGGCTCGCCGTCAGGACCTGGGCCGCCGCAACCGTGCCGATCTGGCCCAGTGCCCGCACGGCCGCCCCCATCGCCTCCGGGCTCACCTGACCTTCCACAAGCATCTTCATCAAAGGCTCGACGGCCTCAGCGTCGCGTCGGACGCCGATACTGGCGATCACACCGATCAATGGCCTGCCGCTGAGCTTGCCCAGCGCATCACGAAAGGCCCGATCTGCGGCCGGATCGGGGTTCGGCTCCAGCGCATAGCGGGCCATGTGCGACATCTCCGGGTCGCCCAGCAGTGCGGCCAGCGGGGCAACGGCCGCCTTCGTTCCGATGATGGACAACTGCCGACAGGCATCGGTCTTGTCCTTGCGCGACGCCTCAGGCGACGTCAGCGTTGCGATCAGCTTGCCTTCATCCGACTTCGATGCGACCGTTTGGGCCTGCACCGGCACGAAGCCAGTCAACAACAGTACAATCGTCGCCAAGATGCATATTCTCGACTTCAACATGGGTGTTTTCCTTCCAGCCAGGGCGGCTCTTATATCGTCCAGGGTTCCCGCATCGCACGCGAACGGAACCGATTGGCTTCGTTGTCGTTGACGAATTCTTCCTTCACCGGGTCAAACCTCACATCGCGTTTGAGCCACATGCAGACGTTGGCCGCGTGGACGGTCGTCATCGAACGGTGCATCAGCACCGGATTGGCCGTCGTCTCCCGCCGCGACTTGACGCAGTCGAAGAACTCGCGGACGTGGCTCATCGGCCGCTGGGTGCGCGCGATGTAGTCGTCGACGAGTTTTCGGAAGTCGCCGTGCCAGGCCGGGTTGGACACGTCGCATCGCGGATAGCCGTCGGCGACGGCAACCCAGCCCTTGGTGCCTTCGTAACGCACGCCGCAGGAACCGCGCCAGATCTTCTGGTCCATGTCGCGTTCGAGGACCATCTTGACGCCGTTGGGGAAGGTGGTGACCATGCCGTCGCCGCTGTCGTTCGCAACGTACTCGTACTCGACCGGCGAGGTCTTCCACTGATCCAGGGCGACCTGGCACTGGGCAAACGTGTGGGCGCCCCATTCACCGATGCAGCTCGTATGGAAGTCGTAGTGATTGCGCCACCGACCCTGGATATAGGCGGAGTTGTACGGCCGCCACGGACACGGGCCCAGCCAGGCGTCCCAATCCACCTGGTTCTTTGGCGGCAGGGGTTCTTCCGGCAGCCAGTCGTGCCGCATTTCGGCGGCGTCCCACGGGGCAATATGCGCCCGGACGGTGTGGACCTCTCCAAGATACCCCAGCCGGAGCAATTCGTTAGCGAATGTGAAATTGCCCTCGCTGAGCCGCTGAATCCCGCTCTGATAGACGCGCCCGTACCGGCCGGCGGTATCGACAACTGCCTGGCCTTCCTGGATCGTCATGGCCGACGGCTTCTCCGAGTACACGTCCTTGCCCGCCCGCATGGCGTAAATGGAGGCCAGGGCGTGCCAACGATCGCCCGTGGCGATCAGCAGGGCGTCGATGTCTGTTCGCGTCGCCAGGAACTCACGGATGTCGTGATACATCACACAGTCCTTGTTGCCGTAGCGCGCATCGACGATCTCCTTGATTCGCTGGCGCCGCTGCCGTTGCGGGTCGCAGATGGCGACGAACTGCACGTCCTTTTCAGGCAACATCCAGTTCATCACGCCGGTGCCGCGGCCGCCGAGGCCGATCCCCCCCAGAATGATGCGTTCGCTCGGTGGAACGGCGCCGTTGCGTCCGAATACCGAGCCCGGAACAATGTACGGCACCGCCGCCAAGGCCGCCGTGCGTCCGAGGAATGCACGGCGGGACAGGCTTGATTTGCTCTGCGACATGACTGGCTCCTAATCGATACGGCAGGCCGGGCGCGCCCCTGGATGGGTCGCGAACCGCCCCGCACTAATTCACGGTCAGATCGGGATTGTCGGGACCAAAATGCTTGAGCATCACGATCGGATCGGTCTTCGACGGGTTGGTGATCTTGACGCCCTCCTTCGCCGCCGTTTCCGTGACGAAATACTCGTCATGGGTCAACTGACCGAAGCGAATCATCGTGGGCGTCTCGATGTCCCAGACGCCCATCTTGCCGTGGCCCTGCATCATAATCATCCCGTAGGCGCCGCTGTCCTTGATCGTCACGGTGCGTCCGGGCAGAACGGTCAGCTCCTTGGCGCTGAAGGCGGTGGACTTGTAGCAGATCCAGTTCTCGACATAGCCGGCCTGCTTCATCTCTTCCACGGGCCGCACCGCAACCGGCTGCATGAAGCGGTTCTTCGCGAAATCCGGGTCGACGTTCAGGTCCCAGTCGATGACGGCAAGCAGCCAATCGACGTCACCGGACTTGTCCTTCGGCGTATCCTTCCACAGAAGCTCTTTGGGCACAACCTGGTCGTGCGTGACATTCTCGTACATGGCGAAGACGTCCGAGGCCTTCTGCGGCTCGTACGTACACAGGCTGCCCGGAGCGTGAAGGACGCCGGGAGGCACATCCCAGCCGGTTCCAGGGCTCAGTCGATAGGCAGGCGCCAGGGACGTAATCGCGTTGTCCCGCCCGGCCGCCGCATCGGCCAGGGCCTTGCGGACCTGATCTCTGGTCACACCGGGATAGAGCCCGAAGAAGGTGTAGGGGAAGTCACCGCCGTGATTGTTCACCTGGGGCGGGAAGTAATACGCCTCGGGCTTGCCAAGCTGGCCCGTCAGCTTGGCGTGCTCATCGCGATGGTGGATGTGATGCGGCAGCGCGGCCTTGTTGTCGAAGAACTTCGAGTACATCGGCCATCGCTGGTACTGTTTCCAGATGCGCTCGCCGACAATCTGGTCCTTGAGTTCGCCGATTGCATCGCGAAGCAGGACCTGCTCGGTCTTGGCGCCGTCCTCAAACACGATGAAGCTCAGCCCCTCGTTGGGCGAGGTGAGCGGGCCGTTGTCGGCCGGCGTGGTGGAGCTGAACCATCGCTCGTCCAGGCCGCCCCGCTCGCCGCCGAGCGCGTAGTAGTCGTCGGGATGCAGCTTGATCCGCCGTCCCGGCACGCAAAACGATC
>CAZSXM010000113.1:0-6758 GCA_964610435.1 uncultured Pirellulales bacterium | reverse complement strand
ATCTCCTCGGACTTCGGGAAAGGGTAGCCGAAAGCGGAGCGGAACTCGCCGATTCAATAGTTGACGCCGGAAAATATCAGGAATATAAGCTCGAAGAGCTTGGGGAAGAGTGGGGCAACGCTCTGAAGGACAGTATGATCGAAGTCCAAGAGAAAGAGACGCTCTTGGGTCTTGTGGACGCGCTGGAAGATGCCGGATACGAAGGGGCGGGCGCCCTCCGACAGGCTATTTTAGATGAAGACTGGGAAGGGCTGGGGGCTCTGATCGGAGACCGGACCGGCGACGCGATGGAAAAGACGCTATTCGGGCGCGAACTTCGGATGAAGGATATTCCGGCTCTTTCGGATCTGATCGCCGATCCGGACAAGCTTAAGCAGACAGTCCAGAACTGGGACCAGTGGGCGGAAAACACATACCAGCCCGCCCTCCAGAATCATATTGATGAGGCTTCCGCAAAATGGGAATCCGGCTATTACAGCCAGTCAGAGCTCAATAAGGACTACTTCCGGGACCTGATGACCAACGCCCTCCAGTATTCAGATTGGTACGAAGGGTGGCAGCTCGGGCTTCTGGGAGCTTACGCTCGGGGTGACGTCGGGCTCCAAGAGTTCTTCGACCTCTGGGAGAATCATGGGAAAGCCGCCATGGACGGGGCGAAAAAGGTCGAAGATGCGGCCGATAAAACCTACGATGCGTATGATCATCTCGAAGAGTGTCTATCGACTGATTTCTCGGCATGGCGGAACGTGCACCGGGACGAGCTATTCAACACATCCCGGATAATGAACACTGGCGACTATATCGAGGATGTCGCGGCTGCCATAGCGAGGGGGGATTGGGTCCATCCGGCAACTGAAGACTTCGCCAGACAGATGGCAGGCGAAAGGGGTATCGACTTCGAGGCCCGCGTCTCCGCCAATACCGAACAGGCGACGAAAGATATGGAGGATTTCGCGAAGTTCGTCGAAGAGTCGGACAGCAAAGCCCCGATAAGCGCCTCCCTCCAACCTGCCTACGATGCCGTCGATTCTTTCCTCGGATGGGTGAATAATATCTCGGCTTCAGTATTCGTCGATGCCTATGGCCCCGGAACTGAGTATACTGGGGGCGGGGGATACCTCGAATCCCTCTCACCGGGGATCACGTCCTCGCCGGGATGGGGGACGCCAGAATGGCTCCCAGCGTTGGCCGGGGGAGGGTATGTGGATTCCCCAACCGTGGCACTTATCGGAGAAGCGGGACCGGAGTGGGTTATAAACGAAGAACAAATGAGGAACTTGTCCAAGTTTATTGATAACACCGCGAGGCAGGCCAACCAAATCAATCAAACTATTGATAATTTTTCAACAGCGGGGTATACAGTCGATGGGGACGCTTTGATTGATAAGGCGTATGACCTAGCGCGAAAATCATTTAAGGGAAATGGCCCCCAGGGATATGATACATCGATTCGCGGGAATCAAGAATGGTCCACGGTCGGATTCCAAGAACATGCAAAACGTATTTACGATGATCTGTTAACCGGCGACATCCCGTACCTCGCCGAAGGGGGAATAGCAACGGCCCCGGTATTCGCCCACCTCGCAGAAAACAACCGGCCCGAAGCGATCATTCCCCTGGATCAGATCACCAAAATCATAGGCGGCGGCAACACCTACAATATCAGCGTCAACGGTGGGGGCAACGCCGAGGAGATCGCCCGGGCGATCAAGGGAGCAATTGAGGACTACGATAGAGATAAGAACCGGTCCGGAGCCTACGCATGAGCTGGAAGATCCTCTACACCAACCCCGGCGACGTCGCCAGAGAAGCCCGGATATTCGATCCCTCGCCGAAGATCACGGCCTACTCGGACTGGGATCGCCCCAACAAGGGGAGCTTCAAGGTCAACGCCGCCACGCCGATCAAGAAATACGGCGATATCGATCTGATGAAAGGCGGCGAGGTCGTCCTCCGGGGGCTCATCACCGACGTCGAGACGAAGGGCGACGGCTCCCAACTTATCGAATGTTATTCTAAAGAATGGCTCCTAAAGAAGCGATTTACATTTTATTATACTTATACTCATGATGACGCGACGGTCGGCGAGATGCTGGAGGACGATCTCACCGGCGATTACGTCGGGCTCCTGGCAATGGCCCGCTCCCTCCTCCCCCCGAACATGTTCTCCCTCTATTCAGGATCGACGTATAAGCTCACCGGGGGCGGGACGGGATCGGTCTTCGGATCGGCGATACCCTACCACGACACGACGGCACTAACCCTGGGATCAGGGGCCGGATCGCTGGCGGAGGGGCAATACTGGCGGAACGCCTCGGATCTCTACGTTCGGCTTGTGGGATCCTCGAATCCTCGATATGAGCTTGTCTCTATGGCTGATTGGTGCGATCCGAAGGTGAGACTGGGGGATATCTCGGATATCTCCTCCGAGACCTTCGCGGCCCCCTATCGGCTCGCCACCGGGCGATCGGTCTGGGAGTACATCCAGAAGTTGATCAAGGCGACGGGGGCCTATGTTCGATGGAGGGCGGAGGTCGATGATCCTTACCTCTACCTGGACGCCAGCCTCACCACCTACGGGCGGGGCTCATCGACTGAGGGGATCCTCTCTTTCGTAGAGCCCCGGTATCGGATCGATCGGATAGCCCCGGATGACGTTGAGGTCCACGGCCTGATTGGCGTTGGCGCTGGAGACGGAAAGACGATCGAGATGGCGACCTCTCTTGACCTGGCTGCATCCGGGAATATCGTTCTCGATGTCGTCCGGGACGGCTATCTTTACGAATCGTTCCTAGATTCGGTTCTCAGCCAGATCTACGGGGAGAGGGCGGTCGAGGATTGCCATCAGATCGAAGGGCCGGAGGCCCCTCTCCTCCGATGTGGCGACAGGGTGAACGTGAAGCGGTTTGGCTTCGGCCGAAAAGTGGAGGTCGTAAAAAAGATCGACATCCGAGGAGACGGCCTGATGAGGGTGTGGACGGGGAAGAGGCCCCGCGACTCCGAGGACCTGATAGCCGCGACGAACGCCCTCCTCCAGGAGCAATCTAGCTTCGCTCAGTCGCATCTCAACATGTGGAGCGATTCGCATACCGGGAACGTCACCAATTCGGTTCCTCTGAAATGGGAACCGGACTTCTCCGACGAGAACGGGATCATCGACACGTCCTTCTCCGCTGCAACCCGAATTTATCTTTCGTTCTCCGTCGGCTGGTATAAGTCCGACGTTTCCGGGGCAGATACCCGGCGCCACGGTCACACCAACCGCACCGGATCGGGTAGCTCGTCAAGCCACGGCAACGCTGGGAAAGGCGGCGGCCACTGGCATGGGGTCAAGGGCGTTACGTCCAACATGGAGGGTCAAAGCTACAAAACCGTGATTCGAGATCTCGGCACGATGTCGACCCATGACGGGCATACGCATCCGGGGTCGTCGGGCGGGCCATCGGGACTTACAACCGTTAATTACGGCGTCGGTGCTTATGCTACAGGTTGCGCTGCGTGCGGGTTCAATGTTGTATACAGTGTGGTGGCTGGAACTGTGAACGTCGCCTCAGCAGGGCATGGTCACAGCATCTCAGTTACGAGCGGGGGCCGCCATAACCATAGCTACCCCTGGGCGGTGCCTGATAACGTCGCCGCGGCGCTACATACTCACACCGTGACGGGACAAACCACCGAGACCCACACCGGACACGGCGATCATTCAGTCACCGACAACCCGCAGCCCGGCCCCCTGGATGTCTACGATGAACCCCTGACGGCGGCCGACGTCGATAAGTTCCTATCCGAAGAGTCTACCGGCTCCCTGAAATACCTCACCGTCCGGCTCTATGCCAACAGCGTCGAGGTGCCAGGATCGCCCTTCGAGGACTATTATATTGGTGACTCCGAGGGGGCGATCGACGTAACCGACCTGATCAATATCGGCGGGTCTAACGAGATCGAGGCCCGAATCTCCGAGTACGGCGGCTCCGGGGACGTACGATGTGAGCTGTCCCTCAGCCTGGCGGCTCAGGTCGTCTTGACTTCCATCTGAGGAAAAGAATTAGTATTAAGAAGATTATATTAGAGGAGTGGACATGTCAATTTGGGAAACTGAGATATTCCAGGGGATCAAGCCAACGGCGATCCATGTAGCCGACTGGCGCAAGCAGCTCAAGCTATGGGAGGCCGAGAATGACAAGGCCGAACGGCCCCAAGATGAGATCACCTGGGAGCATGGCGAAAGAGAAGACCCGGAGACGAAGAGGACGATACCCTATCGTGTCGTCTATGAGCACGTGGCGGTGACAGAGGAGACCGAGACGAGCCCGGCAAAGCTAAAGCTTATACCCACAGCAGTATATGTACCTGTGAACGGCGAGGACGAGATCGTATATCTTTCAGAATCGCCCGGGGACCCGGTGGACATCTATCGCCGGGCCAAAGAGAAACAGCGGGCCACAAAAGAGCAAGCGAAGGGTATACGGTATCAGTCGGAGAGGGTACGTGCAAAATCGGATCTCGCCGTGAAGATGGACCCGGCGATAGCCGAGGCCGGGATGGAAGAGAACGATAAAAAAGTAGTGAGGGAGATGATCAAGAATGAAAAGGGCAAGACGTGATAAGGATCTTCTACCACCCGGAAAGGCGGCGAAGGGGCAACGGAAGCCAGCCCCTCCTGAGATCGGGAACCAGATCAAGATTCTGGAAGACAAAATCAACTACCTGATGGCGGAAAATCACCAGCGGTTCCTCCTCCAGGAGGCGGCGTTCATGATCTTGCAGGCAAACGCCGAGATTGGCGGATTCGAATATGATCTTGATCTCATCCGAGCGGCGAGGTCGAAAGTGGAGGAGTACGTAGCGAAAGCCGAATCGGGCGAGCTTACGGGCATGGACAACGATGAGATCCTCGCAGCTCGATATGGCGAGTTCAAAGCCGAGAACTTCGAGGAGTGACTAAATGGGGATAGTCTACCAGCCATCGACGACACAAGCGCCGGGTACCCTGATGACGCCGGGGACGGGCCCGCTCACGAAAGACGTGGTGGACCTCTACAACGTCGAAGCCGGGCCGGTCTCCCTGGTGGACGTTCATAGGATCTGCATTGGCGCTATCGGGCTGGTGGACCTCTACAACGTCCTCATTTCTTACGTCCAGCTCGCCGATGAATACGCCATCAAGATCAACCGCCCGGTGGTGGACGCGTACGATATCCATGTCGGCCTTTCCCTCGTCGATCTCTACAATATTGATAGAGCCGTATTCAAGGCCCTGGTAGACCTTCACAATATCGAGATCGGGGCCGTCTCCCTGGTGGACGAATCAGATATCCACGTCGCCGGGGCGATGGTGGACCTCTACGATATCCTCCTCAGCAAAAACGTCACCGACCTCTACAACATCCGAGTCGCCGCCGTCCCGGTGGTGGACGTCTACGATATCCGGATGGCGAAGGCCCTGGTAGATCTCTATGATATCCGGATTCAGCTATTGGCGGGGCTCGCCGATCTCTACAATATCAAGGTGGCGTCGATCCCTCTGGTGGATCTCTTCGATATCGAGGTTGGAAAATCGTTAGTCGATTCGTTTAATATAATCTCGGCTGCATTCAATTATTACTACCTTGACACCTTCGCGTTCTCATCGTATCTCCGACAGTCGCCCCTTTCGACCTTCTCCGGCTACACGCCCGAAAGGACAGAATGGGAAAAGGCCGGAAGCCGAGACTTAGAATTTTTCGACCGGGGTCGCAAGCCGCTTAAGTGGACTGGGAAACTGATCTTCCTGACGGAGGATGCGGAGGCCCGCTTCCGGGCGGCTTGCATCGCCCTGGATGGAGGATATACCGCTTTCCTCGGAAGCTCGCAGAAGATGTACCATGTCGCCTCTACCCTGATTCGTCCCGCCTGGCCGATCAAGCGATTCGATATCGCGAACGAGTACGACATATCCCTCGAATTTGAGGAGCCGTGGGCTTGGTCGGGCGAGGGCGAAGGTTACGCGTGGACGCCGGGACAGGTGACGGTTCCCGCCGAAAGTGATACCTTCGAGAACGAAGGCGATGCCGACGCCCCTCTCTATTCGGCGATCATCACCGGAAAGTACGCATCCGGCTATCCGACAGATATCTATCTCCAGATCCTCGATGCGGCCGACGTCCTCCAGGCTTCGCTCAAGATCGCCGATCAACTCCTCTCCGATGAAGTGGCGACGGTCGACAGGAACCAGAGGGAGATCACGCTCACCTATTCGGACGACTTCAGCTCTTCGACGAGATGGACGAGGGACACGACGAGATCAGGCTCGCCCTACCTGGCGGGCGGCGTGGTGACGGTTCCAGCGAGCTCCTCCTTTTTTTACCACTTCGACGGGGCTCATCCTCAGATCGCTAGTCAGGGAATCAAGCTCACCGCCACGATCACGGTGGGGGCCGGGTCGCCGGTCATTGAGTATTCGACGAACGGGACGAGCTGGAGCACGGCGGTATCGGCTGAGGAGATCGCCGCTGCATCCGGAAAAAAGGCGGTGTTCTACTTGAACGGGACGGCCCTTGAGACGGATATCTATGTGAGGTTCCGGTCTCCATCCGGGGCATCGATGACGATCGCCGGAATAGAGTTCGAATCGAAGCGGGATATCCAGGGCGAGGCTCTCCTAGAGATCCCGGTGGGTGAGACGAGAAAAGCAAAGATCGTCGGCAGGACGGGATCGCAAGTATCGCCGGTCGTAACATTCAGGAGCAGATATTATCCGAAATGAGGTATAATCATGG
>CAZSXM010000112.1:0-6815 GCA_964610435.1 uncultured Pirellulales bacterium | reverse complement strand
GGGCCCGTCCCGGTAGCATCATCGACGATAGCGAAGAGCGAGTCCGCCAGGCGGCGGGTGAATTCCGCCGACGACGGCGCGGAAAGCAGAGCGCGCATCCAGTCTCTACTCTACAGGAGCGAGGCCAACGCCTCATTGAGGGCAAGAAGATCCTCTGGGGGGCCTTCAATCGCCATATATTTCGCTTCCAGGTTGCCCTCTATCTGTCGGCCCCCGCGTTTGAGGCTCTTCTTGCGACGGGCATTATCGATGAGAATCCGACGCATAGCCTCCGCTGCGGCGGCGAAAAAATGGGTCTGGCTTCGCCAGTTCGGACTGTTCGTGCCAATGAGACGCAGATAGGCTTCATGCACCAGTGCGGTGGCCTGGAGTGTTTGACCGGGCCTCTCCCGTGACAGCCTCTGGGCCGCCAGTTGGCGCAACTGCCCATAAGCTGCTGGCAACAACGCGTCGACCGCTCGGCTGTCCCCCTCCTCAATCGCCGACAGAATACGTGTGACCTCGCTCATGTCATTCATGTGCCCTCGACGGCGCCACGCACAATTGCGCCAAGGCCATATATCACATTCTGAACAATCTATTCGATGCGCGTCGGACGAGACCGCTCACCGAACTTCTTGTAGTGTGACAATGCGCTCTCGCGGTCGTCGAAATCCTCGTTGGTAAACAGCAGGGTCGTTTGCCCAATCAGGATTTCGTCACCTTCAGATAGCGCCTGTTCTGTACCGAGTCTGCGTTGATTGACCAACGTTCCGTGTTTGCTTCCCAGGTCCTCGGCGTAGTACTGGTTCGTCGTCTCATCAAAGCGAATCCGAAGATGCTTGCGGGACACCAAGTCATCCAGGATCTGCAGTGGCAGAGCTTCGCCTCGGCCAATGACACTGGTTCGGCGTCCCAGCGGAAGGAATTCGCCCTTCTTATGCCCTGACGTGATAATGATCGAAGCCATTTCTTCCCTCACCGTAAAGAGCCATTAACTCTACTGTCGTGCCAGATCTTGGCACGCCTTAACCCCTTCGCTGACAAACTATCAGAGATGTGAGGCAACTGTCAAGCACAGGTCACACGCCATGGATTCTGATGCCCGCAACGCCAGAGTACTGGGATGACGGTGTCCAGGAGATGAGATGCTGTGTGCCGGCTGCCTCCCTCGTGTTTGGCAGACGTAGCATCAGGCCAGACAAGGTCGCGAGTAGCTTCTCAAAAAGGTCAGCCACCCTCGTTCGTTCTGCTTGGTTCATCGAAATCCATACGTATAAATACGTATTTTCGGGAGTGGATGTGAAAAACCCTCTCGGCCCCCTCTGGACTCATTTGTGGCACTCGCCCATCTGCTCTATAATCACGAGGCTATGTGCAGGGAGATCGTCGCAGTGTCGATCGGATTTCTGCCAGGTGTCGATGCGAGACAGAAGACTGGAGGACGTGTTATGGCCGAACCAACGGCCCCGTGCGAAAGGAGCGGAATGATGAGATGGTACTGTGTGCTCGCTTGTGTATGGTGCTCTGTTAGTTTCGCGCAACCGATGGACATCCCGGTCCCAGACGAAGCCGACCTGACCGTGCCGGCATCCATCATCTGGACGGGAAACGAATAGGCCGATTCAAGACGACAGCTTTCGGTAAGCTGCGATTGTCACCCGGGAAAAGGAGCGAAACGATGAAATGGTATCACGTGACTACAGTTACCTGGGCGTTGATGGCGAGTTCAACGGGGATTGCTCAGCCCGTCTACTTCGCCGACGAGAACCTCAAGGCCGCCGTGAAAGAAGCCCTCGGTATCAGCCACGATCCTACCGGGGCCGATATGCTTACCCTGCGTGGCCTCGACGCAGAGGGCCGCGGGATAAGCGATCTAACAGGCCTGGAGCATGCCATCTACTTGGACACTCTTGATTTGAGCAGCAACAACATTGGCAATCTGCAGCCACTAGCAGGTCTATGGCAAATCAATAGTCTAAATCTCGAGCATAACCGAATATCTGATGCTTCGCCGCTCGCCGAGTTGGGCAATCTACGATGGTTGGTTCTGAAGCACAATAGGGTTCGTGATGTCAGTTGTCTTTCCGACTTGACCAATCTAGAGCTTCTGTGGCTTGGTTACAACAATGCAATTGAAGATATCTCGCCACTCTCCCGCCTGAATCAACTGAGGAGTTTCGCCGCTGAGGACCAGCACATCAGTGATATTGCGGCACTTGCGAACATGGCCGAGTTAGAGAGCATAGACCTGAATGGGAATCCCATTACCGACATCGGTCCTCTTGCCGGAAAGACAAACATGACATCGTTGATGCTTCATGGGTGTGTCGCGTCGGACCTATCGCCACTGGCAGGTCTCAGGAATCTGAGACTGTTATGGATGGGTTTCGGCGGTCAGATCAATGACATCTCTCCGTTGGCAGGCCTTGCGAGTCTTCAAACCCTTCACCTGCAAAGCAACAGAATAAGCAACATCTCACCGATCTCTGCTTTGACGGAACTCACAGAGCTTGTTCTTGATGACAACCGAATCAGCGATATCGGGGCGATTGCGGGCATGACGAAGCTTCGCCATCTAAACCTTGGTGACAACCAGATCAGCCGCATTTCAGCACTAGCTGGCAAGACTGAACTGGAGGAGGTGTACTTGGGGGGTAACCAGATCCGTGAGATCGAAGTGCTTGCGGACATGACAAAGCTTCGTCGTCTGAACCTTGCGGGCAATCGACTGCAAGATGAGCGTAGTGTGGCAATCAGTGTTCTTGCAGACATGGTCAATATGACCTATCTAAACCTGGCAGGTAATCAGATCAGCAACATCACTGCGTTGTCGCAGATGAGTGATCTTACAGAGGTTGAACTTCAGTGGAACCGGATCGCTGACATTTCTCCGTTGGCTCATCTGACGAATCTGTCATACCTTGATCTGACGGGTAACTCATTGAACCAACATGCCTATGCGATGCACATTCCGCAGATCTTGCAGAACAACCCCGGGATCGAGTTGCTGGCAGATGGCTTCGTCTTGCCGACCTTACCGACCTTGACAGTCACTGCGACCGAGGGCGGGATTGTGAGGTCGCCGGGGGTGGGGCAATTTCAGTATGATACCCCACAGGTTGTACCTATTGAGGCGGTGCCGGATGGATGGCCGTACCGGTTCGACGGCTGGACCGGCTCAGCGGTCAATCATGGCAAGGTGGCCGATTGTCGTGCGACTGAGACAACGGTCACTGTGGATGGGAACTACTCGCTTCAAGCCAATTTCCGGGGTCTGCACGATCCCTGGAAGACTGTGTACACGGAGGATTTCGAAGGCCAGGTCGGTCCGGAATGGTCTCACACCCAGATCGACGTGACGCCAATCGGTGCCCGGCGCTTCCTCGGTCAGTTTGGCAACGATACGGTGACTGTGGTGTTAGAGGGTTTACCCGCACATGGTGCTGTGAAGTTGTCCTTTGATCTATTCATCATTCGGTCTTGGGACGGGGATGGACTGCCAGATCACGAAGGTAAAGTACACGGGCCGGATATCTGGTTAGTAGAGATTTCTAGTGGCCCATCGCTTCTACGAACCACGTTCGACAATCACCACATGCCTCCTCATTGTGACTACCACTCCCAATCCTACCCGAGCCAGTATCTAGACGGGAGACATCCGCCCCAGACAGGCGCGGCAGAGACCAGCACCTTGGGTTTTTTTCACAACAGGGTGGATCTCTTTGGTGAGATAGGAGCGGATGCCGTGTATCGACCCAGCTTCACGTTTGCCCACGCCTCATCGACACTTGAGGTGAGTTTCTCCGCTGTTGGACTCCAGGACATCGACGATGAGAGTTGGGGCTTGGACAATGTCCGCATAGAATTGGCTCAAGCAGATGCGGAACTGCCGGTCGTATTCCGCGATTGGCATCTGAAGACATGTGTGGAGGCGCACTTGGGCGTGAAGAACCCCACACCGACGAACATGTTGCATCTGACGGAACTGACCTGCATCGGCGCCGGCATAGTTGACCTGACAGGCTTGGAGTATGCTCTGAATCTGACGCATCTCGATTTGGGCGGCAATCAGATCACAGACATTTCTGTCCTCCAAGGGCTGACGGCCTTGGTCGTACTGGACCTCACAGGCAATCCCTTGGGCCTGAATGCCTACTCTACGTATTTACCCCTGCTGAGAGTTGTCAATCCGAGCATCGAAATCACGTACGATCTGCCTCTTGTGGCTTGGTTGCCGGAGCCAGCGAATGGGGCGGTCGGTGTGGTTTCCCCCGTTCTCCGCTGGAAGGCGGGACGGACGGCAGCGTATCACGATCTGTACCTTGCCCAGACAGCACCTCTTGGTCCGCGCGTCCTCATGGGACGTCTCACGACGGCCGAATACACTGTTCCGTTCAGTCTGATTCCCGGCAAGACATACTACTGGCGTGTCGATGAGGTGGAGGCAGACGGCACAACCATACACGAAGGTGAAGTCTGGAGTTTTAAAATGGCCGACCCGAAGCTGCTGGTCGTTTCTGCTTCTCCGGGTGGGTCGGTTCTCACACCTGGTGAGGGAGAATTCCGTATAGAGGGAGGCATGGTCCTTGGCATCAAAGCCGTACCGGCGGACGCTGACCAAACGTTTCTGACATGGGTAGGGACAGCGGTGGAGCAGGGCAAACTCCAGGATCCGAATGCCCCGCAGACGACCGTTCTGGTCGATGGGGATTACACGTTGGAGGCGGTCTTTGCCGAACGAGAGGAAGGCCCGGTGCTTGGGTTCTCTCTGGGCGCGATTGAAGTCGATGACCCCAACGAGTTCTACTATCGTGTCACGACAAACAACACGCCACAGGCGACGTTCGTCCAGCGTGTGACGGGCGTCGAGCCGGATCCGAACGGCATGGTGCAGATGCAGGTGGTCGGGGCCGAACCCGCACGGGCCAAGGCGCGGTTCGGCAAGTGCGATGCGGACCGGATCCTGGTGCAGTTCCAGTATCTGTTCGAGACACCCGATGCGACAGAGATCGTGGTGTACCTGTCGGACGTGCCGGAGCTGCTGGCCCATAACGATCCGTTGCGAGCGGAGCACTATGTCGAGATCGGTCGGGTGCCGGCCCCGCCGGAAGGCCGTCCCGGCTCGTTCGGCAGCGGGCGGTTCGGCACCTTCGAGATATGGGCATTTGTCGGAGGGCTGGACCTGAGTAACGGGACCTGGGTGGAATTGGAGCTTCGAGGTGGCCCGGTGCAGGCCAACAGTCTGCGACTGGCCCCAAGGGCACTCTGGCTGGCGTCGGGCGGCTCCGGCGGCTCGGTAGTGTTCGACGCTCTGAGTGTGCAGGTCCATTGCAGCGGGTACTGTCTGGACCTGAACTTCAGCAAGACCGTGGATTCCGATGATCTGCTCCTGGTGATGGCGGCCTGTGGCAGTACGGCCGAGTTGGCCGAGAGCGGTGAGGGCAGCCGATATTGCCTGGACGGCGTCTTCAGCAGCGACGGCTACGTCGATATCTATGACATCTACTCTCTGATCTGGGCGATGCAGGACCTGTCGCGTGTAGACTGCGGCAGTCTGTGCCGGGTGCCGTTGCCTTTGTCCGGTGTCGCCGCCGGTGGGCCTGGCGGGACAGGGTATTCGGTCGCCTGGTTCCAATCCGCCACGCGACCGATGGGGATCGGTCCCTGGCCAACCGAGTTGATGATCCTGTACAAGAGCCCCGGGACAGATCGCTTCTGTCTGTTCGACGCCGAGGCGGGCTATGTGACGGATCTGGGCATGGCGGGTTTGCCCGCTCACAACGCCACGCGAATCGTGCGGGGTGTTGGGGATGATCTGTACGTTGTCAGCGCCGAGGAGGGCGTGCTTCTGGTGGAGGATCCCGTTCGATGCATCATCCCGCCGGGTCAGGTCAGACATGGCTCAGCGACGGTGTACATAGGGATTCAAGGGCATGGGGCGGATTGCTTCGGCCGGCCGATCCTGGATGTGGCGTTCGATGAGCGGGGCCATGCATATGTTGTTCCGGTGGTGGTCCAACGGGCGGACCGCGAGGCATATCTAGCGGCGGCCCGGCTGGAGCTGCTGGCGGGGCAGGAACCGCCATACCGTGTGGTCGGCCTGTACGAAGACCCAAGGCCATCCCATGACAACCGCTACTACAACCATCTGCGTGAGATTGAACTGGACAAGGCCGGCAACGTGTACATCGTCAACGTCCACCGGCTCAATGAGAACTGTATTCTGTGGAAGTACAGTGCCTTTGGGGTACTTTTGGAGCGGTTGAGTCTTCTGAGTCCCGATAGCCCGGTGCGGGTGGAGAACCCGATGGGCCTGCACGTCGGGGATGACGGCGAGACGTTGTATCTGGCTTCCGGGCTGCAAGATCGGGCGCATCCGGACCGAGCGATGCTCTATGGTCTGTCCACGCAAGACTTCTCACTCATCAGGACGATCACCATCGAGGGCATGCCGTTTGTGACGAGCATCACGCAAGATCCGGCGACGGGCACGCTCTGGGCCACGGGCTTCCACACGACCCAGGAGGCTGGGGCATTTGCGTGGCTTCCTCCGGAATTCACGTACCGGCCGCTGTGGGCCAGGATTCCCGCCGGGGTTGGGACCGCAGAAGCGATGGACATCCCGGTCCCAGACGAAGCCGACCTGACCGTGCCGGCATCCATCATCTGGACAGCAAACGAGTGAGACTGTCGAACAAGAGGGATGCCGTCAAGACACCCTGAGGTACTCCCAGTTGTCAAGACCAGAATCTCAGTTCTTTAAGGTCGTAAGGCGTACAAACTCATCGGCACTTAACATGGGCCGCATCAGAGAGTTGGCATCCATGCCTTGG
>CAZSXM010000111.1:0-7038 GCA_964610435.1 uncultured Pirellulales bacterium | reverse complement strand
GCGGGCTCTCCACGCTAACGTTGGTTGCGCCGTCGGCCGGTTGCGGCTCGCGGGCATGCGCCGGGATGAACAGGAAGCGGACCTCGCTGAGGCCGTACTGGTCCCTTGTACCCCATGGGCTGTGCGCGGTCAGGCGGACGTGCCTGGCGGCAACCCCGCCGAATGCGACAACCGTGTTGGCGGTATAGGTCGCCCGAGCCGTCGCCTGGGCGAACTGGACATCGTCCAGAACGGTCCACTCTTCGCCGTCCACTGAATACTCCACGGTGACGTCCTTGAAACCAAAGCCCAGCAGCAGCTCGAACTGAACGTTGTAGTTCCACACGAGCATCTCATGGAGTTTGTAGACGCGATCGAACTCATATTGAATCCAGAGCGGCTCGTCCTCGGGGGCGTAAGCCGTCCACATGTCGGCGCTGTCGGTCGAGTGCTGATCGGCCTCATTCAAGCCGGAGCCGTCAATCGTGTTCTCAGGCCCTTCGCCCTCTTCCGATGTGCCGTTGGATGCAACGGTGACATCGGCAATCGCATAGGCAAACGGCTCGCTGATGAAGCTCCAGACCTCGCCCTTGTAGATCGTGTTGTCGGGCGCTGCATTGACCTCATCGACGCGCCAGTAGTACGTCGTCTCGAAATCGAGGATCCCAGGCGGATCGAACGTCGTGCCGATCTGGCCCTGACTGACGAGCACGCCCATCGGGGCGGTCCGGCCGGCGTCGTTGACATCGTCGAACGACGTGCCGAAGTACACATCGTGTGTCGCGGCGAACTCGCCCGCCGTCCATCGCAGGACCACATCCCGCGGAACATCCACTTTTTCGTCCTCGGGAATCGGGTTGGACGCGAACTCGGGACCTGTACCGACGACGTCGCGGTAGGTTTCACCGATTCGAAGCTCGTCATAGAAGAACTCGCCGTCGCTGCCGATGCGAATCCGATTGAACGGAACCCGGCCGACGGTCTCGCCGGCGGTTTCATTGTCGTAATAGGCGGTCTCCGCCGTCGGCTCCCGATCCAACGGCGGGTTGATCCAACAGGTGATATGGGCGCCGGCGGTCTGGTTGATGATGCGAATCACAAAGAACGCCTGCTCCGACGTCGGCACCTCCGAGAGCCTTGCCCCCGTCACCGCGCCGGCGTCGCCGGCGGCGTTGTACAAGGCGATACCCCAGGTGGCCGCGCCGGAGGGCTTGCCCAGGAAGATCGCCTCGCTGCCGTCGTTGAACGGAGAGATGCCCGACCAGGAGGGGGTCGCTGAACTGGCGCACAGGAAGCTGATCCAAATCGTTCGGTTCGACGCGTCAAAGCCGGAGGGCATCGGGCGGTAGCTGACCGTGCTGGCCGTGCCCACCTTGTTGCCCACCACCTCGAGACCGGGCCAGTCCAGACCCGGCGCGACAATGTTCTGACCGCCGTCCCAGGCGGCACCTGCGTCCCAGCCGGTGCCGCCGGCATTACCTGCGATGCTCCCTTCGGGGTAATCGAAGCCGTCGTAGACAATCAGGTCCGCCGAGGCACTGGCAACCAGTGCCGTCATAGCGATCCCACAACACAAATACATCAACACTCTCAACATACCATTTCCTTTCTGTGCTACCTGGAATGGAAACCTTGCCGCCGTGGAAGGCGTCGATCGCTTCGCCGACGGCACTTCGATAGATTTGCCGTGTGAGCTTCGGACGGGCGCTGTTGAGGTGAGATCGGAGGGAAATTCGTGAAGACCCTCGTCGCGGACGATCACAGCCGAGACGTGGAATCGCAGCGCGGCATCACGGATACCACAGACCTCGCACGTGTCGCTCCTCCAGAAATGATCGAACTCCATACCCTCAACCTATTGCGCCACAGCGGACCGCGGCCCTGTCCAGCGGTTACCTCCTTTTTCTCTTCCCGGCCTCCGAAGGAGGCGATTGCGCACCGGTCTGAGAGCAGACCTCATGCGCTCTTCGGGACAGCAACTGTGCTGCACTCTCCCTGCGGCGGCGTGGGTACAGGTCGGGTCCACCGCCTCAGGGCCTCTCGATTCCGCCGCGTAAGCACGACCGCGTGAGGAGGCGGTCGGCATGAAGGCAGTATCCAAGAGCTTACACGCAATAGCGCGCCGGCGAGAACACTCGCACTCGACAGGAACCCTTTGTACCAGATTGCCCCGCGTGATGCAAGAGAATCCGGTGAAGACGCAAGAAAAAGATTCTCGGCAAGCCGGGCCGCTGCCTTGGGCCCGACGAAAAAGGGCCGACCCATGCGGCCGGCCCCATAATCCGGGTGAAGGGCGAGACACTCAGAAGGAGTACGTCATGCCCACGCTGGCCCAGAGCTCGTCTTTGCCGTCGTTGAACCACTCGAGCCCCGTATCCATCGCTCTCTGATAGTAGACCGCCGGCGTCAGGGTGAGATTGTAGCCCAGATCGAGATCGGTCGCGACCCCGAACAGCGCGTGCGAGAATTCGCGGTCTTTGCGTCGCGGACCGTACGGATTGACGCTGTCGTTATAGACGACCTCAGCGTGCAGGCGGATCAGGTGCTCGGGCATCTGCGGCAACAGACCCTGCACGGTGAACCCGTAGTCGAGCATGAAGATATGGAACCACCCGGAGGCCGCACCGCCGATATGAGAGCCGCTCTTGGAAGGCCACGTCTTCGCCACGACGTAGGTCGGACACAGACCCTTGATCGGCAGCAGGTTTGGCCAGGACAGAACGGCGTGCATCTCCTGCATATCGGCCCAGGTGCTCGGCATGTCCGGATAGTCGTAGTAGACCCAGCCAACTCGGAAGTTGGTGGCATAGGGCTCGGCCGCAAACAGACCGCTCTGGTAATACACCGTGTAATCCCATCGGGTCCAGTTGACGTAGCCACTGCCGTTGGCATAGTGGCCGGCGGCGCTGAGCCCGAAACCCGTCTCGAACAGGTCCACGTCGCCAACCAGGTGCGTGGCACTCTTGCTGCCGAACACCTTGAAGCCGCGCCACATATATTGCGTGTCATAGGTGACCCCGAGCGTGGCATGAAGATCACCTGCCTCCATTCCCAGCAGATCCCCTTCCCAATCCTGAGCCCCTGCCGTTGCCGCAATGAGCAAAGCGGCTGTGAACAACAGTACATGCCTCATTTCGATCTCTCCTTACTGACCTCACTGCCATACACGATGAACGCTGTCTGTATCCTTACGTACAGGCCGCCGCGTGAGCCTACCAGCGACCGCTCTTTCGCATTTCCGCTTTGGGCAACCCTTCGAGCTCCTTGGTGAACTTCTGAATATCCTCCTCCGGCATCTCATAGTCGGAGAGCTTGCCCGTGAGATAGGCGTTGTACCCGGTCAGGTCCATCAGGCCGTGGCCGCTGTAGTTGAACAGAATGACCTTCTCCTTGCCTTCCTCGCGGGCCTTTTCGGCCTCATCGATCGCCGCCGCGATAGCATGGCTGGTCTCCGGGGCGCAGATCGTGCCCTCGGTGCGGGCCCAGGTCAGGGCCGATTCGTAACACTTGGTCTGGTGATAGGACCTCGGCGTGAACAGGCCCTCGACAATGGCTTGGCACACCAGAGGGGCCATACCGTGATACCGCAGCCCGCCGGCGTGAATCGGCGGCGGAACGAATGCGTGGCCGAGGGTGTGCATGGCCAGCAGCGGCGTCATACAGGCGGTGTCGCCGTGGTCGTAGGCGAACGGGGCGCGGGTCATCGTCGGGCAGGCCGCCGGCTCGACCGGGACGATCTCGATGTTGGCGCCGTTGATTTTATCGGCGGTGAAGGGGAAGGCCAACCCCGCGAAATTGCTGCCCCCGCCGGCACAACCGATGATAATGTCGGGCAGCTTCTCTCCGGCCGCCTGCAACTGCTTCTTCGCCTCGAGTCCGATGATCGTCTGGTGCAGCATGACGTGGTTCAGGACGCTGCCGAGCGAGTACCGGGTCTGGCCGGACGGGTCGGTCACGGCCTGCTCGACGGCCTCGCTGATGGCGATGCCCAGGCTGCCGGGCGTGTCGGGGGTCTCCTGGAGGACATTGCGGCCGGCGTTGGTCTCCGTGCTCGGGCTCGCAACGCAGTTGGCGCCCCAGGTCTCCATCATGAACTTGCGGAAGGGCTTCTGATCGAAGCTGATTCGAACCATGAAGACCTTGCACTCGAGCCCGAGCAACGCGCAGGCGAACGCCAGGGCGCTGCCCCACTGCCCGGCGCCGGTCTCGGTCGTCAGGCGCTTGATGCCAAATTCCTTGTTGTAGTAGGCCTGGGCGACGGCGGTGTTGGGCTTGTGGCTTCCCGGCGGGCTGGTGCTCTCGTCTTTGTAGTAGATCCGCGCGGGGGTCTTGAGGTATTTCTCGAGGTAGACGGCTCGCCGCAGCGGCGCAGGACGCCACCGGTAGAGCAGCTCCAGCACCGGCTCCGGAATGTCGATCCAGCGCTCTGTGCTGACCTCCTGCTCGATGATGTTCATCGGGAACACCGGGGCCAGCATGTCCGGCGAAATCGGCTTGCCGTCCGGACCCAGCGGAGGAAGCGGCGGCGTCGGCAGATCCGCCGCCAGATTGTACCACTGGCGTGGTATGTCACTCTCTTTCAACAGAATCTTGTGCTCCATCCTTTTTCTCTCCAACCTGAATCAGGGTTCGGCTGAGTTTGCGCGTAAAAAAACCCGTAAGAGGCTTAAGTAGTCAATCCAGACGACCTTGTCAACGAAAATATCGAAGTCAAGACACCTGGAAGAGAATCATAAATATCGGACCCTGGGCTGTTTACCCCAATCGCCGCCGGGGTCGCGCCGACTCAGAAGACAATCGCCGCATAGCCCACGCTGTCGCGACCGGTCACACCCATCGTGCGGCGCATGACTTCGTTGCTGTCGGTATGCGCCAGAAGGGCCCCCTGTCCGACCCCAAGGCCTCGGGCGGCGCCGATCGGGGCCGCCGCGGCCCCCGGCCCACAGGCGTTGCCGTTCTCGATCGCGCCGGCCAGCAGCCGCTCCGCATCCAGCGCCAGTGCCAGATCGATAAACGCCCGGTCGTTCACCTCGCTGGCCCAGCGCAGCCCCGCCGAACCGGCACCCATCGGCGTGAACCCATACCGGGGCCCATAATGCGTCAGATCGGTCGAGCCGATACAGACGATCGCCTTGCCCGAAGCCACCTCCGCCAGCGCCGCGCCCAGCGCCAGCGCCGCACGGTTCGGCGGCACCGTCAGCGGCAGGATTCTCGCCTGCGGGAACATCTGTCGGATGAAGGGGACCTGGACCTCGATGCTGTGCTCACGGCGATGGGCCGCCGGGTCGATTTCGATGACCCCGCGCCTGGCCAGATCGTCCCGCAGCCCTCGATCGACCGAAACGTTGCCCAAAGGGCACTCCCACTCGTCGCAGTCGTCGTCGGCCGGCGTCGAGCCAAAGTAGCCGTGGGCCGTCCCGCAGAGCACAAACGTCTCCACCGTCCGACCACAATGCTGAATGGCCCGGAAAGCCAGTGCCGCCACCGCCCCGCTGAACGTCCAGCCGGCGTGCGGCACGATGCCGGCTGCGATCGACGAAGGCACAGATGCCGGCAATTCGGCTTCTTCGAGACATGCCTGGACCTCCGCAAGGCATTCGTCGCAATCTGCCGGGTAGAACTGACCGGCGACAACTGGTTTTCGTGTCGGCATTTGAGCCCCCTAATCCCTTGCGTCCCCTGCCCCAAACCGCTATCATCCGGCCGACAAACAACGGGTCCTATTGTATTTCGGATAATGGAAAAGACAAATGGTATCTGAGAAAGCCACCCCCGTCGCCGTCGTCATGGGCTCGGACAGCGACCTGAACGTGATGGAAAGCTGCGTCGAGCAACTGCGCCAGTTCGGGATCGAGCCGACGGTGCGGATCATCTCGGCCCATCGCACCCCACAGGTCGCCTGTGAGTTCGCCGAGAACGCCGAGGCCAACGGAATCAAGGTGCTGATCGCCGCGGCGGGCATGGCCGCTCACCTGGCCGGCGCACTGGCGGCTCGGACGGCGTTGCCGATCATCGGCGTGCCCCTGGTCGGCGAGGCGGGCTTGGGTGGAATCGACGCCCTGCTCAGCACGGTGCAGATGCCGCCCGGCGTACCCGTCGCCACGGTGGCCGTGGGCAAGGCCGGCGCCAAGAACGCCGCCATCCTCGCGGTGCAGATTCTCGCTCTGCAGGATGCCGAACTACGCCGGAAACTCGCGGAATTCCGCAGCAGACAGGAACAGATGGTGCGCCAGAAGGACGCGTCGCTGTCAGCCTGAGCCACTCAGAAGCGGCGCCGCGCCCATCGGAGGCCGCCGAGGCCGAGCAAGACCAACGACATCGTTGCCGGCTCGGGGATCGTCGGGACTGCCGTAATGAACAGGCCGAACGATTCCAGTGAACCGGCGTCCATGTAATAGGCGTCGTAGATCCGCAGCCGCCACGGGCCGAAGGCATCCTCACCGTCGAACGCCGCCAGGCCCGCCGGATCGAGTGGACGGAAGCGGCCCTCGAAAGGCGCCTCGCCCTCGGAAATCGAGATCGGCGCCTCATCGTCGAACACCGTATTGCGATAGTCGGCCCCTTTGAAAAAGTCCTCGAACGGATTGTACATGTTTAACAGCACCGTAGTCCCCGCCGGGCTGGTGAGCAGCAACTGCAGGTCGAACACATTCGTATGCGTCAGACTCACGGCGACGTCCAGGTCCATGATGATATGGTGATCGGCCACGTCAATGATTGCGTCGTCCATCCACCCGCGCGTCGCATTGCTATCGGCCGGAATGGGCAGATCGAACGACCCGATGTAGCACACCCTTAGCCCAGCCCGGGCCGAACCTTCCGAAAGACCGAGCAACATGGAAACGCACACGGCAAACACCCCGCAAGCCCGCATTCGCATCTCGAACACCTTCCTCTCAATTGCACGTCAGCACCTCCGTCCGTGGGACAATCCTCCTCACACCGAATCCACTATACCCCAGGAGTCCAAGGCAATCAAGAAGATTCCTGGCTCGGCCGAACAACGTGTGTGTGAAGATTTCCGGGCGAGGGGACGGTCGCTTGTGGTGGTGGCGCCTG
>CAZSXM010000110.1:0-7071 GCA_964610435.1 uncultured Pirellulales bacterium | reverse complement strand
GAGAATTGGCTGTGCCGAAGGTCATCCCGTTCAGTTCCAGCGCGCCGTCGATCTTCCCGCCCTCCTGCTGCCACTGCGGCAGGCCCAGGATCGTCGCATCTTTCCCCCCGACAAGATCGTGTGCGATCGTGCCCTCCGCTTCATCGAACGGCCAATGGCCTATGAGTGTGGGGTCGTCCACCTGCTGACCCCAGTAACTCATCAGGACCTCCAGGTCCGCCGCGTCGACCACGCCGTCGCCCCAGGCAAAAGGCCCGATGTCGCACAGCGGATCGGCCTGGCCCCAGGAATCGATGAGTCGGGCCAGGTCCTTCGTGTCCACGACGCCGTCGCCGTTGAAATCCACGACCGGGAGGATCGGCGCCTGCCAGATGGTGTGCCCAAAGTCGCAAAACACATAGAGCATTGAGCCGTCGGGAGAGACGCTGGGGGAGCACTCAGTACCTGTCTGACCAGATGCACTGAGCATGGCTCCAAGATACTTCCGTGGACCCCAGGGATCGCTTTTCGTGGCCCGCCGCGTCACACTTATACCCCAACGACCAAGATTGTCTCTGGTGTGGAAGAAGAGCAACAGACCGTCAGGTGAGATCGCGGGATCCCGTTCGATATATGCGCTGTTGACCGCAGGGCCAAGATTGGCCGGGGTGCCCCAATCATCGTTTACGGTTGCCCGTCTTGTTACCCATATGTCGGAGTCCCCATACCCGCCGGCCCTGTTGGAGACGAAGTACAACTCCAGGTCATCCGGGGAAATACACGGCATCTGTGCGTTTGCCGTGTTTACGCCAGCGCCAATGCTCGTTGGAGGCCCCCAGGGAGCATCCTTCGTTGCCCGTTTTGTCACGTACAGACGATAACCGTTGCCCACCCAGTAGGTGTAATAAAGTGAGAGCCCGTCTGCCGAGATGGACGGGGCCCAGTCATGATGATCGGAACTGTTGACGGTCGGGCCGAGACTGATGGGCTCTCCCCATTCACTATCCAGGGTCGGGCGGCGGGCCACGAAAAGATCCCACCGGGCAGTTAGCCGGCAGAAATACAGCTCCAGGCCATCGGCTGAGATGGAGGGATATGTCTGACGGCCGCCTGGGGGGTTTATCGGCGCTTCCAGTTCGATCGGTTCCCCAAAGACGAAATCGGCGCGTGCCGTCGGCACATCCACGGCCAGGAGCAGGCAAAGCCCCAGCACGGACACTACGACCATTCGCATCTCAAACCATTTCATCTTGCACCTTCTTTCTGCCCGAAGGCAACAGGAGTACATCAATGCGCTCTGTCTCTTCCGCAAAGACAACTGTTTGACCATGCCCTCAGCCGCACACATCGCGGCTATGAATGCACGACCGGGTTGTAGATGCGCACCTCGTCGATTGGAGTCTCAGGCACCGGAAGTTTGCTTTCTCCAGTGCCTGAGACCTGCTGCGGACCAACGGGCGTAATGCCTATTGTCCCTGCGTTGATACCGGGTGGAGATAGATGTCATCGATGAACACCACTCCCGAGCCGCCGGGCTCGGTCCGGCCGGCGTCGCCCAGTACGATGGTCCTACCTGTCGCCCACGAGATAACGCACCTCCGCCTCCGACAGCGCGCGGCTGTAGATGCGGAAGTCGTCCAATGAACCGTTGAAGTATGGATCTGGCCATTGCGACCGGCCCAGCCAGTTCTGCGTCGTGTTGCCAAGGTCTGCGGGCAACTTGGCCGTGACAGCGCTGCCGACGAGATGACCGTCAAGGTACAGTTTCATCTCTTTCGTATCGCCGTCGATCGTCACGGCCACATGGTGCCAGCCACCCTGCGGCAGCGCCGTCGGCGCCTGCACCATCGACTCGCCTGTGTTGCTGCCCGTCGTAATGGCAAAGCGCAGCGTCCCGGCACCGCTGGACGGCGTCAGGAACATGTACACCCCGGTGTTATTGCCAAAGTCGAAGATGCGCTGCCAGACGCCCCCGCCGGCCCAATTGACCCACGTTGCGAAGGTGGCGCTGCGCAGCGACTGAACGAGCGGACCAATCGGCAACGTCACATGGCCGCTGCTGCCGTCGAGCACGAGGGCCTCGCCATAGCCTGCGGGTCCCGGGCCAAAGCCGGAACCACCCATCATCGCGCCATGACGGTCGTTGCCCGAACCATCTTGCACGTCGTTCTCCATGGCGTAGTAGGTGGCCAGACCATCAGTACCGGGATCGACGGGCGCACCGCCCGCCGGTGGCGCCACGCAGTGCAGGCGAATGTCGTCCACGTACAGTTGGCCCGAGCCTGGGCCGGATACGCCAATCGTCAGCGTCCTGACGCTCCGCGCCGCGGCCCCCAGGGCCGCCAGATCAACGTCCCATTGCTTCCAGACAGGCACAGCCAGGGACGCCGGATCGCCGTCATAGTTCACTCGGGTGTCGTTGACCTTCAGATACAACTGGGCGGCGCTGTTGCCCAGACTGCCGCGGAAGTACACCACCAGCGTCGTCGCCCCGTGAGCGGTCCAATCCTGCTCCTTGTCGAAAGACAAGGTGGCCTCCGAATCGGTCACGCTGCCGACGTTGGCATACGCCAGCGGCATGGACTGCCG
This sequence comes from uncultured Pirellulales bacterium, assembly GCA_964610435.1. Taxonomy (GTDB): domain Bacteria; phylum Planctomycetota; class Phycisphaerae; order Sedimentisphaerales; family Anaerobacaceae; genus Anaerobaca. The sequence continues at coordinate 4,503 of CAZSXM010000110.1, read as the reverse complement.
GCCGCTGTGGACGAGGGTCCGTTCGGCATAGGGGGCGTTGTCGTGGCCGACCTGGGAGCCATTGCCATCAACATCCAAGCCGTCGCGCCAGCTCTGGTGGATGCGGTTGCCTTCGGCATCCGTGTAGCTCTCGAAGTCATCGATCGCGAGGTACTCCGCCGTCGAGAAGCTCCAGAGGTCTCCTTCCCAGACGCTGATCGCTTCGGCCTCATTGACTTCGGCCACCTTCCAGAAGTAGGTCTGATTGAAGTCCAGTTGAGGCGCATAGGTGGCCATATTGACGGTGTCAACCAGAGGCAGAGTGGCCTCGTCTGTTCCAATGAACACCTGATGCGTGGCCGCCTCACGTCCGGACCGCCAGCTCAGATTGGTATCGATCGCCACGCCTGTGGCGCCATCGCCCGGCACTGGCTCACAGGCCACGACCTGGAGGTGGTAGAAACGCACCTCGCTCAAGCCGTACTGCGACGACAACGTGCCCCACCCACTGTGGATAATGACCCTGACGTACTTGGCTGCGACACCGCCGAAGTCGATGACCGAGTTGTAGACATAGGTAGATCTGGCCGTGGCCTGATTCAGATCAAAGTCACCCAGAGTCATCCACTTGTCACCATCAGCGGAGTATTCGACTGTGACTTCCTTCAGACCGAAACCGAGCACCATCTCTAACGTATGGTTGTAATTCCAGACGAGCATCTCCTGCAGCTTGTAGACGCGGTCGAACTCGTACTGGATGTAGAGGGCCTCGTCTTGCGGCGGGTCGGCCAACCACATCTCGGCAGCGACAAGAGAGTGTTGATCCTCGTCATCGAGGCCCGAGCCATCGACCGTCCGCTGAGGACCGCTCGCCTCGTCAGATATCCCATTGCTGGTGGCGATGATGTTGGTGATCGGGTAGACGTACGGCTCGGTCGTGAACCGCCAGACGCGGCCCCCCGTAGGCGTCACATCGCCCAGCGCCGCGTCGACGCTGTCCACACGCCAGTAGTAGGTCTGCCCGAATTCGAGCCGGCCAGGATCGAAGCGGGGCTCTTGCTGGCCGATACCGACAAGCACACCCAATGGGTCCATCACCGTAGCGGCTTGGACATCTTCGTAGGATGTGCCGAAGTAGACATCGTACCGGGGAGGAGCGTCGTACGACCACCAGGACAGTCGCGTCGCACAGGCAACGTCGACTGCCCCATCAGCCGGATTCGGCTCAACATACCATGTCAACCGGAAATCGTCATAGTAGATCGGAGAGGCGCCATCTGACCATATATCAACGTTCTGCCAGGTGTTATTCGCCGACCAAATGCCGCGAAAGATCAGTTCTGCATCGTAGTATTCCTCCACTATTCTCGTGTCCAGATCGATGATCACCTTGATTTCCACCCACTCGTCATAGATTATTTGGATCGAGGTTAACCCCGCGCGATCGCTGGTGATCGTTCCGCTGCTCAATTGATAGCGTGTGAGCAGATTCATTTCCTGGCTGCCGGCCCCGTATCGGCTGCACAGGGCAAAAATAGACGTCCCCGAGCTGCCCGAAGGAATGTACTGACGGACGGTGAGAATGTACCGGCCGCCGCGGAGATCCCATTGCTGCACGGTGTCGGTCGTCAGGCCAACCTCGAGCGAGTTTCTGCCGCTGAAGGCATACTTGTCGGATACCATGCCCGTAGTTCCCACATTGCTGAACCAGTTGCTCCAGCCTCCCTGGCCGGTCAGTTCGCTCCCGGCCTCGTACGACTCGAAGTCGTCGCTCCAGATCGTCTGGGCCGAGATGGGTGAACAGATGATCGCCAGGATGAGAGCAGTTGCCAGTAAAACGGTTTCACAATTTCGGATTGGCTTCCAGTTGTTCAACATGATCCATACCTCCATTTCTTGTGTTTTCTCGATTCTCTCTATGTCGTGATGATCGCTACTCAAAGGCAGTAGGACATGAATGCGCTCTGTCTTTTCCGCAAAGACAACTGGTTCATAACCGGCTCATCCGCCGCGAGCGCGTACGGAGAGCCCCCACCCACCGCGCAGACCTTCATCGATGGGTCACAACCTGCTGAATAACTATGGCCGCATGGATCGCGGCCCTGGCCGCACGTGGTCGATCCCGCCGGACCGGAAGGTCCCGGCCCGGCCCTCTACGGTGAGTCTCTTGGAGCCCGGTATCTTGTCACCTTCATTCCTCCCTTCTTTGCACCATGCTGCTGTCGCCCAAGTCCACAACAGAAATGATCGGTCCCTGCCCACCGTCAGCGGGACGGTTCTCAGCGGCCTCGATCTCCTCCCACGATGGGGCATGCCAGAGGTGCAGGTGGCCGCTTATCTCGGAAGAAGCAGCCAACCACTGGCCGTCCGGCGAGAAGGCGATGGCCGAGAACAACGAGCCCTCTCCCGCGAGGGTCATTACGTCGCGATGACTCTCCACATCCCAGAGTTTGACCGCATCATGGGTGTTGCCGCCGGTCGCGAACCGCCGCCCGTCAGGCGAGAACGCCACACCGACCGCTCCCATCATGTGACCCCTGACCGTGGCGATAAGTTGGAGGGAGGTGGAGTCCCAGATGGCCACCGTGCCGTCAGTACCGGCGCTGACGGCTCGGCTGCCATCTCCTGAAAGGGCGAATCCATACACAGTGAGACGATGGCCGCCCCTGGTTACCTCCAGGAGTTCTCCCGTCTCGGCGTTGAACCAGCGCACGTCTGCACCAGAGCCAGCCGCCAGGAGACGACCATTGGGCGAGACCGTTGTTGTCCAAGGCCTCCCACGTGCCCCGTCCAGCACAAATTTGCGAACGGGTTGCCAGGTGACGGTATCCCACCAGATCGCATGTCCCTCGCCATCAACGGAGAGCAACCGCCTGCCATCTGCCTGGAAGACGAGTTGCCAGATGCGAACGTCGGAGGCATCCAACTCCCGCAGCAGGTGACGCTCGGCACAGGACCAGATGCAGATCGTCCCATCCTGACCTGCGCTGACCAACAGAGTACCATCGGGTGAATAGGCAACCCGCTGGACCTTGTCACCCAGCGCAGGCAACTGCTCGATTTCCTCCAAGGTAGCCGGGTCGAACAGGCTGACGATCCCCTCTCGCGGCGCCGCCACTACCCGGCTGTCCGGAGCGAATGCAAATCGCGCATTTTGATCCATCCGAATGAGCCTGGGCTGCTCCTGGTCGGGACGCGGGTAGGCATTCCATAAGGCGACGGTTCCGTCTTTGCAGGCACTGGCCAACGTAGTGCCGTCCGGCGAAAGAGCCAGTCCGTATACCTCGTCACGACTGCCTCGAAGCACTGTCAGGCACTGTCGCTGCCTCACATCCCAGATCCGGATCGTCTGATCGCCGCTGGAGGAATAGAGCCATGCACTGTCCGCAGAGAAGATCAGTTTGCAGACCCAGAGGGTGTGTCCTTCCAAGGTGTCGAGAAGCGTGCCGGAGACGGCATCCCAGAGCCGGATTACCCCCAGTGCGTAGGCGCTGCCGCTGGCGATGATCGAACCATCGGGCGACCAGGCCACGGAACTGATGGGTTCCGGGTGCGCGTCCGGGATATCGAAAATCGTGTTCCCATCGGCCAGGTCGATGGCTTGCAGGCGACGGTCGCGATCCCCTATGAGCAGAACGCGTCCATCCGGCGAGAAGTCGATTGCGCCCAGATGCGCCCCCGCAGGCCGTACGCCGCCGATGCGATTCACGATCGTCCATTGGTCAACTTCCCACACCAGGACTTCGTTCGAATAACTCATGCAGGCCAGCCGACTTCCGTCCGGCGAGAACTTGAGGTCGTGAACGCTACCGTCAAGGGCAAGCCGGCCGATACGATTCCAGGTGCCGGTCCGCCAGAGCAGGATATGCCTTCCGGAGCCAGTTGCCACCAGATCGCCCCGCGGCGAAAACGCGCTGCGATTTGCCCAGGTTGCTGCCTCTCCTTGCAGGGCGGCGATCTGCTTGCGGCTGGGTACATCCCAGATCTCCACGAATTCCCCGAACGCTTGGGTCGTGCCGAGCATCTTCCCGTCGGGGGAATACGCCACCCGAGAGGCGAGATTCGAATGGCGACAGAGTTCGGCCAAGGCATCACTGCGGCATTCCTGCCAAAGGTAACGCCATTCCCAGCCTCGCAGATCGACCTCGCCGGGCGCGGGCCGGTGGGCCTCCAGGAGCCGCAGGGTGCGGCCCAGGTCGTTCATGGTCAGGGCCTGCTGCGCCAGGCTCATGTCGGAAGCATAGGCGAGTCGACGCGTGTACAGTTCTCTGGCTTCGGCATCCTGTCGCAGGACCGCCTCCCTTTCCTGTGCCGCCACGGCGACTTCCTGCGCCGCCACAGCGAGTTGGCGGGCCCGGTGCTCAGCAACCAGCGAAACGACGGACACAGTCAGACCCACCACCAAGGTCGTAGCCACGGCGGCGGCACCGGCAAAGACCCCCTTGTTCCGCCGGACCAGCTTGCGGAAGCGGTAGACCACGCTTGGCGACCGGGCCAGGACCGGCTCATCGTTCAGATGCCGCT
>CAZSXM010000109.1:0-7078 GCA_964610435.1 uncultured Pirellulales bacterium | reverse complement strand
CTCGGGCCCCGGCTCCACCTCGACTGTGCCAACGGCCGGACCCTCCGGCTCTCGCTGGCAGAACTGCGAGAGATCGCCCAGGCATGTCGGGCCGCCAAACCATCCAATGGCATGGAACGCAACTCACTGCGTCATGGTTACGCTGGGCGGTGGGCGCGGTTTGGCGCAGTTCTCACTTGCGTGCGGGAACGGTCGGAGACGTTTCGCACCGGCAGACGCGACGATGGTAGGAAGCTAGTGTTGCCAGGGAGCATGATCACGCGCAAACTGGGTGGTGTATATCCAGACGTTCCACCCATCGCCCGGATGAATATTTCGGGCTTAGAAATACTTGGCGATCTGTAGTGTCACTTGGTTTCTGCGAAACTCATAAAGGCTCAGATTCGAATCGTTATAAGTATGCGTGTAGCCAAGTGCCAGTTCTATGTCGTTCTCAAACCTCTTCGAGAGGTTCAAATTCACCCGTGTGCGGAAGTCGTCTCTTGCCCGATCCAGAGCAGCTTCTCGCTCGTCATAGGCATTCCATGACACACTGGGGCCGACGAAGAGTGACATGTCACTGAACACGTTCGTGTACAGCCCTGCGTAAACGGTGTGGGTATTGTTATCTAGGAATTCTACCTTTGTATATTCGCGCCAGTGTTGATAACCTATATCTATAAAAGACTGGTTGCTCAACAGCTTGCGAAGGTGTAGATCGACTGCCCAGAGGTGACCTGTTCGCTCATCTCGGGAGAAATAGCGTTTGCGCTCAACAATAACTGAGCCATTGATTGACATATCCTGTCGAATTGCATAACGCAACTCAGGACCTACGCCGTATCCCATGCCGTACCGATCAGAGCCCAAGAAGGCATAGTCGAATATAAGCGGGACCCTGAACTGCATGCGCTCTGCTTTGAAACGAGGACCGGCGGTTACGACAAACTCCTGGCTGTCAAACCGAGACCATGTACAGTAGTTGACGGAACGGAACAGAAAAGTTGAAACGATGTCCGTTTCCTCGCTTTTCGTAGGAATAGTATAGTCGGCCACGACGTTTGCAACAACCGCACTGTCTGACTGCTGCTTCGCCGCCGGGTCCAACGCAAAAGGTAGCCCAAAGAAGGTGACCTGATCCGTACTTGGGCCCGCATTGACATTGTCATCGTACAAGTAACCGACCGATGCCCATGCATTTAGCGCGCGACCATCCTCCAGCAGAGAGAGAAAACGGTTTACGTTTTCCCGCACTTGTGGCGGCAAGTCGGTTTCGAGCACTTTGCTGAACTCATTTCTTGCCTTTCGCGTTTCCCCATTGGCGGCGTAGGCGCGCGCCAGTTCAAGTCGCACGCGAGGCAGTTCAGGGTTGTCCTTCAAGATGGCTTCAAAATAGGAGATGGCTTCATCGTTCTTGCCCAGCTTCAGAGACGCCATTCCGAGCATGAATGTTGTCTGTATGTCATCTGGGTCCTCGGCATAAGCCTCCGTCAGGATGTCGTAGGCCTCCTCGACGCGATTGCTCTCCAGGAGGGCGACGGCCTGCTGTGTCTTGGTCTGCTGCGCACCATTGGTCCCAATGGTGCCAAGCACGATGGACAGGATTAGTATCGTCTTCACGTTTGGCTCCCTGAATGTAGGTACCACAGAACCTATTTCTTGCCGGTGAACACACCTGCTGCTTGCGTGGCGCCGCCCTGCAAGGTCCAATTGCCGCCGACCTCCTGAGCAGCAGGTCCGAAGAACGCGCCATTGACCGCGCCACTAAGCCCTCCTGGTGCACTGGTCGTTCCTGCAATTCGGTTATTTGCAGATCCCCAACTGGCATTCACACCCACATCCGTCCATGCCGAGCCGTCTGCTCGTTTCATGTTCGAGAACGATCCACTGAGCGTCCGAGTCCCGTAGTTTGCTGTGAGAGCGGCATCGCCCGCCACGCTTGTGAAGCCTGTGCTGTCGTTCAACTGACCCCACGCGCTGCCGTTGTACGTGGCCGTGCCCACAGTGGGAATCTGATTACCCGGTGTCAGCCTTCCTGCAATCCAGGGTGAATGGGCAAAGACAGATTTCTCAGGCGATGTGCCAGCATCCACGCTCCAGGAACCCCAACTCAAATAGTCGTACTCCTCGACTCCATTCATCGTTGTCGCGATGTGAGCCGATGCACTAACCCTCTTCACGGCTCCAAAGGCCTGCGGCGAGACGTACGCGGAGTCGTCGCCGCTGGTGGCCAATGAATATGTACTTGTGCCGTCGCTTACGCTGATACTGCCTGCGAACTCGCCCACACCTGGCTGGAACGTCATTCGCACGTCGTCCGCCGTCTCATTGGTGGCAATAGTCATATCGCCGTTGCTGCGATCATGGACAATTCCAACGGCAAAACCTTGCCAACTCTCACCGTTGGATATGGACGTGTAGGTCGGCGCATCATCATCTTTGAAACCAGCCATAAGCATGGAGGTATACGACGGGGTCTGTGCTTCGTTATACCAGTTCACGCTGAAAGTCCCGCCTATTCCTGCCACTTGCTCTTCACCATATAGTCGCAGGTTCGTGTTGCCTCGCCGCGTATCTTCGATAAAGCGGGGCACTATCCCCGGCTCCGATGTACTGTAACGGGATGTCTTAGCTGTGTAGGTTCCGTCAATCTCCCTGGATTCCTCATCAACCGTTCCAAGAAAGATGCCTACACCTGACCCGGGGTGCGGACTGGCACGGTCGATCCCAAAGACCTTCCCCGTCGTCCAATTGACGAAGAGCCGCGTGTCAAGCTCTCCGGAAGAATATGACAAGCCGTCATACGGTGACACGCTCCGAGAAGAAACATCGAAGATAGATATCCCACTCGATGGGACTGCGGATGACGGGAGACGATATCCATAGTAGCCTTCGATAGCAGCGGCCGCGCCATCGCTGAGCAGAAAGCGGATGAAGTCTTTCTCCGGCGTGAACTGCACAAGCACATCGGATGAAAGATCCGCCCCAAACACATCTGTGCCTTCACCAATCGCAGTGCGTTCGAGATAGGTCTTGCCAGGCACGGTCGTTCCAGCCGTCATGTCTACGGAAAACGTGGAATCTGTCTGACCAGGGTATCTCAGTGTGAATTCGAAGGTGTTGCCATCATCGGGGGTATCGGCAGTAACGGCACTGGGTGTGCGATAACGCCAGGTCTTGGACGCGTCAATTCGGGTAAGTTGTCCGCCGGTGCGCACGTTGTCCGTGACCGCGTCGTATACGGCGTTCATGATGGATTCAACCAATTGGCTGGTGTCGATCAGCCGGATGTAAGCCCCACCTGTGCCATCGGCGATCTCCTGTGCAGCACCGGGAAGTTGTTGGCCACTGGTGGCATCCCATGTGGTCCCTGTGTTTCCTCCATCCTGCGTGCCGGAGTCGATAATTGAGACCCGGACATTCTCAAGCCCAAGTATCTTACGGAGTTCCTTCTCGTTGATACTCTCCTGTTGCGAGGGCTCATCGCCAAACAGGACAATGACACGAGCCGCTCCATCCCGCCAACCGGTTTCTTGTCCTGTGGCCACGGCTGGATTGCTAGGGTACCGTGGCGTGCCCTCGCCATTGGTAGCTCCCTGCTGTAACGCCCAAAATGCACTCTCTATTCCCCATCCCCAACTGGAGTTCCACTGGTTCAACGCTGCCTCCACCAGAACCTTGTCATCCGTTATCGGCTGAAGCAGTTCGTAGCCTGGTTTACCCGGATTGGCGATCTGATCATCTGAGTAGCGACCAACACCCCACTGGATATTGACATTTTGGAAGCGTGGGTCACTGCCCGCAAGCGCGTCGAGAATCGCTGCCGCTTTCAGTTTCACCTCTGCAATTTCGCCGCTCATACTCCCTGTGTTATCCGCCAGGAACAGAACATCCACATCGTGTCGCGCCAACCGTCGCGATAAGTCAAGCGCCGCTGCCTTCGTCCCAACAAGATGACCTTCCCTGGCGTCATCCAAGCGAGTTGTGTCGGTTCTATAGAAACTCCCCGCGTAATAGGCCGAAGAAGTGGTCACATACAGGAGTTCTGATCCTTCTCCCTTGAATAACCTCAATAATGCTGGCCCAAGATCATTTACAATAATCTCCTCCAGCCATTTATCGTACGCTGCTCCTACAGCCCATGATGATCCAAAACCTCCCATTATACCACCAGCGGCTCCTCCAATTGCACCGCCGATTAAGCCCCCCGCCCCAAAAAACCACACAGTTGCAGCTGCTCCACCAGCCGCCCCCACTTTCGCTCCACCAACCGCCCCCGCCCAGCCAGCTCCCCATGTGAGGCTGCCTCTAAGGCCGGTATTGAAGGCCTCCACAAATCCTTCTTCACCGTACGTCTGATAGCAATCGTAAGCTATCAGCCCGAGTTGCACGAATCTAAGCGCCACTGCTAATTTGGCAGCTCCGTCACTTACCTTGCTTGCTTGGGCCAAGTGGGATTGGAGTTGTGCCTTTGCAGCCGCGTCCACCAAGGCAGGGTTTGTCACTTCCCCTATGCCCCATGCCACAAATGTGTCGGCAACAACACTTGCGCTATCGCCGACATGCCCGATCCCTTCTGTAATCTTCTGCGTTCTCTCGGCACCACCTGTGGAGACACTGGGCAGAATGGATACTGTTGCGATGATGAATAGAAATGCTCTTATGCCTCCTTGGTATGCGATTCTCATTATTCATTCTCCTTATGCACGCCTGTAGCTTGGAGAAGTGCCTTTGCCACCTCTAATTCGCACAGTTCTATGGTTTCAAGCTGGGGCTCTTGCGCGTCAATCTGAAAATACGCAGCAACGAACCATTTTGGAGAGAATGGGCTAACTAAGGTGACAACGGCCCTGTTGTCTTTCACGTAGTAGTGTGCCGGAAAGAGAGTCGAACGAACAGTTTGTGGCAACTGTGCTATCCAATTGACGACGTCTGCCCGGATCTGACTGGCAACGATCGCGGATATGCCAACCCGGTCGCCCGTACTCATCGCACTCCTGAGAGCATCGACCTGCTCACGGATAGCGGTCGTCGTGGTGACTGACTCCTTCGGTTGTAGATAGCCAGTGAACATGGAGATTCGGTCGGTCGCCCGCGTGTGAAACACTACAAGGTCGAGCTTGTAGTCGCTCATCCTGTCCTTGAGTTGCCGTGGTAAGAAGACAAACTCCCCCTTTAGCGGGTAGAATGAATTGAAGACGCCGAGAGATGCGTGGTAATACTTCGCCAATGAGACCGTCACGATAGCGTGCTCGCGTTGCCAATGTGGAACGCGCACACCCTCCTCTGTCCGTTCAGCCCGCCATGTCTCCCCAATGATGAACTCGAAATCGAGCAACCGCTGGTCCTGGACGGGGCCTTGCCATTGCGAGAGCATGATCACGTCGAGCCAGGGATTATAGAAGCCGACCACGCCTTGTGTGCCTTGGATTCTTCCAATCCAAATGACTGCATTGTTGAAGAAGTCGTTCCATATGAGGTTCTGTTCCCCGAAGTTTGCTCGAATGGTATCTCGCCATTTGGTCTTGACATCCGGACTACCCGCAATGTCGATAGCTTTGGCGGCGTCCTTAGCGGCAGTCAATCTGAATGCATTTGCAGAGAGCGCAAAGGAGAATACCGACTCAAGAGCCTCTTGGGAGAACTCCAGTGAATCCGTCCAGTTGCCCCACCCGTATGTAGCATACGCATCGGCAGTGGACGAATGGTTGTCGACTCCATCGGGCGTGTGTCGGGTGGGTGGCGACTGGCCCAACGTAAGGCCAAACAGGAGACAAGAGATGATGCATGTGGTAGGAAACCATTTTCGTCTCGTCATAGTTCTCCCCTTCGAATGGTCTTAATATGGTCACACAAACGACAGTAGGCAGTTGGCTACAACGGCCCGATCAGAACTCCAATCCGGACCTACAAGGACGCGGATATCGTTTATCGTGTGTTGTCTTGGGCATTTCCTGAACTGCACCAGACTTCATGAGCCGGAAGGTAAGTTGCCTGGAATGTAGTTGTGCGGCCGCCCTTACGCCCCGGGGGATATCGCGTGCCTCAGACTCGTATCTCCCATCCCTTGTCGGCCTGCCAACCACGTTTCGAGGCACACCAGCCAAAACCTTATTATACCCCCCCCCCCCTCCACTGCGCTGCAAGAAGTTTTCTGAAAAACTTGACTATTTTCTTCGGTACATGGGAAAGCGTATCTTCAAATGGACCGTTGACAGACATGGCAGGGGCCAGTCAGCGTCGTTGGTGGGATAGAGAAAGGTTGAGCGTCGCATTGGATTTCAACCGTTCGACCATGAATGGCGAACTATGTGCGAGAACGGACTCGATTGGCCCGGGATGAGCATCTGAAGACATTGGCGGAATATACGGCTATGAGGAATATCTGGAAGTCATGGCCAATCCAGAGCATGAGGAACACAATTCATTCCTGCATTGGCGCGGGCCGTTTGATCCGCAGGAGTTCGATGCGGATAAGGCCACCAGGAGAATGCAGCGGGGCCTGCCGGATTGGAGACGTGAAACATGGATCTGAAGACCACGTGGCCTTTACATTTCTCGAAGGCCTGGAGTGGGCACCCCTGATGTGACGGCAAGTCAGCCATATGCATAGGAGCGCTGTCATGGGCAAGTCCAGATACGGGAACTGGGTTTTAGGCCGTTGGCTCATTGAGTCGATGGATCAGTGGGACAGGAGCTTCATTGACGAGGATGCTCGCGGCTATTGTGAACTCGATGCAAGCAGCAGCGGCTCCTTTGCGTTCGGACATGTCCAGGGGCAGATTGATTACCGCATGGGCGAAAGGGATGGAAGACCCACCGTTGAATTCAGTTGGAACGGCTGCGACGAGATGACTCCGGCTCAGGGGCGAGGCTGGCTCTTGCTTGAGGGTGATCCACTGAAAGGAATGTTCTTCATCCACTGTGGTGAGGAATCTGGGATCGTGCTCAGGCGAGAGCCTGAGAAAAAGCAGCCGGCGTCCCGGAAACGCAAGTGATCGCATTGATAAGATGGGAAGTGATCCCACAGAGCAGCAAGAAGATTGAGGATGTCCCGGTTGTCGTTGAGAAGTAGTTGAAAGGGACCATGCGGTCCGGG
>CAZSXM010000108.1:0-7158 GCA_964610435.1 uncultured Pirellulales bacterium | reverse complement strand
CGACACCGCCGGGGACGGGGGTAATCAGCGAGGCCTTTTCCTTGACCGCCTCGAAAGCGACATCACCGACCAGCCGGTAACCGCGTTTCTTGGTGGCATCATCCATGCGATTGACACCGACGTCGATGACGACCGCACCGTCCTTGACCATGTCGGCGGTGATGGTGTTCGGCCGGCCGGCGGCGGCGACCAGAATGTCCGCCTGTCGTGTGTACCGGGCGAGGTCCTTCGTCCGGGTGTGACAGACGGTAACGGTCGCGTTGCCGGTGGGGTTCTTCTGGATGAGCATGTTGGCCAGGGGCTTACCGACGATGTTGCTGCGGCCGACGATCACGACGTGCGCGCCGTCGATCTTCACGCCGCTTCGGATCAGCAGGTGCAGCACGCCATGCGGAGTGCACGACAGGAACGCCTTCTCGCCCACCACCATCTTGCCCACGCTGACCGGGTGGAACCCGTCGACGTCCTTGTCGGGATCGATGGCGAAGAGCACCTCGGACTCGTTCATGTGTTTGGGCAGCGGCAACTGGACCAGGATGCCGTTGATCTTCGGGTCGGCGTTCATCTTGCCGATCAACGCCATCAGCTCGTCCTGCGACGTCTCGGCCGGGAGCCGGTTGTCGTCGGAATAGATGCCCAGTTCTTCGCAGGTCCGCTCCTTGGCCGTCACGTACGAGTTGCTGGCGGGGTCGTCGCCGACCAGGATGACACCCAGACCGGGCACGATGCCTTTGGCCTTGAGACTTGCCACCTCCGCTTTGAGTTCGGCCCGAATATCGGCCGCCACCTGCTTGCCATCGATAATCGTCGCGGTCATTGACACTCCTTCACAGATGTTGCCTTGGCCCAATCGATTCGCCCCGGCCGAGCCGGAGATGCCGATTCTCGACGGTTGGCGACGGATGTCAAGGATGTTTCGAACAACTGGGCCGCGAAGGCGGCGCTCAGAAGAGACGGATGGCATCCTCAAGGCCGCAGGGCTTGGGGATGGCGGGTGATGGCAACCTCGCGAAACCAACGTGACAGACCCATTCACCATCCCCAAACGCTGGCGCGTTTGAGGCTGCCACCCCATGCCAGGAAATCTTCACCCACATGACGCGAGGATGGCGTTTAGAAGAGGCCGCGGACCTTGCCGGTCTCGACGTCGACGTCGATGCGGCGGAAGGCGGGGTTGGAGCCGGTGCCGGGCATCAGCCGGATCGAGCCGGCCACGGGGACGACGAAACCCGCCCCCTTGTAGACGAGGATGTCGTTGATCGGCAGCACCCAGTCGGTGGGTCGGCCCTTCCGTTCGGGATCGTGCGACAGGCTGAGCTGCGTCTTGGCCATGCACGTGCCCAGATGCGTGCCGAGGGATTCCGCTTCCAAACGCTTGGCCTTGGCCAGCGCCTCGTCGGTGTAGGTGACGCCCTTGGCCCCATAAACCTCTTTGGCGATCAGCTCGATCCGCTGTCGCAGGGGCATCGTCAGGTCGTAGAGAAACTGGAAATGGCTCGGCTCGTTGCAGGTCTCGATGACTGCCTCGGCCAGTTCGAGGGCCCCCCGGCCGCCTTTGAGCCAGTGCTCCGAGCAGACGGCCCTCGCTCCGGCGGCTTCGGCGATTCGGCGGACCAGGTCGATTTCGGCCTGGGCGTCGGTGTGAAAGCTGTTGATGCAGACAATGGGCCGCACACCGCTCTTCCTGACGATGTCGATGTGGGCCAGGAGATTCTCGCAGCCGGCTTCGACCAGGCCGAGGTTCTCGGTGACATACTCGTCGGCCAGAGACACGCCGGCTTTGACGGCGGGACCGCCGCCGTGCATTTTCAGCGCCCGAATCGTAGCGACGAGCACCACGGCATCGGGTGAAAGACCCGACATGCGGCACTTGAGGTTCCAGAACTTCTCGAAGCCGATATCGGCGCCGAAGCCGCTCTCGGTGATGTGGTATTCAGCCAGCTTGGTCCCCAAGCGGTCGGCGATGATGGAGCTTTGTCCGATGGCGATATTGGCGAACGGTCCGGCGTGCACGAAGACGGGCTGGCCTTCCAGCGTCTGGACGAGATTGGGGTTGATCGCGTCGACGAGCCAGGCCGTCATGGCGCCGTCGACGTCGAGAGCGCCGGTGGTGACCTCGTTGCCTTGCCTGTCATACGCCACGACCATATGAGCGATCCGCTCGCGCAGGTCCCGCAGATCCGTCGCCACGGACAGGATCGCCATCACCTCGCTGGCCACCGACATCTGGAAGCCGGAGTCCATCTCGAAGCCGTCCATCTTGCCGCCGCGACCGATGCGGATGCTCCGCAGGCTCTGGGCGCAGAAATCCATCGCCCAGCCGATCTGAACGCGGTTCGGATCGATATCAAGACGCTTCAGGTCGCTCTGCGCCAGGCGGGCGTCGTCGTAGTTTCGCTCGTGCTGCATCCGGGCGGTCATGGCGACCATCGCCAGATTGTGGGCGTTCGTCACGCAATCGATATCGCCTGTAAAGCGAATCGACAGCGGCGTCAGCGGAATGCACTGGGCCAGCCCCCCGCCGGCGGCCGAACCCTTGATGTTGAACGTCGGCCCGCCGCTGGGCTGGCGAATCGCCCCGCAAACGCGCTTGCCGAGGACGCCAAGCCCCTGGATCAGGCCGAGCGTCGTGGTGGTCTTACCCTCGCCCAGAGGGGTGGGCGTGATGGCGGTCACATCGATGTACTTGGCGCGGGGCGCGCCGCCCAGGCGTTCCAGGGCCTTGGCGTAGTCCACCTTGGCGAGCTTGGCGCCGTAGGGGACCAACTCGTCGTCGCGCAGGCCCAACTCGGCCGCCAGGCGTCCGATCGGCACCATCTGCTCTTCGGCGGCCTCGGCGATCTGCCAGTCCTGCATTCGTCGCGGGTCGAGTTCCATAGCTCCCAGTCAAGACACCGTTCTTCATACGTCCGCCCCCTTTCGTGGGCCCGGCCCCGTATTATACCAGAAAACTGGCAAAATAGGTAGTATTGCAGGTCTGTTTTTCGTGATGCGTTCTATTCCAGGGTGCCTCGGAGTCCGGAGACAGGCCTTCGCACCCGGGATTACGGGCCGCACCCATCCGATTATGCCACCCCGGAACACGTATCGGACGTGTTACACCGGCTGGCTATGGATTGGATGCTATCGCACTCATGGAAGCCCATTTGCGGTATGTCTCGTCGATTTCGTCGGTCTGGGCCCGTCGGTCCCACAGGACCACAGCGTACCGCAGGTCCAGGCGATTGCCTTCGACCAGTTTGAAGGGTTCTTCGTGGAGCCCAAGGGTTGCGGAAAGATAAGCGAAAGGCTCGGTCATCGTGAACCACGTGGTGGGATGTCGCGGGTTGCTCGGATGGCCGAACATCGCGACCGTCACATCATCGCCGTCCACGCCGGCGGTGTAGGCGCACCAGTTGGATCGGACGAGACGCTCTTCGCCACGGAAGACAACGCCCGGCTTGTCGTCGGCGTTGCGAAACTGCCCCTTGGCGTCCATCGCCCGAATGAACCGCATCCCCAAACCGAAGTAGTGCGCCCCCGTCAACGTCACGGAGCCTTTGCCCGTCGGCACGGAAAGGCGGCTCTCCCATATCAACATGGTCATCCGTGGCACAACAGATCGTGCGACAATGATCGCGCGCTGCTCGGCGAGCAATCGCTCGCCGGATGGATCGGCCCAATCCAGCCGCTCCACAAAGCCGACGTGGGGCAGTTCGTCCGCAAGCTCGGCGAATCTGACGTGCCTCTGCCGCCCGGCGGCCGGCGTCTCTTCCCAGAAATTCACGCCGTCCACTCCCACGGCGAACATCAGCGCATGATGGTGCAGGTGGTCATGCGGTGCATCGAGCAACACGTTCAGTCCGTTTGGGGTGAACAGCTCCTTGACGTACGGCTTGAACGGAACATCGCCGTAGCGATACTCCGCAATCTCAACGACACCCGCCTTCACCAACACGCTGTTGGCGTCCACGATGGCCCGCATCGGCTCACCAGCCGGCACGCTGTCCGGAATCATTGACAGAGCCAGCAAGCCGGCGCCAATGGCGTACATAATGCGTCGCTTGCCCATTCCTCGTCCTCCAGAGCCCTTAGACAAACTGCTTGAGATGCTTGATGCTTCGCTCGGCCTGCGCGACGGTGCCGCACTCGACGCTCAGGACGATGTCGCGCGGGGCCTTCTTGCAGACCTCGACGACCTTCTTCCAGTCGATCACGCCGTCGCCACAGGCGCAGCCGACCGCTGTGCCGGTGACCTTGCCCCGCTCGGCGTCCGACTGCTCGACGGAGATGTCCTTGGCGTGCAGATGGACGAGCCGGGTGGAAACGTGGCGAAGCCATTTGATGGGGTCTTCGCCCCCGAGATAGCTGTTGCCCATGTCGAAATTGATGCCGATGACCTTGGACTTGACGAGCTTCTGGATGCGGTCGAGGCCCGCCGGGGTCCTGCTGTACTGCTGGTGCGGCTCGATTCCGATCAGGATGCCGCGCGGCTCGGCCACGGCTGCCGCCTCCTTCAGCGTATATCGCATCAGCACGTGGTCTTCCTCTTCGGTGGTCCAAGCGGGCTTGGGCCCTTCGTCCGTATTGACCACGGGGGCCCCGCACTCGGCGGCAAAGCGAATGGCCTGCTTGAGATATTCGGTGCCGATCTCCGGCTTGCACAGCGGGGTGTGCGCCGAGAGTCCGCTGACCTTGATCTTCGCCTTCTCGCAGGTCCGCCGGATGCGATACGGATCGTCCAGCATCGAGACGCTGTGGAAATACCCCGCCTCACTGAGCAATTCGCGGCCCCAATGCACCATCGGCTCGACGTACTCGTAACCCAACTCGGCTGCCTTGGCAACGCCCCACTCGAACGATTTGTCCTCGTGGCGCACAAACTCCATGTTGACCCCGATCGATACCTTGCCCATTTGCATCATCTCCTTGATTGCACGCCTGTTTGTGGAAGATATGGAATCCTCATTCATAAGGAGAACCGATCGTGAAGACGACGATGACACACATCACCTGCAAGAAAGAGCTTTCGGTCGCTGTAGCCTACCCGGATATGGGCGAGCGAGTCAAGGCGGATCGTCGCAATGCGCGCAAGTTGCAGCAGTTGTTCCGGGCCGGACAGTTGACGAAGGTCCATCCTCAGACGCCACCGCATTGAGGCCCCCCCACGCCGGGAGTCTTCACGCACGGCGAACCGGAAGCCACCGGGCGGCGTCGGTGTGCCTCAAGACCGACGCCGTTCGAGCCGATAGACCAATCGGTTTGCCCGAAGAATGTGTTTGCCCGGATGACGTGGCGTACGCTATAATGGTTTCTTGGATGGGCACGTTCCGGGGTCCTGGCCGATCATGCAGCGGTTCGAGAGCACCGTTTGCCCTGTCGTCGGCAGCGGTCCCCGTCGATTGGAGGTCCTGACGCAAGGTGTTCTGCCACGCACACAGCAGGGCCGGGGCGTTGGGTGCGGAAGCGTCTCGCATCAAGGATGGGGTACACTCGCTTCCAAGCCCCATGGTTCTTCATGCCCAGCATTTCAGCGCGGGTTCTCGGTCGATACACCGTTTTGGGATGTGACCAAAACGCGAAGACAATACGGTCGAATCGTCTTGCTCGAAGGAGGATCATCATGTGTAGAAAGATCAATGTCTTGATACCCCTTGTGGTCCTGGGGCTGGCCCTGGCGAGCGTCTCTGAGGGGGCCCTGGTGGGCTGGTGGAAGTTTGACGACGGATCGGGCTCGATCGCCAGGGACAGTTCCGGCCGGGGCAACCACGGGACCATCACGGATCCCATCTGGGTCACCGGACGCTACGGCGGCGCCCTGGATTTCCAGGGGACCTCGTATGTGGACGTCCCCGCGGAGTCGTGGTCCACGATCGAGAGGCAGGCGACCGTGTCGTTCTGGGCCTACGGCGATCCGGACCAGCAGCCGCAGGCCAACTTCATCTTCGGAGCCTTCTCCGATCCGGCCGATAACGAAGCTCGGCGCATGTGCGCCCACGTGCCGTGGAGCAACGGCAACATCTACTTCGACACCGGCGGTCCCAACTACAACCGGATCGAAAAGGCGGGCGACGCAGCGGACTATGAAGGAACCTGGACCTTCTGGACCTTCCTCAAGAACGCCGACACCGGCGACCAGCAGATCTATATCAACGGCGAACTCTGGCATAGCGGCACCGGCATGACCAACACCATGGAGGGCGTCACCAAGTTCACCATCGGCACCAAGCCCAGCCTCCTCGAGGGGTGGTATCGCGGAATGATCGACGACTTCCGTCTCTACGATACGGCCCTGACCATCGAGGAGATTCAACTGGCCATGACGGGACGAGGCCCGGGTCTCGAACTGGCCTCCAACGCGTTTCCTGCAAACGAGGCGACCGATATTCCGCGTGACGTGGTGTTGAGTTGGGACGCGGGTGAGTTTGCGGCCACCCACGATGTGTATTTCGCAACGGCGTTCGACGACGTCAACGATGCCAGCCGAACCAACCCGATGGGCGCCCTGGCCAGCCAGGGCCAGACGGCGACGACGTACGACCCGCCGGGACTTCTGGATTTCGGCACAACCTATTACTGGCGCGTCGACGAGGTCAACGCAGCGCCGGACAGCACGATCTTCAAAGGCGAGGTCTGGACCTTCACAACCGAGCCGTTCGCCTATCCGGTGACGAATATCATCGCGACGAGCAACGGGATCTCGGATGCCGGGGTCGGCCCGGAAAGGTCTATTGACGGCTCCGGCCTCGACGACGCCGATCAGCACTCCACCAACACCAGCCAGATGTGGCTGGCGAGGCGCGGGGACGAACCGCTGCACATCCAGTACGAGTTCGACCGCGTCTACAAGCTCTATGAGATGCTCGTCTGGAACTACAACAGCCAGTTCGAAATGTTCCTGGGCCTTGGACTCAAAGACGTAACAATCGAGTATTCGGCAGACGGCGAGGACTGGACCGTGCTGGGCGATTTCGAGTTCGCCCAGGCGCCGAGCCGATCGACGTACACGGCCAACACCACGGCTGGATTCGAGGGTGTGGCCGCCAAGTACATCCGTCTGACCGTCAACAGCAATTGGGGCGGGACAGACCAGTCCGGCTTGAGCGAGGTCCGCTTCCTGTTCATTCCCGCGCACGCCCGTGAGCCCCAGCCGGCCGATGGCGCTGCCGACGTCAGCGT
>CAZSXM010000107.1:0-7343 GCA_964610435.1 uncultured Pirellulales bacterium | reverse complement strand
CGACGTCCGGCTGTATCCCCACGCCCCTGAGTTCATCGTGCCTGCCGAGCCGGACGCTCGCGCTCTGGTGGCCTATTATGCTCTCGACGGGGACGCCGCCGACAGTTCGGGCAATGGGTACCACGGTACCGAGATCGACGAACGTGCACCAACCGGCGCCGCACCAGGTACGGACGGGTTGACATACGTTGCTGGTATAGATGGCCAGGGGCTTCAGCTCGACGGCCTCTATGAGTATGTGGATTTTGGAATACCTGCCGGTTGGCCGGCCGGAACGGCGCCGCGATCGATGGCCGCTTGGGCTAAAACCAACACCGTGGATCCCGGCTGGCGTTGGATTGCGGCCTACGGCACGGGCGCCACCAGCCAAGCCATGTTCATTGGTCTCAATGGCATGAATCTGGTTGGCGGAGGCCACGGCGACGATATCGTGATCGCCGGCTTCTGGACCGTGGATGAATGGCACCATATCAGCCTGACCTATGACGGCACGACCGCGCGCTTGTACGCCGATGGCGTCCAGGCGGGGGCGGCCGCCAAGAATTGGAATCTTGTTCCCGGTCGTGCACACATCGGCCGGCAGGTCAGCGACACCATTGAATTTTGGAGTGGCGTCATCGACGAAGTACGCCTTTATGATCGAGACCTGTCGGCTGAGGAGATCGCCTGGCTGGCCGGCCGCACGGTGCCTCTTCATCGCCCCTTCTAAAACAGGTCATGCGAACAAGTATGGCATCGTGACGCGAGGACTTACGGAAGGGTGTGAAATACCAACGGGTGCTGGAACGGCGAATGGGCTCTGCCAGTCATATTGATCTATTGATTTCAGGCGAGCCCGTTCATTTGACCTAACCTGAAAAGAAGAAAGGGATGTCACCAAAATCGACACGGCCATTACTGTGCATGACCACATCCGCTGCGGCAAGGAATCGGGCCGAGACAGTCGTGTCGGCACAGACTAAGGCACTCTAACAAAACCTGAAGAAACGGCAGCGGTTCGTCCGATATTACATCAGTTCTAGTCCTTTGATCTGATGTCATGGAGGACGCTGCTATGGCCAAGCCGCTACTGACTGATGAGCTATGGGAACGTATCGAACCGCATATTCCTCCGGAACCCTCCAAGCCCAAAGGAGGCCGTCCCCGTATCCCGGATCGCGCCTGTCTGACCGGCATCCTGTTCGTGCTCAAGACGGGCACACCCTGGGAGTATCTACCTCGGGAGATGGGTTGTGGCTCTGGCATGACCTGCTGGCGACGAATTGTACGGTTTTGTTAGAGTGCCTAAGCGTCCTCTATGGTTGTGTAAGCGCCGGATCTCTGTCTGGGGGGACGCGCGACCGTGGATCACACAGGAGTGTCAAGGAAGGAGTCGTGCAATGGACCGAAGCATTCTTCTCGTTATAGCGGCAGCGGCAGCGGTTGTGGGATGGCAGCCGTATGGCGTTTCGTACGCCGGGCCGTCTCGAGTGTCTCAGGCACCCAGCACAGCTCGCCGAATCAGCGTCGATGAGTACAGGGACAAAATGACGGCCGGCTGGATCGGTCAGATGGCGGGCGTCGCGGTGGGCGGTCCCACCGAGTTCCAGTACCAGGGCGTGATCATTCCGGATGACAAGGTGCCTCAATGGGAGCCTCACATGATCAATCAGTTCGGCCAGGATGATCTTTATGTTGAGATGACCTTCCTGAGGACGCTTGAACAGTACGGCTTCGGGGTCTGCATACGCCAGGCGGGAATCGACTTCGCCAACAGCCGCTATCCCCTGTGGCACGCCAATCGGGCTGGACGGAACAATCTTCGCGCCGGGATCGCACCGCCGGATTCCGGGCACCCCGCGTTCAACCCATGCGCCGGCGACATCGACTATCAGATTGAGGCCGACTATGCCGGCTTGATTGCACCTGGGATGCCGAACGTGGCCATTCAGCTTGGAGAAACGTTCGGGAGGCTGATGAACTATGGCGATGGGCTTTACGCGGGACAGTTTGTCAGCGGCATGTACACCGAGGCTTTCTTTGAGACCGATATACTCAAGATCATCCAGGCCGGTCTTCGCTGCATTCCGCCGGAAAGCCAGTACTATGAGGCCATTGGCGATGTGATCCGATGGCACCGTCAGTATCCTGACGATTGGACGCAAACGTGGCATCTGATCGATTCA
Source organism: uncultured Pirellulales bacterium (assembly GCA_964610435.1). GTDB lineage: Bacteria > Planctomycetota > Phycisphaerae > Sedimentisphaerales > Anaerobacaceae > Anaerobaca. Next base: position 5,178 of record CAZSXM010000107.1, on the reverse strand, counting down.
AAGTACCATCGTAATCCTGATTATCGCCGATTCTCCTGCTCCGGTCCCCGTGGTGATTTCAACATCGATGCGAAGATCAACGGGGCGCTCATCGTGTTGGGGCTGCTGTATGGACAGGGCGATCTCATGGAGACGATCATCATCTCCACGCGGGGCGGACACGACTCCGACTGCAATCCATCGAACGCGGCGGGCGTCCTGGCTACGACGATCGGATTGAAGAACCTTCCAGAGAAGTACACCAAGGGGCTGGACCCGACCGGCAAGTTCAGTCATACGCCGTACACCTTCCCCATGCTGATTGATGTCTGCACGCAGTTGGCCCGTGACGCGGTTGTCATGGTCGGCGGCAAGATTGAGATTGATGATCAGGGCAACGAGTGTTTTGTCATCCCGCGGCAGAGACCCCGGCCCAGTCCGCTGGAACGGTCGTGGGAGCCCAATCCAGCGAAGGGCGTTCAGTTCACGGAGGAGGAAATGGCTCGGATTATCGTTGCCACCGACATCCGGGATATCTCGCAGGCGATCGAGAAGTTCGCTCCCGGCTGGGAGGTAGTCCATTGCGGCCAAGACATGGACCCAGGCCTGAGAGGCGAAGCGCAGGGCCGAAAGTACGTTTTGGTGACGCATCCGCTGAGTCGAACCGTTGGGTGCATTCTCAGCCGGACCGTACACGTCGCCCCAGACGGCAACACCGTCCTGAGACTGTCGGTTGGGCACCATCCCAACGGAGATTGGGATCTGATTGTCAAGGCCGATGGTGAGCAGTTGCTCCGCAAGAGCGTCGGACCGGATCTCACCGAGGGAGGCTGGACTGATCTGGAGGTCGATCTGTCCCGTTTTGCGGGTCAATCGGTTAAGCTCGAGCTGGTCAACGAGCCCTCTGGCTGGAGTTATGAAGCCGCATATTGGTCGGAGATTTCGGTGCAGTGCAATTAGTTCTGGATTGCGGTATCATCTGTGGCGGTGGCAATGTTGGCCCCAGTACAAGATGCTACAGACGGTTTGGCAGAAAGTGGGATCGGCTTCCTTGGCTCATGCAGGAGAATTCCTCGGCCAACACTCTCTTGACAGTGACCCGCCTTGACAAGGCGTCTCTGTGCGTTCAAGCTCTTGAGGACGTCGATTGCGATCTTCGTATGGTTGAGGTGCACGCCTTGGCTTCTGCACGCCGGGTGGCTGTTTACGACGCTGTCCTGGGATGCATATTGGGTCGTTGGTTGCGGGTGAAGTATGCGTGAAGGTCCTGCCATGAAACTCGTGGATGGTACATGGATGGCACAACAGGAATTTGATGATGTGAGGAGAATCCAGATGCTTAGTACAATGATCATTGTGTCTGTACTTGCCGTGCCTGTGAATAGCTGGGATCGGGCCGCCTCCATCCCCGTTCGCGCCGTCCAGGATCCGGCTGTAGCCGACCGCACCTCTCCAGTCGTTCCAACGTCTGTCGAGGTCTTCGGACTGCTGGGCGAACGTCTGCGAGCGCACCAAGCGGGTCGGATAATGAACATTGATGAGGATGTGCTGCTCGGTGGTTTTCGCTTCCGGCCTGGCTCCCATCCATGGATCGGCGAGCACGTGGGCAAATGGCTGCACGCTGCGTCGCTTCTCTGGCTTCGGTCGCAGGACGCAGAGCTGCGTGAAAAAATCACGCGAGTCGCCGGCGGGCTGATGACCACCCAGGGCGAAGATGGCTACCTGGGAACCTATGTGCCTGAGAAGCGGTTGGGGCTCTATCCCGGCGCCGCCTGGGACGAGTCGGATTGGGGTGACTCCGACTGGGATGTGTGGGTCCACAAATACTGTCTCATCGGATTATTATCGTACCACGGGATCTCCGGCGACCAAGAGGCTTTGGCTGCCTGTCGTCGTGCCGGAGACCTTCTCGCCTCCACGTTCCCCCAGAAGCGAAGTATCCTGATTGCCGGGACACATGCCGGGATGGCTCCCACTTCGGTACTCGAGCCGATGGTGCTATTGTATCGCGCCACGGGCGAACAACGGTACCTCGATTTTGCTCGGTCCATTGTCAGTTCGTGGGATGAACCTGATGGGCCAAAGGTCCTCACTGCAATCCTCCGCGAAAAGACCGTGTTGGCCGTTGGCAACCGCAAGGCTTATGAAATGCTCTCAAACTATGTGGGCCTGTGCGAACTCTATCGCGCCACCGGCGAACGCCAGTTCCTTGAAGCGGCACAGTATGCTTGGGAAGACGTGAAGAACAATCGCCTGTATATCACCGGTGGCTCGAGTGTGCGTGAGTATTTCCGGGAGGACGGCTATCTTCCGAACGACCGGCAATCCTACATCCAGGAGACATGTGTGACTACGACCTGGATTCAGCTCTGCTGGCAGTTGCTGCGTCTGACGGGTCAGGAGAAATACGCGGCGGCCCTCGAACAGGCTCTGTTCAACCAGATTCTGGGCGCCCAGAAGCCCGACGGCTCTGGCTTCGGCTATTACATTCCCCTGGAAGGCCAGAAGCCGTTTCGCCCCGATTATCCGGGTACCCGGGGCATGGACTGCTGCAACAGCTCGGGGCCGCGTGCGCTCGGTTTGGCGCTGACCTTTCTGGGAACCGCCGAGCCAGATGGTTTCCGGATCCACACGTTCGCGCCGGCGCGCTGGCGTATCACGATCGACGATGTGCCGGTTACGATTATGCTGAAGAGCCGATTTCCCAGTGACGGCGTCGGCACGATTGTGATCGACCCGCAGCAGGATAAGGAATTCCGGCTGGCGGTTCGCATCCCGCAATGGACGGCACGTCCCCGCATATCCATTGGCCGGGAGGCTGTAGCGGTCGAGCCGGGAAGCTATGTGGAGATTCGACGTGTATGGCGACGGGGGGACGTTGTCGAATTCGCATTCCCGTTTGTTCCGAAGGTGCATGTTGGTTCAGGGTCGAATGAGGGCCGTATGGCGGTGACCGCCGGGCCGTTGGTCCTGGCGCTCGATGAGGCAGATCATCCAGATCTTCGCGCAGCGCAGCGCGTTGCGTTGCGATCCCTGACGGCCGAGGAGCTTGCGTTTGAACGCCAGCCGGCGCAAGGCGAGCGGTCGTGGCCGGACCAGGTGGTGTGGGCGTGTAACCTGACGGATCTGGTGGCCGCGGCGCAAGGAAGAGAGGCCGGGTTTCGTGGTCTGCTCCGGCCATTTTTTGATGCGGGATCATGGGAGACCACGCGCTATGCGGTCTGGTTGTTGGCACCTGGAAGCGTCCTGAAGGGCGATGCCATCGGCCCGTTCAGCTTTGGTCGCGAGTTCTATAGCCGCCAGGGAAACGTCAGCGGCAGCATCGCCGACGGCGACCCTGCCACCTTCCGTGTCACCTTCGATGGAGAACCCCAGGACGAGGCGTTCTTCGGCATCGCCATGGACAAACCGGTTTTGATCTGCCGTGCGGTCTATGTGGCGGGTAACATTTTCCACGACGGTGGATGGTTTGACACCGCCGGCGGAAAGCCGAGATTCCAAGTTCGCAGAACGGCCGACGGCCCCTGGATCGATGTGGCGGTCTTCGAGGACTACCCCAATGCCACGGCTACGGACCCAAAAGGCGTCCATCTGGGCAAGCGATTCACGGCAACCTTCGATCTTACACAGGCCGCTGCGATCCGCGTCATTGGCAAACCCGCCTGCGGCGACAATCCGGCACAGGCGTTCGCATCCTGCGCCGAGTTGATGGCATTTGAAGAATAGCTGGTGCGATCTGGCCCAGGCAATGACGAAGGAGGCTCAGGTACTGTCGGGCCTGCAACTCGTCAAGCGTGTGATAGGTATTCTTGCGCAGCTCATTGGAGACGCGAACCTGACCCCAGGGGGGCTGTTCGAAGGCCATCTGCCGCACAAGCTCCTCGATCTCAGGGGCGATCTGGTTCCTGATGATGGGTTTATGTGCGGAGATCTCGCGGAGCGCTTCTTCTGCACCGGTTTGCCAGAGTTGGTGGAATCAGAACAAGCTGTATCGGGAATAGCCTGGGATTTTGTGAAGGGCGGAGGGAAAGTGTAGCGCCTGGCGGACCAAAACCGTGACACCCCTGACCTACCTACCCCGCCGGAGACGGGGTGTCAATTTGTTTCTATTCACATTTTCTACGCATCGTCGGAGCCGGCTGGGGTCAGCTCGGGCGGATCGTCCTCATCACCCTTGGCGTCCCCTTTTTGCAGCCGTCGTTTGGACTGACGCAGGCGGTAGCTGGGGCCGTTGGCCTCGATGATGTGCACCCGATGCGTCAGACGGTCCAGCAACGCGCCGGTCAGTCGCTCGCAGCCGAAGATCTCCACCCAGGACTCGAACGGCAGATTCGTCGTGACCACCAGACTCAGCCGCTCTCGGCCCCAACAGCGTCGATGGACGGCGATCACATCCTGCAACCGACAGATCTTCACCTGACTGGGGGTCGCCTTTGACCACCACGTCCTGGTAGGCATACTCCATCGGCACCGAGTAGTCGTTGTCATCGAAGCGAACCAGCAGTTCGCTGTTGACCCGCCCCGGCTGGGTCCGGCACGCCTCGAAGGCCGTAAAGGGCAACGGCAGGAAGCGCATCTGTTCTTCGGCGAGCAGCTTTTCCTTGCTCTGGCGTTGGCCCCGCAGACGCCGCTGCAGATCCGCCCGACAGCGTTGCTCCAGCAGAGCGTTGAGTTCCTCAAAGTCCTGCACCTCCGGCACCGGAACCAGGAAGTTCAACCGGCCGTATTTGACCGTGCCCTCGACCACTCCCTTCTCGTTGGCCCGCCGTACCAGGCAGAAGTGGTAGCCGAACAAGTAGTGACTGACCAACTGCAGGAAGCCCGCCGTCGGTTCCCGCAGACGCGGACCGATGATCCGGGCGATGGCGATCTTGCTGTTGTCGTAGGTGATCCGCCGAGGCACCCCGCCAAAGAATGCAAAGGCCCGAACGTGGCCGTCCCAAAACGTCTCCGTGCATTCGCGTTCATAGGCCCGGATGAAGAACGCGTCCGAATACGGCAGCGCCATGACGAAGAAACAGATCTTCCGCAGCACCCCGTTCATCTTCACCAACGCGTGACCGAAATCCACCTGGGCTTCTCCCGCCGGATGCGTCAGCGGCATATACACTTGCTGGCTGGTTCGCTTCAGTTCCTGAACCGCCTCCTTGACGATGGTGTAGCCGCCGGTGAACCCCTCTTCCTGCAGACGCTCCCAGA
>CAZSXM010000106.1:0-8002 GCA_964610435.1 uncultured Pirellulales bacterium | reverse complement strand
TCGTCCCCTGTTATCCGGCCGCAAGTCGAATTCCAACGACAAGCGGGACAACCTCCAAGCTAATAGAGGTCCTCAAAGGCAAAGAGGATGGGCGAACCAAGCGCACCGCAATGCTGCACACTTATGGTCGGATGTATTCCTGGGTACACAGCATGGTTACTTTGGGGAACAAGGACGCAGTTCAGACCTTTGCCGTCGAGCATGTCTTTGCCCTGGCTGGCTGTTCGCGAGCCGTGTTTGAATTGTTCCTGGATGTTATCCTCCTGGCGCAGGAGAAGATTGAGAATGCGCCGGAGAAGTTCTTCAGCTTTGAAAAGGTGGCACGCCACAGGGTCGCTAACAACTCCTTGACTTTGCACCAGCAGTACGCCCATCTGACCGACGATCAAGTCAAGACGTATGCCACCTCTGGGCCGGACATGAAGGCTGAGATAGATGAGTCGATTGTTGCTTTGTGGGGGCGCACAAGAAAAGACAAGCCCAATCGACCAGACCATTGGACAGGTATGCCTGTTATTGACCGGGCGAAGATTCTCGGTGACGATTGCATACGCTATTACCAGCATAGCTATCACTACTGCAATTGGTGTCTCCATTCTGGATATTTCAACGCACTTGCGGCGAGTGAAGATGTTGCCTGGCTGGTTTGTGCGCACAGTTACAACTACGCGAATGAGATGTTCCTAACTTCGACACGCATACTAATGGACGAACTCCATGACGCGCTTGAAGTGGAAGCCTTATCCAAGGAACTCCAGAATGTCGAGTCGCGCGGTCGTCGCATCATATGGGATATGGTCGTAGAACGGCAACAAAGCCAGTAGCTGGCGCCACCCTCATAGCGACGGCCAACGCCCCGTTCATAGTGTGCCCGTATCGAGAGGGACAGTCACCTATTTCGATTTGATGTCACGGTCGTTGGCGGGTGGCTGTCGCCGCGTTCAAAGGAAGAAGCTCGTCCGTGAGCTGCGCCGGTGAAGGCGGCACCGTCCCTGGTGGCGATTTGAAACTCTGGTTCTGTCGGCTTCGTGTCGACAGAGTTCGACCGCTCTTGTCATCACCCACACTGGAACCAAAACCTGCCTGAAGCCACTTTTCGGAATGGCCCGCCTCCTTGCCTGCCATCTATGCAAATCATACGGCGTCGCACCTTGCCGGTCAACATTCATGGCGGTGTTTTGCGGCGCATTCGGTGTGGTTTTCTTCGATGTTGAGATGCATCGGTAATACAGGCCGCAACAACCACCTATTGTTCGACTCCGATGTGAACTTGGGCAATACAAAAACGAATTAACGGGGGTCCGGTACTGTTTCGAGGGGGGGTGCTTGCATGTGGCGTACTGGGGCATCCGGCGGGACCGGAACCGATGCGATGGAGCGTAGGTGTGTGGATGGGCAAATGTGTTTGGAGCGAGGTCGCGCGGGGCAAGAGTGCGAACGTCACGGTAGTGGCGGTGGCGTGACAGTCGCACACCATGTGAGCCGTGACTCGGTCCTGCATTCACGCTCGTAGAACGCCCGGCTCTCGACGAAGAATCTCACTATCGGCTCCGGCCCGTCCGCGGGGGGCTGATCCACGAATACCAGACAGATGCGTGGTCGAAGCCGCCCGATCCTGACTCAGGAGCACCCCATGGAGTTGCCGCAGTTGAAGCATTTGTAGCAGGTTCCATTGCGGACGGTGATGGCGCCGCAGATGTCGCAGGCGGGGGCGTCATCGCCGAAGTGGGCGAACTGGGCGCTGAACTGGTGCATGACGGCCGCTTCGGGGCTGCCTGCCCCTTCGGGTAGCGTGATGGTCGAACCGACAAAGGCCCCGATCCTTCCCCCGGCCTCGGTCAGTCGGTCGGTATGTATCGCGGATGTCGGCTTCGATTCGCGTCCAGCCGGGGCGGGTTTGACGCCGTTATCCCGCGCCGCCTTCTTCTTTGTGCCGTTGCCGGCGGCCTTGGCCTCGGCGATCTTGTGCGCCAGATCTTTGGTCTTCTCGACCAGTTCCCGCGCCGTCGTGGTCGTCTTGCTCTCGGCGGCCACAGCGCCGGAGCGGTTGGGCAGGTTCTTATCGGCGTAGCCCGGGATGAACTGGCAGCCCAGCCAGCAGAAGATGTAGTCGATCAGGCTCTTGGCGAACGGGATGTCGCGGTTGCTGGTCATCCCCGACGGCTCGAACCGGGCGTGGCGGAACTTGTCCACCAGGGTGATCAGGGGCACCCCGTATTGCAGCGCCATCGACGTACAGGTGCCGATCACGTCCATAAGGCCTCCGACGGTGCTGCCCTCCTTGGCCATGGTGATGAACAACTCACCAGGCTGACCATCCTCGTATAGCCCCACCGTCAGATAGCCTTCATGTCCGGTAACGGAGAATTTGTGCGTAATGCTCTGTCGCGTGTCCGGCAGTCGCCTTCGGAAGGGCCGGGCCGGCGCTTCGATCAACGCTTTGGCCTTCTCTTCCTTGTGCTTGTCGGTCGATACCGGCTGGAGACGCTTGGACCCATCGCGGTAGATCGCCACCGCCTTGAGACCGAGCTTCCAGCCCTCGGTGTAGGCGGCCATGATGTCCTCGGTCGTGCTCTCCTTGGCCATGTTAATCGTCTTGCTGATCGCCCCGGAGATAAACGGTTGCACTGCGGCCATCATGCGCAGGTGGGCCTGGGACTTGATGAAACGCTTTCCGTTTCGCGGTTTGAATGCACAGTCGAAAACGGGCAGATGGTCCTCGATGAGCTTCGGCGCGTTTTCGATGGTTTCGTGCTCGTCGATATAGTCGCAGACGGCCTTGATGTCGTCCGGGGTGTAGCCCAGCCGTTCAAGCGCCATCGGCACGGTCCGATTGACGAGCTTGAGCATGCCGCCGCCGGCCAGCAGCTTGTACTTGACCAGCGCGATGTCCGGCTCGATCCCCGTCGTATCGCAGTCCATCAGGAAGCCGATCGTGCCCGTCGGCGCCAGGACCGTTGTCTGGGCGTTGCGGAAGCCCACCTTGCTGCCGGTGTCGATCGCCTGGTCCCAGGCGTCCTTGGCCGCATTGCGAAGGTAGTCGGGGCAGTGCGTCTCAGGGATGTCGTATGCATGCTGACGGTGCATGTTGATCACCTTCAGCATGGGGTCCTTGTTCTTCTCGAACTCGACGAAGGCGCCTTTAAGCTCGGCCATCTCGGCACTGACGGCGTAGGCCGTGCCGGTCATGATCGCGCCGATCGCCGAGGCCAGCGAACGGGCCTGATCCGAATCGTACGGCATTGCCAGGCTCATCAACATTGAGCCGAGGTTCGCGAAACCCAGCCCAAGGGGTCTGAATCGATGGCTGTTGATCGTGATTGCCTGGTCGGGATAGCTGCCGTTGTCGACGAGGATCTCCTGGGCGATGATGAACAGGCGGACGGCCTTCTTGAACCCTTCGACGTCGAAAGTCCCATCTTCCTTGCGGAACTTCATCAGGTTCAGCGAGGCCAGGTTGCAGGCCGAGTCGTCGACGAACATATATTCGCTGCACGGGTTCGAGGCGTTGATCGGCCCGGAGTTCGGGCAGGTGTGCCAGCGATTGATGGTGCTGTGGTACTGGACGCCGGGGTCGCCGCAGACCCGCGTGCCCTCGGCGATCAACTGCATCAGCTCGCGGGCGGAGTGCTCGCCCATCTTCTCGCCGCTGGTCACCGCGTGGGTGATCCAGACGTCGTCCTTCTCGGCGGCCTGGAGGAACTCATCGGTCACGCGGACCGAGAGATTGGAGTTCTGGAACATGACGCTGTCGTAGGCTTCGCTGTTGTACTCGCCGCTGTAGCCGGCCTCGATAAGCGTCCAGGCCTTCTTCTCCTCGACGGTCTTGCATGTGATGAATTCCCTGATGTCGGGGTGGTCTACCTTGAGCGACTGCATCTTGGCGGCGCGGCGGGTCTTGCCGCCCGACTTGATCACCGCGGCGATCTGGTCGTAGACCCGCATGAAGCTCAGCGGGCCCGAGGGCTTGCCCCCGCCGGAGAGCTTCTCTTTGCTGCTTCTCAGTGTTGATAAGTCGGTTCCAGTCCCGGAACCATGCTTGAAGAGCATCGCCTCGCTGGTCGCCAGGCGCATGATGTCTTCCATCGAGTCCTTCACCGACTGGATGAAGCACGCCGACGCCTGAGGGTACTCGTAGCCATTCTCGCATGCCACGGCGGTCTGCTTTTCGGCGTCCCAGTGGTAATTGTGCTTGCTGCCGCCGATCCCGTAGACGTCATGCAGGCCCACGTTGAACCAAACGGGCGAATTGAAAGCTCCGTACTGGTTCACGCACAACCACGTCAGTTCGTGGTAATACGTGTCTGCCTCTTGTTCGGTCTTGAAGTACCCATCCCTCAGGCCGCGATCCGCGATGGTTCGACAGACGCGGTGCACCAGTTGTTTGACCGAGTTCTCTCGCTGGCCGAGTTCGGCGTCGCCGTAGAAGTACTTGCTCGAGACCACTTTCGTGGCCAACTGGCTCCACGACGCGGGTACCTCGATGTCATCCTGCTCGAAGATCGCCTGGCCGCTGTCGCTGGAGATCTTCGCGGAGCGGATCTCCCAGTCGATCTCTTCGAACGGATGTGTGTTCGGTGTTGAGAAATGCGGCTCTATCGTCAAACCTTTCGCATCCTGAGGCAGGCGGCCTTTCTTCGCTCGCTTTCGTTCGTCTTTGAAAGGGTTCTCAGGGTCGAATCTGTAAGACATTCGTCGCCTCCATGCGTCAAAACAATAACCACAACATATAGTCTGTGTGGACGGGGACCAAACAAGGTATTGTTGAAACACCCATGAATCAAGTATCGGCAACTTACTGAGAATCCGATAAGGTGTAAAGGGCAAAACGCGGAAATTTTTCCCCCGGCGCGCGGGGTTTGTCCTTACTCCTTGCGATAACGTCATCTACGGCGTCTCCTGCGGTCAGAAATTTTTGCGGTCGTGACATCGACGCCGAGATGCTCGGATCGGCCCCGGCAATCACCCCTTCGCATGCAGTGAGAGTCGCCACCGCCGAGCTGCGCAAGCAGTAGGGGCTGTTTCGCTTCTCTGCGAAGGCCCGCTTGCGTCGTCGTTTGCTCTTCGGCTGATTTCTCGGACCGGAAGTAACGGATCGCATGTTACATGGCGCTGTCCAACTCGGTGGTCCCGGCACTTTCGCAGACCGATAAAGGGCAGACTCTCCACATCAGGAAGGAAGGCATCGGCATGCCAAACCCTTTCGTCCAACGTGCCCTGTTGCTACAATGGATGCGTCGCGAAGGGCGAGGGGGTATTGTGCAGGAAAGAACAACGGTTGATGGCGCACGCTGAGAGCGAAAGACTCGAACGGATTCGCGCACGGATCAAGGAATTGCCCACCACAGCCGGCGTGTACTTCCTAAAGGGCCCTGACGATGTCGTTCTCTATATCGGCAAGGCCAAGAACCTTCGATCGCGCGTCGCCAGCTACTTCCAGCCGGGCAGCGATCTGGCCGCCTCGCGCGGGCCGAAGATCCTGGAGATGGCCGGCAAGGTCTGCGCGGTGGACTTCCTCGAAACCGAAACGGAAGTCGATGCCATGCTCAAAGAGGCCCGGCTGATCAAGGACATCCGCCCGCCGTACAATACCGATCTGACCGACGACAAGACGTTCCCGTATCTGGAAATCACCATGCGGGAAGACTTCCCCGGCGTCTACATCACGCGAAAGCCACAAGCGATGGGCACGCGGCTGTTCGGCCCGTTCGCCAACGTCAAGGACCTGCGGGCCGTCCTCGTGGAGCTCCAGAAGATCTTCCGATTCCGCACGTGCAGCCTGGAGATTCACGACGCCGACCCGAAGCGGCGATTCTTTCGCCCATGTCTGCTCTACAGCATCAAGCAGTGCACCGCCCCATGCGCGGTACGGATCGATAAGGCTGACTACCGCAGGGTGATCCAGGACCTGATCCGCTTTCTCCGGTCCAAGCGGTCCACCGTCCTGCGATGGCTGCGCGAGCAGATGGACGAGGCGGCCGGCAACCTCCAGTATGAGAAGGCCGCCATGTTCCGCGACCGCATTCGCCTGATCGAGGGCCTCGACGACCGGGGAACGCCCGACGAGCACGTCCAGCCCGAGGTCTTCGCCGCCGACCCGACCGAGGCCCTGGTCAAGCTGCGGGACATCCTGGGCGTCCCGAACCAGGTTCGCATCATCGAGGGGATCGACATCGCCAATCTCAGCGGGGCCGAGGCGGTCGGCTCGCTCGTCAAGTTCATCGACGGCCGGCCCTTCAAGAGCGGCTACCGGCGGTTCCGCATCAAGACGGTCGAGGGGATCGACGACTACGCGATGATCGCCGAGGTGGTCCGCCGCCGGTACAAATATGCGCTGCGGGGCGAAGAGCTGTGGCCCGATCTGATCCTGATCGACGGGGGTCTGGGGCACCTGCACGCCGCCGAGGCCGCGTTCGGCGCGATGATCGCCGAATGCCGGGCGGAAGGGCTCGTCGATGTGGAGCCACCCCACACGAAGATGGCTTCCCTGGCCAAACGCGAGGAGGACATCTACCTGCAAGGGCAATCCCAGCCGTTGAAGCTGCCGGCCCATTCGCCCGTCCGCAAGCTGCTCCAGTACGTTCGCGACGAGGCCCACCGCTTCGCCCAGCACTACCACCACCTGCTCCGCGACAAGAAGCTGTTTCACGGCGGATGACGGGCCGCTGACTGCCCCCGTGGGCGGGATTGTTGTTGAATTTCCTCTCTCGAATGTGATATAAGATAAGGAGTTCTGCGATTGGTTCTCACACTTGGCCTTTCTCCGGGAAGGAGGTGAAAGGGAAGGTCCTGCGGTGATTTTCTATCTAACCAAAGAGAAAGAGCTGGTAGTTCCGGTGCTTGCGTGCGAGGAGAATGGACTCCTCGACACGCTGCGGAGAGAGTGTTCTCGGCATGTGGTTGAGAGCGGTCCACGAGATCCACTGTGTCTGAAGGAGGATGTGTTATGTTCAAGCGATCATTTCTTGTATTCCTTTCGTTGGTGATTCTGGGCCCGGCGTGGTCGGCACTGGCCGCTGCCCCGGAGGGTCTGGTGGTCTACTGGCCGTTCGATGAGGGCCAGGGAACCGTCGCCACCGATCTGAGCGGCAACGGGAACCACGGGACTGTCGAGGGCGGTGCCCTTTGGATCCAGGGCGTGCTCGGCACGGCGCTGCAATTCAACGGGGTCGATTGTGTTGTGAGGGGGGCGCATATCCCCTTCAACAGCCGGAGTTTCACGCAGGCGATGTGGATCAATCCTTCCCTGTCGACCGACGAACAAGTGGTCTTCGCGCAGCATCAGGCCAGTGAGACGAATGTGAGCATGCACTACCGGATCTGGGGCGATGGTCGGGTTCGCATGGGGTTTTACAGCAATGACCTTGACACCCCGGCCGGGACGGTCGAAGCGGGCAATTGGTATCACGTCACGTTCTGGTACGACTTTGAGAATCAGAACCGCAGGATCTATATCAATGGCGAACTTAGTGCGGAAGCCGGGGCCGGTCCTTATCTCGGTGCCAGTGGTGACACGGTTGTCGGCACGTGGCGAAACGATCAATGGTTTAACGGAATGATCGACGACGTACAAATCTACGATCGTCCGCTGACGGACAGTGAAGTCGTCAAGATCATGGCGGGCCTGACCGACCAATCGTTGGCTCAGAATCCCCGCCCCTCCGACCAGGCGATCGACGTTCCGCGTGATGTTGTCCTGGCGTGGGACGCCGGTGAGTTTGCGGCCACGCACGATGTGTATTTCGGCACCTCGTTCGACGATGTCAACGAGGCCAGCCGGGCCAACCCGATGGGCGTGCTGCTCAGCCAAGGTCAGGCCGCGACCAGTCACGATCCAGCCGGGCTGCTCGATTTCGAGACGGACTACTTCTGGCGCGTGGATGAAGTCAATGCGGCGCCCGACAATACGATCTTCAAAGGCGAGGTTTGGAGCTTTACCACCGAGCTGTTTGCCTATCCCGTGGCAAACATCATCGCCACGAGCAACGGCGACTTCGAAGAG
>CAZSXM010000105.1:0-8118 GCA_964610435.1 uncultured Pirellulales bacterium | reverse complement strand
TGGGCCGCAGTCAAACGTGAGCTATTTCCGAATCTATTGCCTTACGAGCCCTTAGGGAGATTTGTGACACCTGCTTCCGAGAGGGCCCTGAAGACCTTGGGCTTCACATGGGTGTCAAACATGATGTGACACGTCGGACACAGCATGAGCAGATTGGGCCCATGTTTCCTACCTTCCGCAACGATGTGTGCTCTCTGTCTCATCGCAACGCCATGCCCGCAGAGTTCACAAATACCTTCAGATTTGCTTTGCACGTCTCTTACTCCTCGTCGCAGATTGATAGGAAGTCAAGATGGATGCACACGAAATCCCAAGCTGATTGAACGGCTCGAGAAGAACGAGGCACAGATGAGGTTCGGGCATTTCGGAAGATCTCCGTGACTTTGTTCTGGACCTGTTCTTCGGTCCAATCGGGGTGTTGCTGGCGCAGCCAGGAGGCCTTGAGCCGGCGGGCCGACCAGTACAGACGCATCGACAGCTTCAGCTTCTCTGCCGGCGACATCTTCTTGAAGATCTCGATCTGGATTTGGCGCGCGTTCACGCACATTTCTCCGGATTCGTCAGGATTCGCTGATTATGACGTCAGGCGAACCCTAAGCCAACCGTAGGCAGGATGGCAGCCCGCCGAGCGGAGACGTTCGTCCTACAGGGCCGGTTCCTGCTGGGTCAGGCAATGGAGCGTGCCGAGGCCCCAGACAAGATCGACAGCGTGGATGCCCACCACCGGGCGATCGGGGAAGAGTTCGGCCAGAATGCCCAAGGCGATGCGGTCGTTTGGGTCGTTGAACGTGGGCACCAGAACCGCGCTATTTGCGATGTAGAAATTCGCGTAGCTGGCGGGCAGGCGCTGGCCATCCAGATGCAGCGGCTCCGGCATCGGCAGGCGCACGATCTCGATTCGCGAGCCGTCCTGGAGCCGGTAGTCTTCGAGCCGCTCGCGGTTTTCTTCGAGGATTCGGTGGTTCTCGTCGCCGGCGTTCTTCTCCTCGCACAGCACCACCGTCCCAGGCGAGACGACGCGGCACAGGTCATCCACGTGGCCGTGCGTATCGTCGCCGACGATCCCGCGCGCCAGCCAGAGCACGTGGCCGGCGCCGAGATAATCGCGGCAGACCTGCTCGATGTCGCCCCGGCTCAGCTTCGGGTTGCGGACCTGCACCTTGTCGTCGAGCAGGCACTCCTCCGTAGTCAGCAGCGTGCCGCAGCCGTTAACGTCGATCGCGCCGCCTTCGAGCACGACGTCCTCGCCGCCGCAGCGGACGTGGAAGATCCGCCGGCCCATCGTCTCGCCCACCCGCTCCGCGATCCGGCTGTCGAGGTCCCAATCCGGATACTTCGCCCAGGCATTGAAGCGGAACCTCGCGATCGCAACTTCTCTTGGCTCCTCGCAGCGGATAAAGATCGGGCCAAAGTCGCGCGTCCAGCCGCGATTGGTCGGAAAGCGAAAGAACTCGACGCGACCGAGGTCTACGCCCACTCGCTTGAGAATCCGGCGGACCTGCGTCTCGTGCTCCTCGGAGTTGACGAGGATGCGGACGATCTCGCCGGGGGCGATCTTGCGAACGATCTCGCCATAGACCCAGTGGATCGGGGCGATCTTGCCGGGCCAGTCGGTGCGGTTGTGAGGCCAGCCCAGCCACGTCGCCTCGTGCTTGTCCCATTCGGCGGGCATACGGAACCCGTTTGCGGCCGGTGCGTTGGTCTCGTGCATCATCATGGCTCGTCGCTGAACCTCTCCGTGATACGGTCGTAGGCGTCGATCCGCCGGTCCCGCAGAAACGGCCAGTTCCGCCGCACGTCTTCGATCCGGGCCCGGTCCACCTCGGCGATCACCACCTGCTCGCTGCGCGCATCGGCCTCGGCAATCACCACGCCAAACGGGTCGCAGAGGAAAGAGCCACCCCAGAACTCGATGCCGGCAGCGTCCTCGCTTGGCCTCTCCAGTCCCGTGCGATTGACGGCGGCGACATACACGCCGTTGGCGATGGCGTGGGACCGCTGGATCGTGCGCCAGGCGTCGTGCTGCGATACGCCGAACGTATCCTTCTCGTGCGGGTGCCAGCCGATGGCGGTCGGATAGAACAGAATCTCAGCGCCCTGCAGCGCAGTAAGCCGGGCGGCCTCCGGATACCACTGGTCCCAGCAGATCAGCGTCCCGATCCTCCCCACCGGCGTATCGAACGTCTTGAACCCGAGGTCCCCCGGCGTGAAATAGAATTTCTCATAATAGCCCGGATCGTCGGGGATGTGCATCTTGCGATAAACCCCTGCGATCTCGCCCTGGGCGTCGAGCACGACGACGCTGTTGTGATACAGCCCCGCCGCACGACGCTCGAACAGCGACGCGATCACATTGACCTGCCGCGACCGGGCGATCCTGCCCAGCGTCTCGGTCGATGGGCCGGGGATGGATTCGGCCAGATCGAACAGGGCCGGGTCCTCCCGCTGACAGAAATAGGGCGAGCGGAACAGCTCGGGCAGACAGATCACCACCGCACCGTCGCGCGCCGCCAATTCGACCAGTTCGACGGCCCGGGCGAGGTTGTCGTCCGGATCGGGCGTCGTCGCCATCTGGATCAGACCCACGCTATATTTGTCTTGCGTTTGCATGCCCGCCATCTTATCGCCCACCCCACCACTCTTCAACCACCGACCCCGCGCTTTCACCGTTCGCAGTGTGCCGGCAAGGGCATATTCAGCTCAGAGAGAGTAACGCCTCACGGCGTCACTACGAACGGCGGGCTGGATATCTTCAAAGCCCCCTTTTCGCCAGGCCGTTCTCGTTGTATAGTCTTCTCCATGACACAAGCCGGCAACGAAACCGGCGTCTGACGGCCATCAACCGGCGGCGCGAGGAGAAAACCATGGGCAGTACGAACAACGTATACATCGATCAGTTGAAGCACCATATCGGCAAGGAAGTCACTCTGCGGGGCTGGGTCTACAACAGCCGGGCCAGCGGCAAGATTCAGTTCGTCATCCTGCGGGATGGGACCGGGCTGTGCCAGTGCATCGTCGAGAAGGCAAGCGTGTCGGAGGAGCTGTTCGATCGGATCAAACACCTGGGCCAGGAGTCGTCACTGAGCCTCACAGGAATCATCCGAGCCGATGCCCGCAGCGTCGGGGGCCACGAACTGGCCGTGACCGACGCACAGATCATCGCGCCGGCCGAGGGCTATCCCATCACACCCAAGGCCCACGGCGTCGATTTTCTGATGCGGCATCGCCATCTACACTTCCGCTCGCAGCGACAGTGGTGCATCGGCAAGGTCCGCCATACGGTGGTCGATGCGATCCGCCGCTTCTTCAACGACAACGGCTTCACCCTCATCGATACGCCCATCTTCACCACGGTCGTCGGCGAGGACCAGACCTCGCTGTTTGAGGTGGACTACTTCGGCAGCCCGTTGCACCTGACGCAGACGGGTCAGCTCTATCTCGAATCGGCCGCGATGAGCTTTGGCCGCGTCTACTGCTTCGGGCCGACTTTCCGCGCCGAGAAGAGCAAGACCCGCCGGCACCTGACCGAGTTCTGGATGGTCGAGCCGGAGGTCGCCTTCATCGACCTGCCCGGCCTGCTGGAACTGGCCGAGAACTTCGTCTCGTATATCGTCCGCCGCGTGCTCGAGGACAACCGCAGCGAACTCGAAGCGCTCGGCGCCGATATCCCGCTGCTCGAGAAGATCCAGCCGCCCTTCTATCGGCTGACCTACAGTGAAGCTGTCGAGATCCTCAAAGGCCCGAAGACCGTCGAGTTCATGGCCCGCGACCTGGCCGACCTTCAGAGCGAGAAGGCCCGCGCCGAGGCGCGGATCGCCGAACTGGAGCAGCAGCAAGGCGGGCAGATCAAACAGTGGCAAAAGGACAAGATCGCCGCCGAGTTGATCGACGTGCGAAGCGCGCTGGCTGAGACACAGACGAAGATCGAGAACAACCCCAAGCACGCGCAGCTCGCCGCTGAGTTCACCTGGGGCAAGGACCTCGGCGGCTCCGACGAGACGATCATCTCGCGGATGCACGACAAGCCCGTCTTCGTGACGCACTATCCGCGCGAGGCCAAGGCATTCTATATGAAGACCGACCGGGCTGACGACCGGGTCGTGCAAAACTTCGACATGCTCGCTCCGGCGGGCTTCGGCGAGATCATCGGCGGCTCGGTGCGCGAAGACGACTACGACCGCCTGCTGGCGAAGATTCACGACCAGGGTCTCAATCCCGATACCTACGGCTGGTACCTCGATCTGCGCAAGTACGGCTCGGTCTCCCACGGCGGCTTCGGCCTCGGGGTCGAGCGAACGGTTGCTTGGATCACCGGCGAAAAACACATCCGCCAGTGCATCGCCTTCCCCCGCATGATGGACAAGGTCTACATCTGACCCCAGGCGTTCGTAGGTGTAAGCCGCACACCGGCCGCCAGCGCAGCGCCATCGGCCACATCAGGCCGCTGGACAAGCGCGCAGCGCGCCGCAAGCACATCTTCGCCGCCATTGGCAAACACCCGGGCACAAGTCCAGAATCCTCACGTCAACCCAGCCACCGATTGACTGGGCCGATCTGAGCAGTTGTCCGATTCCCGCTGAATCAGCACACTCTAATCGGCACACTACCAACTGCCCAGACGCTGTCCCGGCCTGGCGACAAGCAGGGGGTTGAGGCGGCGGAGGGTTGGGGGTATGATGGGGGTGTTGCGGCCGGAGGGTATTGTGCGGCCGCAGCGTTGGTTTGTCCGGGCCCACGATGCCATCATAAGGAGGTTGTCATGATCGACAGAAGTTCGAGCGGCACACGTCGCAGTTTTCTCAAGGCCGCCGGTCTGGTGGCCGCCGGCTCGTCGCTGCCCGGCTGGTTCGCCGAAGAATGCGCCGCCCAACAGGGGCCGCAACCGGCCTCATCGTCGCCGAGCGAGGCGGTTCGCCTGGCGCTGATCGGCTGCGGTGGGCAAGGCCGGGGCGATGCACGCAACGCCCAGCGGTTCGGCAAGGTCGTCGCCGTCTGCGACGTGGACGAACGGCACGTCGCGAACGCCAAGAAGGACTTTCCCGGGGCGGACGGCTACCACGATTTTCGCAAGCTGCTCGAACGCAAGGACATCGACGCGGTGATCTGCGGGACGGTGGACCACTGGCACACGCTGATCGCCATCGCGGCGATGCAGGCGGGCAAGGACATCTACTGCGAGAAGCCGCTGACGCTGACGATCGCCGAAGGACAGAAGCTCGTCGAGGTCGAGCGGCAAACCGGCCGCATCCTCCAGACGGGCACGCAGCAGCGAAGCAGCGTACACTTCCGCCTGGCCTGCGACCTCGTGCGAAACGGGCGGATCGGCAGACTCCGGAAGGCCGAAGTCTGGCTGCCGGCGGGACTGCGACAGGGGCCGTTCCAGACCTCGCCCGTGCCGGAAGGGTTCGACTACGATTTCTGGATGGGTCAGACGCCCAAGGTCCCCTACGTCAAGGAGCGGACGCACTTCAGCTTCCGCTATTGGTGGGAGTACTCCGGCGGCACCATGACCGACTGGGGTGCGCACCACAACGACATCGTACTGTGGGCGCTGGACATGGACGACTCGGGACCGGTGAGCATCGAGGGCAAGCAACTGGTCGAGATGATCCCCGGCGGCTTCACGGCGGCCAGCGAATACGAGGTGACGTACACCTACGCCAACGGCGTGGTGCATGAGTGCCGCAGCACGACGGCCAGCGAGTGGCACGGCGGCGTCAAAGACCCCAAAGGACAGTTGCATGGGATCAAGTTCATCGGCTCCGACGGCTGGATCTGGGTTTCGCGCGGCATCATTCAGGCCAGCGACCGGCAGTTGCTCACCGAGAAGCTACCGGAGAGCGCTCCGCGCGTCTATGCCAGCAACGACCACATCGCCAACTTCATGGACTGCGTCAAGACGCGAAAGGCGCCGATCTGCCCAGCGTCGGTGGGCCACCGCTCGGCGAGCCAGTGTCACTTGGGCGTGATCAGCATTCGCCTGGGCCGCAAGCTGAACTGGGACCCGTCGAAAGAACGGTTCGTCAACGACGCCGAGGCCGATACGTACATCTCGCGCCCGATGCGCAAGCCCTACGACTACGACATGGTCTGACGGCTCGTCTCGCGGCGGCCGGCGCTGTCACCAGTCGGCAAGAAGCCGGTCGGGCCGGATCAAAGTGGGCTGCGTTCCCAAACCGCCGGAGAAGCCAAAGCCTCCGTCGAGGTCCGCATCTCGGCCGCGGATGTCCGCACCCGCGTCGACGACCCCCAAACCGACGAGCACGTCCCAATCCTTGCAGAGGGCGTACTCGATGCGTCCAAGAATCATTTCGTCTTCATCCCGGACAACGTGAACTTGCCCCCGGTAGCGCTCCGATGGTCCGTCGACGATACGACAACAGACCGACCTGCAGCCAGGCTCAAGAACGCCATTCTCCCACTCGTCAAGAACCCCCTTCATTGTGAAGCGGTGTTGCCTGCAGCGGCCGCGTCAGAAGGCTCTCCGGGCGACCACCAGCACGACCCCTTCTCCGACGAACGCGCGCTGCGATCGCAGTCTGCCCGTGACGCACAGGGTGGTGATTCCGCTGTGGGGTATTGCGTCGAGGATCTTGCCCAACTCGAACGTGGCGCGAATCTGCACAATTTGGTTGACGACCGACATGGTTGCAGAGGTGGCGGGCACTGCCCCGGGGGCGAGGGAGATCGTCTCCAGGGTAACATCGCTTTCGCGGATGTGCGGCGGAAACTCGAGCAGGGCCGTGACCTGGTCGGAGCGGTTGTGGCCGGTGCGACCGAGGATCAGTGGGCTCAGCGTAAGTGCAACCTCCAGAGCCGAAGGGGTTTCGACCACGCGGACTTGTATGCTGTCGATAACGGTCGGGGCCTGGTCGGCGTCAAGGTAGACCGTATTGACGACCATCTGCCCCGGCTCGAGGGTATCAGCCAGCTTGACGACCAGCGTCATACAGTGCGTAGTCCCGGCCGCCAATGTGGGATAGGTCCACGTGTATGTGTGTGTGGCGGGATCGTACGATCCATGCACCCCGTCGGCCGAGACAAATGCCACCTCAGCCGGAAGCCTGTCCGTGACGATCACATTGCTCGCGGCCTGACGGTTGTCGTTTCGCACGCAGACCGTATACGTGATCTCCTGCCCCTGGGCCACATAGGCAACCCCTCGCTCGTCGCGTCCTTGGATTCCGTCCGTAATCGTCTTGGTCAGTTCCAGCGGTTTGGGCTTTGCCTGTGCGGCAACGACCGAGACACTGGCCCTCTGGGTCACGATATCCTCGCCGTCGATCGTCACATGGTTTGTGATGGTGCTGCCCAGAGCAGTGTTCTCTCGAACCCGGACGACCAACTCGACACAGGCCGTGGAATGGGGCAGAAGTGAGAGATACGACCATGTGTAAACGTGTCGGTCTCGATCGTACCACCCGGCCGGCTCGTCGGCCGAGACGAACGTCACCTCCTCCGGAAGAATGTCTGTAACGACCACGTTGTTCACAGCCCAGTCATTGTCGTTTCGCACACAAACCCTGTAGGTGATCTCCTGTCCCTGGGCCACATAGGCGATCCCTTGTTCGTCGCGTCTCTCGATTCCGTCGGTGATCGTCTTGGTCAGTTCCAGCGGCTTGGGTTTCGGCTGCGCGACCACGGCCGAGACGCTGGCCCTCTGGGGAATGGTCGTCTCGCTGTCGACCGTCACTTCGTTGGTGATGACGGTGCCCACGGCTGTGTTCCTGCGAACCCGTGCGACCAACTTGACGCAGACTGTGGACTCGGGCATCAGCGAGGGAAACGACCATGTGTAGACGTGTCGGTCTCGATCGTACGATCCGGCCGCTCCGTCGGCCGAGACGAACTCGACTTCGGCAGGCAGAGCATCGACAACAGAGAGTCTCTCCACACGCCGCGTGTCACTGTGGTTGCTGATACAGATCTGATAGCTGATCTCGGTTCCGATTCCTGCATATTGCGTTCTCCCGTCGTCCCCCAGCACGGCGCCGCTGCGAATGATCTTGGTGAGTCCGAGTTCCTGGAACTCGTAGGCCCCCATGTCGACAGCCTCGCCGTAGAGTCTCGGCAGGCCGTCCAGGTCCGTCATGCCAACGGGCGGCACGTAACGCGGGT
>CAZSXM010000104.1:0-8260 GCA_964610435.1 uncultured Pirellulales bacterium | reverse complement strand
GGTCGGTTCGTGACTGTCACGACCTATCGTGTTGCACTTCGCATGTTAATGCGCCTGTGATAGTGACGCATTCTTACCATACGGGCATAGAAGAGACAGGGACGTACCCGGTTTTCTGGTTTGTCTTTCGGTCGACCGGTGGCGAAGCTGTTTGCTCTGCGGGTTCACTGGCGGGTCATGCCAACTTCGAGAGGGGCAATGCCCTGTCGTGATCGTCTCTCGCCGCGTTGTCGCCGGTTTTCGGTTTCGCACGTCTCTTGTCCTCGCTGCACGCCGGGGCGCATTCTGCGGCCGGGGCTCGTTGGGGGGTATTGTCGGCGGAGGATGGGGGCGGAGCAAGGGAAAAAAGGCCGTATCTGGTATCTCGTGTCTCGTGTCTCGCAAATGGGCAGGAGCGTAGATGGGGGGCCTCCGGCCAATCACCTGCGGCCTGCGGCCTCCCGTCTCCAGCCGGTGTTCCTCGTATCTCGGGTTGCGGCAGGCGGGAGACTGAAGGCCATAGGCCACGGCGCCCGCACTTCACACTTCACACTCGGTCCACGCTTCTACGGTTCGGGGAGATGGCTGCACGAACCCATTTCAGGGCCGAAGCCGAGGATTCCGACGCGGAGCTGCAACAGGCGGCGGTCGGATTCGAACCGACGAATAACGGTTTTGCAAACCGTCGCCTTAGGCCACTTGGCTACGCCGCCCAACGCTTTTTCCAGACCGCATTCAGGGTCGAGGTCTCGCCGAGGCTCGCGGCCTTCGGCTCCATCGACTGCTGCCGGTCGATTGCGGGTGAGTCTACTGCGCATCGGTCTGCGAGACAAGAAGATTTGTAAGAAGTTCGGGTGCAAAGGCGATTATCGCAGGCGGCCTTCGGGATGGGTCCGGGTTATTCGCCGCAGCGGTGCGCGGGTGGGACCGGCGAGGCAGACGGCCACGCCGGGTGCGCGCAAGACGGCCCTGCCGGGCCTTCCGGCCGGTTGCATTCAGGCCGGCTGGGCTGTATAACGTAGTCTGTGCCTGCAAGGCGGAAAACAGGATGATGGGGGTGTATGGGGATACCTTCAGGCCCATCGCCGCAGCCAAAACGGGAAAGGCGCGTATCATGAAACGTGTAACCGAATGGACGGCCGCAGGAATCGCCCTGCTGTTGCTGTTTCAATCAGCGGCCCTGCCCAGCGAATCGCAGGAGCTTATCGCCTATCTGGAGCGGAATGTCCGTGCGCTGGATACGGCCGAGGATCTCGATCCTCTGATGGAGCGGATCGGCTCGGCCCGGCTGGTCCTGCTGGGCGAGGCGTCGCACGGCACCTCGGAGTATTACACCTGGCGGGCCGCCATCAGCAAGCGGCTGATCGTCGAGAAGGGGTTCGATTTCATCGCGGTCGAGGGCGACTGGCCGAGTTGCTACACTGTGAACCGCTATGTCAAAGGTCTGCCCGACTCGCCGCGGACGGCGGATGAGGCGTTGGCGTCGTTTCGGCGGTGGCCGCGCTGGATGTGGGCCAACGAAGAGACCCGAGAACTGGTCGAGTGGCTCCGGCGGCACAATGCCGACCTCGCGGCCGAGAAGCGCGCGGGGTTTTTCGGTCTGGATCTGTACTCTCTGCCCGAGTCGATGGACGCGGTGCTCGACTACAAAGCACAGGCAAAGCCCGACCTGGCCGACAAAGCGAGGCAGCATTATCAGTGCCTGATGCGATTTCGTGACAATCCACAGGTGTATGCACGCTACACCGCGCAGTTCGGGCAGGATTGCTCGGCACAGGTTCGGGCCGTGCTCGAGCTGTTGCGGGAGGAGTCCGATGATCTGGAGTTGAAAGATCGCAAAGAGTACTTCAACGCCAAGCAGAACGCCCTGTTGGTGAAGAATGCCGAGCGGCACTACCGCGCGATGACGGACGCCCGCTTGAACTCATGGAACGAGCGGGTCGGACACATGCAACTGACGCTGCGCCGACTGCTGGAATACCACGGCCCGCAGTCCAAGGGGATCGTGTGGGCCCACAACACCCATGTCGGCGACGCGCGAGCCACCAGCATGGTCGCGGAAGGGATGCAGAATATCGGCCAGTTGACCCGCGAGCAGTTCGGGCCCGATGCGGTGGTTGCGGTGGGGTTCGGCACGCACCGTGGGGCGGTGCTGGCCGGGCGGAACTGGGGTGCAGCGGTGGAGACGATGCGCGTGCCCCCGGCGATACCGGGCAGTGTCGAGGACCTCTTCAACGGCGTCAAGCCGGACCGCTTTCTGCTGGTGTTCGACCGGCAGGATCGCGAATCGCCGTTGCGCATGCCCAGGGGACATCGGGCCAAAGGGGTGGTCTACAACCCGCAAACCGAGGCGCACAACTACGTTCCAACCATTCTGCCCCAACGATACGACGCATTTATCTTCATCGATGAGACTTCGGCGTTGAGGGCCATTGAGATGCCGTGACTCGTTCGTGGCTCTGGCGTTACGCTGCGGCCGAGTGTTGCGTCGCAGGTGGAAGAAAGGCTTTTCGAGCGTATGAAGGAAACTGTCTATCGATGGTTGATCGCTCTGGTGGGAGTCTGCGGGCTGCTGCTGACAGGGTCCCGCTGTGCCGAGAAGGAGCCGGCCGGCGATGTCGCGACAGGGGCGCCGAGCCGCGTCGAGTTCGTTGAGTCCTTCTCGTTCCGTGGCAGCGTCCTCGAAAGCAAGGACCTCAGCGGCATCGCGTGCATCTCGCCGACGCACTGCCTGATCGGCGCCGACGAGGGCGCGGCGGTGCAGGTCGTCACGCTGTCGCGCGAGGGCCGGACGCTGCGCGTGCTGGCGACGGTCCCGCTGCTGGACTCGACCGACGAGATGGACATCGAAGCGATCGCCGCCGAGGGCGACTGCTACTACGTCGTCGGCTCGCACGGCGTCGCCAAGAACAGCGGCGTGCGCCAGCCGTCGCGCTACACGATCTGCCGCCTGCGCGTCGATCCGACGACGGGCCTGCCGGCCGGCGGCGAGGCGGCGGTGACGGTCGGCAGCCTGGCGGCGATCCTGGAAAACGACGCGACGCTGGGCCCGTACTTCGCCAGGCCGCTCCAGCAGAAAGGCGTCAACATCGAAGGGCTGGCCGTCCGCGAAGGGCGGCTCTTCGTCGGGCTGCGCAGTCCCAACCTCGACGGCGACGCCTTCGTGGTCGAAGTGGCCGCCGACGATGTGTTCGCGAAGGTGACACAGCCGGCCTATACGCTCCACCGCCTGAGGCTCGGCGAGGGGCTTGGGATTCGCGAGATCGTCGCCGCTCGCGAAGGCTTCCTTCTCATCGCGGGCAACGCCGGGTCCGAGCCGTCGAACGCGTACCCGCAGGCCGTCGATTACGAGAAAGGTCGCGGCTATCGCCTGTTCCGCTGGTCCGGCGTCGGCCGCGACGTCGAGAAGATCGGCCCGATCCCGAACCCGCCCGGCAAGGCCGAGGCCATGACCATCCTGGACGAAGGCCCGGACCATACGACGGTTCTGGTGCTCTTCGACGGCCCCAAAGGCGGCGCGCCGTCGGTCTATCGACTCCAGTGAAGCACGTCGCTCCGCTTTGGGATCGGCGACCGGGGACGCTCGCCCTACGTGTCGGCCGATGGGACGCATCAACAAGGCGATGAGGCGCTCGCGCAGGCGCCTCGGACGGGGGAAGTTCAGCGAGGCGAAGCGGCCGTGGTAGCGGAGGGCGGCGCGGTCGTAGGCGCGGGCGGCGTCGATCTCGCTGTCGAAGCGGCCGAGGAAGATCGAGCGGCGATGGATCGTGATCGTCGCCTCCCACCCGGCGGCGTCGCGACATCGGCGGACGCCCTTGTACGCCGAGCTATACACGCCCCGGCTGAACTTGGCGCGGTTGCGGGCGTTCTGCGAGCGGGTGGCGGCGCGGAGGTTGGCCTTGCGATTGTCCCAGCCGTGCTGGTTGACGTGATCGACGAGCACGCCGGACGGCGTCGGCAGCACCTGGCGGTGCATCGCGACGCTCTTCGTCCGCCCGTCGCTCAGACGCGCGGTGCGGGCGGCGTAATACGTCCGCGTCCCCTCGCTGACGTGCCAGTTGTAGCGGGCCAGGCGCGGATAGTCATCAGGATCAACGATGGCGTAGCGGCCCTTGGTCAGCGCGATCCGGCGGAAGGCGTAGCCGTAGCGGACCCGACGCCACAGCAGCGCCAGCGCCACGCCGGCCCGAGCCAGCCACAACGGAATGGTCACAACGACCTCGATGGCCCTCGCCTCCACAGCCGACATCTGCGACCCAGCGGTCTCCAATCCATCGCGACATCCAGGGGCGAGCCACGCCGCTCGCCGGTCCACAACCGGGCCGACCCGACATCGGCCCTCTACCCTTGGAGGCTGTTGCACGTTTTTGACCAAGAATTCTCCGCCTCCCGCCCCAGAACCGGCGTAACCCCCTGCCCCGACAACAGTAAAAATTCCTTCGATGTCACCACCCCTGCGCAAAAAGGTGTTGCACGTTCTTGACGAAATCCCGCTCTGCGCGCAGCGCAAATCCGCCTCTGAATCACCGTATTCCGTCGCTCGCGTGGGACGCCGCGCGCATCTCGTATCTGGTATCTCGTATCTCGTCGCTCGTCGCGCGTCGTGCGTATCGCGCCAATCACGGTTCCTCCGGCCTATGGCCTACAGCCTCCGGCCTGCCGTCCCGACGTAGAAGCGTTCGGCCGCAGGCCGCCGCCAGCCGGGAACCGGAAACTGAGAACTGCCAACTGTGAACTGCCACCTCCGCCCGCCGGAGCGGCCATCACCCAAAACTCAACACTCCTCCCCTGCCCGCCTCCAAACTCGGACGCATCGACAAACTCACCCGCATCGCAGGATAACCCTCGCCCCCGGCGAGAAAACGGGCTGATCCCTCGCACCATATTAGCCCGCGCCCCCATTTTTCTTTGGCGAAGCGCAGTGATTCTGCCGATAGTACTGGTGGTGCTAGGCTCAAGCGGAACCGCACAGATGTAGGAATGCGCGATAGCTTGAGAGGATCAGATACGAGACGATTCAGTTTCTAAGGCAACATGAATATCCATGCGCTCAAGGCCAAGCTTCAGAACCACTTCAGAGATGGTTTAGTAACCATTGTTGGAAGCGGCCTTTCCTGTGCGGAGGGATTGCCTGGGATGTCAGAATTGACAGAGTTCCTAAGAGGCAACATTCCAGAGCGAGTAGACGGTGCCGATCAGCAGAATTGGACACGGATTCTCGAATTGCTCGATGCCGGCCTGAACATCGAGGAGGCCATGCTCAGGAACCCTCCGAGTCAAACGGTTGAGGCACGTATCGTGGATGCCGTTGCCGGTCTTCTTGTAGACAGGGAGGCCTCGGTGGTTGCCGAAGTGGTGCGTGGGAATAAGGTTCTACGATTCACGAAGCTGCTGGCCCATATGCTGAAACCGGAAACTGGCATTCCTGTCATAACCACCAATTACGATCGACTTCTCGAAATCGCAGCGGAACGGGCTCCCCTGGGTGTGGACACAATGTTTGTCGGACATCATATAGGAATTCTGAATGAGAAAGAGAGTCGGATGAGTTACTGTCGGAGTGCGCGGCTCAAGTCTCGTTATGTCCGCTTGGAGTATGCAGATAGGGTGTTACTCCTGAAGCCACACGGCAGTCTCGATTGGTACCTGCTAAACAATGACCCCGTTCGATGTCCTCTTGCTCTATCGGAGCCTCGTCTGATCATAACGCCCGGGCTCAACAAATTCCGGACGGGCTATGACCGACCGTTTGATGCCCACCGCGAAAAGGCAAATGAGTGCATCGACCGTGCCACACGTTTCCTCATCGTGGGATATGTGACGGCCAGAATGATGGTTTTGCCAAGGCCTTCAAGATAGCTGGGCCGGGTGACTTAAGCGGTCCTCCTGACGACGCCATCTTCTTGCCCTACTGGCTTCTCAATCGCGAAGAAATGCTGTCGATGATTCTGGACCGCAGTGATCAGAATGCACCGAATCAGGCGTCGCGGTTCACTCTCCACGTCAGGGAACTGAAGGAGAAGACGCTGGCTGCTGACAAGAAGGAGGATGTACGCCAAACGTTTACTGTTGATTCACCGATTCCTTACGAGCTGGACTCTCTGGTCGGTAAATTACAGGAGGACGACACGCGAAAAGGTCAAGGGAAGACAGGACCGATCAAGGGGGAATGGGAGGGCAAGCTTACACGTTTCATATCTCGTTTGAAGGCTAAGATTGAAGACCGGCGATATGGTTTTATGTTCCAGCCGCCGCAAGCGGCGCTTGGGTACGATTGGCTAGCGGCGCAGATGGTGGGACTACTGGGGAGTGGCAAAGACAATTCTGGCATCAAGGTGGTGGACTTCTCAGAAGTGCCGTCGGACGTTCTGCCTGTTGTTGCAGGTACGGCTTGATCCGCCTTCCGTGCCACCCGCGAGCATGACGCGCGACTTCTGGAGTGAATGGAGAACCATCTCGCCCGATGAAGCAGCTATCGCGGAGGCAGTAGAGACCCTTCGGAAACAATCCAGGCCACCGAGAGAATAGGTTGCCGGGGCGCAACTCCGCGCACGTCTATGAGCAAGCCGTTGGCAAGACGGTCGCGGGGGAATCAAAGGTACCAGGTACACTTTCGGGCTCTGACAATTCGTACCCACGAATTTCGAGTACGACGGCCAATACGAGAAACCATGAAAAAACCCCGTCGTCACTACTATAGTACCCAGCGTGGTACGTTGGGCTTCATGGCGGACAGGGCTTAGCCTCTATTATACAGTATACCCATCCACGTCAACATTTTGTTCGTCGCCCATCAAGATTCCCACTCAAAACACGCCTCAGACGCAAGAAAACAGCTTATCGGGCGTCGTCCGCATCTACGCTCCCACGCTTCCACTTCCCGCGCACGACACGTCCTGGCGGAGCGGGGACGCTCGCCCTACGCCGGCGCAAAAGGAAAGGCCGGCTCGTTGTTGGCGAACCGGCCTTGTAATTCCTGGCGATGACCTACTCTCACGCTTACGCACTACCATCGGCCTGAGCGGGCTTAGCTTCTGAGTTCGGCATGGGATCAGGCGTTTCCCCGTCAGTAACGTCACCAGGAAACTCGTTATATCAGGCAGGAGCCTGATAAGATCAAATAGCAAAGAGCCAACATCAAAACTGCGGAATCCGGACACGCCGGAACGACATCCACAGCTTTGCATTTTGATTTTTGCACGTTTCACTTGTGTGAAAAGTCCAATGCGGATATGGATTTGAGCGACAATTGCAGCGACGTTCAATCCGTCAACCCAGGATTGATATGGTCAAGTCATCGAGCGTTAGTACCGGTTAGCTGAGACGATTTCGCGTCTTACACATCCGGCCTATCGACCTGGTGGTCTTCCAGGGCTCTCCTCCAGCCGAAGCTGGAACGGAATCCTCATCTTAGGGTGGGCTTCCCGCTTAGATGCCTTCAGCGGTTATCCTTTCCCGACTTAGCTACCCGGCGCTGCACCTAGCGGCACAACCGGTACACCAGCGGTCAGTGCTTCCTAATCCTCTCGTACTAAGGAAACATCCCTTCAAGATTCCTACGCCCACGGCAGATAGGGACCGACCTGGCTCACGCCGGTCTGAACCCAGCTCGCGTACCACTTTAATCGGCGAACAGCCGAACCCTTGGGACCGCCTTCAGCCCCAGGATGTGATGAGCCGACATCGATGTGCCAAACCGCCACGCCGCTATGAACGCTCGGTGGCGATCAGCCTGTTATCCCCGGAGTACCTTTTATCTGTTGAGCGACGACCCTTCCACACGGGATCGCCGGATCACTAGGTCCTGCTTTCGCATCTGCTCGACCAATTAGTCTCGCAGTTAAGCACACTTGTACCCTTGCGCTCTATGCGTGATTGCCAACCACGCTGAGTGTACCTTTGAACTCCTCCGTTACCTTTTTGGAGGAGACCGCCCCAGTCAAACTGCCCACCTAGCACTGTCCCATGCCCGGATTCACGGGTCACGGTTAGGTGACTAACATGCCAAGGGTGGTATTTCAAGGATGGCTCCATCCGGACCAGGATCCGAACTTCAACGCCTCCCACCTATCCTACGCAAGTCATGCCAGGCATCAATACCAGGATACAGTAAAGGTTCACGGGGTCTTTCCGTCTTGCCGCGGGTATGTGGTATCTGCACCACAACTACAATTTCACCGAGTCCGTCCTTGAGACAGTGCTCCAGTCGTTACGCCGTTCATGCACGTCGGAACTTACCCGACAAGGAACTTCGCTACCTTAGGACCGTCATAGTTACGGC
>CAZSXM010000103.1:0-8368 GCA_964610435.1 uncultured Pirellulales bacterium | reverse complement strand
GCCATGTGTCGAAGATGGCCTCGCCGGCGTCGATGTCGTCGGTGTAGCTTTCGAAATCATCGACGACGAGGTATTCCTGCGTTGCGAAGCTCCAGACGTCGCCTGCCCACGACTCGGCTTCCTGGACGGCGTTGACCTGCCAGTAGTACGTGGTGTCGAGATCCAGTGCGCCGGGGTCGTAGCTTGCGGCCTCGACCGTTGCCGCCAGATCCAAGGCATCGGAATCGGTGCCGAAGTAGACCTCGTGCGAGACGGCATCGCGACCGGCCCTCCAGGCCAGCGTGCTGTCTACGTCCACGTTGACTGCGCCGTCGGCCGGCTCCGGCTCGCGGGCCTGCGCAGGGATGTACATGAAGCGGACCTCGCTCAAGCCACGCTGGTCCATGCCGCCCCAGTTGC
Source organism: uncultured Pirellulales bacterium (assembly GCA_964610435.1). GTDB lineage: Bacteria > Planctomycetota > Phycisphaerae > Sedimentisphaerales > Anaerobacaceae > Anaerobaca. Next base: position 7,969 of record CAZSXM010000103.1, on the reverse strand, counting down.
TGTGGACGGTCAGCCGGACAAATCTGGCGGACACACCCTGGAAGTCGACGGCTGTGTTGGCGACGTAGGTCGCTCTGGCGGTGGCCTGGTTGAGTTCCACGTCGCCGAGCACGATCCAGTCCTCACCATCCGCAGAATATTCGACGGTCACGTCCTTGATACCGAAGCCGAGGATTAGCTCGAACTCCTCATTGTAGTTCCAGACGAGCATCTCATAGAGCTTGTAGACGCGGTCGAACTCGTACTGGACGTACAGCGCTTCGTCTTCGGGGGGTTCTGCCAGCCACATGTCGGCGTTGCGGGTCGAGTGCTGATCGCTGGCGTTGAGACCCGAACCATCGACGGTGTTCTGTGGCCCCGCTTGCTCGTCCGAGATCCCGTTGCTTGTAGCGATGATGTTGGTCATTGCATAGGCAACCGGCTCGGCGGTGAAACTCCAGACATCGCCCTTGAAGATCGTGAAGTCGGGCGCCCCGTTAACCTCGTCGACGCGCCAGTAGTACGTCTGCCCGAAATCGAGGATGCCGGGCGGGTCGAACGTCGTATCCGTCTGGCCCTGGCTGAGCAGCACGTTCAGCGGATTGTCTCTGTCGGCGGCGTTGACGTCCTCGAAAGACGTGCCGAAGTAGACATCGCGGGTGACCGCGTCCGGGGCCGGCTTCCAGCTCAGGACCACGTCACGAGGGACATCGACAGCGCCGTCCACGGGCGACGGAGCCGAACTCGTCTTCGGAGCGGCAGCGGCTGGCAAATACCAGTTGTTGATCCACTCGCTGATGATGTCGCCGCGTATATCCGTGAGCACATCGGCTACCTGGATGAAAATCCCCACGCGGCCTCCCGTCACGGCATTGCGAACGATGACGGGGTCCGCTCGCGATCCGTCCTCGGTTTGCGCGAGAATCAATTCGGGATACCAGTCACCCTCCAGTTGCCCGAGGAAGAATGGCCGGGTGCTCGGGATGTTCACCAGCGACGGAGTGATTCGCTCGCCCTCAGGCGTGACCACGCAGGGGATCGCATCGTCGCCCCACATGGCGATATCGGGAAGGTCCATCATATTCTGCAAACCACCGGCGTCGTTGTTTCCCGCCGTGCCGACGTAGAAGATGTAGTCGCCGGTGTTGATAATGGTATTCCCATCGTCAAGAAACAACTCGGCCAACGACCCGTCCGGCTGGGCATTCCCCGCGGGATAAATGCTGTCCGGGAAGTTCCCGCACATAATCAGAAGGTCGGGCACGCCGTTGCCTGTATGGGCCACCACCCAATCGGCAAGGGCTGCTTCGTCGGCACTGGTAAACAGCTCGACAGAGGCCCCTGTCACGTTCTCAACGATTTTCTGCATTTCCTGGTCGGCCGCCGCTTGCGGCCACCAGCCTGCCTGTGTGAAAATCGCAATGTCCACAGCCATCGCCGTCGTGCTGAACGCCAAGGCGATGACACATACCAACATCAGCTTTCTCATCTTCCATTCCTCCTACGTTCAAACTTGAGACTTACAAGAAACCCGGCTCCAACATTGCGCCGACGCACCATCGATGTGCTGCCGTGATCGCAGACGGCATCACGTTGCGCGTCCTGTCGGCATCGAACCGGGGCAGACCTCCCCCTCCCACATGGTTGACCGTGTAATCTCCTCGGGTTCACCTCCTTCCTTCCGTTATTTCTCGGACCCGCGAGGCACCGATTGCCGTTGTGCCCTGATGGGGCTGTCCGGACCGCTACAGCGGCAACAGGTCCGAAAAGGACTTCAGCGAACAACCCATTTGTACCAAATCATCGGTGGCAAAGCAACGGCTTTCTTCTGTCTTCGCATCTGCTCGGTTCTCATTGGTATAGTGGGCGTCGGTCTTCGCGTGTGCATGCCACGCCCGCCATCCCAGGGGGGCCTTGCGGCGGCACATCGTGCGGAGTACCATTGGCGGGGGCTTCGTTGGCTGGCAGGAGTTTATTGCTGTGCGTGCAAGGTGGTTGTTACGTCTGCTTCACAGGGCCTTTGCGGACCTCTACAGGTGTCTCTGGTCGCTGCTGCTGTACGATTCGGTCGTGGCGGTGCTGGGCTTCTTCGTGCTCAGCCCGGTGCTTTCGTGGGCGGCTTCCTCGATGGCATCATCGGGTGGCCGGTTGTCGATCACCAACGGGGAGGTCCTCTCGTTCCTCTTTTCGTTTCGCGGCATCCTTTTTGTTCTTCTGGTCGGGTCTCTGACGGCGGTCTCGCTCTACATCAAGCACGCCGGGATGATCCTGATCGCCTGGGAGGCCCTGGCCGGGCGGCCGATGGGTGCGATTCGGGCGTTCCGGGCGGTCGTGCGAAGGTTGCCGGGACTGATGCTGCTGGGGTCATACCACGTGGCCGCACACGTGCTGCTCCTAGCCCCGTTTGCCGTGCTGGGTACCCTGGTCTATCGGCTGGCGTTCTCGTCGATGCGCGTGTACTTCCTGTTTCTGGAGAATCCGGCGGCCCGCTGGGCGGGCGTGGCCGTCGTGTCGCTCGTGATCGCGGCGATCGTGGTCCTGCACGGGGCGGTGTATCTGCACTGGGCGTTCTCGCTGCCGGCCCTGCTCGTCGACGACCGCTCGGCGACCTCGGCGCTGGCGTATACGCACGGCCTGCTGAAGGGGACGCGGCGTCGGATCGGGGCCGTTCTGTTGGTCTTGTGGATGGCCATCATCCTGTTCCCGTTCGCCCTGGCGCAGGGTTATCACAGCCTCGGCGGCCGGGTCTTCGCGCGCCTGCCGGAGGAGCATCGGCTGGTCCTGCCGGTTGTCCTGACGCTGATGGCCGGCTATCTGGCGATGTCGTTTTTCGCTGAGTTCCTGACGGTCTCGGTCAGCAGTCTGACGATCACGCACCTCTACGCCCATCTGCGCCGGGCCCGGGGCGACGAGAAGGTCGAGGAGATGTTCGATTCGGAGGTAGAGGCGTTGCCGATGCCTCATGGAGCGCGAAGCCGACACCCCAGACGAATCGTTGCCTTTCTGCTCCTGGGCGCCGTCGTGGCCATGTCGGTGGCGGCGGGAATCCTCAGCGAGTTCGAGCTGCGCGACAGCGTGAAGATCACGGCGCATCGCGGCAGCTCGTACCGCGCGCCGGAGAATACGCTGGCCGCGATCCGCCAGGCCATTGAGGACGGCGCCGACTACGCCGAAGTCGATGTGCGTCTGACCGCCGACGGGCACGCCGTCCTGCTGCACGACCGGGATCTGTACCGCGTCGCGGGCGTGAAGAAGAACCTGTCCGATTTGACCTATGAACAGGTCCGGACATTGGACGTTGGAAGCTGGTTTTCGCCGCGGTTCTTGGGTGAAAGCGTGCCCTTGCTGTCCGAGGCCGTGGCGACGGCCAAGGGGCGGATCGGGCTTAATCTCGATCTGAAGGCCGAGAGCGCCCCGCGCCGGCTGGCCGAGCGTGTTGTTCAGGTCCTGCACGAGCACGACGCTGTGGCCGAGTGCGTCGTCAGCTCCACCAGCCTCGAAGCCCTGGAGCACGTCCGGATGCTGGACCCGCGCATCCGCAGGGGCCACATCGTCGTCCAGTCCATCGGCGAGGTGGCTGCTCTCGACGTGGACTTCCTCAGCGTCTCGGCGCGTCTGGTGACGCCCGGACTGATCGACGCGGCCCGAGCGGCAGGCAAAGAGGTCCACGTCTGGTCGGTCAACCGGCCCCGCACGATGGTCCGCTTCATCGATATGGGTGTGGACAATCTCATCACGGGCGTGCCCGCCACGGCCCGGGGCCTGCTCGATGAGCGGGCGGCGATGAGCAGTGAGGAACTCCTGTTCCTCAAGGTCCGCAGTTGGCTCCTCCGTTGATGCCGCCGGCGGCGGTCCGTTTTTGGGCGTTGGGGGTTGAGAACCGACGGTCAGCCGGTATAATAGCCCGTCCGTATCAGGACCGAATGCTGAAACTCACTATGGGAGACCCATTGACATGGCAGAATCGCTGAAAGGCAACGCAGTTGTAGGGCAGTCGGGCGGGCCGACGGGCGTGATCAACGCCTCGCTGGTCGGCGTGATCGAAGAGGTCCGCAAGCACCCCGAGATCGGGACCTTGTATGGGGCCGTGCACGCGGTGGCGGGCATGGTCAAGGACGACTTCATCGACCTGGGCAAGCTCGACGCCGCGACGCTGGAGACCGTGGCGGCCTCACCGTCCTCGGCCATCGGTACCAGCCGGGACAAGCCGGACGAAGAGTACTGCCGCAAGATCATCGAGGTCTTCAAGAAGCGCAACGTGCGGTATTTCTTCTACATCGGCGGCAACGACTCGGCCAACACCGCCCACATTCTCAACACCGTTGCCGACGAGACGGACTACAACATCCGCGCCTTCCATGTGCCCAAGACGGTGGACAACGACCTGCTCGTGACCGACCACTGCCCCGGCTATGGTACGGCCGCCAAGTTCGTTGCGCAGGCCCTGATGGGCGACGACCTGGACAACCGCGCGCTGCCCGGCGTCAAGATAGATGTCATTATGGGTCGCCACGCCGGCTTCCTGACCGCGGCGGCCGCACTGGGCAAACAGCGCGACGACGATGGTCCGCACCTGATCTACGTGCCCGAACGGCCCGTGTCGATGGACAAGTTCCTGGCCGACGTGGACGCCGTGTACAAGAAGTACAACCGTTGCGTGATCGCGGTCAGCGAGGGCATGTGCGACCACGACCACAAGACCTGGGCCGAGAAGCTGGCCGAGAACGAAGAGCGGGACGCCCACGGCAACATCCAGCTCTCCGGAACCGGTGCCCTGGCCGACTTTCTGGCCGGACAGGTTAAGGGCAAGCTCAAGATCAAGCGCGTCCGCGCCGACACGTTCGGGTACCTCCAGCGGAGCTACGCCGGATTGCAGTCGAAGGTCGATGTCGATGAGGCCCGCCAGTGCGGCCGACAGGCGGTCGAGTATGCGATGGAGTTCGACAGCGGCTCGGTGGCGATCAAGCGCACCGGAGACGGCGCCGCCTATGCGGCCGAGCTGTTCCGCACCGAGTTGCAGAACGTCGCCGAGAAGACCAAGTCGATGCCCGACGAGTTCATCAACGCCGACGGCAACGGTGTTACCGAGGCCTTTGTCAGGTACGCCATGCCGCTCGTCGGCGGGCTGCCCAAAACCGAGTACCTCGGCACCTATCCCAAAATCTAAACGAACCCGCGCAATCTCGGCCCCGCGCATGCACGACCTGTCGCATGTTCGGGGCCTTTTTCGCCTCGTTGGAAACATTCGTGGGTGCCGCCAGGCCGATGTGCGACATAAACCGTTCTCTGGAACCCGCTTGAGATGCCTGGACCATGCTTGCATTTTGAACACAATGACTTCAGCCGCTATCCTCTCGGCAAAACCGATTGGGCAGAGGCTCAAATCAGGGCAACCCTGGGGGGTAATTTGGGCCTCTGGGGCCCCGAGCGGTTTTGCCGAGGTAAGATTCGCTGAAGTCCTCAACCCACATATCATTCAAGAGATCCCCTCTTCCTTTGCGCGTCGTGAGACTACAAGACGCGGGGATTCCCAGGATCATGACGGTCGACGCGAGGAACTGGCCCAGCGGGGTCTGCGGGGAGATGTCGCCGTAGCCGACGGTCGTCAGCGTCACGATCGCCCGGTACATGCCCTGCGGGATGCTGGTGAAGCCGCTGTTGATCGAGCTTTCGATCAGGTACATCAGCGAGCCGAGGATCACGACGATCAGCACGATGTCGAACCACTTGTCGACAGGGGTGTCCGCCTCGAAGATGATCTTGTACAGGCGATCCCGCCGGGGGCGGTTCGATTTGTGCTCGATCCGTTCGTTCACGCTTGGCCGCTCCGTGGCTCGTGGGCATTGGTCTGCGGTGCCGTTGCCGGTACGCCGGTGACAAAACCGCCGGAGGGTGATACTATAGGGTAGTCAGAAGGCGTTCAAGCGAGTTCTTGGACGCGATTACCCGTTCTGGTCTGGGGCCAGGGTCTGGTTCGTAGTGACGCCATGAGGCGTTACTTTTGCCGGGACAAGTATGCCCTTACGGGCACACTACAAACGGTTTCTTTCCACTCCCGCAAGAAGCGGGCAATCGCGTCTGTTTTGCCCGACCCCGGGCATTCGATACTGAGGAACGCATGGATCGGCGACGGCACATCACTCTTGCAGTCGTGGCGGCGGCCTTTGTCGCGGCTATTGCGGGAGGCTGGGCTCTGCGCTACTTGGCAGGGCAAGACCCGGCAGAATGTCCCCGTCCCGACGTCTGGGCCGTAGATCCGTGTGCCGGTGCCGATCTCGAAGCGCGCGTGGTTCGAGCTGATGAGCCTCCCGATAGGACCGACGACATTGACGACGGCGATAAGACGGCGCCGATCGAGCCGAATGATCTTCCTACGATCGCGCCCTCCGAGCCGAATCTGACGGTCCCGGCCGCTGAACTTCCCGCCGGGCCTGCACGGGCCGAACCGACCATGGCTCAGGACGAGCCGCCGGCGAACCTGATTGACGTGTTCCTGGTCGATTCCGAGATGCACCCGATCCCCGGCTTCGTTACTTTGGAGGGGATGGCCGGCGATCCGAATGTCGAGCCGTCCGCGTTTTTCTCGATCCCCGAGCCGGCGTTCCAGCCTCCGGGAGGGTTGCTGGGCAGCGCGTGTGATGAGTCGGGCTTGCTCGGCCGACGGTTCATCTGGCGCAGAGACCCGAAGAGCCCGGAACTGACGGTCATACTGGAAGGGGGTGCGGCGATCTTCGGCCGCGTGCTCGGCACGGACCGCAAGCCCGTCCCTGACGCTCGCATCGCCCTGCAAACTCTCATGCTCGACAACCGCTGGCGAGGGGAAGGCGGCTCGCCCCATGCGACCATAAGTGACGAAGAAGGCAACTTCTACCTCGACGGTGTGTTCGTCGGCCCTCGGGTCCGCTGCGTTGCCTTCCTCGGCACGCTCAGCGGTCAGTCCAGGTCGCTCGACCTAACGCCCGGCGGGGTCGCCGAAGCGGGCGAGATCGTGTTGGCCGGCCGTGCAGCCGGCTCGGGGATCATTCGCGGACGGCTCACCGACGAACGCGATTTGCCCCTGATCGGTCGCACTATCACGGTGCGCGTCGAACGGGTTACGCAAGAGATGGTGACCGACGCCGACGGTTGGTATACCCTGACGGATATGCCGACGGATCGGCCGATCACCGTAACGATTGACGTACCCACCTATGGCACGTGGTCCCGAACTACGGTTGCGGACGACTTCGCCTGTGATTTTCAAGTGGTCCCTCCAGGCTGGGGGGCCTTGGGACAGCCGGCCCCCCTCTTGTTCGCTGATAGGTGGTTCAACCGCCCACCGATGGTTCTCAAGGACCTCCGAGGTCGTGTTGTGCTTCTGACGTTTCGGGATTTCCGTATGGACGGCGATCCGGGCCTTACGGCTATGGGACGTCTTCTGACCGACTTCGGGTCCGAACAACTGGTGGTCATCGCGGTCTACAATCATCTACCGGGCGGCAATTCCATGGCAAAGGACCTTGTCGCGAGCCACATCACAGGGCTTTTCGGAGGGGCGCCCATCGCGGGTTTTCTGGATGCCGACCCGGCCTTGGTGGCCGACCTGATGCCGCCGGGGCGGCCCCCCGGCGTGGCGGCCGGAGCGACGCACTGGCTGTATCAGGTCCACGAGCGACCGGCATCCTTCCTGATCGATAAGACGGGCATCGTTCGCCATCTGACGGCAAAAGAAGGCGACCTGCGAGAGTGGATCGTAGAACTTCTTGAAGAGTAGCGCATCAATTTCTTTGCAAGTGTTACTCTCAACGGTAGGACGTGCCTTATAGCTGTGGCTGAAGATCTCGAATCAAGGACATGGCTATGAATCTCGTGCTGGTCATCCTGCAAGTCGCGGTGCTGGTAGCCATCCTCTTCGCCTACGGTAGGGATTAGCGGAGGGGCGGCAGCCTCGCATGCGCTGAAGCCCATCCTTGTATATTGGTCCGTGGATAGTTTATGGTCTCTTGCTGTG
>CAZSXM010000102.1:0-8434 GCA_964610435.1 uncultured Pirellulales bacterium | reverse complement strand
CCATTCCATGAGGACCCTTAAGTCCTGCTCGTCGACCACGCCGTCGCCCCAGGCAAACGGCGCGATGTCGCACAGCGGATCGACCTGGCCCCAAGATTCAATGAGTTTGACAAGGTCCTTCGTGTCCACGACGCCGTCGCCGTTGAAATCTACAACCGGCAGGATCAGGGCCTGGTATATGTCCATCAAACCGTGCCCGCCGCCCCGATTGGAGTGGAAATAGAGCATCGAGCCGTCAAAGGAGAATTTCGGAGATTGATTCATGAATGCACTGTTGACGATAGGCCCAAGGTTCATTGGCGGCCCCCAGGCATCGTCTCTGGTAGCCCGCCTCGTGACATACATATCATCCCCGCCAAACCCATCTGGACGGTCGGGGTCGGAGGTGAAGAACAGCAACAGACCGTCAGGCGAGATGCCGGGAAAGCCCTCACCGGCTGAAGTGTTGATTGTTGGGCCAAGATTGACAGGGGCACCCCACGCGTGGTTCACCGTTGCCCGTTTCGTTACCCACAGGTCTGTCTGCCCCTGCCCGCCAGGTCGGGTGCTGCCAAAGTATAACTCCAGGTCGTCTGCTGAAATACACGGGGCGGTGGACTGGTAATTGTTGACCGCTGCGCCGACACTGACTGGGGCCCCCCAGTCATCATCTTTCGTTGTCCGCCTCGTAACATACAAGCGACTAGCCATCCCCCCCAGGCCTCTGGTAAAATAGAGTGACAGGCCATCTGCCGAGATGGACGGGGAGTGCTCGGGCTCGCTCGTGTTGACCGGCGGGCCGAGCTTGACAGGGACACCCCATTCGCAGTCCACGGTTGCCCGCCGGACTACGAAAAGATTGGGCGGGTTCCCTGACTCTTCCCGGTCAAAATACAGCTCGAGGCCATCAGCAGAGAGACACGGTGCAAACTCGCCATGCCCAGTATTGATCCCGGACCCCATATTAACCGCCGTACCGAAGACGAAATCGGCCCGTGCCGTCGGCACGGCCACCGCCAGGAGCAGGCAAAGCCCCAGCACGGACACTACGACCATTCGAATCTCAAACCATTTTCATCTCACACCTTCTCTCTGCCCGAAGGCAATAGGAGTACATCAATGCGCTCTGTCTTTTCCGCAAAGACAACAACTGGTTAACCCTGACCCCAGCCGCACACATCGTCGCTATGGCCACACGACCCGGTTGTAGATACGGACATCGTCGATCAGGCCGGTGAAGAAGGTGCCGGGGGCCATGTCCTTGCCGGCGCCGAAGACCAGCTTGCCGGAGCAACTCGGCAGGTCGTCGCGCGCATCCTCGGCCACGAGGACGCCGTCCACGTAGAGCCAGCGGTTGGCGCCGTCCCAGATGAAGGCGATCCGATGCCAGTTGCCGTCGGTAATGACCGCCTCCGAAATCAGTCCGGGGCCTGTCCGGCCCGGAGGGCCCACTTCGGTCATCAGTGCGCCGGTGGCGCCATCGGCCATCAGCCAGTTCATTCCGCCCTCTTGGGAGAGAATCACCTGACCGGGGGCGCCGCCCTGGACCCAGGCCAGTACGCTGAACGGGCCGCTCGCTGGGTTTACGGGAGAATTGGCTGTGCCGAAGGTCATCCCGTTCAGTTCCAGCGCGCCGTCGATCTTTCCGCCCTCCGGCTGCCACTGCGCCAGGCCCAGGATCGTCGCATCTTTCCCCCCGACAAGATCGTGCGCGATCGTGCCCTCGGCTTCATCGAAAGGCCAATGGCCCACGAGTGTCGGATCGTCCACCTGCTGGCCCCAGTAGCGCATCAAGACCTCCAGGTCTGCCGCATCGACCACGCCATCGCCCCAGGGATAAGGCCCGATGTCGCACAGCGGATCGGCCTGGTCCCAGGAGTCGATGAGTTTGACAAGGTCCTTCGTGTCCACGACGCCGTCGCCGTTGAAGTCCACGACCGGGAGGATTGGCGCCTGCCAGATGTTCGCGTTCGATCCATAGCCTGGCCGGTTCGAGTAGAAGTAGAGCGCTGAGCCGTCGAAGGAGACTTTTGCACCGGCCACCCACCCCGTACCATTGAGAACACGGGCAAGGTTTATGGGAGGGCCCCAGGGATCGTCTCTCGTAGCTCGCCTCGCTACGTTGGGACCATCTGACGCTGACATGAAGAACAGCAAGAGACCGTCAGGCGAAATGGCCGGCCAGTGTAACCCATCCGAGCTGTTGATCGTCGGGCCGAGATTGACCGGGGTGGCCCACTCGTCATTTACGGTTGCCCGTGTCGTCACCCACAGGTCAACACCCCCATATCCACCGGGTCGGTCGGAGCTGAAGTACAGTTCCAGTTCGTCCGTTGAAATACACGGATAGAAGGCCCTGTGATTGTTGACCGCTGCGCCAACACTGACTGGGATCCCCCAGTCATCATCTTTCGTTGCCCGGCTCGTCACGTATATACGCTGATTAGCACCGCCGCTGAGCCAGCCTCGGGCAAAATAGAGTGATAAACCATCTACCGAGATGGACGGGGAGTACTCGCGCTCGCGCGTGTTGACCAGCGAGCTGAGCTTGATGGGGACACCCCATTCACTGTCCACGGTTGCCCGGCGGGCCACAAAAAGACTGGACAGGTTCCCTAGTGCTGGCTCGTGCCGGGCAAAATACACCTCCAGCCCGTCAGCCGAGAGACATGGTGTAAAATCGCCGTGCCCAGTGTTGATCAGCGGCCCCAAGTTGACCGGTTCGCCGAAGGTGAAATCGGCGCGTGCCGTCGGCACGGCCACCGCCAGGAGCAGGCAAAGCCCCAGCACGGACACTACGACCATTCGAATCTCAAACCATTTCATCTCACACCTGCTTTCTGCCCGAAGGCAACAGGAGTACATGAAGACCACTCCGCAAGCTGGAGCCTGTGCCGTTCCGAGACAGGCCCCAGCTCTGCGGTCTTGGTTATAGCGACTGACCATATTCACAGCTCTGGGCGGCATCGCCTCAGTGACCAGCCGGTTTGCCGAAGCCGATGTCGTCAATGTAGATGGTGCCGGTGCCGCCCTGGACGGGTGCGATTCTGTTGCCCACACCGATCGCCATGGACTTGACAGCATCCATCTGCACCCCGGCTGAGATGAACTCGTTCATCGGGATCTTCCAGTGCTGCCACGAGACGTGCCCTGTGGCCCCAGCATCGGGGTGAACGACCGTGTTGGTGTTGCCGGCGCTGTCTGTGACTGTAACATACACACCTTCGACCGGATTACCTTCCGGCTGCTTGGCCCCGATCTCCGCCACCTGCCAGTCGCCGGTCACGTCGCCGGTCATACTGATGTTGGAGAACTCCGCACTGGTGGCGGCAGCGGCCTCATGGCTGCACAAAGCCAGACCAATACAGACGCTGCTGGCCATGTTGATGGTCCGCGGGTTCCAGGACATCTCCGTCCAGGCCTGGCCGTCGGTTGAATAGAAGCCGTTGAAGGTGTCACCCACGCGCTCGATCCTGACCCAAACGGGGGTCTGTAGAGCAACCTGCTCGGGCGTCGCCACGGAAGTGTCAGTCGTCGCGTCGACGTTCGGCGCCGATCTCGCCTGGAAGCGCACGCCCATTGCCGGCGTGGCACAGATGAACGCAAACCGCGATCCCGGCTCAAGGCTCTCACGGATCATCACACCGGCCTTGGCCCAAACGTTGCTGGAGTGGATGCTCTCAACCCGGGCGATCATCGTGCCATCGCCGTCGAGCGCCTTATAGGCATAGCGGAACGCATCCGAATCGAACCAGATGTCACTGCCGATGCCGTTCATGACAATGCTTCCGGAAGCCATCTCCATAAAGGCCGGTGCATTGGTCCAGATCCCACGGAAATACAGTGAAAGCGTGTCGGCCCCTTTGATGGTCCAGTCCTGCGGGGAATCGAAGGTGCGCTCGGCCTGCGAGAAGAACGGCGAGACCGAGTTGTCATATTGCAAAGGCATGGACTGACGGCCCCCACGAACCGTCCGCCTCTCGGCGAACGGGGCGACTTCGTATCCGACCTGCGAACCGCTGGATCCGTCGGTCAGGCCATCGATCCAGGTCTGGTAGATCGTGGTGCCGGCATCCAGGTCGTTATCATAGGCCTCAAAGTCGTCAATGGTAAGGAAACTGCCCGTGGTGAAGCTCCAGGTGTCGCTGTCCCAGAAGCTTGGCGTCTCGGCCTCGTTGACTTCGGCCACCTTCCAGAAGTAGGTCTGATTGAAGTCCAGCGGGGGCGTATAGGCGGCCATATTGACGGTGTCAACCAGAGGCAGAGTGGCCTCGTCTGTTCCAATGAACACCTGATGCGTGGCCGCCTCACGTCCGGGCCGCCAGGTCAAGTTGGCATCGATCGCGGTACCTGTGGCGCCATCGGCCGGAACCGGCGCGCGGGCCAGGACCGGGAGGTGGTAGAAGCGCACCTCGCTCAGGCCGTACTGCGACGACAACGTGCCCCACCCACTGTGGACAAGGATCCTGACGTACTTGGCCGCGACACCGCTGAAGTCGATGACCGAGTTGTAGACATAGGTGGATCTGGCCGTGGCCTGATTCAGATCAAAGTCACCCAGAGTCATCCACTCGTCACCATCAGCGGAGTATTCGACTGTGACTTCCTTCAGCCCGAAACCGAGCACCATCTCTAACGTATGGTTGTAATTCCAGACCAGCATCTCCTGCAGCTTGTAGACGCGGTCGAACTCATACTGGATGTAGAGCGCCTCGTCTTCCGGCGGGTCGGCCAACCACATGTCGGCAGCAACAAGAGAGTGTCGATCCTCGTTGTCGAGGCCCGAGCCGTCGACCGTCCGCTGAGGACCGCTCGCCTCGTCAGATATACCATTGCTGGTGGCAATGATGTTCGTGATCGGGTAGAGATATGGCTCTGTGGTGAACGGCCAGACACGGCCCGTATGCGTCGCATCACCCAAGGCCCCGCCGATTCTGTCCACACGCCAATAGTAGGTCTGCCCGAGTTCGAGCAGGCCAGGATCGAAGCGGGGCTCCTTCTGGCCGACGCCGACAAGCACACCCCGCGCGTCCGTCAACGTAGCCGCTTTGACATCTTCGTACGATGTGCCGAAGTAGACATCGTACCGGAGGGAAGCGTCGGACGCCCACCAGGACAGTGGCGTCGCACAGGCAACATCGACTGCCCCATCAGTCGGATTCGACTCAACGTACCATGTCAACAGGAAGTCGTCATAGTAGATCGGAGAGGCACCATCTGACCATATATCAACGTTCTGCCATGTATTGCTCAAGTACCACCAAGAGCCGCGGAAGATCAGTTCTCCGTCGTAGTATTCCTCCACGGTGTTCATGTCCAGATCCACGATCACCCTGATTTCCACCCACTCATCATAGATTATTTTGATCGAGGTTAACCCAGCGTCTAAGCTGGTGATCGTGCCGCTGCTCAATTGATAGCGTGTAAGCAGATCCATTTCCTGGCTGCCGGCCCCGTATCGGCTGCACAGGGCAAAAATAGACGTCCCCGAGCTGCCCGAAGGAATGTACTGACGGACGGTGAGAATGTACCGGCCGCCGCGGAGATCCCATTGCTGCACGGTGTCGGTCGTCAGGCCAACCTCGAGCGAGTTTCTGCCGCTGAAGGCATACTTGTCGGATACCATGCCCGTAGTTCCCACATTGCTGAACCAGTTGCTCCAGCCTCCCTGGCCGGTCAGTTCGCTCCCGGCCTCGTACGACTCGAAATCGTCGCTCCAGATCTGGGCCGAGACGGGTGAACCGATGCTCGCCAGGATGAGAGCAGTGGCCAGTAGAACGGTTTCACAATTTCGGATGGTCTTCCTGTTGTTCAACATGATCCATACCTCCATTTCTTGAGTTCTCTCGGTTATCTCTGTGTCGTGATGATCGCTACTCAAAGGCAGTAGGACATGAACACCCTCTGTCTTCACCAAGAAGACAACTGGTTCGCAACCGGCTCATCCGTTGCGAGCGCGTACGGAGAGCCCACACCCACCGCGCAGACCTTCATCGATGGGTCACAACCTGCTGAATAACTATGGCCGCATGGATCGCGGCCCTGGCCGCACGTGGTCGATCCCGCCGGACCGGAAGGTCCCGGCCCGGCCCTCTACGGTGAGTCTCTTGGAGCCCGGTATCTTGTCACCTTCATTCCTCCCTTCTTTGCACCATGCTGCTGTCGCCCAAGTCCACAACAAGAATGATCGATCCCTGCCCGCCGTCGGGCGGACGGTTCTCAGCGGCCTCGATCTCCTCCCACGACGGTGCACGCCAGAGGTGGAACTGGCCGCTGATTCTGGAACAAGCAGTCAACCAGCGGCCGTCCGGAGAAAAAGCCGCGATCCAGAACACGGAACCCTCTGCCGAGAGGGTCAGTACTTCGCGATGAGTTTCCACATCCCAGAGTTTGACCGTGTCAAGGGTGCCACCGCCGGTGGCGAATCGGCGATCATCGGGAGAGAACGTCGCGGCGTGCGCTCCCATCATTTGACCTTTGAGGCTGTTGATCAGTTGGAAGGTGGACGGGTCCCAAATTGCCCAGGTGCCGTCGATGGCAGCGCTGACGGCCCGGGTGCCATCGGAGGAAAAGGCGATTCCTCGCGGAGGGTTCCGATGGCCACCGCTCGATTCCGCCAGGAGTTCGCCCGTCTCGGCGTTGAGCCAGCACACCGCTCCCCCGGAGAGGCCAACCGCCAGGAGACGACCATCCGGCGAGATTGCCATGCTCTCCCATGGGCCCACGGTAAACGCCTGAGCCGCCCGCCAAGTGACGGTATCCCACCAGATCGCCTGTGCTTTCCCGTCCACGGAGAGCAGGCGCCTGCCGTCTGCTTGGAAGAGGAGCTGCCGGATGAGAACATCGGAAGCGTCCAACTCCTTCAGCAGACGACGTTCGACACAGGACCAGACACGGATCTTGCCACGCCTATCTCCGCTGACCAAGAGGGTACCATCCGGTGAATAGACCACTTGCCAGATATCGTCGCCCAGTGCAGGCAGTTGCTCGATTTCCTCCAAAGTGGCCAGATCGAGTAGACTGACGGTCCCTTTGCGCACCAGCGTGAGTGATAGGCTGCTCGGAGCGAAGGCGACTCGCCCCCATATACCCAGGGGCACGAGTCCGGCCTGCTGCTGAGCAGACGGGTGGGCATTCCATAAGGCGATGACGCCGTCCTTGCAGGCGCTGGCCAGCGTGGTACCATCCGGCGAAAGAGCCAGTCCGTTGACCTCGTCACGACTGCCACGAAGAATTGTCAGAGGTTGCCGCCGTCTTACATCCCAGATCCGAATGGTCTGATCGGAGCTGGAGGAATACAGCCACGCACTGTCCGGCGAGAAGATCAGTCGAGAAACCCAGAGGGTGTGTCCTTCCAATGTGTCCAGAAGCGTGCCGGAGACGGCATCCCAGAGCCGGATTACCCCCAGTGCGTAGGCGCTGCCGCTGGCGATGATCGAGCCATCGGGCGACCAGGCCACGGAACTGATCGGTTCCGGATGCGCATCCGGGATGTCGAAAACTGTATTCCCGCTGGTCAGGTCGATTGTCTGGAGGCGACGGTCGGCATCCCCAATGACCAGAATCTGCCCATCCGGTGAAAAGTCGATCGCGCCCAGATGCCCACCTTCAGGCCGTACGCCGCCGATGCGATTCACGATCGTCCATTGATCAACTTCCCACACAAGGACTTCGTTCGAATAACTCATGCAGGCCAGCCGGCTTCCGTCAGGCGAGAACTTGAGGTCCTGAATAACAGCATGATCCAGATCAAGCTGTCCGACGCGATTCCAGGTGCCGGTCCGCCAGAGCAGGATCTGGTTTCCGGCGTGGGTCGCCAGCAGATCGCCCCGTGGCGAAAACGCAATGCGACGTGCGAAGGCTGTTTTCTCCCCTGGCAGGGCGGCGATTTGCGTGCGGCCGGGCACGTCCCAAATCTCCACGCCTGCCCCGTCGCCTTGGCTCGTGCCAAGCATCTTACCGTCCGGAGAAAACGCCACCGACCGGGCGCGATTCGGATAGCGACAGAGTTCGGCCAAGGCATCACTGCGGCATTCCTGCCAAAGGTAACGCCATTCCCAGCCTCGCAGATCGACCTCGCCGGGCGCGGGCCGGTGGGCCTCCAGGAGCCGCTGAGCGCGGCCCAGGTCGTTCATCGCCAACGCCTGCTGCGCCAGACTCATGTCCGAAGCATAGGCGAGTCGTCGCGTGTACAGTTCTCTGGCTTCGGCCTCCTGTCGCAGGACCGCCTCCCTTTCCTGTGCCGCCACGGCCTCCTGACGCAGTCGGCTTTGTTCGCGTCTTGCCTGGGTCGCCCGAACCGCCTGCCAAGTACTGACGATCGCTCCCAGGACCAGTACCGCTGCCACGAGGGCGGCGGCGGCAAAGACCCCTTTGTTCCGTTGGACCAGCTTGCGAAACCGGTAGACCACGCTTGGCGACCGGGCCAGGACCGGCTCATCGTTCAGATGCCGCT
>CAZSXM010000101.1:0-9857 GCA_964610435.1 uncultured Pirellulales bacterium | reverse complement strand
ACCAATCAAATCAGATTCTGGGCTTGACGGGTCTGGCTTCATAGAGTCTTCAATGGACTGTGGACCGTACGAATCTATAATAGGTGCAAACTTTTGATATGTCGCACGTTGTGGGCGCGACACAGTGTCTCGTTGTGGGAGAATAACAACCGGCCCTACAACTGATCAGCGATTATCTGGTCAACCTGAGTATTATGTGTCTAAGGAGCAGGGCCATGAAAGGTCAAAGGTAACCGTTCACGGAGTGCAGCGAAAAGAATTTGTAGAAACAGGGATTTTGGACTGGCGCGAAGCTGGGCAAGCCGGTATATCCTCGTCTATGGTAGACAAGGATGTCACGATATCCCAGTTGGTCCTGCAGAACGACCTGCTTCGCTCCCAGGTCTTTGCCCTGGAGCAAACCAATGCCCAACTCCAGCAGGAGATTCGGCAGCTACGAGCGGACAACCAGAAGCTCCAGGATCAGATCGCGCGTCTGAAACGCAACTCGTCCAACTCCTCCAAGCCGCCTTCCAGTGACATCGTCAAACCGGAGAAAAAGGGCACCTCTCGGGGAAAACGCAAACGCAAGATCGGCGGTCAGAAGGGCCATCCTCGACATGAACGAATCCCCTTTGCCCCGGACGATATCGGTCCCATCGTTCCCTATGAGTTGTCCCCCCAACAGGCACAGGGGCTGATCCCGTTGGACGAATGGTTCGTCCTGCAACAGGTCGATCTGGTGGCGAAGCCTTACCTCGTGACCGAGCATCGGGCCCGCAAGTACCAGGACCCGCGAACCGGACGCATCGTGATCGCTCCGCTGCCCGTCGCCGTCAAAGCCGCCGGTCTGGTGGGCCCGAAACTCTCGGCCCTGGCGGCCTACCAGAAAGGCGATTGTCACATGTCGTACAGCACGATCCAGCGGTTCTGGAACGAGGTGCTGGGGATTCCGATCAGCCGCTCCCAGTTGGTCAACGTCATCCAGAAGGCCTCGGCCGCCTTCGAGACGCCGTATACCGAATTGCGGGAGGCTCTCGTCCAGGAACCGTACGTCGGGTCCGATGAATCCGGACACAAAGACGGTGGCATGAAGCACTGGGCGTGGTGTTTCCGGGCGGCGCGTTTCACCGTCTTTCACATCGATCCCTCGCGCAGCTCCGATGTGCTCAAGGCGATCCTGACCGAGACCTTCGGAGGCGTCGTCGGATCGGACTACTTCTCGGCCTACCACAAGTACATGGCGGATTGTGGGGTCCTGGTGCAGTTCTGCTGGGCCCATTTGATCCGCGACATTCGCTTCCTGGCCGAACAGACCGACAAATCCCTGGCCGGCTGGGGCGAGAAACTCCTACGGTGGATTCGAAAGCCGTTTGACACGTGGCATCGGGCCGAGCAGATGACCGAGGCGGGTTTTGCCCGATCGATGGATCGCATCCGGCGCGGGTTTCTCCAAGCGGTCCGGCGTCCCCCGATGCGCGGGGAGGCCCGGACTCTCGCCGACCGCTTTCGCGGCCAAGAGGCCGACAACTACTTTCGCTTCCTGACGATGGCGGGAATCGAACCGACGAACAATCAGACCGAACAGGCGATTCGGCACCTCGTGATCGACCGTCACATCACGCAGGGAACCCGCGGCAAACGCGGGCAGCGTTGGTGTGAACGCGTCTGGACGGTGATCGCGACCTGCCGCCAACAGGGTCGCCGCGTCCTCGAATTCTTCTGCGACGCCCTCAACGCCCACTTCCAGCAAGAAGCCGCTCCGTCTCTACTACGCTGACAGAAAGTCGTGAACGGTTACGGTCAAAGAAGAAAGACGCGTTCGGACAAGTTCCCATTGACTCTACATCCAACGGGACAGTACTGCAAGAAGATCAAAGGCAGAATTCACTATTTCGGGACGGACAAGAAGCATGCGCTCGAGCGATATCTGGGCCAGGCAACATACCTGCATGGATGCCAGGACGTAAAGGCAGCCCGGGGTAACGGCAGCATGGCGTTGAACGAGCTCTGCGATCGCTATCTGCGGTATCAGCATGCAAAGGTCCTGGCAGGTGAGCTCACACCAAAGCACTACACCGATCAGATCGACAGTCTGGGCCGATTGGTGTCCTTCCTTGGAAAAGGACGAAGGATCAAGAACATCTCAACCCCTCATTGCGTCGCGCGCACGCAAGCGATAGGATGTCATCGATGGGGCACTCTATCTGCCAACCTGAAAGGGGGCGTGGAGATCTGACAAGGAGATGAGCATGGATCGACGGGAATTCTCGAAGCGGATGTTGATGGCGGGGGCGGGTCTGGGGTTGAACGCGGCGCCGGTGGTCGGGAGCCGTGGCGACTACTACGAGGAGCCGGCGAAACGGCTGCCGATTCGCACGTTCGACGTGGTGGTGGCCGGGGGCGGCACGGGCGGGGTCGTCGCGGCAATCGCCGCCGCACGGCAGGGAGCCAGGACCGCGCTGATCGAACTGAAGGGCTATCCGGGCGGCACCGCCACCGAGGGCGGCACGGCCCTGCACAGCTACTACAACCTCTGGAAGGCGTTCGACGTCGAGAAGCGGCAGGTGGTGCGCGGCATCCCGCAGGAGATCATCGACCGGCTCATGCAGGTCGGCGGCTGCACGGGCCACGCCGAGATGCTCGAACACTGCAACTACGATTCGGTCTGCACGGCGATCGACACGGAACTGTACAAGCTGGTGACGTTCGAGATGCTTGTCGAGGCGGGCGTCCAGGTCTTCGTGAACACGCGGGTGGCCGGCGCGATCGTGGACGGCTCGCGGGTGCGCGGGGCCATCGTCGAGAGTCGCTCGGGGCGCGAGGCGTTCTATGCCAGGTCATTCGTCGATTGCACCGCCTACGGCGACCTGTGCGCGTATGCGGGGGCGAAGTACACCGAGCCGAACGATTATCCCGTGTGCAACAGCGTGGGCATCGGGAACGTCGATATCGACAAGTACTACGAGTTCTTCCGGTCGAACGAGCTCCGGGGCCAACTGGCCAGGGGCATGCGCAGCGGACGGCCCAACCTGATCGTGCGCGCCGGCGCCGATACATCCCAGATCAACGTGCCGGAGCTCGCCGAGGCGGCCAGGGCCATCGGCATGTCCTTCATCACCACCACGGTCCACGACAACTACTTCATGTTCATCAAGTGCAATCTCAAGCTGCCGGTCAGCCCCACCGATCGCGATGAGGTGGCCAAGGCCGAGCTGGAGATCCGCCGGCGGATGGCCCGGGCCGTCGAGCTGTTCCGCCAGTATATCCCCGGTTGCGAGAAGGCATTCATGGCCCGCACGAGCCCGAACCTGTGCATCCGACGGGGCCGGCTGATCGAGTGCGACTATGACATCACCCACGAGGACGTGATCGAGGCCCGGCACTTCGACGACGAGATCATGGTCTACGGCTTCCACGACATGGCACCGCGATTCCAGATCAAAGGCGGCGGCACCTACGGCGTCCCGTACCGGGCCCTGTGCGTCAAGGGCATCGAGAACCTCTACGCCTGCGGCATGATGATCACCTCGGACCATCGCGCCCATATGTCCACGCGGAACACGGTCTGCTGTATGGGCCAAGGCCAGGGCGTCGGCACCGCCGCCGCCCTCTGCGCCGCGAAGAAAGTCGGCACGCGCGATCTGCCCTACGGCCTCCTGCGCGACGCCCTCAACCGCGCCAGCGTCTATTTCGAGAGTTAGGGTGAGGAGAACAGATAGATGATGCGTGGAATTGTGGTCTGTGTGGTCTTGTGTACGACGATAGCGATCAACAGCGTGGTTCCCGCCCATCCGCAGAACGCCGACGGCCCGACCCACAGCAAGCCATCCCGTCCTGTCCTCGGGTACGACCCGACTGTCCCACAGACGGCCTTTGCCGCGGCCCAGATTCAACGGGCTCTGAGCAGTCGCGGAGGGGTCGCTGTCGAGCATGACCTGCAGACGGCCATGAGGGCGAGTAGCGAGGTACGAATTCTCCTGATTCTTGGCCGGGATGCCGAAGTTCGCAGAATGGCCGAAGCCCTTAGCGTGCGCCCACTTGCATCCACGGGATGGCAGAGCTATTCCATTCGCTGCAAGAGGGAAGGCCCCCGGGTGACTTATGTGGTGTTGGCAGCCGATCCGGACGGGGCAATGTATGGCGGACTGGATCTGGCCGAGGCGATTCGGTTGAAGACCCTGGAGGAACTGGCGGACTCAAATCACACACCCTATATCGAACGCCGAGGAATCAAGTTCAACATTCCGCTGGATCTTCGCACCCCCAGCTATTCCGACTGCAGCGACGCCGCCCAGCAGAACATCTCGCACATGTGGAGCATGGACTTCTGGCGGGACTTCCTCGATGAAATGGCCAGACATCGGTACAATGTCCTGACGCTTTGGAGCCTGCACCCGTTCCCCTCGCTGGTCAAGGTGCCGGAGTACCCCGACGTTGCGCTCGATGACGTGTGGAGGACGACGGCACGACTGGACAGCAACTTCAGCCATTCCGGACGCGACATGGTGAAGCCGGAAATGCTCGAGCAGGTCGAGATCGTTCGGACAATGACGATCGACGAGAAGATCCAGTTTTGGCGTGACGTGATGCAGCACGCCAGAAATCGCGGCGTAGAGGTCTACCTCTTCACATGGAACATCTTCACGTTCGGCGCTACCGGCAAATACGGGATCACTCCGGCACAGGACAACCCCGTCACGATCGACTACTATCGTGCCAGTGTTCGTGAGGCTATCCTCACCTATCCGCTGCTCGCGGGGATCGGCATTACGGCAGGCGAGCAGATGGACGGCCGCCGCCGGGATGAGTTCGCGCAGGAGAAGTGGCTGTGGAAGGTCTATGGCGAAGGAATTCGTGACGCCAAGAGACTCCAGCCCGGTCGCCATGTTCGCCTGATCCACCGATTCCACATGACCGGCTTGGATGAGATGCTCGAGGAGTGGAAGGACTATCCCGACACGTTCGACGTCAGTTTCAAGTACGCCATCGCACACATGTACTCGACTCCGAATCCGCCATTCATCCGCAAGGCCCTGCCCCACCTGTCCCCGAAGGTCCGCACATGGCTGACGGTGCGCAACGACGACCTCTACAGTTTCCGCTGGGGCGATCCCGCGTTCGCACGGGCTTTCATTCGCTACATGCCCGACTCTGACAAGATGGCAGGCTTCTACATGGGGCCGGACGGCTACTGTTGGGGCCGTGAGTTTCTGAGCACCGAGCCGGATGCGCCGCGACAGATCGTCATGGCCAAGCAATGGTACAGTTTCATGCTGTGGGGCCGTCTGAGCTACGACCCGGGTCTGCCCGATGAATTGTTCCGCCGGACGCTGGCCGTTCGGTTCCCGGAGGTCCCTGCCGAGATCCTCTCTTCGACCTGGGCAACGGCCTCAAAGATCTTCCCTGAAATCACGCGGTTCTTCTGGGGCGATATTGACATCCGCTGGTTTCCCGAAGCCTGCAAACGGTATCGGGACGCTCAGGGCTTTTACTCCGTTCGCCATTTCATCGAGGGCCAGACGATGCCCGAAAGTGGCATCCTGAATATCCAAGAGTACCGCGAGCGGGTCTTGAACGATCAGGCAATCCCTGAGGTGACACCGATCCAGGTTGCCGAAGCACTCGCAACGTATGCCGCCACCACTCTGGAGGGGGTTTCCCAACTGAGGCCCCGTCGGGGCGACAACAAGGAATTGCGCTTGACGCTCGGCGACCTGGAGGCCATGGCGCATCTCGGAAACTACTGCAGCGAGAAGATCCATGGCGCAGTGGACCTGGCGCTGTTCGACGGAACGGGTGACGCCAAATGCAGGGCATCGGCGATCCAACATCTGGAGACGGCTGTGGAGCACTGGAAACGATACGCGACTGCCTATGCCCGCCAGAACGTACAGCCGGTGCTCTACAACCGTACGGGTTGGGTGGACATTCCCGGCCTCATCGAGAAGGCGATGGAGGACGTCGACATCGCCCGCACCTGGAAGGCCGGCACAATCCAGGGCCCTGTCCGGCACGGTGC
Organism: uncultured Pirellulales bacterium; assembly: GCA_964610435.1. Lineage (GTDB taxonomy): Bacteria > Planctomycetota > Phycisphaerae > Sedimentisphaerales > Anaerobacaceae > Anaerobaca. Next base: position 3,856 of record CAZSXM010000101.1, on the reverse strand, counting down.
GGACGTGCCATTTCGCCAATAATGGGGGCCGCATCCTACATCGGCACACATGAACGCGTCGCCGAACCAAGCCACCGGGCATCGCCCGAGTAACAGACAAGATGTGAGTCCATTTGTTACAGAAAGGACATTCGATGGTCGGTGATGGACACCACTCACACAATCATACGAGAGCAGTCATTACGGTGCTGCTGACGATACTACTGACCACCGGCACAGTTCCGGGGGCCGACTACCACCTGAGCCCCCAGGGCGACGACAGCCACGACGGACTGACGCCGGCAACCGCCTGGCGGACGATCGGCAGAGTCAATGGCACCACGCTCGAACCCGGCGACCGGGTGCTGTTCGAGGGCGGGCAGACCTTTCCGGGGACGCTTGTCTTCGATGCTGCCAGCAAAGGGACACCGGATGCGCGGATTGTCGTAACGTCTTACGGCATGGGCCGCGCAACGATCGACGCCGGTGCAGGAGATGGCATACGCCTGAACGGTGTCGAATACTTCGACGTGCGCAATATCAACGTCCGCGGCCTCGGACGCAAAGACGGGAACAACAACGGTCGCGGCATCCTGCCCATCGGCTGCAAGCACCTGGTCATCGACGGCGTCGAAGCGACCGGCTTTCAGCGCGCGGGCGTCGAATTCCAGGGGTGCCACGATCTGCACATCACCCGGGTGTGCGCCCACAACAACGGTTACGCCGGGATCTCCTCGGGCCCGGAGCGGATTGGCTGGAGCACCAACGTCCGCATCGATCATTGCCGGGCGATCAACAATCCCGGCCATCCGAAGATTCTCAACAACCACAGCGGCAGCGGCATCGTGCTGTACCGCGTCAACGGAGGCATCGGGGAGTACTGCGAGGCCGCGGAGAACGGCTGGGACATGCCTCGGGACGGCAACGGCCCGGTGGGGATCTGGGCTGCGTACTGCCGAAACATGGTGTTTCAGTACAACATCGCCCACAACAACAAGACCAGCCCGAACGGATATGACGGTGGCGGGTTCGACTTCGATGGGGACGTCCACGATTCGATCCTTCAGTACAACTACTCGTACGACAATATGGGTGCCGGCTATCTGCTGTGCACCTGGGATGCCAAGTACCCCAACAGCAACAACACCGTTCGGTACAACATCTCCGAGAACGACGGAGGCGCCCACCACCGCGCGGGCATCCACGTCCATCTCGGCAGCGCCCAGGACAACGTCCAGGTCCACAACAACGTGATCTTCAACTCGGACGGCCGCCACGGCGTCACCGGCTGGACGCCGACCGGCTTCGCCTTCCGCAACAACATCTTTGTTCTCCGGGGCAACGGCCGCTTCGTCCAGGGGGTGGGCGAGGGCCTCTTTCAGGGCAACCTGTACTGGAACCTCGACGGCTTGCACAACTGGGACGGGCACACGAGTCTGGACGCCTGGCGCGCCGCGACGGGCAAGGAGATGTTCGACGGCGAGCCGGTCGGCATGAACCTCGATCCACTCTTGACCCGGGCCAGCTCGGGCGAGCGAATCACCGACCCGACGAAATTGCCGGAGCTTTTTGCCTATATGCTCAGACCCGGCTCCCCGTGCATTGACGCGGGCCTTGATCTGCGGGCTCGATTCGGAATCGATCCCGGCCAACGGGATTTCTATGGACATCCCATCCCCCAGGGCGATGGATTCGATATCGGAGCGCATGAGACCGAATCTCTGCCGACGGTGACGGTCGATTCGCAGGTCCGGTCAATTGCCACGGATGGGCCGAGCACTCTGCGGCCGGTCGATCCCCAGCGCGCGCCGGAGCTATTCGTCTGGACCGATACCTGCAACGTTTATGTGATCCGCGAAGGAGACGCGGCGATCCTCATCGATCTGGGTGATGGCAGCGTTCTGGACCATCTGGCCCGGATCGGTGTACGGCACGTCGAATGGGTGCTGTTTACCCACCATCATCGAGAGCAATGTCAGGGGGCGCCCCGATTGAGGGGCACCGGCGCCAAGATAGCCGCACCGGAGGCCGAGCGGGCCTTGTTCGAGCGGCCCACGGACTTTCGCAGGATGAACGTGCGCCTGGGGGATCCCTTCACCGTCCACGGCGCCAGCTATGTCCGTCCGCCCACCGAGGCCATCCCGCTGGACCGAACCTTCCGGGATGGGGACACATTCGTCTGGCGCGGACGCGAGTTTCGCTGTATCGAAACGCCCGGCAACAGCCCGGGCGCCATGACGTACCTGCTCCGGCAGGAGCATGGCCTGCTGGCCTTCAGTGGGGACGTCATGCTCGACGACGCAAAGATGCACACGTGGTTCGATACGGAATGGGACTATGGCTTCGGGGCCGGGATTCGGGCCCTGCAGAAGTCAGCGGTCCGTCTGGCACAACTTGAGCCGGTGGTCCTTCTGCCCTCGCACGGGCCGGTTGTACGCCAGCCTGTAGTGCAGTTGCGCAGCTTCGTTGAACGGCTGGCCAACCTCGAAAGACTCTACCTGCGGGGCTATGGGGTCGAGGGGGCCTCCGCCCAGTATCAGGACAGAGTTTCTGTCCCGACAGTCGTTCCGCACGTCGGGCAGATTTCGCCGCACCTGTTCAAGATCAGGCGGCCCAGCTTCTGGGGCAACTTCGGATTGATCCTTGCCGACAGCGGTCGGGCTCTGGTCGTCGATTGCGGGCTGCTGGACGAGCAGTTCCTCGACACCGTGCTGGATGGTCTGCAGGAGCACTTCGGACTCAAGGCCATCGATGCCATCATCATCACCCACATGCACGGCGACCATTTCCTCCAGGCGCCGCACCTCCGTCGGAAATGGGACGCGCCCATCTGGGCGCTCGAGAACATGGTGGACAAGATGGAGCGTCCCGAGCGGTTCGACTACGCCGCCCTCGTACAGGCGTATGGTCATAAGAACCCGGACGGCTCGCCGATGACAGGTGTGCGGGTGGATCGTGCGCTGCGACCAGGAGAGACTTTCGAGTGGGAAGGCCACCAGTTTACTGTGGACTGGATGCCCGGCCAGACCGAGTTCGCCCTGTGCCTGCACGGCGAGATTGACGGCCGCAAGGTGGCCTTCACAGGCGACAATATCTTCGGCGACCCGGACGATCCGACGCAGACCGGCCACGAGGCAGTGGTTGCCCGGAACAGCGCCATCTTCGAGGAGGGTTATATGCACGGAGCTCGGTTCCTCCAGAAATTGCAGCCCGATCTGATCGTCGGAGGCCATTCCTATGTCATCGATCGACCGCAGCAGATGATTGAACGTTTCGTTGCCTGGGCCCACGAGATACGCGATGCTTACGTGGGTCTCAGTGCCGAGGAAGACTACCGATACATGTTCGATCCATACTGGGTGCGGGCCGAGCCCTATCGGGTCTCAGCGAGAGCTGGGGAGGGAGTCGAGGTGACGTTGCACATCCGCAGTTTCCTATCGCGGACGCAACAACACTCGATTCGAACGGATGCTCCGCCGGGAATCGACGTTGAGTCCGGCGTTCTCGAAGCGACGATAGCCCCGTATTCGGCCGGATCATTTCCGCTGCGGCTGAAGATGTCTGCCGATCTGAAGCCGGGCGTGTACATCGTCGCCTTCGATATCACGCTTGATGACAGACGATATGGTCAGTGGTTCGATATGATCGTCTCCGTGGAACCATAGCGGCTGATGCAGGTGGACACATGCTCTTAGGGGGGCGATCAGAACCTGGGCATGATTGGGGCAGTGTCGAAGAAGATCGAAGAACCCTGTTCGCTATTCGTGGCTTCGGCAACTACACGGTGAGTTGGCGTAGGCGGGGCGCGACCACACAGACTTGGCGAATTCACATGGTAAGCGCAACACGGATATAGAAGAGACATCGCGAGCGGCAT
>CAZSXM010000100.1:0-10206 GCA_964610435.1 uncultured Pirellulales bacterium | reverse complement strand
TCATAAACAGACACACACAAGTCACACCCCCATAGCCATACATGCGATTGCCCTGCCCCTCCCCCCCATACCAGGGAATCTTCACATACACCTGCGTGTCAGGAGAAGAGGTTGTCTTTGGGCTGTGTCTGATATGCCTGAGTCAGTGCCAGTGCCACGTGCCAACACACAGGCCTGGCGGTGGCACTGGCACTGCCGGCGTCCAGCGCCCGCAGGGGCGATCCACTTCTGGCGGACGTCGCGATCACCATGGGTTGTGCGTCCCCGCACGGCACGAGGCGAGCGGGACGCTCGCCCTACCCGCGACGGCGTGCCACGTGCCAACACGCACCCCTGCCGATGGCACGTGGCAGGCCAAACGTCATTCGACGCCACGTCAACAGCCTCCGCCCGCCCGTACAGCGCCGTGCACCTGATCGTCCGTTACACGTGCCAGTCGTTGAAAAACACCTGCTCCACTTCGCCTTTCGCTCCCTGTACAAGTACTACAGGAGGTAGTCGGCGAGTTTGTCCAGCGACTCGTTCCAGCCCTGGCGGCACATATCGCGCTGCCGGCCCGGCGGAATGGGCGAATGCTCCAGAGTGAGCATCGTCTTGCCCTGCTGGCTGGTGAAGGTCGCCGCGAGCACCGCTTCGACCGGCCAGTCGGCGCTCATGCCGTAATGCTCAGGCGAGACCGGGTTGCCCTGCTCGTCGGCAAAGGTATCGGTGCAGACGATCCGCTCGGGCACCACGACCTCGCGATAGACGCCCTGCGACCAGAAGTCCTGGCCGTCGGGGTTGCGCATGCAGTTGAGGTAGGCTCCGCCGGGGCGGAGATCGATCTTGCACACCGGGCACGTGAAGTCTTTCGGACCCCACCACTGGACCACGTGTTCGGGCTCGGTCCAGGCCTCAAAGACCTGGCTTCGCGGCGCATCGAAGACGCGTGTGATCAGCAACACGCGATCCGTCGCCTCTTCAACGGGATGGGTTCTCATTGCAGCCATGGGTATTCTCCCAGATACGGGTTTTCAGGTTCCCTCTTCGTATAAGCTCCCCTCAGAGCCGCTATGCCCAGTTTGACCAGTTGCAGCATGGCCTCCATGACCCGTTCCGATCTCTCGCGGTCAGGATCGTTTAGCAGTTCCCCCAAGATGGCAGGGAGCACCTGCCACGACAGGCCGTACTTGGCCTTGAGCCAGTCGCATTGGACCCTCTCAGGGCTTGAGATTCATCAGCCCTTCGTTGGTCTCCATGTCGATCGGAACCGAGATATGTTCGTGTGTGATGAGCCACCTGCCGTCGATCTTCCGGAAGCATTGCGTCCAGCGCACCCAGCAGTCGAACGCGTTGCCGTCCTTGTCGGTCCCGCTCATCCGGTTGAGCCGGTGGCAGAAGGCCACGTCGGCGCCCACGGCGAGCGTCTCGTCGCGCGTCTCGAAGTCGCCCGGCTCCTGGCACATCTCGAACCCCATCTGCCAGTTCTTGCGGTATGCCTCGGCCCCCACGTATTGCAGCGGAGGGATCATATCGAACGACACGACGTCCGGCGTATAGCAGGCCATGAGCCCGTCGATGTCCCTGTCGCGGGCGGCCCGCGCCCAGTCGTCCATGAGGTGATGAATCTGCGTCTCAGCGATCTTGGTATCCACTTGCGTTGCCATGGTTGATCCTCGCGAAACAAAGGTTGGTCATCATGATTCGATAGCCGGCCGGCCCGCCGGCGGTGCGTAGGCAAAAAGCTCGTTTTAGCGCCGGCACGATGCCCGCCCTTCGCGTTCCGACGCCGGCCCGCCGGGCGAGGGTTGAAAGATGCGGCAAGACCCGCTATAAGCAGGGCAAATCCCATCTTGACTTTGTTGGATGATTGCCGTTGTGAAAACGCACCACAGGATCATTACCGGGGACTCGCGGTCCATGGCCGAGGTGGCCGACGAATCGGTGCACCTCGTCGTCACCTCGCCGCCCTATTGGCAGCTCAAAGACTACGGCAACGGCCGGCAGATCGGGTTCGACGACAGCTACGAGACCTATATCAACAACCTGAACCTCGTCTGGTCCGAGTGCCACAGGGTACTTGCCAAGGGGTGCCGCCTGTGCGTGAACGTAGGTGATCAGTTCGCCCGGTCCGTGTATTATGGGCGGTACAAGGTCATTCCGATTCGCACGGAGATCATCAAGTTCTGCGAGACCGTCGGCTTCGACTACATGGGCGCGGTCATCTGGCAGAAGGTCACCACGTGCAACACGACCGGCGGGGCCACGATCATGGGGTCGTTTCCCTATCCAAGAAACGGTATCCTGAAGCTGGATTATGAGTTCATCCTGATCTTCAAGAAGCATGGGACCGCGCCGAAGGTCAGCCAGGCGATCAAAGACAAGTCTCGCATGACGACGGAGGAGTGGAACACGTTCTTTGCCGGCCACTGGAACATCCCGGGCGAACGGCAGGACGGCCACCTGGCCATGTTCCCCGAAGAGATTCCACGTCGCCTGATACGGATGTTCACGTTCGTTGGTGACACGGTTCTCGATCCCTTCCTCGGCAGCGGGACAGCCTCTCTGGCGGCCAGAAACCTCGAACGTAACTCGGTCGGCTACGAGGTCAATCCCGAATTCATGCCGGTGATTCGCCGCAAGCTCGGTATCGGCGAGAAGCTTCTGTTCGAAGGGGCCATTTTCGAACTGAAGGTTCAGGAAACCCTTGATGCGGATTTCAAGGAGAAGGTCGCTTGCCTTCCCTATGTCTTCAGAGACGCCGTCCAATTCGACAAGAAGATCGACCCCCGAACTCTGGAGTTTGGTTCGAAAATTAACCACCGAAGCGGACGGAGGCAGGAATACTACCGCGTCCAGAAAGTGCTTTCCCCGGAGCGGCTCGTGCTTGGTGACGGCATCCAAGTGAGACTGCTCGGCGTGAAGACCAAATCCAAGATGAGGCAACAGGCAATCGACTTTTTGGAGGGCAAGACGAGGGGTCAGAGGGTGGCGATGAAGTTTGACGATGTCAAGTATGATGGAGATAACAATCTGCTCTGCTACCTGTACCTGCAGAATCGAACGTTCCTGAACGCGCACTTGATAAAGAGTGGTCTTGCAGATGCAGACCGTTCGCGAGATTACGCGCAAAGGGAGAAATTCGCGCGGCTTGCCGGGGGTTAACCTGTGGCTAAGGAATGGATACTCAATCAGGCGAACATGAGATGGGGCCTCACGCGGAAGACCAAGGTTGGGCCCGTCTCTGAGTTGATACGCAAGTGTGGACCGAAGCGGGTGCAAGATTGGGAAGACTACTATTACGAACGCGCTTACCCGAGGACACATCTGGAAGATCTTGGGAGAAGGCTCTACGTCAAGGTCACTGAAGTCTGCCAGGCAGAAATCGACAGTGTGAGCGAGGAGGACTGCGTAGACTTCATCGTCAACCTCGTCATAAACCGCACCTATGATGGATACCAGTCGGAGATACAGACGATATATGGCCAACTCGAACGGGCTCTTAACGTCAAGGTTGAACCGGCTCCAGATCAGTGGGATAGGCTGTACAACGTAGACTTCTTCATCAAAATCGAGAACAAATACATCGGTCTCCAGATAAAGCCTGCTGGATATGCGTACATAGCTCAGATCATCAACGAGCGGGATTTTCAGAAGAAGACGCACGAGAAGTTCACACGGGAGTTCGGAGGGGGTGTCTTCTACGTTATATCGGTCAAAGAGGGCGACAAGAAGGTGATTCACAATCCTGAGGTGATCGAAGAGATCGCGGCGGAAATCGAACGACTGAAATCGACGTGAGTGCGTGTCGTCATCCAGACGCGCCTTCACGAAGGAATGCCAACTGTGAGTGAGTCCAGGCATACGATTCTGGTGGCGACGACGAATGCGGGGAAGGTTCGGGAGTTGCGGGCGATGTTGGGCGGGGCGGTGGCGTGGCAGACGCTATCCGATTTTCCCGGCGTCGACGAGGTCGAGGAGGACGGTGCGACGTTTGCTGAGAACGCCCGCAAGAAGGCGACCGAATACGCCGGTGCGACGGGGCTCTGGACGCTGGCCGACGATTCGGGTCTGGTGGTCGATGCGCTGGGCGGCGGTCCGGGCGTCCAGTCGTCGCGGTTCTCGGGCGACGCCGGGCCGGGGGCCGACCGCCGGGAGATCGACCGGCGGAATATCGCCAAGCTCCTGAGGCTGCTGGAAGGGGTTCCGCCCGAGAAGCGGACGGCGCGATTCGTCTGCCACCTCTGTCTGGCCAGTCCCGAGCGAGTGCTCGTCGAGACGCAGGGCCAGGTCGAAGGGCTCATCGTCGATACGCCGGCCGGGGAGAACGGTTTTGGCTACGACCCGGTCTTCTTCGTCGGGGCCCTCGGCAGGACGGTGGCCCAACTGCCCGACGACGAGAAGAACGCCATCAGCCATCGCGGCAACGCCATCCGCAGGTTCATCCCCTTGTTGAACCGGCTTCTTGCAGGGCCTTGACCTTCTTCTGAGAAGAGGGCAGACTGGTGGACACCGAGGTGCAGCGCGATGCACGCGGATCATCCGGACTTCTGGACGAGGAGACGAACATGGTACGGCAGAACACACACGGGTCGGGCGAGTCGATTTCGCGGCGCAGGTTCATGCAGGGTGCGGCCCTCTCGGCGGCTGCGATGGGGCTGGGGGGCGGGCGGCTCTTTGCCGCCGGGTCCGATACGATCCGCGTCGGCCTGATCGGCTGCGGCAGCCGGGGCATGGGGGCGGTCCGCAATTGCGTCGATGCGGCGCCCAACGTGGAGATCGTGGCCCTCGGCGATCTGTTCCAGGACCGCATCGATACCTGCCTCAAGACGATCAAGACCAACGGCGAGAAGGACTGGAGTTCCTCGGCGCCCTGGACCCACGCCGACAAGGTGAAGGTCACGCCGGAGACGTGTTTCACGGGCTTCGAGGCGTATAGGAAGGTCATCCACAGCGGCGTGGACCTCGTCATCCTCGCCACGTCGCCGCATTTTCGCCCCATACACCTCAAGGCGGCCATCGAAGCGGGCAAACACGTGTTCATGGAGAAGCCCGTCGCTGTGGACCCGGCGGGCATCCGTTCGGTCCTGGCGTCATCGGAGTTGGCCAGGCAGAAGGGGCTGGCCATCGGCGCCGGCACGCAACGCCGCCACGACCCGAAGTACGTCGAAGTGATCAAGCGTGTCCACAACGGCGAGATCGGCGAGCTCGTCGCGGGCCAGTGCTACTGGGTCCAGGGCTGGGTCCGGCAGTGGGGATTCTACACCGAGCGGCAGCCGCAGTGGACCGACATGGAGACCCAGTGCCGCAACTGGTACTACTACACGTGGCTCTCCGGCGACCACATCGTCGAGCAGCACGTCCACAACCTCGACGTGATCAACTGGGCGATGGGGACGCATCCGGTGATGGCGATGGGCATGGGCGGCCGCGAGGTGCGCATCGAGCCGGAGTTCGGCAACATCTACGACCACTTCGCCGTCGAATTCGAGTATCCCAACGGCGCCCGCATCCTGAGCATGGCCCGTCAGATCGCCGGCTGCACCGACCGCATCGGCGAGCGCATCGTCGGCGCCAACGGCATCGCGACCGAAGGGGCGATCCAGGGGGCCAGGGCCTACAAATACCAGGGTCCGACGCCGAATCCATACGAGCAGGAGCACGCCGACCTGATCCGCAGCATTCGGGACGGCCGGCCTCTGAACGAGGGCAAGGCGGTAGCCGAGAGCACGATGACCGCGATCCTCGGCCGGATGAGCGCGTACACCGGGCGGGCCATGAAGTGGGACTGGGCGATGAAGGGCTCCAAGCTCGACCTGACCCCGCCGAGGTACGAACTCGGCGACCTTCCCGTCGGCCCGGTCGCCATCCCCGGCGTGACACCATTGGTCTGAAGCCTGCAGGATGGGCTTGAGCCCATGCCGCCAATCCTGGCAGGGCATCTGCCGGATGCGGACGATGACGAACGGTGACGAGACCCACCGCCACCGCCACGTGCCACGACAGGGGTGTGTGTTGGCACTTGGCACTTGGCGGTCTGGGTTTTTCGCCCAAAAATCCACATTGCCAAACGACAAGCGACACGAACACAGGTCACCTTGTCATGCACGTGGAGGCCAGCGTATGGGCGCGTGGCCGTTGGCGAGGGCGACACCCCTGCGGGATGGCCTGCCACGTGCCACGACAGGGGTATGTGTTGGCACACGTGGCACGCCATCGTGATCGCAAGTGGGGCCGGGCGATGTTTCTCGACACGGCGGTTGACGCGGGATCGGCAGATCGGTACACTATGGGTTTTGGCGGGTGATACGAACGTTTCTCTCGAACTGAAATTGTCAACCTCTTCTCAAGAGGCATGAGGGTCATGTCTGAGCCATTATCTGAGTGTGATGGGAACGAGGTCTTTCCTGAGAAAAAGGAAGAGTGCGGGCTCTTCGGCATTTTCGGCGACGCCGACGCGGTCCAGAAGGCGTATTTCGGCCTGCACAGCCTTCAGCATCGCGGCCAGGAGGCGGCCGGCATCGCCAGCAGCGACGGCGAGTCTATCCAGTGCTATAGGAGCCAAGGTACCGTCTCACGGGTGTTTCGGACGGGGTCGGGAATCTTGGAGAAGCTGGCGAATCCGATGGCGATCGGCCACGTGCGGTATTCGACAACCGGCTCATCCAGCGTTGAGAACAGCCAGCCCATGCTGGCGGAGTATTCGCGGGGCCAGGTGGCGGTCGCCCACAACGGCAACCTGATCAACGCCGGACTGCTGCGCGATGAATATGAGGCATACGGCAGCATTTTCAAGTGCACCAGCGATACAGAGGTCATCGTGCACCTGCTGGCCAAGCCCACGCACCAGACCAAGCCCGATCCGCTCGGCCACGTCCTGAACCACCTTCAGGGCGCCTATTCGCTGCTGTTCATGTTTCCCGACCATATCTGCGCCGCCCGCGATCCGTACGGCATCAAGCCGCTGTGCATCGGTCGGACCGAACAAGGAGGTTACGTCGTCGCCAGCGAGACCTGCGCCTTTGACGCGATCGGGGCCGAGTATGTTCGCGAAGTCGAGCCCGGCGAAATCGTCCGGCTTGACGCTGAAGGTCTGCACAGCCGCTTCTTCGTCCGGCGCGGCGATATCACGCCGGCCCACTGCATCTTCGAGCACGTCTATTTCGCCAAACAGAACTCCCTCGTCTTCGGCGAGAATGTCCACGAACTTCGCAAGAAGCTCGGCCGTCAGTTGGCCCGGGAGTATCCCATCGGGGCCGATGTGGTGATTCCTGTGCCTGATTCGGGCACTTCGTCGGCGATCGGGTATGCCGAGGAAAGCGGCATCCCGTTCGACATGGGGTTCGTTCGCAGTCACTACATCGGGCGTACGTTCATCTCACCCGAGCAGGGGATGCGTGAGGTCGCGGTGAGGCTCAAGCTCGCCGTCATCAAGGAGGTCGTTGCGGGCAAGCGCATCGTGGTGGTGGACGACTCGATCGTTCGCGGCACGACCACGCGGGGCAAGATCCGCACCCTGCGCGAGGCGGGGGCGACCGAGATCCACATGCGGGTCAGTTGCCCGCCCGTGCGTTATCCCTGTTACTATGGCATTGACTTTCCCACCAAGGAAGAGCTTCTGGCAAACAATCGGAACCTGGACGAAATCCAGGAGTTCCTCGAAGTCGACAGCGTAGGGTATTTGTCTTTGGAAGGGATGCTCTGGTGTGCGGCCCTGCCGGCCGATCACTATTGCACCGCCTGCTGGAACGGCAAGTATCGGATCCCCATCGACATCGCGCTGAACAAGTTCACGATGGAGCACTACCAGATGACGATGTTCGAGGACTTCTCGCCTGCCCATGAGTAAGTACGTCAGCTACGAGCAAGCCGGCGTCCACATCGACGCCAACGACGAGATGGTCGAGCGGATCCAGTCCAGCTTGGCCAGTACGTTCGGACCGCGTGTGATCGCGTTGCCGGGCGGGTTCGCCGGGCTGTTTCGACTCGACTACGACGAGAAGCTCTTCAAGAAGAACTACAAGAACCCCGTGCTCGTCGCCTGTACCGACGGCGTCGGCAGCAAGGTCCAACTGGCGGCCAGGGCGAAGAAGTTCAATACCGTCGGCATCGACCTGGTGGCGATGAGCGTTAACGACATGCTCGTGATCGGGGCCGAGCCGCTGTTCTTCCTCGATTACGTGGCCCTCCACAAGCTCGAACCGGCGCTGGTGGCTGAACTGGTCAAAGGGATCGCCGCCGGCTGCCGCATGGCCGACTGCGCCCTGATCGGCGGCGAGACGGCCGAGATGCCCGACACCTATCGCAAAGGCGATTTCGACCTCGCCGGCTTTGCCGTCGGGGTCGTCGAGAAGCACAAGATCATCCGAGGCAACAAGGTCCGACCGGGCGACGTCATCCTCGGCCTGCGCTCCAGCGGGCTGCACAGCAACGGATACACGCTGGCCCGCAACATCTGTTTCAAGCAGGCCCGCCTCAGGATGAACGACGTGCTCGACGAGCTTGACGGCACCACGGTCGGCGAGACCCTGCTGACGCCGACGCGAATCTACGTTCAGCCGATCGTCCGACTGCTGGCCAAATACAAGGTCAAGCGCGTGGTGCATGCGATGGCCCATATTACCGGTGGAGGCCTCGTCGGCAACATCCCTCGCATCCTGCCGAAGGACTGCAACGCGGTGCTCAAGACATCGAGCTGGCCGCGGCCGAGAATCTTCCCGTTCCTCCAGAAGGCCGGGCCGGTCGAGGAGGACGAGATGTTTCGCGTGTTCAATATGGGGATCGGCTACGTGCTGATCGTCGCGGCCGACTTCGCCGACTCGATCGGCCGGAACCTCCAGCGATGGGGAGAAAAGGTCAACCGAATCGGGACGATCACGGCCGGCAGCGGCAAGGTCGTCCTGAAGAACGGATAGATGTAGCGTCTTGAAGAAACGAGCAACTCCTATTCTCGATGCAGGCAACGATCTCTCGGGGGCAAGGCAGCCTGTCCCGGCGACGGCGGGCGAGCCGGCGGAGGCCCACCGATGACTGTGTCGCGACGCACGCAGAACCTGCTCTGGCTGGCCGTGTCAGGCGTGCTCTACATCGCCTTCGCGGTCCATCTGTATCGTCCTTATCTCGATGGATTCACGCCACGGCAGTGGCTGCTGCCGGCCGGCGTCTGCCTGGCGGCGGTCGGCTGCTTCGTCCTGAGTCGGCGCTGGGTGGTCGGCTTCGCCGGCTCGTTCCTGGCCGGGCTGGTCTACGGCTTCGGGCCGTTCGTGCTGTCACTGGCCCGATTCCACGAGACCGCCGTTCTTCTGGCGGCGAGCATCCCCTGGCTGTTCATGCCGGCCGCCTATCTGGGCCGAAAGCGGGGCGGCGCGGTGTCATTGCTGCTGTCATTGCTGCCGTTTCTTGCGGTGATATTGTTCTTTCGCGTCAGCGCCGGCGCCGACTACCGGCTGTTTGCCGCGCCCATTCAGGCGGCGCCGAAGCCGGTCGACCTGTTTGGCTTCGTCGCGCCGTTGGTGATGGTCACGCGCACGACGGCGTTGCCCAGCCTGTATCACGTCCCCGTCGCGGCCCTGGTCCTTGGTCTGGCGATGATGTTCCGGTCCCGCCGCTACGGCATCCTGCTGATTTTGGTCTGCGGCTTCGCCTTGGCGTTTTGCCGGTCGTTTCTCGCGCCCGCCCAGGTTGCGTGGCTGGGGATCAGCCCGATCCTGTGGCTGAGCATCCCGCTGGTGTGCCTGTCGGTCCTGGCGGGCGTCGGGCTCCAGGGCCTGATCGAAGCGAGCTACTCCGACGGCAAGTGGGTCCTGATCGGCGCGATGGTCCTGGGCGTTCTGGCGATCACGACGCTGCTGCTGGCGGCGCAGTACTTCCAGACCGCCTTCGGCCTCGGCCATGGCTACGCGCGCCTGTTCGTCGAGGCGGCCAAGATGCATCTGATCGCGGCGATCGCCATGATGGTCATCTTCACGATGACGCGCCAGAAGTTGCGCCTGCCGTCGGTGCGATGGCTCATCCTCTACGCCGTCATCGCGATCGACGTCCTCCTCAGCGCCCAATACATCGTCGACAAGATTCACTGAACGCGCCTTGCCACCGGATGCGATTCAGAGCGGCAGGTGGACGGGACCGGCGTGCGGCCGTACACCATGGGTGCAGAATCTGCCCCTCCCACAGGGGGTGCACTGCACGTTTGTAGGTAGATTCTAGGCGGCCATGGGGCGGTTCTGC
>CAZSXM010000099.1:0-10386 GCA_964610435.1 uncultured Pirellulales bacterium | reverse complement strand
TCGTCCCCTGTTATCCGGCCGCAAGTCGAATTCCAACGACAAGCGGGACAACCTCAGAAGATTGCCCGCCCAATACAGACGCTGGTATTCAGCAGCCGATCGGGTGATAACAATGAAGGGTGTACAGCAATCCATTGCGTCGCGCAACAGATCTGATAAGATTGCGACAATGCTTTTACAATGAATGTACGCGGATTTGGCAACCCGATCCCCTGATGACAATCAATGCTTTGGCCGATAGGAGCAAGCCATGCCAAATGTAGCTTCCGTACTGAAAGATGAGATCTTGCGTCTGGCACGCAAGGAAATTCGCGAACAAACCAGCACCCTCAAGAAAATGTCTGCGCGCTACCGCACAGATATCGCTGAGATGAAACGTCAGGTAGCCGATCTGCAACGCACGGTTGCGCTTCTGGAGCAACAGGCTCTCAAAGATATCCCGTCACAGGTGACCAAGGCCGACGCCGAAGGCGTTCGCTTCACCGCCAAAGGACTCCGCTCGCAGCGTGAACGTCTGGGGCTTTCTGCTGCGAACTACGGCAAGCTCGTTGGAGTCAGCGGCCAGACCGTCTACAACTGGGAAGGCGAGATATCCCGCCCGCGAAAGCAACAGCTGGCCGCCATTGCAGCAGTCCGCAGTATGAGCAAGAAAGAGGCCCAAGCCCGTTTGGAGAAAATGGGCCTTGGCACCAAGAAGAAGCCCAAGTAGCTCATGGCATATGAATATCAGCCCGGCGCAGGCACGCTCAAGCACCGAATCTGCGCAGTGACCCGCCGAATCCCCTTGCCCACCACTCTCCGTGGGACAGTTACCCCCAGGGCAATCGCATGAAATGGGTTAAGGCGACTTGGTATCGTGGTTGGCTCTGAAGCCCAGTAGGGTCAGGAGGTAGTCCCTGTCGTAGCCGGCCTTGGCCCTTTTGCTCTTGATGCCGAGCTTGCAGGTGGTTTCCTTCTTCAACAGGATCAGGCTGATCTGCTGAATTCGAGCGATATTCTCCGCCGCGTTTTGGATTCGTACGCGGCACTGGTCCTCGTCGAAGCTCACATCCAGCGTCCAATGCAGTTCGTTCTCCGCGCGCCATTGATTGTGGATCAGGGCGGCCAACTTCTGCGATTGGCGTCCCGAATGGGAACTGATGGAATAGCGACATTCGGTACTCGTCTTTCCATCGACGGTCCGCTTGGCCGTGTGACGCTGCTTCTTGTGAACCAGCTTGTCCGCTTCCAGAATCTCGGCGATCCGATCTCGATACGGGTCGATCTTCGGCTTGGGCGGCCGTTGACGTCGCTGATAGCCGGGCGGGTACGGGTGCGTCGAAAAGAGTCCGGAAAGATGGGATTTCCCGCAGATTGGTGTGTTGTGAAGCCTTCTGTTAGAGGTTCTGACCGTGTTGACAGCCATGAGCGTTGCAGTCGCCGTCCCGATTGTGGTATTACTGGCAATGTGGCGTGCAGGAGTACTTATCATGATGTTAAATGGAAAATCCCGGATGAGATCGAATCGTTTGGTGTCGGTGATGGCATGTGTTGCCATGCTCTCCGCCGCTGGCGCCGGCCCCGGGTCGGGCGACGGCTTCCAAGTGGCGATTCAGCGGCGCATCGGGCTGGAATGCATGGACTGCGACGGGGTGGCGCTCGGCGATATCAATGGCAACGGCCGGGTGGACCTGCTCGCGTCCAATGGCAAAGGCGGCGTCGTGTTCTGGTTCGAGCAGGGCGAGACCCCGTGGGACTGGACGCGGCACACGATCTTTGCGATTCCCGACCGGCCCGGTGAGATTGAAGGAAACGATCTGGGCGACTTCAGTGGCAACGGCCGGCTCGAAGCCATTTCGCTGGACCAGCCCAACGGCGCGATCTACCTGCACAAGGCCCAGGGCGACCCCCGCGGCCCGTGGGACACCGTCCGTCTGCTGACCGGCCGGCCCTACCTGCAGGCATCGCTGGTGGCCGACATCGACGGCGACGGTCGTGACGATCTGATCTACACGTGGGAGGGCGATGCGCCCGGCCGAGGCGGCGTCCACTGGCTCAAGCTGACCGGCCCCGATCCGCTCGACCCCAACCAGTGGACCGATCACGTCATGGCCACCCACGAGGGCGCCTGGTGGGTGGCGCCCGGGCGAGCCGACCTGAGTGGCAACGGGCGGGCCACCGACGTCGTGTTCACCGCGCGCAACATGCCCCGTCGAAACCCCGGCACCCGGCCGGGACTGTTCTGGCTCGAACCGTCGCAGGACGTCACCGCACCATGGACGCTCCACACCATCGACCGCACGCTCGGCCACCCGCTCCAGGTGGATTGGGGCAACTTCAGCGGCGACGGCCACGGAAGAGACCTCGTCGTCGCCGGCCGAGGCACCGAGGTGCTGAGCTGGTATGAATTCTCGGCCGACTGGCGGCGGCACGATATTCCTTTGCCCCAGATCGCCCCGGGCGTTCAGGCCAACCATCTGTGGAACGTCAAGGCCCTGCACTATGACGGCCCGCGCGATGGGATTCTGGCGCCGGCCAATCGTGGCGATCGCGGGGCGTTGCTCCTGTTCGAGTGGGTCGACGGCCGCTATCGGCCCAATGCGCTGCTGCCGATTGACTACGGCCATCCCATGGACGACCGAATGGTGCTGTACGATCTCGATGGCAACGGCCGGCTCGAGGCGATCGTTCCCGATTCCGGCCCCCAGGTCAATCGTTTGTGGATCATCCAGTTCGCCGTTCGGATGGAAAACCCATAAGGGCGCCTGGCCCACGCTCACTGTGCCGCATGCCTCCGCCCCTCTTCGTTCCTCCCCCCGCCCCGCCTCTTGTGTTGCCGAACCCCGCTTGAATCCTATATGTCGTGCTACCAACACCTCTGGGCAAAGTCTGGGAGTCCAGTCGGGAAAGTGACGCCAGGAACGGCGACTGGACCCAGGTCACTTCAGTATCCCGAAGCCCGTGCCTGAGAAGGCTAAAGTTTTAAATGCTTAGCTCGGACTCTCCTCCAGGCACGAGCGTCTCTTCTGCCTATGCGATAGGTCAAATCATTGTCCTCCCCTCGCCTGCGTTTCGGTCAAGTTTCTTGCGGATTCATCCGAAAAATCATACTGGATGGAAACCATCTGAATCGGCCATAGCAGCGTGGGGACATTGGCATGAGCGAGCACAGGAATTGGAGCCCTGCGAGAGTCCTAGAATGTCGTGAAAAGGCTAAGAAACACCTATACGCTGGCCCGGAAGCCCCTTCATGTATCTTCAATGGCAAGCGCGTTCGGGGGGTCGGCGGCAAGGTGTTCGAGCGGCCAATCGAAGAGACCCACGACGATTTTCTCATCTGGCACCTGGGATACTTGCTGGGAGCTGACTGGGTCAAGGATCAGCGACAGCTGCCATTGGGTAAACGGCACATCATTATGCAATGGAGACATGCTGTATCAATCGAGAAGGATCTCGCAATCCCCGCTGATTCAGACCCCAATCTTGTGGTGGGTGTATCACCCACAGGGAGTCTTCAGGCTCTCATAACTCTCGCCGACGACCTCTATCGCCTTTGTCTTGTCGGACAATTGGCAAACGAAATACTGACCCGCCTGCGAGATCTCCACCAATTTCAGGGTATCCGTTATGAGATCGCAATAGCAGCGTCCATGGTGCGCGCAGGATTCAAGATTTCTTGGCTCGAATCGAACGAAACGCACGCCGAGTTTACGGCCTTTCTCCTAGAGTCTGGGGAGACGATCATCGTTGAAGCCAAAAGCCGGCACCGGCCCGGAGTCTTGCATGAGCCAGGGGATGTCACGGATTTCTCCCGCCTGAAAGCTGATATCGATGTACTGTATCGGAGAGCTTTGAAAAAGCCCATGGATGGCTTCCCTTATCTCATTGCCATTGATGTGAATCTACCACTAACGAAAAGGCAATCAGAGACATTCCCTTCCTGGTTGGCAGATGTGTTGCAGCTTTCGCAGCGGGGGCCAAAGCCAACAGAAGAAAAACCATCGCAAGAGTTTTTCTTGGCACTCACAAACTATGGCTGGCACTACTTCGGTGATCAGCCAGCGCCTCCGCACGAATTGCTTTATATTCTCCCTGAATGGGCTTCTATGGTCCCAAAGGACAAGCGGACGCTTAGTGCCGTGTTCCGGGCTTTTGATCGTTATGGTATTCGGTCACAGAGCATCTTCTGATTCAGTTCGTTCATGATGCGCTCCATTCTTGCCTTCACCCACTTAGAGAACCTCTGGGCAGAGTCCGGGAGTTCTGCAGGGAAAGCGACCCTGGAGCGGCTGCGGAACCCTTGTTTGCCGTTCATGCCTTGGGTGGCGGTTCCGATCGTTCCTCCAGGTGCCCCCGGTCAGGCCGAATCCACCAGCACGAACGGAAGACGTCGGGGCACGCAATCATTTCATGCACCTGGGCCAAAAGCACACAATCTTCCAGGGCAATCGCATGACCGCCGCTCTGTTGGATCGCCTAACCCATCATTGCCATATCATCGAGATGCACGGCGAGAGCTACCGCCTTCGCAAATCCGTGAAGAAGAACAAACCAGCAAGGCAATGCTCTCTATAACGGTATGATATAGAGGAGGATAGTATGCCGTGGGTGGGTCCAAGTTCGGTGCCGACGTGGGTCCCTGTTACATGCCGATTTCCAGGCACGAACAGGAGATATCGAGCCGCAACAATCATCTTATGGACCCTTGCCGAAAACACACGCTGATTCGCGCCGACGATAGAACAGGCTGGTTCAAGGCGACCCATCCTTTGGCCAAGACCGCGAGCGACACTGGCCCGACCCGGGCTATTCCTTCGCTGCCTGTCGCGTAGCGATGGGCACATACCCCACCTCCAAGCCTGCCGGCGGAGTGACAATCAAGGCCGGATCAAGATCCGCCAATTCTCCGATCTTGGGAGGTGCCAAGTACTCTCGGTCCTTTGTCCATTTCCGGTGAAGTCTTTCCACTTTCACCTGCATTTCCTCCCGCTCTTCAGCCGTCAAATCGGCATTGAGCAATGCAGGCTGATCGGCGAAGCGATACCAGTAGTATGTCACAACGCTGCCGTCCCCCAGATGTGCCTGGAAAGGTCCGGCTACCGGACCGGGCTTCTTCCAGCAACTCTCGGGATCATCGGGAGTCACATAGGGCTCGAGGGGCGGCCCGGACGGCCGGTCGAAGCTGACCTGGGCCAGTCCCGTCTCGACAGGAACGTCTTCCGGCCGCACCGGGACCCACTTGTCTTGTCCATTGTCGTCTTTTGTCAGACGGTAGTATTCAGGCAGCGTCACCAGCGGACCATCTTTAGTATCGGTCTTTGTCACGACATCTTTGGCCCACTGGTACCCAAACGTCGCTGGATCGGGCGCGAAGGGGGTGGCGAAGGAATCCCACACGATGCGCGTCCGTTCCTCTCTTGGCGTCGAGTCCCCGTAAATCCTCCAGGTCGCCCCCCCTCTCCCGGGAAACTCGTACAGCGTAGCCGCCGACGAATCGATCTTGCCGCTGGCCGGAGAGCCCCCCTCAAACCAGGCCTTGACGGCATCCCAGAGAGCCTTCTTGCTGTACACGGCAGCCTGATGCACAACCGCCGAGTTACCCTCCGGCCCTCGGGGGAACCGGGTCGGAGCGACTCGCGCATAGGTCTCCCCCTTCTTGCCTGTCGTCTGGACGCTGGGAACGTGCTGTGTTTCCATCTGAATGGCTCGGTTGGGGTTCGACGGACGGCTGTCGAGAAACATGCCGGCCAGACGAGGGTCGTCCACGGACGCACGCGAAAAGAAATAGGGGGTAAAGAACGCAACCGGGCCTTTGAAGTTTTCCGTGTTCAGAAACAGGGTCCAGCAGTTATTCCCGGTGGGAACGTCCTTCCCGGCCGTGGTGGATTTTGGTTCGGTCAGCGGGAGCGGCAGATACCCATAGCCGAAAAGCTCGCCGCAGGTGCCCTGTTTCAGATTCAGGCCATCGGGCGGCCACACAACCCACGGGCTGAGTTGCGTCACACCGTACTTGCCCTGCGGCTTGTTCCAGTCCCGTCCCTTGCCGGCCCCGGGTCCATTGGCCCACGCGGAGAAATTCAGAGCCACCCCGCCCATGATGAACTTCGGCGTTTCCGTGGCGAACCGTGTGTCACGCCACCAGCCCAAAACCGCCCTCAATATCGGAGTACATCCTCTCAATAGGGCTGGGGCGATCATTCTGCGCGTGCATCCAGGTTCCGGGCAGACCGGTTTGGAAACGATTCCCCGGATATTCCTTCAGCAACGGCCAGGCGGCCACGTACATGGAAAACCCGCCGTTATATGTCTCCGGGACTCTCTCATGCGGAATGAGCAGGTAGCCGGCCATCTCTCCTTCTTGAACGTGAGTGGAGGCGCAGACTCGTGGCACGAGTGGCGCAACGAAGATGAGGACGGTGCAGGGCATCAACAGTGCAGAAGACTTCCGTATCGACATGAGGGAACCCCCGAACAATAAGATTTCGTTCTCTGTTTGCAGCGTCTGGTGCAACAGCCTGAAATCATAGAACAGGCGATGGACGTCTGTCAACCACAGCCCCCAGGTCAATCGCATGAAATGGGTTAAGGCGACTTGGTATCGTGGTTGGCTCTGAAGCCCAGTAGGGTCAGGAGGTAGTCCCTGTCGTAGCCGGCCTTGGCCCTTTTGCTCTTGATGCCGAGCTTGCAGGTGGTTTCCTTCTTCAACAGGATCAGGCTGATCTGCTGAATTCGAGCGATATTCTCCGCCGCGTTTTGGATTCGTACGCGGCACTGGTCCTCGTCGAAGCTCACATCCAGCGTCCAATGCAGTTCGTTCTCCGCGCGCCATTGATTGTGGATCAGGGCGGCCAACTTCTGCGATTGGCGTCCCGAATGGGAACTGATGGAATAGCGACATTCGGTACTCGTCTTTCCATCGACGGTCCGCTTGGCCGTGTGACGCTGCTTCTTGTGAACCAGCTTGTCCGCTTCCAGAATCTCGGCGATCCGATCGCGATACGGGTCGATCTTCGGCTTGGGCGGCCGTTGACGTCGCTGAGAGCCGGGCGGGCAGGGGTGCGTCGAAAAGAGTCCGGAAAGATGGGATTCTGACGCCGGCCAATCGTGGCGATCGCGGGGCGTTGCTCCTGTTCGAGTGGGTCGACGGCCGCTATCGGCCCAATGCGCTGCTGCCGATTGACTACGGCCATCCCATGGACGACCGAATGGTGCTGTACGATCTCGATGGCAACGGCCGGCTCGAGGCGATCGTTCCCGATTCCGGCCCCCAGGTCAATCGTTTGTGGATCATCCAGTTCGCCGTTCGGATGGAAAACCCATAAGGGCGCCTGGCCCACGCTCACTGCGCCGCATGTCTCCGCCCCTCTCCGCTTCTCACCCTGCCCCGCCTCATCCCTTGCCGAACCCCGCTATAATCCTATATGTCGTGTTAGCAAAACCTCCGGGCAAAGTCCGGGAGTCCAGTCGGGAAAGCGACGTAAGGAGCGGCTGCGAAGCCCTTCGTCGCCGTTCATACCGTGAGTGGCGGCTCCATTCGCCCTTCCAGGTGTCGCTGTTTAGGCCACATTCGCAGGCACGAACCGAAGACCCGGCGCGGTCACGGCCGACACCGGCTTTCGTGCCGGGTCCGAGGAGATGAGCAACGTGCACAAGCCCGTGGAAACGCCGGTCGTACCAGACTGCAGCCAAATTCGGGCGAAGATTCGAAACTGTGACTGGTGGGGAACGGGTCGTCCTTGTACCGATCGTTCTCGAACGCTCCGGGTTCGCCCAGCCAGGTCCTGACATAAACGCCCCGACGAAACGCGCGAAGACTTGCCAGTTGAACATCTGCAATCGCCGGCGCCCTGTCGAAGCGCTTTTGGGCTGCGACCGGGCACTTGCTTACCGTGCACTCTGCCTATACACTCGCTTCTGGTTTCCAACTGACACATATGGATTGGTTCTCCGGGGGCTTGCCATGGCAACCACAAAGAAAGACATGGTCGACCGCATCGCCGAGAGCACCGGCACGAGACAAAGACTCGCCAAGCGTGTGATCCAACAATTCTTCGACGAAATCATCGCTGAACTTGCCAAGGGCAACCGCCTCGAGTTCCGTGACTTCGGGGTATTCGAGACGAAAACCACGCCAGCCCGGACAGCGCAGAATCCCAAGACCCTGGAGAAGGTAGAGGTGCCGGCGAAGCGCAAAGCCGTGTTCAAGCCCGGCAGGTTGATGCGGCAGAAACTCAATACCCTGGAGAATGCAGGAGCGCCAGCCCAATGACAAACATACAACCCCTACTGTTATCCGCCATCACTTGCAATCGAGTCATCTTTGACAAGGTCTCTGGCGTGCCGAGTATCATCGACATCGTCCAAGTGATCAACGCCTCCAAATTTCCGGCCCGGCATCCGCAAATCGTCTTCTTCTGCGAACTGGCTAATGGTCACGGCACGACGGAGCTTCAAGTAAGGCTTGTTGACGCCCAGCAGGACGAAAAGGTCATCTTTGAAAAGACAGGTACCGTGCAGTTCACAGACGTCAAACAAATCGTCACCCTGGCCATGGACCTCCACGGTATCGTCTTCCCTCACCCAGATGAATATCGTTTCCAACTCTTCACCGGCGGAGATCTACTTGGTGAAAGACGCATTCTCTGCCGAGAGGTTAAGCGGCCCCCAACCGACAGCCCCAATGCATCTGATCGCTGAGAACCAGGCAGGTCAAAGTCCGTAGCTGCCAGACGACACCTTTGCACCAGTCCCTACGCCCCCCCTACGCCGCTGCCGCCGAGCGGCCGGTCGCATCCACACAGGGCTCGTCATCCGCAACCGCCTCCAATATCTCTGCTGCTGTCCGCTGAATCCTTTCCAGCGACTGCATCAACGTCTTCTTGTCGCCGTCATACAACTGGATGTAGTCACTGCTGGCCGTGTTCACGTCCAGTCCAATCCCCTGGCACACAACGTACGCGACAGCCTCTGCTTCGGCCTCCCGGACCGTCTTTTCCTTGGGCCAGCTGCCAGGGTCCTGGTGGAGAATTTCGTGGCTCGTCTCATGCACCAGAACCGAGAACTCCTCAGCCGGGGCAAGACTTGTCTTCAGCAGAATGGTGCCGCCGATCGATACCCCTTCAGCTATTCCAAGGTCGGCGCGTTCGAGCTTGATGCCTTTGTCTGCAACAAAGCGCTCCAGCCTCTCCAGGCATGCTCCCGGATCCCCTCGGGCCCGAGCAAACTCTGGAAGCGGTTTTCCATCCGTCTGGCTGACGTCAAAGACATACGCTGTTTTGAAGGTGGAAACCGTCTCGTCGCCTCTATCCTCCCCCTTCTCGCTGGCGTCTTGCTGGCCTTTCCTGCGCCACACCACCGGCGCCATAATCGCAATGCCGTGCTCGCCCTTCTTTACATGCCGGCCCAGTCTTTGCCACGCGCGAAAACCAGCCACGTATGTCGCCCCGGACTTCTGCAACTGGATCAGTATTGCATTGCCTACGCTGTAGTGATGGAATCTGCCCATCGCCTTCAAATACGCCGTCAAGGTGTCACTCTTGCCTGCCTCAATATCTTGGACCAATTGGTCGAATGCATCGCGTGCAGCCTTTCGCACTTCATCTCGTTTCATCCACACCACCTCACACCGCATTCTCATGCTCAGCCTGCAGGTCAGCGATTACATCACCCTGTATATGATCGCACCGGCTGCACAACCTGCCGATCAGTTCACTTTCGAATTTGCGTCTACCGCACACAGCACATCGTCTCATTTTCTTCACCCCTGGATCGCCTCAACCGGGCAACCTCAGCCTCGATTTTGGGCTGGGGTTGCCTGAATAGCGTAAGGCTTAAATACCGGCAGGCTTCATGTCTCTACATGAACATTCTTTTCATCTGCAACCAGGGCGAGAACAGAAGCAAGACAGCTGCACAACTCTTCTCTAGAAGATTCCAGACCGCATCTGCCGGTCTGTATAGCGACACGCCTGTTACACAGTCATAGCTCGGCCAGGCTCACGTGATCATTGTCATGGAAGAGAAGCAGCGCGCGGAGATTGCTAAGCGCTTTCCCTTGATTTACATGCAGAAACAGATTCTCGTCCTGGATATCCCGGACATCTATCGGTACAAACAGCCCGTGCTGGTGCAGTTGCTGACATTGAGAGTATCCAAGCTACTGTAGCCAGTCTTCAAGCTGTTTCTTGGCCTCGACTTGTGAGTCGAACACCTTCGTCTCGGATACGCTCAACGCGGGGATTCAGCGCGTCACTTTGAACTTGGTTCAGGCTTCGCTTTGAAGCTCCATTATGGAGACTTGCACTGTGTCGTCTGAGGCTCGTCTTCGAATACCATCGTAGATCATGCCAAAAAGAAAAAGAAGCGGCAAAACGCCGCCATTCAATAAACCGTTTCCTCCTCAACACT
>CAZSXM010000098.1:0-10888 GCA_964610435.1 uncultured Pirellulales bacterium | reverse complement strand
AACACGATTTCAGCCCGCTGACCCTGTGCACCGATCGACGGTACGACTACGTGGATATCGCCCAAGGCGTCTCCGGCCACGAGTTCCGCAGTCCTCGGGACCAGGCCCTGGGCGGCGGCAGGCGGATACTCGAATACCGCCGGGCCATGGCCGAGGCGGGGACGCGGCGTCCGCTGGTCGTCTCGAAAGACTACACGCGCGGCCCGGACGGTGGCGACATGGCGTTGTGGGGCCGGTTCGTCGGCGGCGCCGCAACGGGCCGGTTCCACCGGCTGGCGGGCAATCACCCCGCGTCTATCAGCCAGTTTCAGCACGAGGCCATCGGTCGTCTGGGACGCTTCATCGCCCAGGTGCCGTTCTGGCGGATGCACCCGGAGCCGGGTCTCGTGACGGAACTCCCCTCCGGAGCCGGGGCCAACGTCCTGGCCGAACCCAACGGCCACTGTGTGGTGCAATTGATCGGCGGGACCAGCGCCGATAAGCTGGTTCTGGATATGCCGTCCGGCGCATGGGCAATTCGATGGATCGACCCGGCGACCGGCCGTGAGTTGGCCCGCTCCGCGGCAACCTCCGATGCCGCCGGCCTAAAACTGACGATCCCGGGCGAGTATGAACATCGCATCATACATCTCGACAAGAAGCCATAGCATGGGGAAAGCGCGCATCCCTGACACACAATGCGAGACGAAAGGCATGCCACGGGAGTACGACAATCCTGCTGACAGATCTGGTGTCGATCCTCCTGATTCGTTCGATCGTGACGACGAACCCGTGTGACCCCGATGTGGGCCCGGCCAAATCGAACCTCGTCCACTGCCATGGCGGCGCGCCATTCGTCTGGCCGGGTGGCATTGCTCAACTGGCTATCAGACAACTGACCATGAGCGATATGGACGCCTATCCTGACGTCCGGCGACAGAGGGGGATCCGCTGTCGTCCAGACCACCATCGGCAGCCATGATCGCGACGTGAATCGATCGGGACATCGGTCGTTCCAAGAGACCCTGGAACGCTGCAAATCACTCTGCCATCGATGGAGAAGGTAACGACTGAACACGCCACACAACTACTGAGGTGGACCACCCCCAAGCCGTAGAGCGCGCAACAAGCGCGCCACGAAGCGATTCGTTTCGCCTTCAGCGCGGCTTCGGCCAGCATCCCAAGCCCTGCAATGTCAATCGTTAACCGTTTTTCCAGAAGCACTTACAAACCAGGGTTCCGGAATGGTTGTCCGTTCACCTTCGATACGGCCGCGCTGGTTCGGTCAGCATCCTCGTTCGGTCCTGATTTCAGTTGAGAAGTGTGAGTTGTCCCGTTTTGAAACGTCATGGGACATTCTGGCTCCCGTTGCCGTAGCCCGTCGAAGGCCGTAGAGGCTGCGTCTTCAGTGCAAGGAACGTGGTTCGTAAGCCGCATCGCAGAACGGGTAATCGCGTCCATCGGATTCGCTTGACTCGCCGCACCATTTGCGGTACATTATATCCTGTGAGGTGTGAGACTCTGATTTTGGAAGGGGTGAAAATATGGTGTCGAGACGAATGCGTGCCCTATCCGTTGTGCAGGTTCTGTGCGTTCTCGTCCCTCTGCTGCTTCTTGGTTCCCAGGTATGTGCTGATGCGGCCGGCATTGATGACAAGCGTACGGGAATTGTCGGGACGGCCGGGAACGACATTCTCCTGAACACACAGCCTCTGGACGTCAGCGCGATCCTCGATACGGCGTCCGACCAGGACGTAACGACGTCGGCGGTGGGCATCGACGGCCTTGCCGGGAACGACTCCATCGCCGCTGCCGCGAACATCACGGCAAACGCGTCCTCGACGATGAATGCGCCGTATGTGCCGTTTCGGCTGGGGGGTACGACGGCGGCGTCTTCGACCAAGGGCCTCTCGGGCGGAGATGGAGCCGACCTGCTGCTGAACCTGGCCTCGATCTTCCCGACCGCCCTATCCCACGCCGAGATCATGGAGGTGATCCTGCAGATCGACATCGGGGCGACGGACTTCGCAACGGCCTCGACCTCGCAGGCCATTGGGATCGAGGGCGGCGCCGGTCCGGACCACATCGAAAGCACCGGCGTGCTGGACGCCAGAGCCACCTCGCAGACCCTCGTCAAAGAGGCCCGGATCAGCGCCGTCGAAGTGCCTGTGGAGACGCTGGCGTTCGGCGACGCTACGACCTCGGCGACGTCCGTTGCGGTGGGCATCCTTGGGGATACGCTGACGGGAGCCTCGTCCGCGACGCCGGGCGCCACCGAGATCATCACGAATCAGGGTTCGCTGTCGGCCGTCGCATCGGCCACATCGGCCACCGAACAGGGGATGGTCGAGCTGATCGGTGCGGCCCGGGTCGATGACTCCACGAGCGCCAGCGCCTCGTCTGCCGGGATCGTGGCCGGGGCGAACGACAGCCGGATCACCAACTACCATACGATCTATTCCGAGGCCGTTTCTTCGGCCGATATGACGTCGGTCGAGATCAAGATGAAAGGGTTCATGCTCAAGCCGGCCTTCGATCTGTTCGGCCTCGACGTGGGGACCTTCCAGACGGTTGCCGATTCGGTGGCCGTCGGCATCGCCGGCAACGCAGGGGACGATACGATCGTCAACGCCGGTTCCGGCGGGAGCGGCGAGATCGAGGCATACGCCAGAGCCGAAGCCGATGCGGATATCTACACCTTCTCGGTCTCCCCGCCGCTCGGCGGCGGCGGTGGGGAACATGCGGCCGGCGCCCTCGTGGCGGGCAGTCTCGCCCTGCCGAAAGTGGTGACGGCAACAGGCGACGATGATTCGGCCCCCGTCTATGGCGACGCCAGCACCGTGGCGACCTCCTACGCGGCCGGGATTCTCGGCGGCGCCGGCGACGACACGGTCACGAACGACACGTTCCTGACGTCGCGCGCCGAATCCGAAGCGAGCAACCTGACTCTGAGCGTGGACATCGCTCTGAGCAAGACGAGTTTCCTGCCGCTGCCGGGGGCCGCTGTGGCCGATGCGTCCACGCGGGCCATCGCCGACTCCCGCGGCATCGACGGCGGTGACGGCGACGACGTCATCACGAACAGCGCCTCCGTGAACGCCAGCGCCACGGCCGACGCCGACTCTCTGGGAATCGCGGCGACGATCAAGGGCAGCGTCGAAGGCCTGTCGGCGGGCGTTTCGGTTGCGGATGCCTCGTCGACGGCGGCGGCCACCAGCAAGGGGATCGTCGCCGGCGCCGGCGGCGACACCATTACGAACACCGGCGTGGTAACCTCGACGGCATCGGCGTCGGACAACTCCACCAGCGTCAGCGCGACCCTGGCGGGCGACAAGATCGGCGTGGCCGTCGGCGTCACGGTGGCCGACGCCGTCACCCGGGCCACGTCGTACAGCGTTGGAATCGACGCCGAAGACGCCGGCGGCAACGAGAGCGCCAGTACAGCCAATCAGAATGACCTGATTGACAACGAAGGGCTGATCCAGTCGACGGCCAGTTCCACGGCGCACGGCGATGCCGTCGGCGTCTCCATCGCCGCATCCCTGCAGGGCGTCTCGGTGTCCGTGGCGGTCACCGAGGCGGATGTGGCCTCCGAGGCGTACGCCACCGGCGTACGCAGCGGGATCGGCGAAGACACGATCGAGAACAGAGGGCCGTCCAGCGCCGGCATCCACACGACCGCTACGGCCACCAGTTCGAGCGACAGCGTCTCGGTGGCGGTCAGCGGCGGCTGGATCGGCGTGGCGATGGGGGCGTCCTACGCCGAGGCGAACACCAAGGCGACAAGCGGGGCCGTGGGTGTCGAGGCAGGCGACTCCAACGATGTCGTGACGAACTCCTCACAGATCGTGACCTCCTCGACGGCCGCCGCCTCCTCGAATGCCGTTTCGGTCACCGCCGCCCTGGCCCCAAAAGGGTTCAGCGCCGGCGTGGCGATGGCCGAGACCCGCACGGATTCGGCGGCGGACGCGACGGGGATCGACGCCGGCGACGGAGACGATACAGTCGAGAACGCCGGCGTCGTTGCGACCACTTCGACGGCGACGACGACCACGAAGATCGTGACGGTCAACTTCGCCGAAGCGGGCGCAGCCGTTGCGGACGTGTCGTCCCGGGCAAGGGCGAACGCGACAGGCATCGAGGGCGGCGATGGAACGGACGTGCTGACCAACAGCGG
Source organism: uncultured Pirellulales bacterium (assembly GCA_964610435.1). Lineage (GTDB taxonomy): Bacteria > Planctomycetota > Phycisphaerae > Sedimentisphaerales > Anaerobacaceae > Anaerobaca. Next base: position 6,732 of record CAZSXM010000098.1, on the reverse strand, counting down.
CTCGGTGGTAACGACGGCGACATCCACGGCCGACGACACCAGCGGCACGGCGAATCTACTGGGATATGCTCGCGGCGACATCGCATCGACATCGACGGCGACCGCCATCGGCATCAGCGGCGGCGACACACTGACCAATACATCGGGGGCGAGCATTGCTACGACCGCGACCGCCAATGCGTATGCGGACAACTATGTCGTTCAGGGCGGCGGCGCTGAATTCGCCAAGGTCGGTTCGCGGGCCGATGCCCGTGCGACCGGCATGGCCGGCACAGCGCTGGCGGACACGATCAGCAACGACGGGGCCATTTCATCGGTCGCCAGTGGCGAGATCCTGGCGAGCAACTTCTCCTTCAATCTGGCCGGGGTCCAGCTCGGCAGCGTCGGGGTCAACGCGACGGCCACGGCCGTCGGCATCGACGGCGGCGACGGGGCCAATACCATCACCAACGACACCGACGGGCAGATCGACGCATACACCGATCTCCACACCAGATCGGTGGACGCCGAATTCGGTGTTCTCAGCGCTCAGCTCGTTCGTTCGGGCGTGACGGCCGACGCCCGTTCCCACGGCATTCTCACCGGCGACGACGACGACACGATCGACAATCACGGCTCGATCGACGCCACGGCAAAGGCCCTCGGCGAAGCCGGGGGCGCTTCGCTCGGCCTGATGTCCATCGGGCTGACTAGCGCCCTGGCGTCGGCCCAGATGGACGGCATCCGTTCGGGCGGCGGCGATGACATCGTTACCAATCTCGGGACGATCCGCGCCGGCGCGATCCGGGCGGGCGACAACTACCTTGCGAAGGCGACGACCGAGGCCGTTTCGTTCGATCTGCTCTCGCTGATGATGTCATCGCTGGGGGCCCAAGCCGATGTCACCGGCATTCAGGCAGGCGACGGGGACGACACCGTCTCGAACTACGGCACGATCCTTATCGGAGATGAGGGGGACGATGATTCCTGCACCGCCTCGCGCGCCATGGTCATCGGGCGGTCGCTCAGCTACGGCGGCCAGATTCTCGGAGCGACGATGGCCTTCGCCGGTTCCTCGGCGCGGATCGCTTCGGTGGGGATCGACGGAGGCTCCGGGGACGATGTCCTGACGAATTACGAGGAGGGGGACATCACCGTGAAGGCCCGCTCCTACGCGGACGTCGACTGCCTGGCGTACGAGACTTTCGGGTTGCTCGATACGTTTGCCGAGGCGAACGCCTTCAGCGAGGCGCAGGCCATAGGAGTCTACGGCGGCGACGGCAATGACGTCATCACGAACTACGGCGCCGTCACGGCCGACGCCCTGACCGTGGCCGATGCCGAGTCGTACGCGGACGTGGGATTGGGCAGCAATCCGCACGGCGTCAGTGAGGCCGAGGCCACGGCGCGGGCGGCGGGCATCGACGCCGGCGCACAGGGCCGCAAGGAAATCCACAACTTCGGCTCGATCGAGGCGGTGGCGAACGCCGGCGCCAGGCCGCGCGCCCGTTCCGATTCGGAAACGATGAACACGTACGCCAATGGCTATGGCCTGGCCGAATCGCAAGCGTTTGGCATCACGTCGGACGGCTTGCACGACCTTGTGACCAACCATGAGACGGGGAGCATCTCCGTGACCGCCCTGGCGGGGACTTATGACACGCTCGGCAACACCGGATATGTCAACTGCGACGAGATCGCGGTCTCCGGGGCCGGCTACGCGTGGGCCCCGCTGAAGGCCGACGGCGTCGGCATCGCCCTTTCCGACGGCAGCGATATCGTCGTCAACGACGGTTCCATCACGGTCTTCTCTCATGTGGACGGTTCGATCTACACGCATACCCTGAACCGCAGCGCCGTCAACGCCAATCCGGATTCGGTTGCGCGGTCTTTCGTCCTGAGCCAGGCGACGGGCATCGCCGCCGGCGCCGGCTCCAACGAAGTGACGAACAACGGCCTGTTGACCGTCGAAGCCTCGAGCTACGCGGCCCCCAAGGCCTATTCCTGGAGCCAGTTCGTTTCGACCTCAGCCAATGCATACGGCGTCTCGGATGCGGTGGCGGTCGGGCTGGAGGCGGACGGCGCGATCACCAATTCGCTCTCGGGTGTTCTGGACGTGACGGCATGGGCAAAGAGCTTCGCCAATTCGCCGACGGAATCGGAATCGGCAAAGGCCACTGCCCTTCTGACCGCCACGGCCACCGGTTTCAGAACCTTCACGGATGCCGGTTTGACGGAGATACAGCGCATCACCAATCAGGGCACCGCAACGATACGAGCGATTGCCGGCGAAGGCAACGACGGATACTGTGCGTATGTGAACAGCGGTCTCACCTCGGGGTCGGCCGTATCCGAGGCAAATGGAACACTGACTGTCGATGCGGCGGGCATCCGTGTCGGTGACGGAGTCAAAGAGATTATCAATACCGGCACGCTCAATGTCCTGGGGCGGCAGGAGTATCTTCTTGCGAACGCAACGGCAACCTCAACTTACGCCAGATCAACAACGACATCGTACGGTGAAGGCATAGCGACGGCAACAGGGGTGCTGGCTACCGCAGGAGAGAACCATATCCACAATCTCGGCACGATGGATGTGAATGCAGATATCGATGTCTATACCAGGGCCTTCTCCGACTCAGGCTGGCAGTCCACGTACACGACCTATGCCACAAGCGAAACAAGTGCAAAGGCGACTGGCCAGGGTATCCGTGTGGGCGACGGCGATGATGAGATCATCAATATGGGCTTGCTTACCGTTGCCTCCACCGCCAGAGCGACCTCCTATGCACGATCCGATGAGTACGCCACGTCCACGGCGACCAGCGAGGCCGTCGCCGTCGGAATCGACGGTGGCTCGGGAACAAATACGATCATCAATGAAGGTGACATGTACGTCAGCGCCGCGGCATGGACGGTCGTCAGTGCCGCCGGAGATCACACAACCCGCACTCCACACCCTATGGCATGGGTGATCGGAATCACAGCCGGGCAGGACGACGATTGGATTCTGAATTCAGGAACCCTCGAGGTCCAAGCCAACCAGTATGCGAATCTGGCGGCATCCGGCCAAGGCATCGCAATCGGGATCTTCAGCGGCGCCGGAAACGATGTGATTATCAATGAGGGCTCCATCGTGATCCGCGCGGGCGGCAGCTTCCTGACGAACGGGTCCGGAATCGCCATCGATGCCGGCGCAGGGGATGACACGGTCATCCTCGCGGATGGATCGAGCATCGTCGGGGATGTGTTGCTCGGCTCGGGAGATGATCTGCTGGTATTGGCGGGCCGCCCTGTCGTCGAGGGTTTGATTCGGGCCGGCGACAACTCCGACACGCTTGTTCTCGACGGCGCCGGCTGGTTCGATCACCACTTGGAGGGATTCGACCATGCGATGAAGCAGGGACCCGGAACATACACCGTCTCGGGACTGAGCCCCGCGACGCGGCTGGACCTTGGGGAAGGCACCCTTGAGATCGACGGCAATTACCAGTTCGCGGAGGTCGGCCTGCTGACGACCATGGCCCGGGCGGATGGAAGCGCCGGTCAGTTGAAGATCGGCGGAACGGGCGCTCTGGACGGGACCCTCGCCGTCGAACGCGAGCAGGGACTCTACCGGCAGGCGACCTACGATGTCGTGATGGCCGAGGCGCTGAGCGGATCGTTCGCGGATGTGTCGTTGCCCGAATCCTCGCTGCTGCTGGAATTCGCCGTGGAGCAGACGGCGGATCGCGTGCAGGTCTCTGTCACGCCGCACAGCTACGCCTCCGTGGCGTCGAACCAGATGGAGAGAGAGATCGGCGAACATCTGGACCGAATCGCACCTCAGGCCACGGGGAACCTCGCCAATACGCTCGGCACATTTCAGACGTTGTCCGGAAACGAATTCGGCACTGCCTTCACCAGTCTGGGCCCGGCCGTGTATGATTCGGCCACCGCGACCACGTTCAACGCAACAACCCAGTACAATCAGACCCTCTTCAAACGAATGCACAGCACACGCGCGCATATCGAGAGAACCGACGGCACTCTGGCCTACAGCCAGACGGAACGACATGCTGCATGGATGGACGGGTTCGGTCATTGGGCCCGACAGGATTCACAGGGTGGTTTCGCCGGCTACGACTACCGTCTGGCCGGAGTGGCCCTCGGCGGCGACCGGCTCATGGAGGACGACCTGCTCGTGGGTGTCAGCTATGGCCAGTCACGGGCCGATATCGATATGGACAACAACCTCGGCAAGGGTGACATAGACAGCCACTTCGGTTCTCTGTACGGCAGCTACTTCACCGACCGTATGTACGTGGACGCCACCCTGTCCTATGGAAGACAGCACTATCGGAACAGCCGCAAGATCAAGGTCGGCGACTTGAACGGCACCGCTCACAGCAGCCACGATGGCGACGTCTATTCGGCCCACGGCGAAACCGGTTGGAACCTCCGCCTCGACAGATGGACGCTGCAGCCGTTTGCCGCCCTTCGATACACACTTCTCGATGAGCAAGGGTACACCGAGTCCGGAGCAGAAGGCGTGAACCTCCGCGTGAAGGGGCGGAAGACCGACGCTCTGATCTCGAACCTGGGGTTGCGCTTCGCCTGCCACTTCGAGAAGGACGACTGGCTGTGCATCCCCGAGGCCACCGTGGCATGGGACCATGATTTCGACCTCGATGATCGCCGGATCACGGCCGCCTTCGACGGCTCGCCCACAACGACATTCGTCACCGAGGGCCGTGACATCGACCGAGACGGTCTCGTTCTCGGCGCGGGCCTGACCCTCATCCGCAAGAACAACCTGAGCCTTTCGGTGAAATACACCGGCGAGCTTCGCAGCCACTACAAGGCCCATGGCCTTACCGGCGGCATCCGTTATGAGTTCTAGTGGACATGTCAAGGACCGGTCTTACCAGCGTCGGCTGTCGTCAGGCACGTGCCAAGCCCCGTGCCAACGATCTGCGTTTGATCCTCACCCAGTCTTCGGCTGATCTACGCCAGCCTGTTCTCTGCGACGTACCGAAACAACCGGACTCCGGTGTGGAAAGGCTGCTTGCAGGGAGCAGGCTGGCCAGGGTGCGAACGAATCAGTGTGTCGGTTCGCAATAGAGTATTCCATCCTGTCGTGTGGTTCTGACTGTGCCTTCGGAGAGTAGCCGGTCGACCTGCTTGGCGGCTTCGTTGGGGGCAATGCCGAGACCGCTGGCAATGTCTTTCACCGAGCAGGGTCTTCGCGTTAACAGGTTCATGATGACTTCGGCGTCCAATTGGAACCCGCCGGCTCCCTTTGCATGAGGATAGGCGGCGATCACTTCGGCATGCCCGTTCAATTCAGGGGCGATTGTCTCGAGTCGCTCACGACCGATGGCGTCGGCGTACTCCTCCGCAGGTGGGCGGGTGACTGTATTGAGCTGGACTTTGTCCGGAGCGATCTGCTTGATCCATTTCGCCAGCGACTCGATTCTCTTCTTGACGGTGGTCACGCCATTGAGCAGAAAGACTTCCAGCCAGTATTGGCCTCGGAAACGCTGTCGAAATTCCTTGAGTCCAGCGGCCATCTGCTCGAAGTGGATGGTTGCATTGGATCGATTGGCATACCGGAAGATCTCCTCACTCTCCGCATCGAGGGAAGGCACGACGAGATCGGCCTCGAGCAACGCATCCTGGACGTCGCGCTGCCACAGGAGCGAACCGTTGGTGACTACTGCCACTGGAATGTCCGTCATACTCTTTATGGCACGGATCAGTCGCCCTGTCTCGACGTGAAGGGTCGGCTCGCCCGAGCCTGAGAGGGTGATATAGTCGGGCTTCGAGTGCAGCGCGTCTTTGACCTGAACCAGAACTTCATCGGTCGGGACCCATTCCTTTCGTTCGATGGTCTTGTTCGTGGTTCGGCCCAACTGGCAATAAATACAGTCGTAGGAGCAAACCTTGTACGGCGCCAGGTCCACGCCCAGCGATCGGCCCAGCCGTTGTGAGGGAACCGGTCCATAGACATACCGAGCCCTTTTCGTTGTCATAAACGTCTATTCCTTCGAGGTAGGGGGTTCTGTTCTTATCGTGATGGTCATATCGAACGGATTGTAGCGATTCATGCGCTGGCTGAGCCCACTCCAGCCTTTGATGTCGATCCGGGTGTGGGGGATATTGTGCCGGTCTTCATAGGTCTGCACCTTCGTCGTGTAGGTGTAATACCCGGGGAATTCTTCATCGAGAAAACGCGACACTTCTTCATAGGATACGTGGGAGGCCCGTATTCCCCTCCCTCTGACTCGGAAGGTTCGCTGGTCGAACTGTTTGACCGCTTCGATCGCGGCCGAGAGACCATCGGACTGGACTTCGTCGATGGTGCCGTGTCGCTTCAATCGGTCTAACAAGAACATCCTTATGTCTCCAACAGCACAGTACTCTTCATCAGTCGTCTCACCGAGTGTTCTCGGAAATCCAACACGCAGCTCTCGATCAGCTCATCATCGTGACTCATCCTGCCTTGGCAGCGCCCGATGAGATCGACTGCACGCGCGGGGCCCAAAGATGGCGGTTCCGAGTCGGACCATGTTCGACCCTTCTTCGATCGCCACCTTGTATGAATTAGAACTCATCCCAAAACCTCAAGGTGATGTAGGGTCATGAGCCGATAGAAGGGTCATGGACCTGACTGTGAAGGGCGGAGGAAAAGTGTAGCGCCTGGCGGGGCGGGGTAGAACTGTGACACTTCCGTAGATCTTCTGCGAAGATGCGTGGCTTTTCACGGCTGCG
>CAZSXM010000097.1:0-10897 GCA_964610435.1 uncultured Pirellulales bacterium | reverse complement strand
CCTGGGACCGTGGGAGCACATCTTCTATTACGAGTTTGACGGCAAACGCCGTAAACGCATCCTCGTCAAGATCATCGGCGAATAGGCAGTCGGAGGCTGTGTGGGGCTGACGGGTTTTCTTCTCAAGGCCATAGGCATCTCTCTGTCCGGGGTTATGGCGCCGGGGGCGGTGACGACGGCGGCCATCGCCCAAGGCGCACGGCGTCGCTGGGCGGGCGTACTGATGGCGGTCGGTCACGGCATCGTCGAGATCCCGCTGATCTTCTTCATCATGTTCGGTCTGGGCGTGCTGTTTCAGGCCGGCTGGTTCCGGATCGTTGTGGGTCTGTTCGGCGGGGCTTTTCTCATCTGGATGGGCGTCGGCATGCTGCGCGACAAGGGCGGCGACGACTCGCTATCGGACCGAACCGCCAACGCCGGACCGCTGATGACCGGACTGATTCTGTCGGTCGGCAATCCGTACTTCCTGCTATGGTGGGCCACCGTCGGGCTCAACCTCGCGCTGGAGGCCCGTCATCTGGGCTGGCTCGCTTTCGTGCTCTTCGCACTGGTTCACTGGCTCTGCGATCTGGTCTGGCTGACAATCCTGTCGTTCGGCAGTTTTCACGGGACCCACATTCTCGGGCCGCGCAGCCAGCGAATCGTCCTTCAGGTCTGCGGCATCGCCTTGGCTCTGTTCGGCGTCCACTTCATCTATCGAGCCATGGAGCTCCTGCGCGCCGCATAACGCCGCAGGAAGTCAAGAACCGTCATCTCTTAGACAACAATTGTCATGCGCCCGTACAATCCGATCGCTATACTGGCTTGTCGATGCCTTGCGCCACACTATGAGGCAGCCGTAACCTTGCTCACGTAATGTCCATAGGGAGACGCATCATGGACCACACGCACTTCCGTTTCGCCGCCCCCCTGCTGCTGGCACTGATGCTGGCTGTCGGTTGTGCAACCTCGCATCGCACGCCGGCCGCCGAACCATACGAGCCGACGTGGGAGTCGCTGGCCAAGGTCAACGAGGCGCCCGACTGGTTCCGTGATGCCAAGTTCGGCATCTACTTCCACTGGGGTGTCTACTCGGTGCCGGCCTTCGGGAATGAATGGTATCCGCGCAACATGTACAACCCGAAGAGCCGCGAATACCGCTATCATGTCGAGAGCTGGGGCGACCCGAATACGTTCAGCTATCCCGATTTCGTCCCGATGTTCCGAGCCGAAAGGTTCGACGCCGAGGCGTGGGCGGAGTTGTTTGAGCGGGCCGGAGCGCGATTCGCCGGCCCCGTCGCCGAGCACCACGATGGATGGGCGATGTGGGCCAGCGAGATGACCCCGTGGAACACTGCGGACAGAGGCCCCAAACGCGACATCACCGGCGAGTTGGAGAAGGCCGTCCGCAAGCGCGGCATGAAGTTCGTCACGACGTTCCATCACGCCCGGAACAACCTCTGGCAGAAACACGGTCGCGACGGCCAGCTCGCCTGGACCGGACATTACCAGTTCGTCAAAGAGCATTTCCCCGCCCTGCTCGAAGACTCCGAGCGGGCGATCCTGTACGGCTATATGCCGCGAGAAGAATTCCTCGCCATGTGGCTGGGCAAGCTCACCGAGGTGATCGACAAGTATCGCCCCGACCTGATGTGGTTCGACTCCTGGCTCGACGAAATCCCTGAGAGTCTCCTGCAGGAGTATCTGGCCTACTACTACAATCGCGCCTGGGAATGGAACAAGGAGGTCGTCGTCACGCGCAAGCAGGACGATCTGCCGCTGAGCGTCAGTGTGCAGGATATCGAGAAGGGCCGTGCCGATCGTCTGACCGAGAACTCCTGGCTGACCGACGACACGATCAGCATGGGCAGTTGGTGCTATACCAAGGACCTGCGGATCAAACCGGCCTCGGTCGTGCTGCACAGTCTGATCGACACCGTCAGCAAGAACGGCGCCCTGCTGCTGAACATCTCGCCGATGGCCGACGGCACCATTCCGCAGAACCAGCGTGACGTACTGCTGGAGATGGGCCGATGGTTGAAGGTCAACGGCGAGGCAATCTACGGCACGCGGCCTTGGACGATCTACGGCGAAGGGTCCACGCAGGGCCAAGCCGGGCACTTCGGCGGCGTCACCGACCCGAAAGAAGGCTATCGGCCGGAGGATATCCGCTTCACCACGAAGGCCCGGACGCTCTACGCCATTAGCTTGGGCTGGGCTGAGGGTTCCCTGACGATCCGGTCGTTGAAGTCCGGCTCGGATCTCTTCACCGGCGAGATTGCCTCAGTGTCGTTGCTTGGCAGCAAGGCCAGGATTCAGTGGTCCCGAACGCCCGATGGCCTGGTCATCACCATGCCGAAAGAAAGACCGTGTGATCATGCAGCCGCATTCAAGATCACACCCAGGAGGTAATCGCCGAGAGGCGTGGGCACGCCCACCGCAAAGACACTACCCCTGACGAAATCATCCAGAGGACGGTAGATTCACCTTCGGGTAGTAGCGACCGAGGTCGCGGCCTCGCTTCTTCAGCGTCCGCGCGGTGCGCCGAATGCTTCGCATCAGGCGATTCCCATCGACCCGGCCGTCCTCCGCATACGCCGAGATCAGGAGGTCTTTCAGGTCGTCGTCGAAATAGTGAGAGGACATGCTCCAATGCAGGCGGGCAAGGCTCTTGAACCGCTCTGAGGCGGTCCGCGCCTTCGGGATCATCCGGTGAAGGTCGATCACACTCAGTGCGTACCCGCCAGTAGTCGGGTCGTGACGGATGAAGATGTGCCAGACGTACAGATCGGGCAAGGACACGTTCACATCGTGTAGCCGGCGCGCCAGTTTCGCCATCTCCACCACGATCTGCTCCTGCGTTGCGCGAGGGAGATCCCGCCACCGCTCGACGAGGAAGTCCATCATGCAGACGCCCTCGATCTGCTCGGTGAGCAGGAAGGATCGTCGCTCGAAGCCCATGACCATCTGCTCCCCGAAGCACACGGGATTGCCGGTACGAATCCCCTGTCTCTGGAGATGACACGCGTTGGTCCACTCGATCGCCGCTTGCGACATGGGTCGGCCGAATCTCCACACGGCGCCGATCGTATCCTTCACTTGCCCGAGGTAGAATCGCTTGAGAAAGAACGTTCTAACCGGCGTGTCCTCGATCGTGAGCTTGAGGACGTTTCGCTTCTTGTTCGTGTTGACGCAGGTTCCCTGTGCCTCGTCGAAAAAGTGGCTGAAGGTCTCCATGCGATGCCGGCTGAAGAAGTCCTGCCATGCGTCAGCGAACACGATGTTTTCCATGACGCATCCTTCCGAAAGGTCGCATCGGTCCGGTTCGGGCCGTGAGTGCAGCCGACACGGCATCCGGCAATTTGTTACCGGCTGTGGTCGGCGCCCTGCCATCGCAGAACGGCGAGAATGGGATCGTGGTCGGAGGCGACAGGCTCATCGACGATAACCACGTCTTCCACCTGCCACGGATCGGACGACCGAACGAGAATATAGTCGATCTTCGACCGGGGTGCGACAACGTCGGTCCAGCCGGCGTCGAGCAACAGACGCATCGGGTCGCTGCCCGGCCGCGCGTTGAAATCGCCCACCAGGACAATGGGAGGGCCGCCCTCGGCGCCGAAGAGCTGGGTCAGTCGCGTCGTCTGTTGCACGCGGACCTCGTTGTCCAGGTGGCACAAGTGCGTGCCGACAAAGCGGAGCGGACCGATCCCCTCGGGCTCGATCCACACCTCCAGCGCCGCGCGCGGCTCGCGGCCGGGGCGGTACGGCAGCGGATGCACCGCCGTCCTGAGGATGGGAAATCGCGACAGAACCGCATGGCCGTATCGCCCGCCCTGGTACGGCATGGCCTGGCCGAACACAGGGTGCATCCCGCACAGTTTGCCGAGCAGCGCCGCCTGGTCCACGCCCGAAGCCCGCTCGGTGCGGTCATCGACCTCCTGCAGCGCGACCAGGTCCGGCGACAGATCGTTGATCACCTTTGCCAGACGCTCGTAGTCGAACCGCCCGTCCATCCCCTCTCCGTGATGAATGTTGTAGGTCACCACGCGAAGGGTCTGCGGCTGCTGTAACCCGACCGCCGGGGATTGACAGCCGGCCAGGACCGTCACTGATGCGAAACCCACGACAAACGCGATGAACGTCCTTCGACTCTGTCTCATGTGACCCCCTGTGATTCGCTCTGTGACATCGGGATGCAGCACCACGTCGCGGATGCCGACCCAGTGCATCATGCTTCGGTCGCGCCGGCCTTCTGACGGTGCCTCCTGGCCCGCAGCGCCGATTCCATCTCCGCCAGCAGCTTCTCGCGGTTCCATTGTCCGTAGCGACAGGTCCAGTCGGCGCTGAGGTGGCGAAGGTGTTCGTTGATGAGCTGGTTCCGTCGTTCCGGGCTGAGGCGCTTCATGCTGTCCTTTCACGTGGATTGTTCATTCGGCCTTCTACGATGGGCCAGATCGTCAGACGCGAATCCTGGCGAAGCGGCGCTTTCCGACCTGGATGACCATGCCATCGGTCGGCGTGATGGCGGCGTTCGGGTCCGTGACCTTCTGCCCGTCGATACTGACACCGCCTTGCGTGACCATCCGTTTGGCCTCGCCCCCGGAGTCGACCAGCTTGCAGGTCGTCAAGAGTTGCTTGATCGAGATCGGCTCACTCGGCAGCGAGAACTCCGCGACTTCATCGGGCAATTGGCCCTGGGCGAAGACCTTGTCAAACTCAGCGGCCGCCATCTCGGCCAGCTCAGGCCCGTAGAACTGCGTCACAATCGCCTTGCCCAGCGTGACCTTGGCCTCCTTCGGATGGGTTCGGCTCGGGTCCGTCAGCGTTGCGATCTGCTCGCCAGGCAGGTCGGTCAGCAACGTATAGTAGTTGGCCATCATTTCGTCGCTGATGCTCATGATCTTGCCGAACATGTCGTTCGGGGCATCCGTGACGCCAACGTAGTTGCCCTTGGACTTGCTCATCTTCTCTTTGCCGTCGAGGCCGACGAGGATGGGCATGGTGATGACGATCTGCGGCGGCTGGTCGTGCATCCGTTGGAGGTCGCGGCCGACAAGGTTGTTGAAGGTCTGATCGGTGCCACCCAGCTCGACGTCGCTGCGGATCATCACCGAGTCATAACCTTGCATGAGCGGGTAGAGGAACTCGTGGATGCCGATGGGATCGCCGGCCTTGTAGCGCAACTCGAACGTGTCGCGTTCAAGCATGCGGGCGACCGTCATGCTGCTGGCCAGCTTGATCAGGTCGGCCAGATTGAGCTTGGCGAGCCACTCGCTGTTGTAGCGAACCTCGAGTTTGTCGGGCGAGGTGTTGAGGATGTGTCCGGCTTGATTGAAATAGGTGCGGGCGTTCCGCTCGATCTGCTCGGGCGAGAGCATCGGCCGCGTCGTGTTCTGGCCCGTCGGGTCGCCCACGCGGGCGGTGTAGTCGCCGATAATCAGGACCGCCTTATGACCCAAGTCCTGAAACTGTCGCATTTTACGGAGCACCACTGTGTGCCCCAGATGGATGTCCGGGCTCGTCGGGTCCAGTCCCAGCTTGATCCGCATCGGCCGGCTCGCCTTGGCGGCGTCCACCAGCCGCTGGGCCAGGTCGGTCTCGGTATAGACCTCCACGGTGCCGCGTTTCAACGCCTCTACGGCCTCTACCACGTTGTCCGACATAAACCTGCCTCCCGATCGTGCCTGCCGTTCAAAAGGAAGCGACAATCTTAGCCAGAGCGACCCCGCAATGCAACCGAGAAATCCGCTCTGTCAGCAAGACCAGCCAACAGGCGAGGTTGAGTCTCATTGGCACCCGCTGACCTGTCGGTGCAGGACTGGATTGGGCGAGTCTCTGGGTAGCCTCAACAAATGGAAAGGGCCGCCTCAAAGGACGGCCCCATATCCAAATCTGTAGCTCACACCGCGCGTAAGGTGCGGATCCTGCGCAAGCTCTCTGCGACTCCCGGTCTTCCGTACGTGCGGACTCGCCAGTGGTTTCCGTACTGCGCCTGAAGGGATTCGAACCCCTAACCTTCGGTTCCGTAGTTCTAAATACGGCTTTTAAGTTATTGCGAAAGAATGACTTAGATATGCATCGCGGGGTCAAAAACGCACTTTCAACTGGTTGACAAGTGAACATCAAGTAGAATCAGGAATGCTTTTCACGTGACGACTGACCCACTTACTGACCCACTCCTGAGACAGTTGCTGATGTTCTCATCTCGTGTCGGGGTTTTCATATCGCTCATGTTTGCCACTTGCTTCGCGCGAAGACGGGCTTGAGCGACTGAGCTATCTCGCGGAGACACTCCTCTTCCTTCTCCGATACGGGGCGAAATCCCATCGCCAAATCCAGGGCCATTTGGAAGAGCGACTCATCGCCGGGTGGGATCGCGGCCGTGGTCGGCTGGCTCAGGGTGAAGTACAACCCCAGTCTGGCTTCGTTGCGGTCCGTCAGCGGCTGATACCAGCACTTCGGGTACTGCTTCCGCATCGGGTCGTCGGCTGGCCATTTCTGTCTCGCCATCGCTTTCAGCGCCAATATTGCCACGCCTTTCGATTGGGCCGCCTCAATCACGCGAGGGCCGAAGCCACCTTCGTAGAATGTGGCGAAGTTGACGGGAAATAGAATCGAGTCGAAGTCGTATCGCTCCATGGCCGTCAGGGCTGCCTCCTCCGAGTGAGCCGAGAACCCGAGGTAGCGAACCTGGCCCTGCTTCCTGGCCTCGATGAAGACCTCCATCGCGCCCCCCTGCCCGAACGCCGCATCCACATCCTTCTGCACGTCGGTGATCGCATGAAGCTGGTAGAGGTCGAAGTGGTCCGTCCGCAGCCGTCGGAGCGACTCTTTCAACTCGGCAGCCGCCCCCTCCTTCGTCCGCTGCGTTGTCTTGCAGGCCAGGAACACGTCCTTACGATAAGGCTCCAGCGCCGGTCCGAGCTTGATCTCGGCATCCCCATAGGTCGGCGCGACATCGAAGTAGTTCATCCCCTTCTCGACCGCCCCGGCAACAACGCGGTTGGCGTGCTCCTGCTCAACGCCGCTGATGACGATTCCACCGAAGCCGATAATGGACAGCCGTTCGCCCGTATCGCCATAGGCCCGTTGGGGCAGCTTTGCAGGATTCGCACTGTAGCTGGTCGGTTCGCCCCCACTGGCAGCACGGCCGCTTTGCCCGAGAATTCGCCCCGCCATCACCGAACCTGCCGTAATGGTTCCTTTTCTCAGAAATTCTCTCCGTTCCATTCGAGACTCTCCTTCAATTCCCCGTTTTCAGGCGTCTGTACAATCCATACACCTTGCCTGATACGCACCGAGCCGTGATGGCGTTCGGCAATCTGTCCAGGTCGCCTACGTCGACATCAAGTCATTCGCCAACTCTGTTTGCCGGTACCGTCTCGTGCACTCCATGATGATGCACGCAGTCACAGGTGCCAGAGACTCCGCCACAGCCGGGTGAGCATACGGTTGACTTCGGCATCCCCGACGAATTGCTCGGCCGCCGGGCCCCATTGCAGCTTACGGCCCAGGCGCATCGCGATGTCACTGATATGGCAGACGGTGTCGGTTCGCACCGCCGACTCGATGGATGACACCGGTGTCCTGCGCGTCCGGACACAGTCCAGAAAATCACCCCAATGGTCGGTGCCCATAGCCAAATGTCGCTCCTGCGGCTCGATCTGCTCGCGCCGCGTTTGGCGAATACCTGGCCGCCCGTATCCACACCGTCACAGGCAGGCCTGTGGCGGACCTGAATATCGACGACACCACGGCCGGACGCTATGGTCGGCACGTGGCCCACGCCGAATGGTTCAAGGACGCCTCGGCGACCGGTCCGGCCAACAAGGGACCTTAGTCTGGCCACTATTCCCAGAGCGAAGTTGCGGATGGCGCTCTCATATTAGCATGAATTCTGCGGCCTGGACATTGCATACATGCCAGGACACATCTAGTCCCAGTGGGCTATGAGCATTACAACCACCGGGGGTTGGTTCCTGTAGTCTCTTTTCTTGAAGAGGTCCCTGATCGTCCGATCCCGCAAGTCGTAACCATACGCGACTGGGCCACAGCCCAGGAACCCCGCGATGATAGGATCTATCGGCCGACACGTAGAGCGTCGTACGGCGGCCTGAGAACGAAGGAGTCTTCCCTCATGAAATAGCGGTTCCAGGTACGCAATTTGCTTGAAGTACCCTGCCTCCGTCATGTCGGCAAGAGCTAGCAAGGCCAATTTGGGGAATGGATCTGCAACCTCGCGCGCACTCCGTCGGACTTGCAGAGCCACGCGGCCAGTGAATCCGCGACTGCCAAACATCTTCAGAGTCGTCACGCGCAGGCTCGGCGTCAGATTCTTCGCCCGCTCAACAACTTCTGCCAGACCCGAAGGTGTCCTCCACCCGATCAGTTCCGCGAACCGACGTGGCAGTTTCTGCCGCACGATGCGGTCAAATATGGCTGCCGCCTGCAGCACTAGACCGTGTTCCTCCGCCTCATGCAAGGCCTGCTGTTCATCCGGGTCGATCAGGGAGTCGATAGCCTCTCTAAAGTTATCTATCGTCTCGGCGTGCAACGCCCTTATGATCAGCGATGCTTCCTCGTGAGCGGATAGAGTAGCCTGGGCGACACCAGGCAATGGCACCGAGCACGGAGGTAAAGACTGATGGGCACGTGGAGGGGGCGCGGCGGGCGGAGATGCCTCGGCACTCACGCGGACGTCAGAGGAATACTCTGCCAGCGGCGGCATGAATAACGGTGCGTCATAGAAATTCGTCTCTTTCATTGTTCACATTCCTTCCACTAGAGGCCTCATTGTCAGGCTTGGTATGCCGAAGGATAGTCTCAGGTAGGCTCTGCTACCCGTCAACGCACCGGGAGTACCCAAATAGCAGGATCTCTCGCACTCCTAGTACCCCCTTCTGCCAAACTGAGCCCCGCGCCGTGACGGGCAACCCAAAGTCAATACTCCTGTAGATGGCCGACCTCATATCAGCCTCCTTCTTGGTCCCTCCTCTCGAAGTCCAGAAAGGTTTCATCCGGCGATGTGTCTACCTCTTCCAGAAGAGCAAGCAACCTTCTCAGGTGGGGGCTCAACTCTTGAAGCGTCGCTCTCAGTTCCAGCGATAGAGGCACGGTCTTTTCGATGGGTTTGCCTTCCAGGGAACGCTGACTCCAGCTCTTCCACTCCTGTTGCCAAGACTCCTTGAGCCGAACGATATTCGTGGCCGAGAGCCCCTTTGCCTGGGGCCCCAACAGGGCCTCCAAGGCCTCGGTAAAATCGCCGGTGCTGATCCCGCGAAGGTAGAGCCAAGGGATCAGCTCATCGAGGCTCCTGGTGCGCCGCAGATACGGCGGGAGGATCGTGCTGGTAATCCGGATACCCTGGGATTCTCCTTGATGTGATTACTTCGGAGGCAGGGAAGAATTGTGCCGTCGCTGACACACTGGCCCATGAGATCGGCCATGTCCTGCTTAATGACCGCTTCTTCCCCGACAATCCCGATCCCAACGATCCAGGGCATTCCACAAACCCCAAACCGCTGACGCTGGCCTTGCTCGTCGCGGCGTTTGTCGTTGACGCGAGGCTGACAAACCTCCACCAAGCCCACGCCCGTCTGGAGGTCACGAGCGGGCAGATAACCGTTGCGGACCACCAGACGCCGGCCGTTCTCGTCCCGCTGATCGGCGTGACGTTCGAGATACTCGATGACCTCGTTTTCAATGGCCTGCGCCAGCATCTGCTGAGCTCCTTGTAGCAAAATCTCGTTCAAAGTATCCTTGGAACTGATTGACACAATGTTGCTCGATACAGTAATGTCTTCCATGTGGCGTGTCCTTTCCTATGAGTCTTCAGTAGATGTTCCAACTCAGAAGGATACGCCGCTTCTTTCATGCATGCCATCCACAACTTTCGGTTATACCTCGCGTTTTATCTCTTCGATCCCGAGGCACTGCGAGCATGGCGCTCCTGACATACTTCACACAGTCCATGATCAGACTCCTTTCGCAAACCGTACCTCGTGTCTTGGCAACCCCTTGCAGTTCTGCGAATGGGAGTGACACAGTGTCGGAGCAACTCTGCGGACCTGCTTCAGTCATTCTTGATGTCAAGGACGGTATGGATAACCACCGACTATGATTCGAAGCCGCTCTGCACCCTGAATGGCTTGGGCGTCTTCTATCACGATGGCCAAAGTTATAGAACAACAGTCATGCGGAATCGAGGTCCACCGCTGGTTAGCGTACCGAAGCACTTCCGTGTAAATGTTGGGCTGCGTGGCTGGACAAGCAAACAAGCCAAAGATACCCGTGATGGCGAAGTATCTCTCCCCGAAAGCATCGCGGCGCGTATTCTCGGCATTATATGGATAGTAGTTGAACTCAGAACTGAAGAGCAGATCGACGCAGAATTCTACTATGGTGCCCTTTATTCCCGCCGGTGCCGCCGGTGCCGCCGGTGCCGCGCGTAGACGACCCCAGGCGGATGCCTCAATCGGAATAGACTGATTCGGTGTCGCCAGGTGACCGCTCCCGCGGGATCCCCCTACGTTGCAGACTATGAATGCTTGCGGCGTGTGCACATGCCAAGACGTCTCCAGAAACGGTCCCATCTGAACAGAAGGATACCAATGGGAGGCAGAATATTTGTTCCGGACATACTCCGTACGCGAGTACATGGCCTCAATCTGGTGTTCCCTCGTGTCGGGCCAACCCTGCGGCGCAGTCATAACTGTGAAATCGATGGTGGCCCATTCGCCTCGGGGTTGAGCGTCATTGTACTTCTTAAGCGGGTGTCGGATCGTACCGGCCATGAGCGCATTGGGGTTTGTGGAATGCCCTGGATCGTTGGGATCGGGATTGTCGGGGAAGAAGCGGTCATTAGGACTCGTAAAGAAACGGATTCGGATGTTATGAGGTATTGGGATCAATCGTG
>CAZSXM010000096.1:0-11095 GCA_964610435.1 uncultured Pirellulales bacterium | reverse complement strand
AGCCGGCCCGCACCGCCTCCCGGAGCGTCCGCTGGCTGTGAACGGCGGCGAACTGCCCGATCGCCGCCACGAGGAGCGAGAAGACCAGCGAGCTGATCGCGAGTTTGTGGAAGACGCTCATGGCCGCATATCCCGTCGCTCCCGCCAATGGCATCGCCACGCGCCGACGACGTCGGGCCGAACGTGGTGTCTCTCCTTAGAAGTCCCACAATCGTCCATTGTGTCTTCCTCGAAAGCGAGAACACCTCTCCGACCGCACCGTCGCGCATCGCGGCGTCTCCGTGTGCATGTCCCCTGCAATCGTCCTGTGTTGTACGCCGCAGAGAGGGCCCCTGTCAACCGAATAATCGGGCAATCCGAATGTCCCTTCCGATATCTCCGGAGGCGACGGCTGTTTGGTGGTGGGTGGCCCTTGACGTTGTTGTTTCAAAAGGGCACAATACGGTTTCGTCGGCGGCGCGCCAGTGGAGCGGCGCCGTGGAATTCGCGAGTGCCGGTCGGCTCCAAGTGGGAAAGGGGTGGCAACGATGACCTATCTGAATGTGCACCGGATCAAGCCCGTGGTTATTCTTGCGGTGCTGTGTTTGTGCGCATCGGCGGCCGGAGGCGAATGGAAGCCTCTGTTCAACGGGCAGGATCTCGAAGGATGGAGCAATCCGTACGACTGGGGCAAGGCCTGGGTCGAGGACGGACAGATCGTGCTCCAGGCCGACCGGAAGTTCTTCCTGGTGGCGGACAAAACGTATCGCGATTTCATTTTTGAGGCCGAGGTGAAGATGCCCGAGCGGCCGTCGAATTCCGGCTTCATGTTCCGCTGCCACAAGGAGCGCAACAAGGTCTACGGCTATCAGGCCGAAGTCGATCCCTCCGACCGACAATGGTCCGGCGGGCTCTACGACGAGGGACGACGCGGCTGGCTCCATCCCCGAAGCGACGACCCCGAGTCGGCCAAGGCCTTTGTCGAGAACGCCGGCGGGACGTTCCAGCGCGACGACTGGAACCGCTACCGCATCCATTGCGTCGGGCCGAGCATCCGTATCTATGTCAACGACGTCCTGACGACCGACACCATCGATACCACCGACCGCGAGGGATACATCGCGATTCAACATCACGGCGAGGCCGGCAAGATGTACCGCTTCCGCAACCTGCGCATTCGGGAACTCAAGGCGCCGGCGGCGATGGCCGAGACCCGCAGCGGTATGCCGCTGGTGTTCTTCGAGGACTTCGAGAGCGGCGCCGGCCGCTGGACACAGACCGATCCGAACGCTTGGAAGATCGTCGCCGAAGACGGCAACCACGTGTACGCCCAGCACCAGCAGAGCCGCTACCAGCCGCCCGTGCGCTCGCCGATCAACATGGCGCGGATCAAGGACCTGAAGGTGGGCGACTTCGTGCTCCAGGCGCGGATGAAGCAGACCAGCCGGGAGTACGGTCATCGTGACATGTGCCTGTTCTTCGGCTATCAGGATCCGGCCCATTTCTATTACGTCCACATCGCCACGCAGGCCGACCCGCACGCCAACTCGATCTTTCTGGTCAACGGCGAGCCGCGCGTCTCGATTGCCAAAGAACGGAACGACGGCACCGACTGGGCCACCGGCTACCACGACGTGCGGATCGTCCGCAACACGGCGACCGGCACGATTGAAGTCTTCTTCAACGACATGAGCAAGCCCATCATGCGAACGGTGGACACCACCTTCGGCGCCGGCGAGATCGGTTTCGGAACCTTCGACGACACGGGCCACATCGACGACGTGATGATCTGGGGCCGCAAGCCGTAGGGCGATTCGCCGGGGGAACCCTTTGCGAAGAGGTCGAGCGATGAACGCAAAGACGCTGGTCATACTCTGCACCCTGACGGCCGTTTCACTTGCGGAGGCGGCGTGGTCCAAGGCCTTCTGCGATGCAGTCGGCTGGGCCGCCCACACACCGGGCGGTCGTGGCGGACGCATTCTCCGCGTCACGAACCTCAATGCCGACGGGCCCGGCTCGTTCGCCCAGGCCGTGCGCGCCAAAGGGCCGAGGATTGTCGTCTTCGAGGTCGGCGGCGTGATCGATCTGGGCGGCAGGTCCATCGGCATCAGCGAGCCGTTCGTGACGGTCGCCGGCCAGACGGCCCCGAGTCCCGGCGTCACCTTCATTCGCGGCGGGATCGGCATCCGCACGCACGACGTGATTGTGCAACACATCCGCGTCCGTCCGGGCGAGGCCGGCCGGGCCAAGAAGAGCGGATGGGAGGTCGATGCGATCGCCACCTCCGGCGGCGCCTACAACGTCATCGTCGATCACTGTTCGTGTTCCTGGGCGACCGACGAGAACCTCAGCGCTTCGGGCCCGCGTTTCGATGGTGAGGACGTCGAGCAGTGGCGACGCGGCACGTCCCACGCCATCACGTTCAGCAACTGTATTATTGCCGAGGGTCTGAGCCAATCGACGCACGCCAAGGGCGAGCATTCCAAGGGCACGCTCATCCACGACAACGGCACCGAGATCGCCATCGTCGGCAATCTGTACGCCCACAATCGCGACCGCAATCCGCTGTTCAAGGGCGGTGCGCGAGGCGTCGTGGTGAACAACTACATCTACAATCCCGGCAGCCGGGCCGTGCACTATGCGCTCGTGCGCAGCGAGTGGGGCGAACGTCCCTATGCGACGGGCCAGATGGCCATTGTGGGGAACGTGCTGGAGGCCGGGCCTTCGACGCGCGATCGCCTGCCGCTCTTTCGCCACCATGCCGGAGGGCCGTGCGAGGTCTTTCTGGACGACAACCTCGTCCTTGGCGTCGATTCGGATGTCCCCCTTGTCGAGGTGGACAGCCGGGCGGCGCCCGGCGAGTGCCGTGTGCTGGATGCCCCGCCATTCTGGCCGCCGGACCTGACGGCGCTGCCGGCCGCAGAGGTCAAGAGTCACATCCTGGCCAACGCCGGCGCCAGGCCCTGGGACCGCGACGAGGTGGACCGGCGCATCGTCACGGAGGCCCGCAGCGGCCAAGGGCGGATCATCGACAGCGAGCAGGACGTCGGTGGGTATCCCCAGGTCGAGCCGACGTATGCCGCGTTCGATCCGGAGCAGTGGAACCTGGACGACATGACCCGTCGTCGCCGTCAAAGGGACAGGTGAGCGATGATTCGATCGTGCGGACGAGTTCTTGTTCTCTTGGCGGTGGCCCTGTGCACGTCGGGCCGCGTCTCGGCCCGGCCGGAACTGGTGCTCAAGCTCGCCCACGGCCTGCCGACGGCGCACCCCGTGCACGAGGCGATGCTGTTCATGGCCGAGCGCGTCGCCGCTAGGTCCGACGGCCGCATGAAGGTCGAGGTCTTCCCCAGCGAGCAGCTCGGCACGGAAAAGGAGTGCATCGAGGCCCTGCAACTGGGCTATCTGGCGATGACCAAGACCAGCAGCGCGCCGATGGAAGGGTTCGTGCCGAAGATGCGGATTTTTGGCGTGCCGTATCTGTTTCGCGACGCCGACCATCTCTGGAGGGTGCTCAACGGCCCCATCGGCAAGGAGCTTCTGCTGGCGGGCGAGGCCAAGCGGCTGCGCGGGCTGTGCTACTACGACGCCGGCGCGAGGAGCTTCTATACCAAGGACCGCCCGATCGAGACGCCCGCCGACCTGACGGGTCTGAAGATCCGCGTGCAGAACAGCGTCATGTCCATGAAAATGGTCCAGGCGATGGGCGGCTCGCCGACCCCGATCCCGTGGGGCGAGCTGTACACGGCGCTCGACCAGGGCGTTGTGGACGGCGCCGAGAACAACGCGCCGTCGCTGCGGACTTCGCGGCATTATGAGGTCTGCAAATACTACATTCTCGACGAGCACACGTGCCTGCCCGACATCGTGGTGATCGGCACGCGCGTCTGGAACCGCATGACGCCCGAGCAGCAGAGGATCCTGCAGGCGGCGGCCGACGAATCCGTCGTCTATCAGCGCAAGCTGTGGGCCGAGGCCGAAGCCGCCGATCTCAAGGCGGTCGAAGAGGCCGGCGTCACGATCCTGCGGCCGGACAAAGGGCCGTTTCGCGAGTCGGTTCGCAGCGTGTGGGAGGAGTTCGAAGGGACCGAGATCGGCGACTTGATCCGCCGAATCCAGGAGGTGCCATGAATCTCGTCCGATCCATCAAGACCGTGCTGGACCGCTCGCTCGAAGTGCTGGTGATGGTCGTCGTGGCGGTGCTCGTTTTGGACGTGCTGTGGCAGGTGTTCACGCGGTTCATCCTGAACGATCCGAGCACGTGGACGGAAGAGCTGGCGGTGTTCCTGCTGGTCTGGGTCTCGCTCCTGGGTGCGGCCGTGGCGTTGGGCCGAGGGGCGCACCTGGGCATCGACTATTTCGTCGGCAAGCTGCCTGAGCGGACGCGGCTGGCGACAGAGGTGTTCGTGTTCTTCTGCGTCGCCGCCTTCTCGCTGCTGGTCATGCTCATCGGTGGCGTCGATCTGGTCCGCAGCACGCTCGAGTTGGGCCAGGAATCGCCGGCCCTGGGCGTGCGGATGGGGTACGTGTACCTGGCCGTGCCGATCAGCGGGTTCTTCCTGACGCTGTACGCCGGGATCGGTCTGGTCGAGAGAGTCCAGGGATTGCTCAAGGGCGTGGCAGAAACGAACGTGGCGCGTTGAGAATCCGACTCGCATAGAAGGGGAGTTTGGCGTGGATCTACCCGTTGTCGTCCTGGTCGTCAGCTTCGTGGTCCTGCTCGTGCTGAATGTCCCCGTCGCGTTCTGCATGGGCATCGCGACGACACTGGCGTTCCTGACGATGAGCGGCGAGCTGCCCGCCTTCGTCGCCGTCGCGCACCAGATCGCCACGGGCATCGACAGCTTCGCGCTGCTGGCGATCCCGTTCTTCATCCTCTCAGGCCAGTTGATGGGCCAGGGGGGCATCGCTCAGCGACTGATCGACTTCGCCAACACGCTCGTCGGGCGCTTTCGTGGCGGGCTGGCCTTCGTCAACGTGGTCACGTGCATGTTCTTCGGCGCCATCAGTGGCTCGGCGACCGCCGCCATCTCGTCGGTCGGCGGCTTCATGGTCCCGCTGATGAACAAGATGGGCTACCATCGCGACTTCAACGCCTCGGTGACGATCACCGCCGCGACCACCGGCCTGCTGATCCCGCCCAGCAACGTGATGATCGTTTACTCGCTCGCCACCGGCGGGGCGGTCTCGATCGCGGCGATCTTCATGGCGGGCTTCCTGCCGGGCTTGCTCGTCGGGTTCGGCCTGATCCTCGTCAGCGCCGTCATCAGCATCCGGCACAGTTATGGCAAAGGCGAGACCTTCCCGTTCCGCGAGGGCGTGGTCCGCTTCTTCAAGGCGGTCCCGGCGCTGCTGCTGGTGTTCATCGTCATCGGCGGGATCCTGCTGGGCTGGTTCACGCCGACCGAGGCCTCGGCGGTCGCGGTGCTCTATGCGTTCTTCCTGGCGGTGGTGATCTACCGTGAGGTTCGGATTCGCGACCTGCCGCGCATTCTGCTGCAATGCGGGATCACCACGTCGGTCGTGTTCCTGCTGATCGGCACGAGCATGGCCATGTCGTGGGTTCTGGCCTCGGAGAACGTCCCGCAGGACATCAGCGCCTATCTGGTCGGACTGACCGACAGCAAGGTCCTGCTGCTGCTGATGATCAATGCGATCCTGCTGGCGGTCGGGACGTTCATGGACATGACGCCGGCGATCCTGATCTTCACCCCGATCTTCCTGCCCGTCGCCGAGCGGCTCGGCCTGCACCCGCTGCACTTCGGCATCGTGATGATTATGAACCTCTGCATCGGCCTGTGCACCCCGCCGGTCGGGACGTGCCTGTTCCTCGGCTGCGGGATCGCCGAGACGACGGTGACCAGGGTCATGCGTCACATCCTGCCGTTCTTCGGCGCGATGTTCGTGACCCTGCTGATCTGCACCTTCGTTCCGGAGATCTCGCTCTGGCTGCCCGACAAGCTCGGCTTCGTCCGCTGATGGCACCCGCTCATAGTGTGCCCGTGAGGGCGTATCCCGACGGGCTGAGGCCTCGCGTTGACACGGCGAACGGCCAACGCCTTACGGCGTCTCTTTCATCCTGCTCGCACCCAAAACAAGACGCGTAGGGGGCAGGTTCTTGACCTGCGTGCTTCTACGGAGATTCGCCGACGATCTACACCGAGCGGGCGCCGATCCACAAACCCGCCAAGGGTGTGCCGATGATACTGCCCAAGTTGGTCAGTGCCACGACGAGCAGGATGCGTGTCGCCGGATTGGTCCAGAACCCCCGCACGCTGCCGATTGCGTCCGGAAGGTCCTCCAAATCGCTGACCTTCGGCCGCTTGAGCAGCGCCTGCACGATGCCCGCCACCCAGCCGGCGGCGAAGAGCGGGTTCAGACTGGTCAACGGCGCCGCCAGAAACGCCGACAGCACCGTCAGAGGATGCGCCAGGGCCGCCGCAGCGCCCAGGGCCGAGAGCAGGCCGTTGACGAGGAACCAGATGGTGATGTTCTGAAACCCGTGCTCGGCACCCTTTGTGAACCCGTAGGCGATCAGCAGCAGGATCGCCGGCGGGACGCCCCACTTGACAACCGTCGGCCAGAGGGGCTTGGCGGGCAGTTCCATCAGTTCATCGAGCGCATGCGGCTCATGGATCTGCTGCGTGATGCCCGGAACGTGGCCGGCCCCGACGACGGCGACGACCGTTGTGCCCGGCGCCGTGCGAATCTTCTCGGCCAGGTAGGTGTCGCGCTCGTCGATCAGCCTTCGCTTGATCTCCGGGTACTTGCCGGCGAACTCCGCCATCACGGCTTCGAGCTGGTCCTGCTTCTTGAGGGCCTCGATCATGTCGCTGTCGATCTCCTCGCGCACGAGGACGCCCGTAGCCATCTGGACGAACAGCTTGAGTTTGTTCCAGAAGCTCAGATAGCCCCAGACGCGTTTGAGTGTGATCTCGATGTCGCGGTCGGCCAGGACCAGTTGGGCGCCGGTCTCTTCGGCCAGCTCGATGCCCTTGAACATCTCGGCTCCCGGCTGGATGCCCAGCTTCTCGCCGAGACGCCGATAGAAGCTGGTCATAATCAACTGCGCCAGGAGGAACGTGGCTTTCTTCTGCCGGACGACTTTGAAGATGTCCATCTTGGCCCAGTTGTCGGCCTGGGTCATGGCCTGGTAGCGCCCCCGGCACAGCTCGACGCAGATCGCCTCGGGTTTGACTCGCTCGACCGTCGTGCGAACGTCTTCGACGCTCTCCTTCGACAGGTGGGCGGTGCCCACAAGGTAGATGTCTCTGTCGCTGGCCCTGATGTGGGCGACGCGCTCCGGCAGGGCCGCTTCTTCGATTGTTTCCATCCTGGGCTTTCCATTCGGGTTCGTTTCGAGCCGTATCGATCCCAGAGTATACCGGATCGCCCTCAAACCGCCAGCCCATTCGCATCCGACGACCATATGGGGACCGTCGGAGCGGCGGCGCGGCTGGTTCGTCGTCACGGGCGAAAGGGCGAGAAAAAGGGCCTGTACCCGCAGGTACAGGCCCTTCCGATTCGATTCTGTGTCCGTTGTATCGGACACAACAGAATGATCCGACTGCCAATCGCTTAGTCTTCCAGCGACCGAACGAGCCACTCGTCGGCCGTGATGGCCGCGTCGACGAAGTCGACAACGCAGTCGTTGTTGCGATCGCCGATCAGCTTGACATCGCACGGAGCGGCAGGCTCCGCGATGGCATCGGGACCGGCCAGGTAGTTGGCCGCGATCTCGGCCGCCGAAAGGGCGGTGTCATAGATGCGAAGCTCCCTGTAGGAACCGGTGTACAGCGGGTCGCCCCACTGCGAACGTCCGAGCCAGTTGTTGTTGTCGATGAACTCGTTGAGCATGGCGTGAGCCGGATAGGCGCCCACGATGGTGCCGTTGATATACAGCTTGACGATCCCGGCGATGTCGTCGTGGACATGCGTGATCAGGACCTCTTCGTTGGCGGGGAAGATCCCGTTGTCGTTGATGGGCATGTTGCTGGCCACACCGAGACGACGGTACTCCATCTGGACCACGCGGCTGCCGCTGATCGGGCAGAACATGAACCAGGTCGTCTGATCGCCGGCGGTGGAGAGGCCTTCGCCGCCGTTGGAGGTGCCCATGTCATAGACGCGCTGCCAGACTGCATCGGTGCCGTCCCATGTGGTCCAGCATTCGAGGGTCATCTGCGTCAGCGGCGAGATGATCCCATTGGGCAGCTCGACGTAGTCGCCGTTGGCGGTGCCGTTGCCACCACCCGCGCTACCCTGCGAGCCGTCGTTGCCCATGATCAGTTGGCCGTCCGCAAAGACGGCGTTTCCGGTGAGGTTGAACAGCGTCGCATCGGCGCCGCCGACAATGTCCGGAATCGTGGTGCCATCGGGGCTCTCGTCAAAGGTCCAGCGGTGGATCAGGCCGACCTGCACGTCGAGGAAGAGCATCGGCGAGACGGTCTCGCCATTCTCGTTGGTCACGACGCAGTAGTAGTATCCTTCGTCGTCGATCTGTGCGCCGGCGACGTTGAGCACCGACTCCACACCCTCGGGCAGTGCAACGTCATAGAGCTCGAAGCCCATCATGACGACCTTCTCTCGGTACCACTGGTATTCCAACTCCGTTTCCACGGCGCTGGTGGCCTCGCAGACCAACTGGGCGTTGGCGCCCGGCGGGACGGCTGCGCCACGGGCTGCGGTGATTACCGGCCGACCGTGCTGTGTGGTGAAGCTCCACAGATCCCCGGCCTCACCGTTGGTGTCCACGCGCCAGTAGTAGCTGGTCTCGAACTCGAGGTTCGTCGCCAGGCTCCCGGCATCGACCGCCGTCTCGGCAAGGTCGTCGGCGATCACGTCCATCGCTTCGGGATCAGCGCCGAAGTACACGGTGTAGACCGGGTCCTCGATTGTGGCCGGAGCGCCCCAGCTCAGCAGCGCGTCCACGATGCCCGCGGCGCCGTTGGCCGGGTTCGGCATGTTGGCCTTGGTCGGATGGATGGCGTAGGTGAACTCGTCCGGCAGCAGGATGATCTGCCCGTCGGTTCCAGGGCCTTCCACACCGATGGCCAGGTTGTCGCCGCCGGCGCCTTCCTGCATGACGGCCCAGACCGCGATGAGCTGACCTTCGCTCAGCGACATCGGCTCGGCCTTCTGGCTGGCCATCGCGTGCCAGTCCTGCGAGCCGGTCCAGCCATCGACGTAGGCGACCAGCACGGCGTCGTCCATGTTGTCGTTTTCACTGACGAACAGCCGGCTGTAGTCGTCGCTGGCGACATAGAAGGTGTACTCACCGTCGGCCGGAACCAGAACGTAGCCGCTCAGCCGCGCGACGTAGTTGTCGGCGATATCGACCCATGTCGGTTCCGTCAGGATGTCCACCTGGTCGGCGGGGACACCGCTCTGGACTAGTTCGATCGCGGCGTCGATGCTCGCGCCACCCCACCAGATCTCGCGGAGCATGTCGGCCGACGAGACCGCCGAGAGCATCAGGCAAATCGCCGTTGCCAATAACGTTACTTTCTTCATCAGTTGATCCTCCTGGAACATTTCACATTTCAAGTCACGTTACGATACGGTCCCACTGACAATTTGCAGCACATTCGCTGTTCACTGTCGCTCGATTGCCACCTCCCTTCCCAACAACGCCTTGGGCCCACGCCGCGCCCCGATGAGCATTCATCTGTCGAGCCAGGAACACCTGGTCTCAACGCAACGAAATCCTCCCTGACCGAGAATGGTCCAATGGTTCATACAAGGGTTCCGGTCGAGGGTCCTGCCGGAGATGGCGTTCTCCTGCTGTGGATGGCGATTGTGGCCGGCCAATTCAACAACAGGAGTCGATATGTCTTCGGAACCTCGCTCGGACAATCTCCTCAGATCGTGAACAGACACCCACCACCACAGTACAACCGTGGCCAAACTGCCAAATGAGATGTGACCGCAGATCGAATATCCCAAGTCTAACATAAGCGGCCTTCCCGTTCAAGCAAAAAATGCGGCAAAAAAACGCACAAATCCGGGTCGCTTTGGCTCTGCGTCCCCGGAATCCCTGGTTTTCTCGGACCTGTGAGTCGCCGTGTCCGGGCCGATGCCGTGTGGGGACCTCGATTGTCATCGGCCTTTGAGGGTTGTACTTAACTCGGATCCGGGCGCTGGGGTCGGGTTCTGGCCCGCCGAAGTCATGGGCCAAATCGTCCATTCTACCGGCTTGCAGGTCGTTGCGCCGAACCGCTTGATACTGGCCAGGAACGCCCAAGGCATTCCTTCCTGGCTGACGGCATCTCCATCCCTTGGAGGGGCCTGCGACGCCGTCATCCATCGGCCCGTTTCGAAGTGGCGTGCTCTGTAGACAGCGTCCCCTATGGCCACACGGCGCGGTTGTAGATGCGGACTTCGTCGATCAGGCCGGTCCAGTAGGGCTAGTGCCGGAGCAGGCCCAGCCGGGCGCACTTCTTCACCAGGTCAACCATGCCGTCGGCGTCGAGTTTCTCCATGATGTGGCTGCGGTGCACCTCGATGGTTCTTCGGGAGCGGTGGAGTTGCAGGGCCATCTCCTTGGTCGTGCAGCCCTGGAGCATGAGGCCCAGCACCTGCTGTTCCACTTCGGACAAGGGACGCCTCGGCAGCACGGGGTTCCGGGCCGATTCCTTCAGAACGGCATCAATCGTTGATACCAGAGGCCCTGTCTCCGGCGGCCGTTCCAGGCAATCGGTGGCTCCGGCCTTCATGGCGCGAACGGCCACTTCAATATCCCCGTGATCGACCAGCAGCAGCACAGGGACCAGCGGCGCGGTGCGTCTGGCGCCCAGCAGGAGTTCCAGCCCCTCGATGCCCGGCTGCCGGGCGTTGCTGATCAGCAAATGACATCGCCGGTCTCTGAGACAATAGAGACACGCCGCCGCACTGTCGAACGGTGTGACCTGCACATTGAACCGACCGAGTATGGCCCGAACCGTCCCGGTGCTTCTCTTCTCGCCGTCGGCATAGAACACCTGCGTCACCGAACGCCCCACGCCGGCCTCCTGCCTGTAGCTGGCAACTTCCATGTCTTGCATGATTCCATCTCCGATCTGTCGTCGTTGACCGTGGGTCGGCCCTCCCGAAGAAGGGCCGACCCGTGCCCACGGCA
>CAZSXM010000095.1:0-11095 GCA_964610435.1 uncultured Pirellulales bacterium | reverse complement strand
CAGAACCGCCCCATGGCCGCCTAGAATCTACCTACAAACGTGCAGTGCACCCTTTGCCGGAGCCGCTCGGCGATCGCGCTTGCTCTCTCTGGTCGCATGCCATAAGATACTGATGTCGATTTCGATTGGGCCGTCGCCTCGGTGGCGGCCTGATCCGTTCCTGCTGTCATGATCGAGCTTCCTTTCTCGCGTCCCACGTTCTACGGTCGGGGCATCCCGCCTCGAACCAATCCATGACCTCCTGCCGGTTCCAGCGAACGCTTCCGCCCAGCCGGATCGGCTTGGGCAACTTCCCTGCGGAGTGCAATCTCCAAATCTGGCGGACTGAGACCACGAGCATTTCGGCCAGGTTTCTGGCACGGATGGCAAGGACCTCGTGTGTGTTTCCCGCTTCGTTCTGGCTGTTCTGTTCCATCGCTACACCCTTTCATTGAGAAAGACATGTGAATTGGAGCAACACCTGAGTTATACGAGGAAAACAGCGACAGGAGAATGCAAGATGCTGCCACAGCAAGACTTATGGCCATGTGGCGTCAGAGTTGAGGTTGGAGTTGAGGAATTGCGGAAACGGGATGGCTACATGCACAGCTTCCCGCCTATACAGCCGACATAGGGTCTATTGACGCCCCACCCAGATTGCCACACGGGGACTTACAGTGAGACTTGAGGCTGGAGTTGAGAAATCTCGAAAAAGGCGTCGCCTACTGCGCCGGCCGCTTTATCCACGCCTCGGTCTTTCGGACAGCCCCCGCCGTCGTGCCTCCGATCTCGTCTGCGATCCTTAGGGCGGTCCATCTTGGGTGCAACGTCAGCAGGCGACCCACCATCTCATTCAATCTTCCTTTTCCGTGCTTCTTGTCGGCCCTTGATTGCTGCTTTCCCTGAGCGGCACTGAGATGTAAGCCGGCTCCGACCATCCTTATCAGGCATGTGGCTGGAAGTGTCGCTTTCACGAGCGGCAGAGAGAACTTCGCAACCTGTTGAGCCATGACATTCGTCACGCTTCGTGAATGACGCTGATGGAGCAAGAAGAGACTCTTCAGAGCCACATCCGCACTCTCAGCCCCTGGCATGTACCTGGCGATTTCATGCACTTCAGAGGAGAACTTCCGAACGAAACTCTCGGGTGTCATATCCTCAACATCGTTGGCAAACCTCACGAAACCGACCGCCATTGTGCGATCAGGGGTGTCGTCGAAGCTCTCTTTGAAGATGTCGAGAGCATAGAGGAAATCGGGGTCATGCTCTCCGCATTCGGCGGCAAGGGTAGCAAAACGTCGATCAATGCACTGAGAACACGTCGCACAATGGGTATGTGGTCTACGGTAGATCGATTTCGCGCAACTGCGGGTTGCGCGGATCAGTTTCTCATGGTGAAGGTCCTTCAGCCTCAGACAGACCTCGGTCTTGCTCTTGTTGAAATACGGATTGTCAAACCGGAAGTCTGAGTCAATGAGAACCGAAACCAGTTCCGAAAGCAGGTGCAAGAGCTTGGGATGCGTGGAACGCGTCGAGCGCGCCTGCAAGGTTTGACCATCAAAGGGCAGATTACAGCTTACAATCCCATTTTCATAAAACCTGACCCTGTTCAGATTGAACATCCGTGCAACGACGGTACCAAGCGCCGCGTAGAGAAAGGAACGGGTCCGTTGGCTCGTCTCCTTTGTTAGATGTTTGTCCTTGTTGATCCTCACCGGCACGTGCAGAGGGCCAAGTTGCGGTCGCACCAATTCCAGTAGATATTGGTGGAGCTTATTTTGCAGCCCGGTCAACTTGTTGTTTGACTGATGTCCCACCAAAACTGGGAGTCTCCCGTGTCCAACCACCTCATCTACTGCACCGGTAAAGGAGTCGAGTCCTCCCGAGAACAGTACCACTTCGTTGTACTGTGGTTCAGGTTCTGCCGTGGCGCTGAGATTAAGAAACCCAGGGAAATCATCAACGGGCTGACGGGAGAACTCAAAAGTGTACGTATCCCCTGACGCAAAAGACAACGTCTTTTCGAGAAGCTCCCGGTTCTCCGGATCGGACCACAGATCATGTTCGCGGACCGGAATCCTGAGTCTCAAGCATCGGTGCCAATCACAGGCGTACTCAAGAGATCGCCGGCCCCCTCGCGAAATACTCTGATCTGCAACGTATACGTACGTCGCGACTTCGAGAAGATCCCGAAGAACCGGGGGCAGATCTGCCACCATCTTCTTGGTAATCGCATCGACGTCCAGGTGGATCTGGCCCGTCCCTTTCTCTTTGCCAAGCTCCAACCTGAGAAGTTCGGTCCCAGCTTTGGGCCGTTTGTCATCGATACCGCCACAGAGGATGAGGTGCTCTCTTTCAGACATTTGCCCCCTCCCTCCGCTTCAGCTCATTCTGTATCTTCTTCAAGGCTACAGGAAGAAACTTCGTGCGCACATTCTCCGCACCGATCCCCTCTCGAAACTCCGTGGCCGACGGCCAGCAGCCGGAGAAGTCTTTGACGATGAACACGGTTTCTCGGCAATGCCGCTCGAACGCGTCCTTGAACTCCGTATACTCACGCATATCTGCGAATTGCCTGCCAGGGCCGACGTGGTTAGGAAGTTCGCGGCTGAGGTGATAGTCGAGAAAGCGATGAAGAAAACGCCCAAAGAAGTCCTTGCCCACCGTGTCAAACCGATCCGGCGTGGCATAACTCTTAAGCGTCTGTTGGGTCTGCTCTGTACTGACACCGAAGAGACTGCCCGTCTCCTTCGAACAGAGATTCGACAGGGCTTCAACTGCTGCAAACCGGGCCATCTCCGCCAGGTCAGTTCGATGACCGGCTTTTCTCAAGCGCGTGTCAACCGTCTCATCGAATGCTCCCACCAGATCCAGCAAGGAGGCTTTCTCAGGCAGTGCCATTCCCAGCCCGGCCAGTTCACGTCGGAAGTCATCGCCCCGAGCCGACCACACCAGCTTCATCAGCATATAGGTCACATCGGCTACGCCGCCGTCTTTCTTGGCGAGATCCAGACCTCGTTGTGCCGCCTGGCTGGTCTGGCTGGCGATCTTGGCCGGATCGTCCGTGATCCTCAGCAGGTCTATGATCTTCAACCAGTTCTTTGTCTGCGGCAATTCCCCCAATAGCCTGTGTCCCATAGGCTCTCTCCTCTCGAATCGCGTGTGCTGTTGGTCCCCCTGTCAGTCGTCGTCTGATTCCTGGATTCCGAAGCTGATCTTGGCCTTCTGGCCAAGCGGAATGGCTGCCACCTCTCCAATTGCAGTGGCCCCAGCCACCCACTTCACGCGGTCTTGGATTGAAAGGGCACAACGACGGTGCTGGGGGCGGGGCCAGAAACGCATTACACGACCCCGGCCCAGCACAACCTATCCCAGATCACTCATTTGCCTTTGGGGTTGGCGTTGTCGCGCCCGCCGCCCGAAGGCTTGCCTGTTGTGCTTGGCCAGCCTCCTGTTCCCTTTCCACCGCTACCACCACCGCCGCCGCCACCTTTGGGGCCACCGCCCCCACCTTTTCCACCAGCAGATCCGCCTTTCGCCATTGTGTCATCTCCTTTACCTGTGTGTTGATCGTAGCTGAGGCTCAAGCACAGGTATCCTTGAGCGCCAGCAGTCAGTTGTGGTAACGGTCTCATCGGGGCTGGTGTCTGCGGACGCTTCCGATGGGGCCGTCAGGCTTTTTTTGATCGGAGGCCCTCCAGCTTCTTCGGATGGGTGATGAAGGCGTCGGGCCAGCCGCCGTGGGCTTCTATCGTCTTGTCGATCTGGGCCATGATCTTGATCGTCTCGGCCAAGGCTACGACGATCTTCTGGTAGTGGTCGATGTCCTCCTTGGACAACTGGCGGCCCTTGCGGTCCTTGAGCCATTTGTGGCAGACCTGATAGCCACCAATACGGAAGTTCCATACCGGCTCGGGCACGCCGACGACTCCCCGCGTCTGCGTTTTGTCCAGCCAGACCGTTTGGTCCTCGGACGTGTAGCTGATTTTCTCCACCCCTGGCTTCGGCGGACCGGTGTATGTCGTGACGGGCTTATCAAGAAGCGGCGACTCCAGAAGGTGCAATGCGATGAGATGGTTGCCGAATGAAGCCAGCGAATCGAATAGTGTCGGAGCTTGCGGGGGAGGGATGTGTGGGAACACCTCCCGAAGAGCCTGGCCATATCTACTGCGATAACCATTAGAGTACAATATGGCATAGAAGTACGCGAGGACTGACTCTGGGTCACCGGAGTCGTCCCCTGCGCGAAAACGAACGCTGCCGAAATTGACTGAACGCCCGCCAAGTGTTTCAGTCCATAGAGGAAACATCTGCGTGGCACGATCGTGCGAGCACACCTTCTTTTCTGCTGTATCGCGTGAGACAAGCGCGTGTGTGAAGACATGTGTGGTCTTGACTTTCGGCGTCAGTAGGACATAGTTATTGCGGTTCACGAGAAGCTCGGAGACGGGACGCGACGGAGTATCCAGTAGCTGCGGCAAATAGTAGACATACCTTTGATCGAACGGGCGATAGAGAATCGGGCGCACGAGGTCCCGGCGCACTCCTTGCCTCCTGATCAATCTCTTACACGCTTCGACATCCCACTTTGCCTTGACAGAATAGCCAATCTCCTTCTCAATCTGTGTGTCGCCGGGCCTGCTATCTGCGAACTGCTGAATGACTTCGAGCAATTCATCAGGAGTGAATCCAATCGCCAGGTTGTCACGGGATGTGATGACACATCCGCTGTTATGGGGAAAGATATCGTCAAGTGCGCTCCACGCACGAAATTCAGTCTCTTCGCTGCCTGCGGCTGGCCGAAATGTATAGAAGGGCGGCGCTGGCGACAATGTCTCGGAGGCCAGAATCGACATAGTCGTCGCATATAGCTTGTTGTGCTTGTCAACTCGGTTGCCAAAGAGACGGCCATATCGAACCTCGGCCCGAGCCTGCGGTGAAGGCCCACCGCTCAGGAGAGCGATGGCGACCCCTTGCTCGATGTCGAATACATTGTCGTCGGGCTCAGAACTGGTGTTCCGGTCAGCAACGTGCCCACCGAGATGCAGCAGGGACAACCGTCCGAATAAACCGAGTGCGTGAGAACGAAATCCTCGCAACGAACCAGAATCGAGGTATCGAAAGTTCGAAATGTAGGAACCAATACCAACATGCGACGCACTCAATACTCGGAACATCAATCCGTAGAACTTGACGTAGTCGTCCTGTAGGTTGATCTCGTGAGCAAGAGCGCCACGCTCTACTATTCGCTCTCCATCTACGGACCTGAATGGTTCGATCAGATTGACCGCATATTCGCCGAGATTCGAAGACATCTTGGCATACGGCGGGTTGCCGACGACGACGGTGAACCGTTGCTTGTATTTCACAGCATTGACCGCCTGAGCCTCATGTGCGAGTGCTGGGGCATCGAAGGCGAGCCGGTCGGAAAAGTCTTGGGCGGGCTCAAGAGCATTCGTCAAGTAGATGCGGGCACGTTCATCACTTCCGAATTGGTAGCCGGTCTCGAAGAGCTTCAGGCCGATCTTCATGTGAGCGATGGCGTAGGGTGCCATCAGCAATTCGTAGCCGTGGAGACGTGGCAGGAGATGGTCGGTGACATACTCATTCCAGAGCTTGGGGATGTCGAACATCTCCGTCTGGCCCTGGGCCAGCCATTTGTCCTTCATCGCCTTGTAGACGACGTCAATGACTTCGACGAGGAACGTGCCCGTACCACAGGCGGGGTCGAGGATCTGGACGAAGGGGGTGTTCGGGTCGATAGGCTGCTCGACCATGTCGGACGAATTGCGCTTCTTGACCTTGACAGCAGGCAGCTTGAGGTCCGGATGCTTTTGGAGCATCTGGCCCCAGGTGGCGGTATCGGCCAAGCCGTCTTCGAGGCCGAACTCGGTCTGGAGCAGTTCGTGGACGGAGCGGACGATGTAGGAGACGACCGGCCGGGGCGTGTAGAAGACGCCGCGTTTGATGCGTTTCTTGGCGTCATACTCCTTGAGGAACAGCTCATAGAAGTGGATGACGGGGTCTTCGGCGGGGTTACGGTCGCCGAAGTCGCGCAGGACGGCCTCCATGTTGGCGTTGCGCAGGGCCTCGACGACGTCGTTGATGCCGAGTTCGTCGAAGTCGAACTCCTTGCGCCGGCCGCCCAGGTGCAGGAAGGTCTCCATCAGTTCCTTGAGGAACGGGTTGGTGATGGGGACCATGTCGGGGAGGTTGTCGGCAACGAGGGCTCCGACATTGTCATCGGGAGAATGGCGGGAGATGCGGGCGGTGAGCAGGCCATAGGCGACGGTCTGGGCGTAGGTGTCGGCGAAATCGTCCTCCTCCATGTCGTGGATGAGGGCCTCTCGGAAGGCATTCATCAGCTTATGGAGCGGGCCGGTGTCCTTCTCTACGGCCAGGAGCGAATTGATCTTCCTGCGAATCCCGGCGGCCAGATCGGCCAAACGGATGGCCATCTGCTTACTGGTGGTGATGACCTGGCGGTGTGCAAGCGTGAAGGCGTCGGACCAGTTCTGCCGCCATGTATCCGTATCTTCGGGGTCAGGGGGCCAGCGGAGCTTGCCGGTGAGCGTGCTGTGGACGTGGTCGATATGCAGAGCGGTGTCCGAGCCATCCCAGCCAAGCACGCGCAGAACGGGCAGGTCGCCGTTATCGGGGGTCTCATGGAAGTGCGCGAAGTTGATATGCCGCTCGTCGTTCTCGCCATAGGCGGAGACGAACAGCAGGTCGGACTTCTTCCAGGCCGCCTGCTCGGCGCGATTGGCGGAGGCCCGTTTCCGCACGGCCAGGCCGCGAAGGATACGGCGCATGGCCACGACGGGCAGACGCTTGGGCTCGAACTTCACGAAGAAGATGCCCCAGGGCTGGCCATCTTCGAGGGGGCGAAGCTGCTTGATGTACTCGATCTTGGCGGCGGTCTTGGCATCGATGCCGAGTTCGTCCGGCTCGTAGTCGAACGTCAGGTCGTCGAAATCGTCGGCGTCAATGGGCCAGTCGAGTTCATCCCGCAGATATCTGACGAGTTGTGGAAACGTCCTGATGGACCGAAGTCGTTCTCTGTCCTGCTCCGACATCTCTCTCTCCCTTCTATGACAGTTCCATCCACGTCCGCAAGGTCGGCTTGACGCCTATAGGGGCCTGGACTTTCTTCAGATAGGTATTCGTGATGTGCTTCTCGATTTTCTTTCGGATATCGCTGAGCGTGTCCTTCTCTATCCGGCGCACTGGAACGGTCTTGGGGTCGCTGCGGATGATCTCGACGATCTCCTCGGGCTCGGTGGCGATCTTCTCGGTCTGGAGGTCGTACAGATACCATCCCGTGAATCCGGCCTCCTCCGTCCACTTCCGTTCGGCGGCGCCGCTGGCGGACTGAGGGGCACTGCCACCTTCCAGGCCAGGCAGAGCGTAGCAGAAGAAGACCGCCCGCGTGCCCGCCTTCGGATGCGCCTTGCCGCTGAAGACCCTGCCGGGCAGGCTGTCGAGCTTGTCCTCCAGGCCGGGATGGTCGTGGAGAAGCTTCTCGTATTCGAGTTTCATCTTCTCGACCGGGCTTTCTTCGCCATCGCATATGGCGTTGAAATCGCGGAGCATCTCATAATCGTCGTCGCTCCTCAGGAGCTTGCCGCCCTCGATGCCGAAGGTCTTGGAGATTCGCAGGGTCTTGTGCGTGACCCGACTGTACAGGCTTAGCAGCACATTCAGTTCTTCGGGGGGAAGGAAATTATAGTATTGAATCGTCCGGCGAATCTTCTCTGCTTCGGGATGATCCGCGATCAGTCTCTCTTCGGTGGCCGGGTCCAATCTCCTGTCGATACGGCCGATTCTCTGCATAAGCCGGACGGGATTCCAGTGGAGATCATAGTTGACCAGCCGCGTGGCGTCCTGAAGGTTCAGACCCTCGGACAGCACGTCGGTCGAGATCAAGATTCGGATCTCGCTCTCGCCCTGGGCGGCGAGTTCGGCACTGCTGGATTCGTTGTAGTAGGGAGAGAACCGACGGATGACCGTCTCGCGACTGTCCCCACTGGTCTCGCTGTCGATCTCCTCGATATCGGTGAAGCCTTCGGCGCGGAGTTGCTCGTGCACGTAATTGGCGGTGTCCTTGAACTCGGTGAAGATGATGCACTTGTGCTTGCTCAGGATGGAATCCTTCCTGAGCAGGTTCATCAGGGCGCGGAGCTTCTTGTCCTGTTTGGGTTGGAACTGAGAAAGCTCGTGCATAAACGCCGCCAGTGTATCCAGGTCGCCAAGCGTATCCGTCAGGATGTCCGGGATGTTGAACTCATCGGGCGGGAGTTTGCCCTCCTTGGCAGCCTCCAGGTACTCGGGCTCGATGATGTCCTCCTCGACCATTTCACCTTCCAGGTCGTCCTCGAAGAGGACGTGCTGACGATAAGGGTCATGGCCGGTGATGTCCTTGTGCCGGGTCAGCCATTTCTCCAGCCGGTCTTTCTCCCGCTGGGTCTCGGCGTGGGCCATATAGAAGGCGACCAGCTTCTTCATGAGGGTGATGCAGGAGCCTGTAAAAGCCTCAACAGAACTCTCGAATCGTTTGAGGAACGAGGTGCGGATGAGTCGGACGACCTGCTTCTGTCGGCCGGTCGTCATGGCCATCTTCTGCTCTTTGAGCTTCTCGGGGTCGCCTTTGTAGTATTCCCACGGATAGTACATGGCGAGCGAGAAGAGGGGTTTATCCTTGTGGAAGGCGTCTTCGACCATTCGTAGGAGCTTGCCGTAGGTCTGTTTGACGGAGTAATCGACGACCTTTGGATCGCACGGCTCCGGGAACAGGATTTCGCCATCCTTGATCGCAAGGCTCTTCTTGACGTAGCTGCGGCTGCGCTGAACGACAATCTCCTGGAAGAGTTGGTCGGTCTTGAGGATTTCCTGTGCTTCCAGCAGATCGGTGTCCTCGCCATCCTCCTGGCCCCTGGAAGCCAGCAGTCTCTTGAGTGCGTTCTCCATCTTGCGGATGTGGCCGGGCAGGCTGTGTATTCCGAGCGGTGCTTCCTTGAAATGCCCTGGCTCCGGATCACCGTCAGGCTTTCGCGCGGAGAACAACTCGATCATGTGTTGCAGGTCTGTGAGCTTGTTGTTCACAGGCGTCGCGGTCAGAAGGTAAACCTGCTTTCCCTTGCACAGGTCGTACATGCGCCAGTAACGGGACCGCTTGGCGGGATTCTCTTCGCCCCGCAGGCCGGTGTTGCGGAAGTGGTGGGCTTCGTCAATGACGATCACGTCCGCCTGATCGCGGATCTGTTTCAGACGGAAGTCCATGTTGGCACGGGACAGGTCCGTGTGGTTGAAGATTCGGAATGGGTAGAAGCCGTGCAGCACTTCGGGGAGGTGCTTTCGCAGTTTGGATTCCCAGACGGCCTCGCGGGCCGCCTTGGGGACGAACAGAGCGACGCCCTTCTTTTCGTGTTTGACGAGGCGTTCGATGAGCATCATGCCGATGAAGGTCTTGCCGAGACCGACGCCGTCGCACATGAAGGCCCCGCCCCATTTGCGTGCGATCTTGAGCAGGTTGTGATAGCCGTCCTTCTGGTATCTGGCGAGGATGTCGTAGATCTTCGAGTCCTTGCGTTCCCATTCGTCGGCGGTCGTCTGGTGGCCTTTGAAGTATTGGTGCAGGCTGAGGGCATAGACCTCGAAGGGCGAGTAGTCGCGGGTATGTCGCTCGATGACCCTGAGGATTTCCTCCGTGACATCCGTGGCCTCATTCCAGTGGCGTTCATACCATTCCTGGAGAAGCTCGACCTCCCGGCGTAGCTGGACGTTCAGTTCGACGTTCTGGGTCAGGCCGGGGTAGGTCAGATTGCTGGAGCCGACCAGGGCGGCCGGGCCGACCACCGCGAGCTTGGCGTGGGTGATGTAGGCCTTGGCGTGGAATTTGTCCTTGTTGTAGACGCGGCAGCGGATTTGGCCCTGCCGGAGAGCCTCTGCGATGGCGGGCACACCCGTCAGAAAGTCGTTAGATTCCTTCTCTCGCTCGATGCTCTGGTCCAGCAGGCCCTTGACGCTCTCAACGCCCGCCAGGAGGGCCTTCTTGGTCCGCTTGGAGACCTCGTCGCCCATGAGGATGCGTAGCTGTTCGAGCTTCTGCCATTGGCCGTCCAGGGCGAGCAGAGCACCGATCTCGAAATACCCGGTGGCAATATCGACGCTCTGGGCGATGTCGCTCCACTCTCGGAGGTAGTCCAGGACCTTCCAGTCTGCGTCGCTGTTGTCCACAATGAACAGGTCGCCGCCTCTTCGGACTGGGGGCTGGTTATCGGCAGAGAGGCTGACCTGAGACGGTTTGTCTTTGGATTCCATCAAGCGCGATCCTGTATCTTCGTCGTTTGTGTGCCAATGGTGCGAACGCGGAATCTGCGCGGAACAGGTGCGCCCCCCCAACTGACCGCAATGACCGGCAGTTTCTCCGCCATATCGCCCTCTCGAAAAGCACCACGGGTCGTCACCCGGCCCCATAATACTATCGGCCAATCAGCGTAGCAACTTGATTCCCATTGCCAGAAAGGGCCATGCTGGGGCCAAAGGCTTGCGGCCTCCAGCCTCTGGGCGGTAGAATCCGGTCTCATGCTGGAGAACATCCCTGAAAGGTCCGATACGAAGAGCCGGACCGGCGTGGCCCCCTTGCTGCTGGATGCCAAATCAGTTGCGGCGGTACTCTCGGTCAGCCTCCGGACGATATACGGAATGAAGAGTACTGGCGAAATCGGCCCCATACCTATCAGACTCGGAAGGCGAACCCTGTGGCGTTATGAGGAGATTGCGGCGTGGGTGCGGGCCGGCTGCCCACGACGCGA
The DNA here is from genome assembly GCA_964610435.1 of uncultured Pirellulales bacterium. Taxonomy (GTDB): domain Bacteria; phylum Planctomycetota; class Phycisphaerae; order Sedimentisphaerales; family Anaerobacaceae; genus Anaerobaca. Next base: position 302 of record CAZSXM010000095.1, on the reverse strand, counting down.
ACTGTGGCTCAAGATGGCCCAGGACCAAGGGTTCGGACACCAGTTCGGCCAACAGTTCTGAACCGACGGGACACGACAACGCGGCCCCCGCATTCTTGGGTGAGGCCGATGGCTTGGGTTTTCCAGTGATGAATGCGAGCCGGTCTGGAAGATTGAAGCCCTGCGCAGCGATATGAAAGCGCGGCTTGCCGCAGCAGACAATCGGTATCTCTTGGCAAGACTCCGGCACAAAGGCTCTTAGGACTCATAAGGCAATAGATTCGGAAATAGCTCACGTTTGACTGCGGCCCATGCCGATAGAA
>CAZSXM010000094.1:0-11295 GCA_964610435.1 uncultured Pirellulales bacterium | reverse complement strand
AAACAAAGAGTAACACACGAAAAACCAATGCGCCAGCATTTTTTCACAGACACGACGATAGGTAACAGACGTCTGCACAGGTTTCCGGGCGCCTGGCACAGAGAAGAGATCCGCTCGCGACCTGCACACCGTCAGATCAGCTTCCGGGCCGGAGCGTCCGTCTGGCCGAGAGTCTCCTGCCCGTAGTGGCCAGGCAGGTCACCTCGATCACGTACGTCTTGTCGGCAGACGCCTGAGTGGGGACCGTGAATTCGTACGCACGGAGAAAATCGCGCCAGCATCGGTGGTTTTCGGCCGGGCCGGTCAGGTCGATATCGGGCCAGATCGCGATCCTCGGGCCCTTGGGATCGGCAGATCGCTGGACGTAATCGTAAAGCTCGATCCGAAACGTACCGGGGGCCTTCATCTGCGAGCCGAAAGCATCGACCAGGGACACATAGACGTTCAGCCGTGGTCCCTGATCGCCCGTCGGCCGGAGCAACTCCGTCAAAGGCAGAATCGTGATGCCGACCGGTGAGAAGCCGCCGGCGGGAACGACCACGGGGGGTTCCACAGCCGCCCTATCAGGCTCGACGGGCCGTTCGACGTCCCGCACCGGCACCCCGGCATCCGGGCCGGCCTGGGGTTCGCCGCATCCAGCCCACAGAACCATTGGGACCAGCAACAGAAGACACGGCACGGCCGGCTTGCGGCCCTTCTTCTCGATCGTTGTCCTGCCTTGTTCCATGACCTACAGATCCTCATCCAGCATGTGTCCGAGGCGGTTCTTCTTGGTCCGCAGGTAGTTGATATTGTGCTCGCCCGGGACGGCCCGCAAAGGGACCTGCTCGGTGATCTGGATGCCGTAGACCTCCAGGCGGCTGACCTTCTTGGGGTTGTTGGTCAGGATCCGCACCTTACGGAGTCCCAGGTCCCTGCAGATCTGCGCCCCGAGGCCGTAGTCGCGCCGGTCGGCGCCGAAGCCCAGCTTCAGGTTCGCATCGACGGTGTCGAGCCCCTGCTCCTGAAGCTCGTAGGCGCGGAGCTTGTTGGACAGACCGATCCCCCGGCCTTCCTGGCGCAGATAGATCAGGGCCCCTTTGCCCTCCTTCTCGATCATTTCCATGGCGGTGATGAGCTGGTAGCCGCACTCGCACCGCTGGGAGTGGAACAGATCGCCCGTCATGCACTCCGAATGCACGCGAATGAGGACCGGCTCCGTGTGCTCGACAACGTTGCCCGCCTCGTCGCGATCGCCGATGCCGCCCTTGCACAGGGCCAGGTGCGGCTCGGGACTGGTCATGCTCTCGTAGGCGATGAGCTTGAACTCGCCGTAGTCGGTGGGCAGCTTGACCGATACGAAGCGCTTGATGTGACTTTCTCGTTGCAACCTGTACTCGATCAACTTGGCGATCGAGAGGATCTTCATATCGTGCTGCTTGCAGAACCTCATCAAGTCGGGCACGCGGGCCATGGTCCCGTCCTCGTTCATGACCTCGCAGATCACGGCGGCGGGCTTGAGCCCGGCCAGATGGGCCAGATCGACGGCTCCCTCGGTCTGTCCGGCGCGTACGAGGACACCGCCGGCCCTGGCGCGCAGCGGAAAGATGTGGCCGGGCCGCGCCAAGTCGCGCGCCTTGGCGTCGTCGGCGATGGCCACCTGCACGGTATGCGCCCGATCGGCGGCGCTGATGCCCGTGGTGATGCCCTCGGCGGCGTCGACGCTGACGGTGAAGGCCGTGCTGAAACGGGCGGTGTTCTCGAGCGCCTGCGGGTACAGGGCCAGCTCGTCGCACTTCTCGCTCGTCAGCGACAGACAGATCAGGCCGCGACCGTACTTGGCCATGAAGTTGATGATTTCGGGCGTAACCTTCTCAGCGGCGCAGATCAGGTCTCCCTCGTTTTCGCGGTCTTCCGCGTCCACAAGGACGACCATCTTGCCCTGCCGAAGGTCCTCAAGCACCTCCGGCACATCGCTAAACGTCACGTCGGGTGCTTGCTGCTGCAAAGGAGACTGGCTCATGCTCACTCTGGACTGCCTAATGGTGTTGCCTCTTGTCTGCATCGGTCGAACCGGCCGCCTCGTTCGCTGCGCCGGATCCCTCAAACCATTCAATATAGCGGCTTCCGTTGCGAATGTAAACCAACGTGGCCAAAATGGCGACGAGGGCCGCCGACCACCACAGCACGCTTAGCGCCACCCTGTAATGCGGGATCAGCCGCGAGAGTTCCGGGGCCGTCAGCACGCAGGCGACCATCACCAGCTCCAGGGCGGTGGCCGCCTTGCCGAGCAGGACGGGCACGACGCGAATCTGCGAAGTGACCAGGTACACGACGGCAAAGCCGATCACGATCAGGACGTCCTTTCCGACAATCGCGACCACGACCGTCGTCGGCAATGTGAATCCCTCGACGTGGCCCCGCTCCGAGGCGAGCAGCAGACAGGCCGAGGTCATCAGCAGCTTGTCGGCCACAGGGTCGAGAAACGTACCCAGCCTTGTGATCTGCCTGTAATGCCGAGCCAGATAGCCGTCGAGGGCGTCGCTGACGGCCATCACGAGAAACACGGCAATCGCCGCATACCGAAGGCTCGTCTGGACGTTCGGGCCGATGGTTGGGTCGTTCATTTTGAGCAGGCACATGATGAACGGCACGATCAGCAGGATGCGGACCAGTGTGATCCGCGTGGCCCAACTGAGCCGGGATCGCTCGGCCGACCGGAACCGACACAAGGAGCGAAGCCGATCTGCCATCTTCATCGCATCGTCCCTTTCGCGACCTCAGGGGTCGTACGCGCAGATCATCATTGCCTTTCTACCGACCGGTGATATACTACGCTCGGCCTGTCGCCTTGGCAAGGCGGCAACCACGCCTTCGGGATGGGAGTGCGGAGGTTGCCCGGCGCAGGCGCCCGGCGGAACGGACAGCGGAGCGGATCGCTATGAGCTCGAAAACGCGACTGGCGCAGGCGTACTACGATTTGTCGGTGATGATGGACGCGGGCGTGCCGATCCTGCGCTCGCTCGATATCACCATTGAGGGACGCCAGGGGTACATCAAGCAGGTTCTCAAGCGGATTCGCGAGACTATCTCGAAAGGGTCGAGCCTGGCCGAGGCCCTCGACCAGCATCGAAACGTGTTTCCCCAGTTGGACCGGATGCTCATCGAGGCAGCCGAGACCTCCGGGGCGCTCGGCCTGTCGTTCCAAATGCTGTCCGAGTGGCACGAATTCGTGCACAGAATTACTCGGCGGCTCCAGATGGGCCTGATCTATCCGTTCTTCATCCTCCACATCGCGGCGTTCGTATTCCCGCTGCCCGGCCTCATTCTCGGCCGATTGACAAGGGGAGAGTATCTCATCGGGGCCCTGAGCATTCTTATGCTTCTCTATGTCCCGACGGCGATCGTGGTTGTGTGCATGGCCCTACGAGAGCGATTTCCGCTGCTTGGGCTGCCGCTGGACTTCATCACACTGCGCATTCCGATCCTGGGCCAGGCGGTCTACCACATGTCGGTCTGCCGGTATGCCAAGGCATTCGCGATGATGTACGCGGCGGGCGTGCCCATCACCGAGGTGACGGACCGCGCCACGCGCGCCAGCGGCAACGCGGTGGTTGCCCGCCTGTTCGCCGGAGGTACAGACAGCGTCCGCGCCGGCGGGCTCGCCTGGGAGGGCTACTCCAAACGCCTGCCGTCTCAGTATCTGCACCTGTTCCAGATCGGAGAGGAGACGGGCGAGTTGGACAAGACCGCCGCCAAGATCGCCGAGATCGCCGGAGATCGAGCGGACCTTCTGTTCACAGCGTTCGCCCGGTGGTTGCCGGTGGCCGTCTACGTCATCATCGCCGGCATCCTGATCTACATGATCTTCACCCTGTGGGGCCAGATCTACGGCGGCCTGCCGGGTACTTGAGGCCACGACCACCCATCGGATGGACCGCCGTCGAAATAGGTCCTGTTGGTCCAATAGGACCTACCTTGGTCCGCGACCGATCCGGGCAGGCATTTTGCCGGGTTATTGACTTGATGCAGAGCGATGCCCTGCTACAATGGCCCGGTCAGTATGAGGGTCTGTTTATGGCAGTCTTGAATGTCAATATCGATCACGTGGCGACGGTGCGTCAGGCGCGTCTGGCGGACGAGCCGGACCCGGTCTGGGCGGCGGTGCAGTGCGAGCTGGCCGGCGCCAACGGCATCACCGTCCACCTGCGCCAGGATCGCCGGCACATCAACGACCGCGACGTGCGCGTGCTCAAGGAGACCGTCGCCTGCAAGTTCAACCTGGAAATGTCCATGGCCGAGCCGATCGTCAAGATCGCCGAGCAGGTCCGGCCCGACCAGGTGACGCTCGTGCCGGAGAACCGCGCCGAACTGACCACCGAGGGCGGGCTGGACTGCGCCAAACACAAGCGGCGTCTGACCGAGGTGGTCAAACGAATGCACAAGAAGGGCATTCTGGTCAGCACGTTCATCGTGCCGCAGGCCGAGCAGATCCTCGCCTCGGCCGAAACCGGCTGCGACGCCGTCGAGCTGCACACGGGGATGTACGCCAACGCCAGGACCGAGGCGGCGGCCCGCAAGCGACTGGCCGAGTTGGCAGCAGGCAAGGACCTGGCCACAGAACGCAAGCTGGTGGTCCACGCCGGCCACGGACTGACCTATCGCAATATCACCCCGGTCGCGGCGGGCATCGACGGGTTGTGCGAGTTCAATATCGGCCATAGCATCGTCGCCCGCGCCGTCCTCGTCGGCATCCGTGAGGCGACAAGGCAGATGATCGAACTGATCGAGAAATCGCTGTAGCCGCAATGGTGTGCGAGGCACACCCCACAAGACATGAGGAGCAGCAGGATGTTCACAGGCGCCATGGTGGCACTCGTCACACCCTTCCAGGAGGGAGAAATCGACTTCGAGACGCTCGACGAGCTGATCGAGTTCCAGATCGAAAACGGCATCGACGCCATCGTGCCCGTCGGCACCACGGGCGAGTCGCCCACGCTGAGCTTCGACGAGCACAAGCACGTCATCGAGCGCGTCGTCAAGGGCGCCGGGGGCAGCGTCCCGGTGATCGCGGGCGCCGGCTCGAACAGCACCGCCGAGGCCATCGAGCTGACCGGCTACGCCAAGAAGATCGGCGCCGACGCCTCCCTGCAGGTGTGCCCCTACTACAACAAGCCGACCCAGGAAGGGTTCTATCAGCATTTCAAGGCGATCGCCGAAGAGGTGGACCTGCCGATGGTGCTGTACAACATCCCCGGCCGCTGCGGGGCCGGCCTGACGCCGGAGACCATCGCCCGGCTCAGCGAGCTGGACAACGTCGTCGCCGTCAAGGAGGCCACGGGCAGCCTCGACCAGGCGTCAGAGATCGCCATGCGATGCGATCTGACGATCCTTTCCGGCGACGACTCCCTGACCCTGCCCCTGGCGTCGGTGGGCGGCAAGGGCGTCATCAGCGTCGTGGCCAACATCGTGCCGGCCGACGTGGTGGCGATGACCGATCTGATCCTCGAAGGCGACCTCGTCAAAGCCCGCCAGTGGCATCGCAAGCTCTTTGCCCTGAGCAAGAACATGCTGACCCTGGCGACAAATCCAATCCCGCTCAAGTCCGCAATGGCGATGCTCGACATGTGCTCCGACGAGCTACGTCTGCCCATGACCCCATTGGCCGATTCGCAGAAGGCCGCCTTGAAACAGACCCTGGCGGACTACGGTCTGCTGTAAGGGATCCCGAGAGCCATCGAGTTTGCCTCGGGAAGGGGCCCTGCCCTGGTGGCACAAGCCATCGGCAGATCTCAGCAGAGCGTGGCTACGTGGCCTCGCACGGCCGGAAGACCCAGACGGTGTTCTTGCCCGATTGCTTAGCGCTGTAGAGCGCTCGATCCGACCGGCTGGTGATATCCTCCGGGTTGGCGTCGGCGCCGTATTGGCCCACTCCGATGCTGATGGAGAGCGGGACGTGTATGCCTTGCCAGGACACCGAGGAGGCCGCAACCGCGTCAACAATCCGCTGAGACACCAGAACGGCCTCCTCCAGCGTCGTATTCGGCAGAATGACACCGAACTCGTCCCCTCCATACCGGGCGGCCAAATCGATCTGCCGAATGCACTCTTTGATTCTGCGGCTGGTTTCCCGAATGGCTTTGTCGCCGGCCCGGTGACCGTACGCATCGTTGATGGCCTTGAGATTGTCGATGTCGGCCATGATCATTGAAATCGTCCCGCCGTACCGACGCGACCGCCACAACTCGCGTTCCAAGGCTTCGTAGAAAGTCTTGTGATTCATCAGGCCCGTCAGGCCGTCCAACATCGCCTGCCGTTGCATCCGCTCGAACAGTTTGATGTTTCCAATCGAGGCCCCGACCAACTGCCCGAACAACTCGATCAACAACATGTCCTCCTGCGTGAAAGCGGCAGGCTCAGCCTTGTCGGCCAGATTGAGCACGCCAACCACCCCATCGTGACAGATCAAGGGCACAATGGCACAGTTCGTGGTCGCGTAGTTCTCCGCAAAGGCCCGCTGCGATCGCTTGATGACCGGCCTGGCATACGTGTCGATGTCCCCGGTCAGGATCAGTTCCTTGCTCTTGACCGCCACCACCATGGGGGACGGCGGAACCTGATTCAGGGACACAATCTTGTTGATCGGAAACGGATGATTGCATCGCACCAGATGCAGGATGCGGTTCGGCTCGTCCAGCATGTACAGCGACGCATAGGCGGACCCGACGAGCGAGGGGATCTTCGTGACACAGACGTCTGCAATCCGGTCCATATCCAGGCTGTTGATCTGACGCGCCAGCGGCGCCACTAGTCCCAGCAGCGAACCTCGCCGCAGGCGATCGTCGTCGTGACCATCGGGTTCTTTGGTATGTTGGCTCATGATAGCGGCGTCAACCTGATTCCTGTCGTGCGTTCGTTCCAACACCGCGTCTTATCGTCCAATCTCCGACAGCCTGTTGGAAAAAACCATCAAATACCCGGCCGTCACGGATCCAGAGCAAGCCAGACCGAATTGAAGCCGGTCTGACGCAGAGTATCCGAAGCGTTATAGGGCCTTGCGGCCAACAGACCATGTTGGAGATCTGGAGAACCATCGACAGGGAGGAAGATTTTTCCCGAAAAAGGCCAAAACGAGTTGACAGGCCGATAAATGGCTTTTACATTTTGCAAAAGGTAAAAGGTGTCTGCTCGGTGCTGTCTCCACTTCGGCTCGGGCTGTCCGATGGTGGGGTACGATGGACCGCAAGCGACACTCAGACATGGCTCGTGTGTATCAGGACGCCCTGGAGTGGGAGGCCACCTCAGAAGGACGGTCATTTCGCTTCGGGTCGTGTCTGTTTGGGTCGGGTGCAATGGAACGGTAGACCGCCATTGGCCGGCGCGGGAGCACGATGGGATGTTATGTCGATGAGATTCTGATCTGTTGATCTTCGAGCCTCGCCCATGAGTTGGGAGAAGACCAATCACCGGCTACAGGTTCCGGCCAAACGCTATCGCATTGGCGAGCTGGTGCGGTACAGCCCGTTCTCCCGCCAGACGATTCACAACTATACGATCATGGGACTCATCCACGAGGCGGAATGGACCGAGGGAGGACACCGGCTGTATGACGAATCCGTCTTTGAGCGCCTGTCCCGAATCATGGAGCTTCGGGAGAACATGAGTCTTGGCGAGATCCGCCGAGTGCTGAACGAAGAGGAAAGGACGATGAGGGGCTCGCGCGCCGCCGGAGCCGGTGGGCCGCGCTACATCGAGCGCGCCCCCCAAGGCAGCGCGAAGACCCTGCGAACCAGAGGAGACGACTTCATGTCATCTGAAGCCACGTAGCGGCGTGCAGGACCGCTTCACAAAGAGCAAAGAAGAACCGAAAGGATCAAGGATGATGCGTACGGTTTCAGTGCAGGAGACACCATTCAACGACCCCTCCCCCTCAGCCTACGGAACCAATCCAACAGCAATCTGTCAACGTGTACCCGGCGGCATCCCCCGTCTGAACCCCGGTCGTTCGGCCTGTAACGCGTCGTTTGCCCCTGCCGATCGGACCGTGTGAGATCGCCCCACAGAAGGAGTGCCCATGGACCTGCTGTCTCCGATCCCCGACAATCTGACCGAACTGCTGGAGAGAATCATCCGCTTCACGGAGCTTCGGCGCGACGTTCTGTATCGCAACATGCAAAACACGCGTACCCCCGGCTTCATGCCACAGGATATGCCCGTGCTGGAATTCGTCGGCGTCCTCAACGGCGCCATCGCCGAGCACGTGCAGAACCGGCGTCTGCTGTTCTGCGATACCGAGAACATCCGCTTCGGTCCCAACAGCGTCATGGAGGTTCGCCCGCAATCGGACCCGGCCGCTCGGGCCCTGCTCGAACGCAGCCACGATGAGTACCTCCAGTTGCAGATCGGCAAGCTTCTCGAGAATTCGCTGAACCGCAAGATCGCCAAGGAACTGCTCACCCTGAAATGCGGGGGTCGGATGGCCGGGACCGGACTGCCCATCGCCACGATCGCAACGCGAGACGGACGCATGGACAACCTGTCGACTCCAGGTGAGACCACAGACGGAATCTAAGCCGAGCCCCGCAATCATGGCAAACCACGCAGCCAACGTACAGCAGGCATCCGACAGCAGCCGGCCGTCGGCGAGAGTGCTGGCCGTCACCAGCGGCAAGGGCGGGGTCGGCAAGACCAACATCGCCACCAATCTGGCGTTGTGCATGGCCGCCTCGGAGAAGCGCGTTCTGCTGCTCGACGCCGACATCTCGCTGGGCAATCTGGATCTGCTGCTCAACGTGCGCAGCAAGTACAACATCTCGCACGTGATCAACGGCTCCAAGCGAATCGAGCAGATCATTCTGCGCGGGCCTCGGGGCCTTCGAGTCATCTGCGGGGCCTCGGGCCTGGATCAACTCGCCGATATCAGCGAGACGGAGCAGCACCGACTGATCGAGCATCTTTCGGGACTGCAATACGCCAGCGACACCATCGTGATCGACACGGCGGCGGGCATCTCGAATTCGGTCGTCAGTTTCTGCCTGGCGGCCGATCACGTGCTCGTCGTTACAACGCCGGAGGCCACCGCCATGACGGACGCTTACGGCATGATCAAGGTATTGGTCCGAAAGCGCTACAAAGGCCCGATAAGTGTGGTCGTCAACATGGCACACAGTCTGGCTGAGGGAAAGACCATCTACCAGCGCCTGGCCGATGTGGCCGCCAGGTTTCTTCAAGCCGACCTGTACTACGCCGGGGTTCTGCTGAAGGACGAACGCCTCTGTGCGGCCGTACGCGGGCGCCAGCCCGTCGTGCTGGCCTACCCCAAGAGCCAGATCGCCTCGGCGCTCAATGCAATGGCGACGCGTCTGGGAGGAGTCGAGTGCAGCAAGTGCGACCACGATCACTTTTTCCGACGAGTGTTTCGGTGGCTGACCTAAAGTCTCGGCCCACGAGGCCGATAATGGTTTGTGTGGGCGATGCTCTGCCCTGAACAAGATCATGAGCGGGGAAGAATCGGCATCGCGAAAACGGATTGAGGCTGCGGCGCGTAACGGAGACGAGTTGTGAAGACAGACACAGCGGTGAAGACCGACAAGAAGCTCACCATCGATCACGTATGGGAGCAGTTCCATGAGAGCCATCAGGACCGACATCGCAACCTGCTCATGGAGCATTACCGGGACCTGGTCAGGCACGCCGCCGAACGACTCCACAGCAAGTTGCCGGGCAAGGTTGAACTGGACGACCTGGTCAGCGCCGGCACGTTCGGGCTGATGGATGCCATTGACGCCTATGATCCCTCACGGGGCGTGAAATTCGAAACGTACTGCGCGCCTCGGATCAAGGGGTCGATTCTCGATGAACTGCGGAGCATGGACTGGGTCCCTCGTCTGGTGCGAGCTCGGGCCCATCAGTTGGCCAAGGCCACCCATGCGTTGGAGATGCACTTGGGCCGCAAGCCCGACGAACATGAGTTGGCCGAAGAATTGAACATGGACATGGATGAGTTCATCCGTCTCCAGCGCGACGCCAACGCCACCAGTCTCGTCTCGCTGAGCACCAAGTGCGGGGATGGGGATGGAGAGAAAGACGTTTACGAAATCGACATCATCAAGGACAGCCGCAGCGAAGACCCCCTCATCGAGGCCCAGAAACGCGACCTGAAGAGCCTCCTGACCAAGGGCCTGACCCGTGCCGAACGTCTCATCATCGTCTTGTACTACTACGAGGAGATGACGATGAAAGAGATCGGCGCGACACTGGATTTGTCCGAGTCGCGGGTCTCCCAGATGCACTCGTCCATCCTGGCGCGGCTCAAGGCCCAGATGAATACCCGCAAGAAAGAGTTTGCCGTCGAGTAGGACCACGACGGTAAGCCGCAGCCCTACACCGCAGCAACATTCCATCGAGTACGAGCGCCGTGAAGGGCGGAGGGAAAGTGTAGCGACTGGCGGACCAAAACCGTGACACCCCTGACCTACCTACCCCGCCGGAGACGGGGTGTCAATTTGTTTCTATTCACATTTTCTACGCATCGTCGGAGCCGGCTGGGGTCAGCTCGGGCGGATCGTCCTCATCACCCTTGGCGTCCCCTTTTTGCAGCCGTCGTTTGGACTGACGCAGGCGGTAGCTGGGGCCGTTGGCCTCGATGATGTGCACCCGATGCGTCAGACGGTCCAGCAACGCGCCGGTCAGTCGCTCGCAGCCGAAGATCTCCACCCAGGACTCGAACGGTAGATTGGTCGTTACAATCAGGCTCAGACGCTCGTAGGCGCGGCTGATCACCTCGAAGAGCAACTCCGCCGCCGTCCGCGAGAACGGCACATAGCCGAGCTCATCCAGGATCAGAATGTCCTGACGCTCCAACTGCTTGAGCGTTCGCTCCAGTTGCCTCTGTTCGGCCATCTCCAGCAACTGGGTTACCAACGCCTTGACCGTGAAGAACCGCACCTTGCGACCCTGCATGCAACCGGCAAAGCCCAGGGCGCTGGCCAGATGCGTCTTGCCCGTCCCACTGTTCCCGACGAACAGCACATTCTCCCGACGGTCCACATACGCACCCGCCATCAATTCCCGAACCCGTTTCTGTTTGATCGAGGGCTGCGCCGAGAAGTCGAAGGTATCCAGCGTCTTGAGCAGGGGGAAGCGGGCGTTCTTGATCCGCCGCTCCGCCGACCGCTTCTCCCGATCCAGCGCTTCCCTCTCGATCAAACGCAACAAGAAGGTGACATAATCGGCGTTCTCTTTGGCGCACGTGGCAGCCATCCTTGACGATGGTGTAGCCGCCGGTGAACCCCTCTTCCTGCAGACGCTCCCAGA
>CAZSXM010000093.1:0-11523 GCA_964610435.1 uncultured Pirellulales bacterium | reverse complement strand
CTCGACGGCCTTGGTGGAGGCCAGCGAGTGGGTGATCGAACAGATCCCGCAGATGCGGCTGACGATCGTCTGGATGTCTTCATAGCTGCGTCCCCGCACCATCGCCTCGAAGAAACGAGGCGCCTCGGGGACCTGCCATTCGACCTTCTCGACCTTCCCATCGGTGGCATTGACGACGATGTTGCCATGCCCTTCGACGCGGGTCACGTGGTGCACGTTTACGTTCACTGTCTTAGCCATATATTGTCGGCTCCTGTCTGCTTCCAAAAAGAACCATCTTGGTCTTGAGGTGATCCACGGTCAGGCCGAACTTGTCGATGACGTCCTTGGCCGCATCGACGTTCGGATTGCTCGCGTAGCCCCGACAGCCAAAGCAACGGAAGCCGTTCGAAGGGCATCGGGCGCCGCAGCCGGCGCGAATGATCGGTCCCAGGCAGACCTGGCCGTACTGCCACAGGCATGGATTGCCCTTGGCCTTGCACTCGACGCAGACCGGATACTCCGGAATCTCCGGCGTCTTGCCCAGCAGCAGGCAGCGCACGATGTAGGTGAACTCCTTGCGGTCGATCGGGCAGCCGTGCACGTAGAAATCCACATCGACCACCTCATCGACCGCCTTCGTCGGCTGCGTTGCCAGGTGCGGCTTCTTCGCGTCCTTGCCGTACACGCACTTCTTGACCTCGTCCAGGTCGTCGAAGTTGTTCTTGAGCTTGTTGACTCCGCCGATGGTGGCGCAGGCGCCCAGGGCAATGAGGACCTTGGCCCGGCTGCGGATCAGCTTGAGCCGTTCCTCATCTTCCAGTCGGGTGATCGACCCTTCGATGATGGCGATGTCGTATTCATCGCTCTTTTCGCTCATCGCCTCTCGCCATTCCACCACATCGGCGCCACCGAGCAACTCGAGCAACTCCTCTTCGAGATTCACGATCTGGAGCTGACAGCCCTCGCAGCAGGCGAAATCGAATATCGCAATTTTCGGTTTACTCATGGCTAAATCGCCTCCGGCATCGTTGCCAAGTCAGAATAGCGGAAAACAGGTCCGTCCATGCAACAGTAGGTGTCGTTGATCTGGCAGTGCCCGCACTTGCCCACGCCGCACTTCATCTTGCGTTCCAGGTTCAGGAAGATGTGGCCATGCGGCACGTCGTACTCTTCCAGGGACATGAGGACGAACTTGTACATCACGGGCGGGCCGCAAACCAGAACGACAGCCGACTTGAGGTCGCTCTTGATCTTCGGAATCAGCTTCGTGACGACCCCGACGTTGCCCTTCCAGCAATCGTCCGGCTCGTCGATGGTCTCCAGCATGTCCACATCGTCGCGTTTCTCCCACGCTGCAATTTCCGAGGCGAACAGCCGCTGGTCGTAACACTTGGTCCCCTGGAGAATCGTGACCTCGCCGTAATCGGCGCGGTTGTCGAGCACGTAATTGATGAAGGCCCGCTGCGGGACCAGGCCGATGCCGCCGCAGATGAAGACCAGGTTCTTGCCCTTGGCCTCCTCGACGGGATACATCCCGTCGCCGAGCGGCCCGCGAATCCCGATCTTGGCCCCTTGCTGGAGGCTGTGAACGGCGTTGGTGACGTTGCCGATCTTGCGGATCACCAACTCGAAGCCGTCCTTCTGCGTCGGCGACGAGGTGATCGTGATGGGCGCCTCGCCGATGCCCGCGACGGAAACCTCCACGAACTGCCCGGGGACGTAGTCAAACTGCCCGTCATCCATCGAAAGCCGCAGATACCTTTCGGTCACGTTCATGGCCTCGGCCTTCACGACCGTCGCCAACTGCGGCAGATAGATGTCTTTCTTCTCCGTACAACACTGACACATTCGTCAAACCCCTTCAATTGATGATTGATTACTGATGATTGATTACCTGCGTGCCCAATAATCAACAATCCATAATCAATTCTCAGCCGATCCCCAGGTCATCGATCAGACGATTGTATACGCTCACCGGATTGGCGATGTCCGGCAGACACGCCGCCACGCAGCGGCCGCAACCCACACAGGCGATCTGGCCGCCGATCTTGGCCGGAACGTACTTGGCCTTTCGATACAGACGATGCCGGAAGCGATCCGACCGCTTGCTTCGGAACTCATGATCGCCGGCCACTTTCGTGAAGCCGTCGAGCAGACACCCGTCCCAGGCTCGCTCCCGCTTGCCCGTCTTCAGGTCCCAGTTCACGTCGTCCTGGACGTTGAAGCAGTAGCACGTCGGACAGACCTGATTGCACGACCCGCAGGCAAAGCACGTCCTGGCCCGCTCTTCCCAGACGGGGTGCTCGTACGCCTTGCCCAGCAGCCTTGGCAGATACGCCGCGTCGCACTTGAGCTCATGGCGATTGAGTTCCTTCTCGTTCTTCGACCAGACCGCATCGCGGCTCTTCAGGGCCGCCTCGTCGGCGACGGCCCCCTTCATCTCGGCCAGCAGCTTCTCCCCCTTGGGCGTGCCCGACTCGACCACGTAGGCGCCGCCGACATCGGTCAGCAGGACGTCGTAACCGCCCCGCACAACAGCCGTGCCCATCGAAGAGGCGAAGACGTTCTCCGATGGCTTGACCACGTCGCAGGCGATGATCGTCGCATTGTTGCGCCGAGTCATGTAGTGCGTGTCGTAGTTGTCCTGCTGGAACAGCTCGTCCATCTGATTGATGGCCGCCATGTCGTAGGGGTGGATGCCCAGCAGAACGAACGGCTCGTCGTCATGCTCCGAGCGATACGCACCGCCCATCTCGAACGTCATCAGCACCTCCGTGGGCGGCAGAAAGTACTTCTTCGGCGGTTGCAGCGTCACGTCGTAGTCCAGCCGCAGGTCCTTCGCCGACTCCAGGGGCCCAAAGTCGAACCGATCACCTTTGGCCTGGACTCCAATGACGCTGGTCTTGCCGATCAGCGCATCGACAAATACGGCAAAATCATCTTTCGAAATCTTCTTCACACTCATTGCACAATCCCGGCTCCACGAGCCTCAAAAACGGTTCTCAACAGTGTTCGACACAACGCCGTCTTTTATCCGAAACGATCGGTGTCCCCAACCGCCCCATTCAACTCGCCGGCATGTAGTAGGGCAGCCGGGCAAGCTCCATGGCAATGTCCAGGGTAATCACTTTGACTCGTTTGGGAGCCTCGACCCTGCATGGGGCGAAATTCAGAATCCCCTTGACCCCGGCGCCGACGAGCCGATCCACGGTCTCCTGCGCGACCTGACGGGGCACGGCCACAATCGCCAGAAAGATGCCCCGACTTCTCAGCGAGTCGATGCCCGATACATCCTCAATTCCGATGCCGTTGACCTTGGCACCGACCTTCGTCGGATTGGAATCGAAAGCCGCGACAATGTCCAGTCCGTACATCCCAAAGCCCGGATAGGCCAACAGAGCCGATCCCAGGTCACCGACCCCGATCAACGCCGCCCTCTTGACGACGTCCAGACGCAGGATCCGCTGAATTTCGCGCGCGAGCTTGCCGATGTTATAGCCCACCCCAGGGGTCCCGAAATCACCGAAATACGAAAAATCCTTGCGAATCTGGTGGGAACGAACACCCACAAAGGTGGCCAGAGACTGGCTGGAAATGTGTTCGCTGCCCTTCTCGGCTGAAAACATCAGTCCCCGCAGATAGATCGGCAACCGGCGAACGGTCTCGTCAGGGATCTTGTGATACCTCATGCGAGCGCCACAACGAGTTAGTGCTTGTGTTCACATTCACAAACTAGAGGCCACGAATATATCCCTCCGTCAGCGATGTGTCAAGCACCGGCGGCGGACTTTCGATGACTTTGGCGGGCGTGGTTCACCGCATCTGTCGCAAGTTCTTGTGGCAAAGGTGGTTACCCTGTCACAAGAGCGCAGCGGAAAATCTTGTCGGGCCACACCACCAGCGTGCGCTATTGGTGGCCCCTGCATCCTGTCCTGGCACGACAATCCGGCGGCGGAGGTATGAGGCCTGTCGTAACAGCCGGCCAACCCCGCGATCAATCCCCCACAAGGGGCCGGACATTGTCAACCTTGAAGTGAACCAGGAACTTGGGGGCGTCGCCGCGATCGTGGCCCTTGCGACTGCGACGACGAACGGCCTCGATTCGCTCCGGGTCCGTCTCCTCGTGGGTCCGGGTCAGATAGAGCCGTTTGCCCTTGTATCCCTGGCCGGCCTCCACGAACAGATACGCCGCATGGGGGTTGGCCGCGATGTTTTCGTGGCTGGTCCGGTCGCTCATGATCAGGGCCACCGACTCATCTTCAACAACGTGCGGCCGGGCGTATATCGCCAGATCGACCTTGCCCTCGGCGTCGGCGGTGCCCAATACGCCAATGCCCTCGGTGTTCTCGAAGTAATCACGCAGACTCATGCTTCTCTCCTCGAATGATCTCTGCCAGCGCGCTGCCGACGTCGCGATGTCTGAACTCGAAACCCATTTGCCCCAGACGTTCAGGCACGACCTTCTGGCCTGCCAGGAGCACCTCGTCAGCCATCTGACCGAGGGCCAGACGCAAGATGAAACCGGGAGCAAACGTCCAGGAGGACCTGCCCATGACCTCACCCAACGCCCGGCAGAACGCCTTCATCGTCACTGGCTCGGGCGCCGTCAGGTTGAAGACACCCCGCGCGCCGGGGTTCTCGATGAGGAATCGCATCGCTCGAACCTGGTCCTCAAGGCTGATCCAGGAGAACCACTGCCTGCCGGTGCCCACATGCCCGCCCAGGTGGAAGCGAAACGGCCGCATCAGCTTCGGCAACGCACCGCCGTCGGCCCCGAGCACCACCCCCGTGCGTATGGTCACCCACCGAACACCAAACCGCTCGGCTCGTTCGACAATCATCTCGACCCGCCGGCAGATCTCGGCCAGAAGTCCCGTTCCGGCAGCGGAGGTCTCATCCAGCGTCTCATCCGCGCGCGAGCCGTAGAAGCCGATGGCCGACGCCTGGACGAAGACCTTCGGCCTGTCTTTGGCCATCTCGATCGCGTCGAGGATCGCCCGGGCGGCGTGCGTTCGGCTCTGCAGGATGTCCGCCTTCCTGGCTCGGCTCCAGCGTCCGGCGGCAACGCTTTCACCCGCCAGATTCACCACAGCCTCGGCGCCGTTGACCTCACCGGCCCAAGGCCCCGTCGTTCTCCCGTCCCACTCGACGACCTTGGCGTGCTGCCCCACGATGCCGGAGCCTTTTCTGGCATCGCGAGAAAGGGCCACGAGCTCGTAGTCGCCGCACAGATCGCGACACATCGCTCGCCCGATAAAACCCGTCGCTCCTGTAATGACGATACGCATACCCGTTCCTTCTACCGTCTCGATTCGACGCGTTCGACCCGCTTGACATAGGCGTCAGCGTCGAACTTCCGCTTGAGCCCGGCGGCGTTCATATAACGCACCTTCCCGAAGACCGGCCGCTCGGCCCAGGCCCGGTCATGCTTGCCGAAGCACCACGCCACGCCGGCAAAACCGTTCGGGTCCCGCCCGTCCAGTTCGTACTTGTTGTTCAGATACAGGGCAATACGAAAGCCCTCTTCGGGACTCCTGCTCCACTCCAGTATCTTCTTGCCCCAGTACATGCGCATGTACCCCTGCATCTTACCCGTGAGCGCCATTTCCTTCTGTGCTGCGTTCCAGTACGGGTCGTGGGTCCCGGCGGTTTCGAATTCTTCGAGCGAGTAGACAGATTCGCGCCTGTCGCGACGGTGGAACTCGAGCGTTCGCCGGGCCCAGGGCGGCAGGCAGTCGAAGCTGTCGTACTGATGGTTGTAGTAGACGAAGTTGAAACTCAGCTCCCGGCGGACGATTAGCTCTTCGAGGAATGCGTCCCTGCCGGGGCTCGACGTCTCGCCCACCTTCAGGGCGATGTAGAGCGGCGAAACCTGACCGAAATGCAGATAGGGACTGAGGTTGGACGTCCCATCGAGATTCGGGTCGTTTCGCCCGGTATCGTAGCCGTCGAGCTTGCGACCGATGAACTCGGCAAGGCGCCGCTTCGCCTGCTCGGTCCCTCCTGTGAAGTCCGGGGCCGGGCCGACGGACCTGTCCACCTTGAGCCGCGCAATCACCTTGTCGATGTCGCTCAGGTCGAGGCCCTCGAATTCCGGTTCCAACGACGGGATCCGGACCTTGCGATGCCGTAGCGGAACGAGATAGGCGTCGAGCTGCCATCGGATGCGCGGCCGGAACGTCCCGGCTGAGAAGTTCTCCTTCTCGGATGCCGTCTCGACGGGGACAATCACGCTTGTCTCGACCTCGATCAACGGACAGGCAATTCGCTCGGCGACCTCGGCTCGCCACTGCCGCTGCACCCGCAGGTGCCCCTCATCGACGACGACCAGGCAGGCGTCCTTCGCCAGCTTCGCAATGCACTCGACCGGGCTCTGGGCCCGCACCGCCAGTCGAATCCCTCGACGGGCCAGGTCCTTCTCGACTTGCCGGAGCCCTTCCAGCATGAAGCGATAGTGCCTCGCATTGGCCTCCGGGAAGTCCGCCGTCAATCCGAACGCCGCAACCACCGGCGTCTTTAACGCATTGGCCCGATCGATCGCATACTCCAGCGCGTGATTCCACTCGGCCCGCTGCGCTGCCTGCATCCAATACAGCACATACCGCCCGGCGCGAACCTCGCGGCCATTGAGGGGCACAATCCTGTCCGGCTGGATCATGGGATTCTCCGCAGCGTTGGACACACACGTCCCCGAGAGGGGAAAGACGTTGCGGCTACACCTTGAAGAAGATCTTGTGGCGATACAGGAACCATAGCAACAGCCAGCGGACCATCAGCGCACCGAACGGCAGGATCAACGCCGCATAGACGCCCGCATGGGCGGCGACGCCGCCGAGGAAGCCTTCGGCGATGCCGGCAAAGTCGATGATACCGTCGAGGAAGTAGATGGTGATGGGATTCATGCCGATCACGACGAAGAAGAACGCCCACCTCTTGAGGCCCACCACATCAATGATCCAGTAGAACAGCGCCAGCAGGAGCAAGCTCCACCCGGCGGCGAACAACACGTAGGAGCTGGTCCAGAGGATCTTGATGATCGGGAAGACGAACCCCCAGAGATAGCCGACCGCCAGCGACACCACGCCGGCCAGGGCCAGACCGGCCGCCTTGCGCGAGCCGGAGCGGTCCGAGCGCAGCCACTGTCCCGCCAGCGCGCCGAGCAGGGCCGTGCAGACGGCGGGAAACGTCGAGAGGATGCCCTCGTTGTCGCCGTAGCCGTAGTACAGCTCGCCCGGAATCAGCCGCTGGTCGATGTATGACGACAGGCAGCCCTGCATCGTGAGGTCCCCTGCGCTGTAGCCGGGAGCAGCAACCAGCATCGTCACCGCCCAGTACGCCAGCAAGACCACGGCGATGACAATGGCCTGGGTCCGCCAGCGCGTGTGCATCACGATCAGAGCGGCGAAGAAGTAGCACAATCCGATCCGCTGCAGGACGCCGGGCCAGCGCATCGTGGACCAGTTGAACTGGAGCAGCCCGTTCAGGATCATGCCAAGGAGGATCAGCACCACGGCCCGCTTGACGACGTGGAGGTGCAGCACGAGGGAGCTCTGGCCGCGCTCCATTCGGCGTGAGAGCGAGAACGGCATCACCGCCCCCATCAGGAAGATGAAGAGGGGAAAGATCAGGTCCTCGAAGCGGAACCCCTCCCACACGACGTGCTCCAGTTGTTGATGGATCGTCTCGGTGACAGGGTGCGGCCAGACCTTCACAAGACCCTGAAAGAGCGTGCCGCCGCCGATGATCCAGAACATATCGAAGCCGCGAAGGGCATCGATGGAAAGGACGCGGCCCCGGCCGCTCGAACCCTGCTGCTGGTCGTCCATGACGTCTCCCCTCAAACACGCGACACGTGGTTCCTTTACGATGGATGCCATCGATTTTCGATGTTTCAGAGGACAACACAATTCCGGGTACGCAGGCAACTTGTGGTATCCGGGCATCCATCGTATACTTGCGTGCATGTCGTGGCAATCACATATCCCTGAGAAATGAGAGGAGACACACCATGGAACGACGAGAATTTCTGCGAGCCTCGTGTACGGCCGGTCTGGCCGCACTGACCACCGGCGCCGCCTACGGACAGCAGAAGCTCCCGGGCGAATCGGAGATGGCTTATCGCCAGCGAATGGCCCGCCTTCAGGCCTTCCGAGGCCCACTTCCTGGTGAATCTGAAGCGGCCTACCGCGAAAGAATGTCCAATCTGAGGGCCACAGCGGCAGAGGCAATGGCCGCCGAGTACTTCGAACTGCGTCGCTACGAAATCGAAACGGAAGCCCAGAAGGCCGGCTTCGACGCCTTCGCCAAAGAAGCCGCCATTCCGGCGTTGAACCGCGCCGGCGTCGAGCCGGTGGGTGCATTCTACCCCTGGGAAGGCCTCAGCCCGATCTATGTGCTATTTCGCCACAAGAACCTGCCATCGTTTGTCACGCTCACGCAGAGGCTCGCTGAGGATGAGAAATTCCTGCAAGCGGGCGCCGATTTTCTGAACGCCCCCGCGAGCAACCCCGCCTACAAACGCATGCAGGTCCAGTTCATGCAAGCCTTCGAGGGCATGCCTCACATCGAGACCCCGATCAAGGCGCCGGGCCGGGTGTTCCAGTTGCGCATCTACGAGAGCCCCAGCGAGAAGACCGGTCTGAAGAAGATCGAGATGTTCAACATCGGCGAGATCGACATCTTCCGCAAAACGGGATTGAACCCGGTCTTTTTCGGCCAGACGCTGGCGGGCGACAAGATGCCGAACCTGACCTACATGCTCGTTTTCGACAACATGGAGGAGCGTCAGGCCAACTGGAAGCGATTCGTCAACGATCCAGAGTGGAAGCAGCTCAGTTCGATCCCGGAATACGCCGACAAGGAGATCCTCTGCGGAATCACCAACCTGTACCTCAAGCCGGCTGACTATTCGCAGATCTGAGATCTCGCCCGTTCAATCGCCGCGAGGCAAGACCGTCATCGAGCCGAGTCGGTGACAGCGATGACCGTCGTCGTTGTCATATGGCAGGGCAATGATCGGTGTCGCGTCGCGCCGGCCGACCGAAACGTACAGATCGTATGTACCCGGCTCGGTCGCCGGAGCGAAACCGATGAAGCCGCCCGGGTAGCATGGTGCCATCCCAGCGTTGGCCCAGGTCGTCTCGATCGTGAAGGACCCACCCAAAGAGACCTTTCTCGGGAAGACGGCCTCGCACGGGTGTAGGCGATAGCCCATGCGGCGATTGATCTTGTCGCCGATCGCCAGTAGGAGATCCGAGTCCGAGCCCCACGCAACGGAAATCCTGTTGAATATGGGGCCTTGATGTGTTATAAGTAGATATAGCTGGGGCGTCAGTTCGAAGAGTCGTCGATAGGGAAGCGATATCGACACGATTGACGCCGGCGAATACCGAGGGGGCAGGCGCGTACTCACTCGGAGGCCCTGAGCAATGTGTGTTCTGACGCATGCAGTAAAAGGGGGCGTTTCGAGAGTCTGCGCCGAAGCGATTGAATCCCGGCAGGCACAACGGCAGACGCGCCATGCGCAGTCGGAAAGGAGGTGATTTGAGAAACGTCCCCTGGCAATTGTCCATCAGAACAAGGCATTTGAGCCGGTCGTTCCGGCGCCCGCGTGCGAGCACACGACACCGCTCGCGACGTTGGGAGAGAACGGGTTCTCGGTCTGTGTCCGAGAACCAATTGCGGACTCGGTTATGCTCGAAGGAGGGGTGGGATACGGAACCGACGGGGTTCCTGAACGAAGCATAGGTATTGGTTTTGTTTCTGTTGGCGACTCATTTCAACACCTATGAGATGATTGGGAGGAACAACCATGTTGTCTAAACAGTGGTTTTTCGTGGGTGTCTTCAGCTTGCTTGCCTTGAGCCTGGCTATGGCGGACCCACCCGCAGTACACCCAGCGACCGGCGAGCCGCTGGTGATCACCTGTCTCAGGGGCACTCCCGCGGCGATCGACGGCGATCTGAGCGACTGGAATCTCGCCGCGATGACGCCGGCCGTCCTGGATACGATGGAGCAATTGCATTCAGGGCAGGCCAGTTGGACCGGACCGGACGACTGCAGCGCGGAATTCTACGTGATGTGGGATGATAAGAACATTTACATGGCTGTGATCGTCAAAGACGACAAGCTGTCCATGAACAAGACGGATGGCAACATCTGGAACGCCGATTGCATCGAGGTGTTCTTCTCCACGACCAACGCCGTGGCAGGACACGACGAACACTATCAGTACGGCTTCAACGCCAACAACCAGACATGGAACTGGTGCAACATGGATAGCGCTGGACAGAGCGCGATCGATTACCTACAGGTCGCTTCCACCAGGACGGCCGATGGATACATCTGCGAAGCAGCGATCGAATATGGACGTATGGCTGCGTTGGACTTCTCGGTGGGCAACGCCATCGGCTTTCATCCGGTCATCGACGATACGGACAACGGGGACCGGGAACTTCAGATGACCTGGACTGGCCGTGAAGCGCACGACCAGAGCCTCGGTTATGGACACCTGATCCTCTCGGACAATCCGGTACGGTCGCTGGAACTCAGCCACAGCCCCAGTCCAGCACACGGCGCGGCGGACGTGCCGGTGGACGTGACCCTGTCGTGGGGTCCGGGCCAGTTCGCCGCAACTCGCGACGTCTATTTCGGGACCGTTTTCGCGGACGTCAATGACGCGACGCGAGCCAATCCTCTGGGCGTGCTCGTCAGCCAGGGCCAGACCGAAACGAGTTACAGTCCGCTCGGCGCGCTTGACTACGGTCAGACGTATTATTGGCGGGTCGACGAGGTCAACGCACCGCCAAGCGGCACGATCTTCAAAGGCCAAGTCTGGACCTTTGCCGCTGAACCCGTCGGCTATCCTATCGAGAACATCATTGCCGCCTCCAACGGCCAATGGGAACAAGGAGCAGGGCCGGAGAACACAATTGACGGGTCCGGACTGGACTCCGAAGATCGTCACTCGATCGCAGCGGCCGACATGTGGCTGTGCTATGCACCTGAAGACGAGCCTCTCTATGTTCAGTACGAATTCGCCCGCCTCTACAAGCTGCACGAGATGCTCGTCTGGAACTACAACGTTCAGTTCGAGCCCGTGCTCGGCTTCGGGTTCAAAGATGTGACCGTCGCGCATTCGGAAGACGGCGAGGCCTGGACGATCCTGGGCGACGTCGAATTCGCGCGCGCGACGGCAAGGGCGACGTACACGGCTAATACGGTTGTGGATTTCGGTGGCGTCGCCGCCCGGTTCGTTCGTTTGACCGTCAACAGTGGATGGGGAACAAGAGGCCAATTCGGGCTCAGCGAAGTGCGATTCCTATACATCCCCGCGCATGCTCGCCAGCCGCAACCGGCCAACGGGGCCGCGAACATCAGCGTCGACAGCACGCTGGCCTGGCGGGCCGGTCGCGACGCGGTCTCCCATGAGGTGTACTTCGGCACCGATTCCGAGGCACTGAATCTGGCAGCGACGGTCGAGGGCACGAGCTATGACCCCGGCGCGCTGAATCTCGGCGCCACGTACTACTGGCAGGTCAA
>CAZSXM010000092.1:0-11655 GCA_964610435.1 uncultured Pirellulales bacterium | reverse complement strand
ATCCTACAAAAAGGGCCCGATTATTCTACCCACAAACGTGCAGTGCACCCGGCCGACGCCGGGTGGCGTTTTCTCCGTTGCAAAACGAACGTCCATCCGTTATAGTCCTGCCATTCAACTGCCTCGGGCAACTGAAAGGAACAGAGGACATGGACAAAGGACGGTCGATCGGGTTATTCGGCACGGTGATTCTAGCGTTGATCGGGCTCTCGGGGTGTTACGAGCCCGAGCCGAGACCTCGCGTCATTGGCGAGGATCGGCCGGTGGTCATGCCCGAGCCCCAGTTGGTGCCTCGGTACCGCATGCTCGGACGATCCGTCCAGGGCCGCCCCATCACCGCCCAGATCCTGGGCAATGGGGCCGACACCACACTGGTGATGGCGACGATCCACGGCAACGAGCCGGCGGGAACCCCTCTGGTCAGGAGATTGGCCGACCATCTGATGACCCACTCGGACCTTCTGGCCGGCCGCACCGTTGTCATCATACCGGTGGCCAACCCCGATGGGCTGGCCGCCGGAACGCGCGAGAACATTCGCGGCGTCGATCTGAACCGCAACTTCGAGGCGAGCAACCGAGTCAATACCGCTGCCACCGGGCACCAGGCGCTGTCTGAGCCGGAGAGCCGCGCCCTGTACGCCGCGATCCAGGAATTCCGTCCGACCCGGATCCTCAGCATCCACCAGCCGCTCAGTTGTATCGACTATGACGGACCGGGCAAGGCGCTGGCCGCCGCCATCGCCGCCGCTTGCCGACTGCCGGTCAAGAAGCTCGGGGCCATGCCCGGCTCGCTGGGCTCCTATACGGGCGAAGAACTGGGCATCCCGACGATCACGGTGGAGTTGCCCGCCGGCGCCACCAATCTCAGCGAGGACGCCCTCTGGGATCGATATGGACAGGCCATGATCGTGGGGATCACCTATTCTCTGCCCGCCTCGAAGTAGCCGCCGCGCCGTGTTCGCGATGGTCTCTCGACTATGGGCATCTTCAGACTGAACGAACGGTTTAAGCCCTCCGGGGATCAGCCGCAGGCCATTGAGCGGCTCAGTGCTGCGTTGCGCGCCGGACGGAAGTCTCAGACGCTCATGGGCGTCACCGGAAGCGGCAAGACCTTTACGATGGCCAACGTCATCGCCCGCCTCGATCGCCCCGTTCTGGTCGTCTCACACAACAAGACCCTGGCCGCTCAGCTCTACGAGGAGTTCCGCGAACTGTTCCCCGACAATGCGGTCGAGTACTTCGTCAGCTACTATGACTACTACCAACCCGAGGCCTATATCCCGCAGCGAGACATCTACATCGAAAAGGACGCCTCACGCAACGCCGATCTGGACCGGCTGAGGCTCTCGGCGACGACCAGCCTCTCGACCCGGCGCGACTGCATCGTGGTCGCCTCGGTTTCCTGCATCTTCGGACTCGGCTCGCCGGAGGCCTACAAGGCCAGTATGGTCGCGATCCGCACAGGGGACACCTGCGACCGCAACACCCTTCTGGGTCGCCTGGCCGACATTCAGTATGCGCGAAACGACATTGATTTCCAGCGAGGGACGTTTCGGGTTCGAGGCGACGTCGTCGAACTGCACCCGTCCTACGAATCGTTTGCCATTCGAATCGAGTTCTTCGGCGACGAAATCGAGCGGATCAGCTACATCAACCCGGTTTCGGGTGAGACGCTGGCCGCCGAGAGCCAGGTCTTCATCTACCCGGCTCAGCACTACGTTATGCCGGCCGACCGCATCCAGGACGCGGTCGAGGGCATCCGGGCCGAACTCGAACAGCGGCTGGGCGAGTTGCGCGGCCAGGCCAAGCTCCTGGAGGCCCAGCGACTCCAGGCTCGAACCATGTACGACATCGAGATGATCCAAGAGGTCGGCTACTGCAGCGGCATCGAGAACTACGCCCGGCACCTGGCGGGCCTGCCGGCCGGGGCGAGGCCCTATACGCTGATCGACTACTTCCCCGACGACTTCCTGCTGTTCATCGACGAGTCCCACGTGACGATCCCGCAGTTGCGTGCGATGTGGGCCGGCGACCGCAGCCGCAAGGAAGTGCTCGTCGAGCACGGGTTCCGCCTGCCCAGCGCCTTGGACAACCGCCCGCTGCGGTTCGAAGAATTCCAGCGGAGCTGGTCCGAGGTCGTCTTCGTCTCGGCCACGCCCGCGCCGTTCGAACTGGAGTTGTGCAATCATGAGGTGGTCGAGCAGATCATCCGCCCCACCGGTTTGCTCGATCCGGAGATCTTCGTTCATCCAGCCGGCAGTCAGGTCGAGCATCTGCTCGAAGAGGTCGCCCGGCGCGTCGAGGCCAACGAGCGCGTGCTGGCGACCACGCTGACCAAGCGGATGGCCGAGAACCTGTCGAGCTACATCGCCAAGCGAGGGTACCGCTGCCGCTATCTCCACAGCGAGATCGACACGCTCGAACGGATCGACATCCTCCGGGACCTGCGGCACGGCGAATTCGACGTCCTCGTGGGCGTCAACCTGCTCCGGGAAGGCCTCGATCTGCCCGAGGTCTCGTGCGTGGCCATCCTCGACGCCGACAAGGAAGGGTTCCTGCGAAGCCAGACCTCCCTGATCCAGACCATCGGGCGGACGGCGCGAAACGTCAACGCCACCGTTCTTCTGTACGCCGACACAATAACCGAGTCGATGCGAAAAGCCATTGACGAAACCGAGCGGCGGCGTACAATCCAACTGGCGTACAATCAGGCACACAACATCACGCCGGAAACGATCAAGAAGGAGATCCGCAACAGTCTGACCGAGCAGATCAAGGCCCGACGCGTTGCCCAGGAGGCGATTCGACTTGGCGACGCTGAGTACGACAAGGTCGAGTTGGCCGGACAAATCGAGCGGGAGATGCTGGAGGCCGCCGAAGCCCTTGATTTCGAGCGGGCGGCGGTGCTGCGGGATCAGTTGCGCGAGTTGAGAGAGCTGCCAGAGTTGGTGCTCGCCGATTCGCATAGAAGAAAGAGCAGCTTTCTCGCGACCAAGAAGCAGAGGCGGCGTGGGAACAGGTAGACGCGGCCCACCCTCGCACCGGCGCCGTGCAGCCCGACAAGGCAGGGAAGAAAATGAAGAAACTGAGCATTGCAAAGGCCCGCCCGTTGATTCAAATGGCCATCGAAGAGGACCTGGGGCGGGGCGACGTAACGACCGAACTGCTTTTTCCCGACGGCTCGAACGCGCAGGCCACCATCGTCTCGCGCGAGGAGATCGTCGTCTGCGGCATGCCCGTGCTCGAAGAGATTCTACGACAATATGATCCGAGACTGACGCTGACGCGTCACGTCAAAGAGGGCCAATCCGCCCACGTCGGCAGCAAGCTGGCCACCATCGAAGGACCGCTGCGGTCCATTCTCAGCGCCGAGCGGGTCATGCTGAACTTCCTCCAGCGTCTCAGCGGAATCGCCACGACCACGAACAAATACGTCCGTGCCATTCGCGGCACCAAAGCCAAGATCTACGACACGCGCAAGACGCTTCCCGGCTGGCGACTGCTGGAGAAATATGCCGTGCGCTGCGGTGGAGGTTACAACCACCGCCTCGGGCTCTACGACGGCATCCTGATCAAGGACAATCATCTGGCCGAACTGGGAAAGAACTTTCCCGCAAAGCTACGACGCATCATCGAGGACGCCCGGAATATCAAGGGCCTCGAATTCGTCGCGGTCGAGGTCGATCACGTGGACCATCAACTGAACCACGTTTTGAAGATTCCTGGCATCGACATCGTTCTGCTGGACAACATGGGCCAGTGGCAGCTCAAGCACGCGGTCCGAATGCGCGACGAGATGTGCGGCAAGGGCAACAAGCCGCTGCTGGAGGCCTCCGGCAACATCACGCTGGACAACGTCTCGGCGATCGCACAATGCGGTGTGGACCGGATCGCCATCGGTGCGATCACCCATTCGGCCACCGCCGTCGATGTCGGATTGGACCGATGAGCCATCCTCGTGCCACGCACGACCGCCTCGACTCGGACCGGATTGGTGAACGGCTCGGCACCCGGCGGATCGGACGCAAGGTTCTCGTCTACGAACAGACGGCCAGCACGAACCACATTGCCTCTGAATACGCCCGCAACCGCGAGAACGACGGTCTGGCCGTCTTTGCCGAGGAACAGACCGCCGGCCGGGGCCGCACCGGCGCCCAATGGCAGAGCCCCTATGGCGAGAGCCTGCTGTTCTCGGTCCTGCTGATCGACTGTGCGCTCGGAAATGAGTTGCTGTCTTTGACCTGTGCGGTGGCCGTCGCCGAGGCCCTGGGCGACGTCGGCGGGCAGCGCGTCGGGATCAAGTGGCCCAATGACATCCTCCTGGTCGGCCGGAAAGTCTGCGGCATCCTCGTCGAATCGAGACGCGTCGTGCGTTGTGCGTCGTGCGTCGTGCGACCGTCTGAGAGCTTGGGCAATCCCTCACGAGCGACGAGCGACGAGATACAGGATACGACGGTCATCGGAATCGGGATCAACTGCCATCAGACCGTCGAGTCCTTCCCGCCAGAGCTGCGGGATGTCGCCACGAGCCTGGATCTCGTCGCCGGCAACCGATGCGACCGCATCACCCTGGCTCGGCGGACCCTCGCCTCGCTGGACCAGTGGCTGCAAGCCGCAGAGAAGAGCAAGAAACGGGTCATCGAGACTTGGAGCAACCTGAGCACACAGTTGGCTCAGCGCGTGACGCTCTCGTACAACGGCCGGACCTTCACGGGCCACTGCATCGGAATCGACCCCGTCAACGGCCTGATCCTCCAGCTCGACCGAGGCGGCGTCCGCATGTTCGACGCCGCCCATACCACCATCCTCAAGTAACCCAGCAGCGGCAAAGCAGCGGGGGATTGATGATGCGTTCAAAGCGACGCCCACTTCTTCGAGACACAAGCGAGCGATCACAACAGATGGTCAGTAATCCTTGAATCCTCGCATCCAGGCGGGCCAGTCGGAGGGCTGGACGTGGCCGGCCGTGGTCCAGGGACCGGCGGTGTCATAGGCCCGGTGCCATTGGAGCGTCCAGAGTTCCTTGAGGCCGACTTTGCGCACGGACCAGTCCATAAACAGGGCGTTCACTGCGCCGTTGTGACGACTGATGCACACGGTGTTGCGCAATTCCCACGGCCTGACCTCCAGGGTCGGTATGGCGTCGCATTCCGGCGGAGACGGTCCTGAGTCGTCCCAGTACGACTCGGCGTAATATGAAGCGCTGTCGAGCAACACCGGAATCCGGCTCTGGCCGCGGACATCGGCCATTCGCCAGATCCGCCTCTCCTTGGACTCTTCCAGGTCGAGGAGCCAATTCCATCCCACGTGGGTGCTGAGGCCGTAACTGCTGTAGAATACCTCGCAACCGTACGGCGTCCAGGGGGTATGAGTTGTCCCGCCGGTCCAGGCCACGAACGTTCCACCGTTTATGAGCCCGTTCCCCTCAGAAACGAGGTATTTGGTCGCCATGGGACAACAGACGATGCCCTCACCCGCCTGCCGACCGGACAGATTCCACAGCCCCCAGTAAGGACGGGTGTACGCCCCCGGGCCGTAGACGCCCCTTGGAACCCCCCAATCCGCCGACCAGAAACTCCCGCCATTGTCGTTGACGGACATGGCCATGAACGTGCCCCACTGGCGAAGGTTGGACTGGCAGACCACAGCCCGCGCCTGGTTCCGCGCCCGCGACAGCGTCGGCAACAGCAGCGCCATCAACATGGCAAGGACCGCGATCACCACCAGCAGCTCGATCAGTGTAAACGCCCGTCTTCGCATCGTCTGAGCCTGCGGGGCGAGACATGCCTCGCCCCTACCGCCGCGCGGCGGACCAGGCAATGGAATGCCGCCTGTCCATCCTAATAGTCCTTGAATTTCCGCATCCATTCGGGCCAGTCGCCGGGCTCGACGCCGCCGGCCAGGGTCCAGGGCCCGGCCGTGTTGTAGTCGGGATGCCACTTGAGCGTCCAGAGTTCCTTGAGGCCGACCTTCCGCACCGACCCATCGAAGAACAGGACGTTCACCCCGCCGTCGTGGCGATTGATGCACGACTGCCAACTGTTCCTGGCGTAGTCGCCCATCGGGATCGCATCGGACTCGGGCGGAGCATCGTCGCGGCCCCCATCGCCTTTGGGCTGCGTCCATACCCATGTGCTGTCCAACATGACAGGGATGCGGGCTTGGCCGCGAACGTCGACGATGCGCCCTGCCTTTCCTGTGGTCATACCTATCTGACTTGCGCTGAGCCCACCATTGGTGCCGTAGCTGCCGTGCGGGGATGGCACCTCTGGTGGGTAAATTGGGCCCCAGGCCAGGAAGGTACCGCCATGGCCAGTGCCTGTCTCACCCTGCGGACCCTGGTCCCCACGGCTCGCCTCGTTCACTAGCTTGCCGGCCATTGGACAGAAGCGCATGTCCCGCGACCGATTCCCCAGGGCCGGCAGATCGCCCTGGAGGGACCAGGCTTTGTGAATATTGCCGGTATTGTCCCACTTTCGCAGGCTTGCGTCGTCCTCGCTGGCGCCGGCTGCCACACGCACGCCCCACTGCTTCAAGTGGGCCTGGCAGACCACAGCCCGCGCCTGTCTCCGCGCCCGCTGCAACGCCGGGACCAGGATCGCCATCAGCAGCGCGATCACCGCAATGACCACCAGCAGTTCGATCAGTGTGAAGGCCCGCTCGTTTTCGCTTCGTCTTCTCGCATTCATGGCTTCGGCACTCTCTGTGCTCGACAAGGAGTTTTCATACCGTTGCCGGTGCTCGGCGGCCGTCGCTGTTCGACATCTATTATCGCATTTCCGCCTTCGGCGTCAAGCGCAAAACCCGCCATGGTCTTGGGCGCATCGAAGTGAGGTGAGTGTTGCGCCTTTGCCGCGTGGGCCTGTTGTGCTATACTGTGCCTCCGCACCGGCGGTGCCGGGCTGCGAGGAGCGTTGGACGACACGAACATACCAACCTGTACAGTGAGGTAGTCGAGCATGGCACAGAGGTTTGACGTTGTGGTGATCGGGGCCGGTCCCGGCGGCGCCAGGGCCGCCAGACGCTGCGCCCAGCGAGGGGCATCGGTGGCCCTCGTCGAGAAGGAGTTCATCGGAGGCACCTGCCTGAACTGGGGCTGCATCCCGTCCAAGACCCTGCTGGCCTCGGCCCACCTGCTGATGCGGGCCCGAAGCGCGTCGGAGATGGGCATCGACATCCCGTCGGCCACACCCAACTGGCCCAAAATCCAGCAGCGTCGCGAGAACATCATCGTGGGCCTGCGCAAGGGCATGCAGGGTGGGATGAAGTCCGGCAAGATCGCCTACCTCGAAGGGACCGCTGTCGTCCATTCGCCGACGAAGGTCACGGTGGAAGCTAACGGGCAGAAGGCCGAGATCGAAACGAGCAAGCTGATCCTGGCGACCGGCTCCGACTCGATCCAGATTCCCAGCATTCCGTTCGACGGCAAGGTCATCATCAGCAGTACAGAGGCGCTGTCGCTGCCGGAAATCCCGAAGTCAATGGTCATCGTCGGGGGCGGCGTGATCGGCTGCGAGTTGGGCTGCGTGTATGCCGCGATGGGAACGAAGGTCACGATTGTCGAGGCGCTCGATAGTCTGCTGCCCATGCTCGACTCGTGGGCGAGCCGGCTGGTCGAACGCGAGTTCAAGAACCTCGGCATCGAGGCGCTGACCGGGCAGAAGGTCACGGGCGTGGACAAGGGCGCATCATCGGCCAAAGTCAATCTCGACGACGGGCAGTCCATCGAGGCCGAGCGCGTGCTCGTGGCCGTCGGGCGGCGGGCCGCAGTGGACAAGGCCATCGTCTCTGCCCTGGGCCTCGAGATGAACGGCCCGGCCATCAAGGTCAACAAGCGGATGGAGACGAACGTGCCGGGCGTCTACGCGGTCGGTGACGCCGTCGGGACCACCTACCTGGCGCACGGCGCAACGGCTGAGGCGGAGGTTGCTGCGGCCAACGCCACCGGCAGCAGCGAGGAAATGCTCGATTACGACCTGATCCCGCGCGTGATCTTCACCTTCCCTGAGGTCGCATCGGTGGGCAAGACTGAAGCGACCTGCCAGGCTGAAGGGATGGACATCTCCATTGGCAAAGGCTTCTACAAGGCCAACGGACGAAGCGTCGCCGAGAACGACACGAACGGCCAGATCCACGCCGTTCGCGACAACGCGATCAACGAGATCGTTGGTGTTACGATCGTCGGGCCGCTGGCGACCGAGTTCGTGGCATTCGCCCGAACGCTGATCGGCACGTGCGAACCGATCCGCCAGATCACGTTCCCGCATCCGACGATCTCCGAGACGCTCGAAGACGCCGTCCACGAGGCCTTGGGCGAGTTGCTCCTGGAATAGGATTGAGGAGAGCCTGAGGGTGACACGTGATGTCGTAATCGAGCGCAAGACCTCTGAGTCGCTGGATATCCGTGACTTGGGGCTGGCCGACTATCGCGATGTTCTGTCGCTCCAGCAGCAGCTGAACCAGCAGCGACAGTCCGGCCGGATCGGGGATACGGTGCTGATCGTCGAGCATCCGCCTGTCATCACACTGGGAGCGCGCAGGAGCGCCAACAAGCTGCTGATCGAGCCCGACGAACTGACGCGGCGGGGAATCGACGTCGTCGAGATTCGTCGCGGCGGCGGCGCCACCGCCCACAATCCGGGCCAACTGGTGTTCTATCCGATCCTGCACCTGCAACACCTCGGACTGGGCGCGTCCGAGTATGTCCGGACGCTCGAAGCGATCGGTATCGACCTGCTCGCCTGGGCGGGTGTCACCGCAGAACGGCGCAAGGGCTTGCCAGGCCTCTGGACCGGCGGCAGGAAGATCGCCTCAATCGGCGTGCGCGTCAGCCGATTCGTGACGCATCACGGCATGGCCATCAACGTCTGCAACGATCTGAGCATCTTCGATGCGATGGTCCCCTGCGGTCTCGACGGCATCGAGATGACCTCCGTCGAGAAGGAAACAGGCCGGCCCTGCGACATCGGTTCGCTCAAGACGCAACTGGCGCCACTGCTACGGGAACACCTGGGGGAGCCACGACGATGACCGCCAACGCCAAACGCCTGCCCCCCTGGCTGCGAAGGCCCTGGCCGGCCAGCCAAAGCTTTCGGCACACCGAGCAGACGCTCGAGTCGCTGCACATCGAGACGATTTGCAGCCATGCGAATTGCCCGAACAAGGGCGAATGCTGGGGCCGGGGCACGGCGACCGTCCTGATTCTCGGCAATGTCTGCACGCGCAACTGCAAGTTCTGTTCGGTGGGCACAGGCAAGCCGGAGCCGCCTGACCCCACTGAACCGGCACGGCTGGCGCGGATGGTCCAGCAGATGGGTTTGAAGTACCTCGTGATGACCAGCGTCAACCGCGACGATCTGCCCGACGGGGGCGCCGGGCACTTCCGCGACTGCATCATGGAGGTCCGAAAACAGTGCCCTTCTGTGCGGTTCGAGATTCTCACGCCGGACTTTCGCGACAACCAGTCCGAGGCCCTCGACATCCTCGCCGAGGCCCTACCATTCGTCTTCGCCCATAACGTCGAGACGGTGCCCTCGCTCTATCCGAAGGCCCGCTCCGGCGGCAATTACCACCTCTCCCTGGAGTTGCTGGAGATGGCCGGCCGGCGCTATTCGGAAGTCGCCACGAAATCGTCCCTCATGCTCGGCCTGGGCGAGACCGACGATGAGGTAATACAGGTTTTGTGCGACTTGCGAGCCGTCGGGTGCACGCGCATCACCATCGGACAATACCTCAAGCCCTCCAGGAATTCGCTTGACGTGATCCATTACGTTCGGCCGGAGAAGTTCCAGTGGTGGGCCGCCCAGGCAAGGCAGGTCGGGTTCTCATGGGTGCAGTCGTCCCCCTACGCCCGCAGCAGCTACTTCGCCGAACAGCAGGACGTGCAATCGTCCCCGTCGGGCCGTTAGCATTTCCCTTGGTCGCTTGAGCCATTTACTCACGACATCCGTTTGGCGAAGTTAGCAGGGGCTGCTATGTTTTACGTAGAACTTCTTGATGGTAGGCGCAACTTGTTCGAGCACTTCAGGCAGCATCGGGGGAAAGACAATGAAACGCTCCACGCACCTCACCCGCACGGGTCGGCGCGGTTCTGCGCTGGTCCTGTCCATCCTGTTTGTCGCCGTCCTTTCGGCCATGGCCGTGGCGATGGCGACGGTCTCGGGGGCCAACGTCCAGGTCGCCCACAACCAGAGCCAGAGCGGCCGCGCGCTGGCCAGCGCGCACTCGGGCCTTGAAGTCCTGCGGTACTATCTCCAGGACGTCAGCATCCCGATCGGCAGTCCCTCGAACCGTCTGGCGGCGATCACACAGGAGCTTCAGAATACGCTCGCCGACATGGAGAACATCAGCGTGTCCTATGATGCCGGCACCCTGACGATGACCTTGGAGTCTGTGACGCTCGATCCGGAAGCCGGCCAGAGCTTTGCGGCTGCCATCACGTACGCCAAAGACGCCAACGATGCCTGGGACTACGACGTCCTCAACGTCACAATTACGGGAAACGGCGGCCAGGCGATCAAACGGGTGGGCGTCCACTACAATTGTGAAGAGATCGGCAGCCCGATCTTCGACTATGGCATCGCCACCCGAGGCCCCCTGAGGACCCAGGGCAACGTGGACATCGAGACGTTCAATGAGATGTTTGCCGCCGATATCTATATCGAGAGCCTCAACAGCAATGTGGCCCTTGAGATGATCGGCAAGTCCTCCATCGCCGGCAAGGTGACCATCGGCAACAGCATCGCCAATTTCCTCATCGCGAACAGCAGTTCCATCCTTGGCGAGAAAGGCGATGCGGCTGGAGCGCACGTCAAGGTCGCCGAGCAATTGCTTGACTTCCCCGTGCCGGACCCCTCGGTGTTCGCCGCATACAGCCTCACGCCCTACGACTCGAACATGGGCGATACACTCACCAACATTGAGATTCTGCCCGATACGAACCCCAGCTTCGCAGGGGGAACGACCATCAGCGGCATCCTGTACGTGCACCAACCCAATATCGTCACCTTCCGAGGCAACGCAACGATTACGGGGATCATTGCAGCCGAGGGCAGTCTCGACAACCCGTCGGAACTGAATCACCTCGATTTCAACGGAACCGTGACCAGTTACGACACCTCCAATCTCTCCGAGGAAGACTTCGGGGCACTCACCAAGGAAACCGGAACGTTCATTGTGGCGCCCGGCTTCAGCGTGTCGTTCGGGGGCAATTCCAGTATGATCAACGGGGTCATCGCGGCCAGCGGAGTCGAGTTCTACGGCAACGCCGGCGGGACGATCAACGGCTCGATCATCAACTATTCCGACGTCCAAATGGACCTCCAGGGCAACACGGACCTGATGTTCAACCGTTCCGGACGGGACAAGGTCCCCGCCGGCTTCGCGCCGCAGACAACGCTCGAATTCGTCTCCGACAGCTATCGCGAGTACATCTAAGGACATCGGACGTCCGTGGGCAGCCCCCCGCCCGGACGCTCTATCTGCCGCGTACGTCCACGCTACCGGTCGTTGGCCTGCGGCCTCAGGCCGGTGCGTTGGTGCGTCACGCATCCGCAGACAATCACGGCTGACACCGTCCCACCCGGAATCCATCGGCCGCCGAGGGTGCACTGCACGTTTGTAGGTAGATTCTAGGCGGCCATGGGGCGGTTCTGC
>CAZSXM010000091.1:0-12228 GCA_964610435.1 uncultured Pirellulales bacterium | reverse complement strand
CTGATCGATCAGGTCATGAGCGACGGCGCCGACGGTTACATCACCAAGCCGTTCACGCCGGAGAAGTTCCAGGAAAAGCTGGCCCCGTTGCTCAACTGAGAATGCGAAACTGTTTTCCTATCGCGGAGGCGCAAGAATGATTACGACGATGTCTCTTCGAGACAGCCTGCTGGACAGTGCGAAAGAAGTGTTCGAGACCATGGCGTTCATGGCCCTGGAAGAGGTCCATGAGGATCAGGAGGCCCCGCGTCTTGAGGACGAGACGCTGCTGGGAACGATCACCTTCAAGGGCAACCTGGAAGGATGCCTGGCGATCTGCTGCGGCTGGCACTGCGCACGGGCGATCGGCGCCAACATGCTCGGCACCGATCCCGACGAGCCCATGAGCGACGACGAGATGAGCGACGCCATCGGAGAGATCGCCAACATGGTGATGGGCGCCATGAAGGCCCGCATCCAGGACGAAGTCGGAACGGTGGAAGTGTCGATTCCCTCCGTCGTTCGGGGGCGCGAGCTCCGCAACAGTCTGGGCGACCGGGCGAGCAAGATCACCGTGACCGTGAACCTTGAGGAGGAGCACGGCATGCAGTTCTCCCTGTTGTACCGGGAGAGCGGGGACTGACGATTCCGGATCGCCGATTGTGGAGTCACCCCTCCAGGGGACGCCGCAATCTGAGATCCGCAATTGATGGCAGGGACCGGAAATGGCAGCCACAACAATCGACATCGAATCACGTTTGGCCGAACTGTCCGACGCGGCGTTCGAGGCCTTCTGTGAGGACCTCGGCGCGATGTTCGACGCGGACGTGCAGTGCACGCGTCAGCAGGCCGGCGCCGGAACCGTCGAGGAGGTGCGAAAGCATTTCAAGAAGCTGGCGGCGGTGCATCTGGTCCAGGCGACGGGAGCGCTCGACGGGACCTTCCCGTTGTTCTTCGACCAGGGAGGTCTGTTCGTGCTCTCGGGTTTTGTCGTGATGTTGCCGGAGAAGAAGATCCTCGACGACGTCAAGCGAGGTTCGATCGACGATGCGGACAATCTGACGGACGCGGCGCGGGAGGTCGGCAACCTCCTGGTCGGTTCGTGGGACCGGGTCTTTCGCGAGGAGTGCGAGGGACATAAGCACTTCCTCAAGACGAGTACGTTCATCGGGAAACCTTGGGAGGATTCCGGCAAGATCGGCCTGGCCCCCGACGAGGGGGTGCATTTCGCGATCTATGAGATGACGGTCGCCTCCTATCCGAGTTTCCGCTGCGCCGCCGTTTTTCCGAAGGCGGTGATTCGTACGTCGCCGGATGCCGCCGGTCCCGCCCCCAAGACCGCAGCCCCTGCGGCCGATGTGTCGCCGGCGCAGGATACCGACGTAGCCCCTGTGGCCGAGGGGGCGCCTCCCGATGCCCCGGTCGCCGACGGATCCGTCGGCAACGAGGCCGAGCCCTCGACCGCCGAGACGCCGGGCGATTCGGATTCGCCGTCGCCGGCAGAACAAGAGCCGGCCGAGGCCGAGATCGTCGAGGCAGCGGGGTTCGCAGGCATCCCCGAGGACATCCAATCCGTTGTGGAAACGGTCGTTGGATCCCGGCGTGCATCGGCGCCTGAGAAACGAACGCCCCCGGCAAAGCCCGCCGCGAGCCGCGCCCCGGCCGAGCCGGACTGTTCCTTGCTGGATCAGGTCCTGGCCGACTATACGGTGGGCCCCGACAGCAGCGCCTTGACTGAGTTACTCAATCTGCCGGCCAGAAAGATCATGACGCCTGAGGTGATCTGGTGCGATCCGGAGGCTACGGTTCAGGATGGGATTGAACTGATGCAGCAGCACAGCACCGGCTACGCGCTCGTGGGACGCGAGGGCGTGCTGGAAGGACTCCTCTCGACCTCGACGATCCAGGGAGCGATCAGTCCATATCTGCGTCCGGTGTTCGCCAAGTACCGGCGTCCGGAAGACGACGCGACGCTCGGAATCAAGGTCAAGTGGATCATGAGTCGTCCGGTTCGCACCACCAAGCCGGACACCGCACTGGCGGCCATTGTCGAGAGCATGTGCCGATACGGCGGCCGCTGTCTGCCCGTGGTCGACGCCCAATCGCAGGTGCTCGGCATGATCACGGTGTTTGACATCCTGCTGCGCGTGCTGGAGGCCGACCAGTCCTTCTCGTGGAAGGGCAAGCCTCCTCAGACGATTCCGGTGTTGGTCTGAATGGGCCGATCGGAGAGATGGTGACACAGGAACGACGCTGCGAAGAGCGAAAGAGATGGCGATGAAGAACGACGATACGCTGATGCAACTGGTGGAGCAAGCGGCCTGCTGCGTCAATATGCTGGGGCCTTCGGACCTTTCGGATGCCGGACAGCTTGACGAGATTCTGGCCCGGATCGACCGTGTGGTCCACGAGGTGGATCGAGGGCCCGGCTCGCTGATGACCCAACTGGAAGGGGTGACCGCCGATGCGGCCCAGATGCTCAAGCAGGTCCTTCGACAGGAAGTGAAGGATACGTCGGTGGCGTTGGACGCGATCGCCAAAGCCATCTGCTCTCTTCAGGATCTGGTCCGTCAGCTCGAGGTGGTCGAGCCCTCTGCCTGCGAGGGTTCCGGCGAGCCCGTGGCCGTGCCGGACGCTTCACTCGCCGACGCAGCGGCGGAGGAGAACGCAGCGTCGGGCGGCGAAGGAATGACGATCTCCGAGGACGATGCGCCGCTGGTCGTCGACTTCATCACCGAGGCCAGCGAACACATCGAGACGGCCGAATCGGCTCTGCTCGAACTGGAGAACCATCCCGAAGACAACGAGCTGATCAACAAGATCTTCCGCGGCTTCCACACGATCAAGGGCATGGCCGGCTTTCTGAATCTCACCGAGATTGGATCGCTGGCGCACTCGGCCGAGAATTTGCTGGATCTGGCGCGCAAGGGCAAGCTGGTCCTGGCGGCCGAGAACAGCGACGTGGTGTTCGAGTCGGTGGATATGCTCAAGAGGATGCTCGGCGGGTTGAAGACGTGTATGGAATCGGGCACGCCCGTCGCCACGCAGGAGCAGCTTCCCGCGTTGCTCGAGACGTTGACGGCGGCCGCCGAAGGCCGGATGCCCGCCACGCCGAGGGAACCCCGTCCAACGAAGGAGGACGACGAGACGCTCGACGGCATTCTCGTGAACAAGGCCGAGGCCAAGAGGGCGACGTCGTCAAACGCCTCGGCCGGACACGCCGCTTCCGAGGAGAAGATCAAGGTCAGCACCACGCGCCTCGACAATCTGATCAACATGACCGGCGAATTGGTGATCGCCCAACTGATGGTGGCTGAGGAGGTCAACAGCGGCACCTCGGCGATTCACGAACTCGCTCGCAAGGTCGCCCAACAGGGCAAGATCGTGCGAGAGCTTCAGGAACTGTCGATGTCCATGCGCATGGTGCC
Source organism: uncultured Pirellulales bacterium (assembly GCA_964610435.1). GTDB lineage: Bacteria > Planctomycetota > Phycisphaerae > Sedimentisphaerales > Anaerobacaceae > Anaerobaca. The sequence goes on along the minus strand of CAZSXM010000091.1, from coordinate 8,821 downwards.
GGTCCAGGGCGTCTTCCAGAAGATGAGCCGCCTGGCCCGCGATCTTTCGCGCAAGGGCGACAAGCGGGTCGACTTCGTCACCGTCGGCGAGGAGACGGAGCTGGATCGTACGGTCGTCGATAAGATCGCCGATCCGCTCATCCACATGGTGCGCAACTCGCTCGACCACGGGATCGAACCGGGCGAGGCCCGCCTCCAGGCCGGAAAGGACCCCGTTGGACACGTCGAGCTGCGGGCATTTCACCAGGCCGGCAACATCGTCATCGAGATCGAAGACGACGGCAAAGGTCTGGACAAGGATCGCATTCTGAAGAAAGCCATCGACAACGGCGTCGTCGATCCGGGCCAGGGACTCCCGGACGAAGAGGTCTTCAAGCTGATCTTTCATCCCGGACTTTCGACCGCTGAGAAGGTCACGAGCGTCTCCGGGCGAGGCGTCGGCATGGACGTCGTCAAGAAGAATATCGAGTCGTTGCGGGGCAAGATCGAAATCAGCTCGACCCCCGGCCAAGGCACCACGTTCACCATTCGGCTGCCTCTGACGCTGGCGGTGATCGACGGCCAGGTCGTTTCGATCGGCGACCAGCGGTACATCATTCCGATCAATTCCATCGTACGCAGCCTTCGTCCCACCGCCCGGCAGATCTCCTCCGTGCAAGGCCGGGGTGAGATGATTCTGGAACGCGGCGAGTTGATTCCACTCGTCCGACTCTACCGCTTTCTCGATGCCGTCCCGACCGAGGAAGACCCCACGCAGGCGCTGGTGGTCGTGGTAGAGGAAGACGGCAGGAAATGCTGCCTGCTCGTGGACGACTTGCTGGCGCAGCAGCAGGTGGTGATCAAGAACCTCGGCGATGCGCTGGGACGCGTCCAGGGGGTTTCGGGAGGAGCGATCATGGGGGACGGCAAAGTGTGCCTGATCCTCGACATTCCAGGACTTGTGGCACTGGCCCAGAGGCAGTAGCCGGGTTGAGGCTGGGGGGATTATGGCAGTGAATGCGTCGGCTGTACAGGACATCGTGCTTGGCGAAGAGGAGTTTCGCCGGATCAGCGACCTCGTTTACGAGCATTGTGGGATCAACCTCCACGACGGAAAGAAGGAACTCGTGCGGGCGCGGCTCGCCAAGCGGCTTCACAAAGGCCGTTTTGCGACGTTTTCGCAGTATATCCAGCACGTGCTCGACGACCCCACGGGCAAGGAATTCTCGATCCTGGTCGACTCGCTCAGCACGAACCTGACGAAGTTCTTTCGCGAGGAGCGGCACTTTGAGTATATGCGCACGCAGTTGCTGCCGCGACTGGTGAAGACCAAACGGAACCGGGAACGATTGCGGATTCGCGGCTGGAGCGCCGGCTGCTCGTCCGGTGAGGAGCCCTACTCCATCGCCCTGACGCTGCTTGAGACTCTGCCGAACAAAGGGCGTTGGGACATCAAGCTCCTGGCCACCGACGTCTCCACGCGGATTCTGGAACGGGCCCAGGCCGGCATCTACGACAAAGAGCGGATCGAGCCGATTCCCCTGCCGTTGCGCAACGAGTATCTCATCCGTCGGCATGAGGGAACGAAAGAGCGGTATGAAGTCGGGCGGGCCCTGCGAAGCCTGGTGATCTTCCGGTATCTGAACCTGATGAAGGACTGGCCGGTCAAGGGGCCGATCGACTTCATCTTCTGCCGCAACGTCATGATCTATTTCGACAAGCCGACGCAGGCGCGGCTGATCCGTCGATTCTACGATTTGCTGGATTCCGGAGGCGTTCTCTTCACCGGACATTCCGAATCGCTGACGGGAATCGAGCACGCGTTCAAGTACGTCCAACCAACCATTTATCAGAAGCCGTAGGGGGTGGGCATGGTCAAGACGCGAATCGTAATCGACATCTCCGATGCGAAGGTCTCCAGCGACCCATCCGACGTGCTGGTCACCTACTCGCTCGGTTCGTGCATCGGCGTCTGTCTGTACGATCCGGTCACGTGTATCGGGGGGATGCTTCACTATCAGTTGCCCTCTTCGAAAATGGACGAGGAGCGCGCTCGCAACAAGCCGTTGATGTTTGCCGATACCGGAATGGCGCGGCTGCTGAACAAGCTGGTTTCGATGGGCGCCAACAAGAAACGCATGCACGTTCGATTGGCCGGTGGCGCGGCGATGTCCACGGGCCCCCAGGGGTTCGATATCGGCAAGCGCAACTACCTGGCGATTCGCAAGATCCTCTGGAGCAACGGTATGTTTATCAACGCCGAAGACGTGGGAGGCAGCGCCGCCCGCAACCTTTACATGGACATGGCCGACGGGACTGTGACTGTGCGGTCGAGCGGACTGGAGAAGTATTTGCGATAGCAGGCAAAAGGGAGGCCGTGCCCCGCGCGTGAACCACTGGATGATGGGATGAGGATAGAGACATGACGCTGACGTTGAACAAGTGCGTACGGGTTCTGGTGGTCGATGATTCGGCGATCGTTCGCAAGATCCTGACGCAGGAACTGGGACGGCAACCCGGCATCGAGGTCGTCGGCACCGCGCCGGACCCCTATATCGCCAGAGACAAGATCCTGGCGCTGGAGCCGGACGTCCTGACGCTGGACGTTGAAATGCCTCGCATGGACGGCATCACGTTCCTGCGGAAGCTGATGAAGCATCGTCCGATGCCGGTCATCGTGCTCAGCTCCCTGACGCCCCAGGGAGGCAGAACCGCGATGGAGGCGCTCGAAGCCGGGGCCGTCGAGGTGATGTGCAAGCCGAGCGGCGCCTACAGCGTGGGCGATATGTGTACGGTCCTGGTCGAGAAGATCAAGGCGGCCTCCACCGCGCGGATTGCATCCAGGCCCGATTCGGTGACCCGAAGTCTCGCGACGCCGCAGCGACTCAGCATGGCCGAGACGACCAACAAGATCTTCGCCATCGGTGCATCCACCGGAGGCGTGCAGGCGCTGACCCGCGTGTTGTCCTCCATGCCGGCCAACGCGCCGGGGACGGTGGTGGTGCAGCACATGCCGGCGCACTTCACCACCTCATTCGCCCAGCGGCTCGACACGGAGTGCGCGATGAGCGTCAAGGAAGCGGACGACGGCGACCACGTCCTGCCGGGCCGCGTCCTGATCGCACCGGGCGGGCTGCATATGGTCCTCCATCGCTCCGGCGCCAACTACTACGTGTCGCTCAAAGACGGCCCTCCCGTCTGCCGCCAGAAGCCCAGCGTTGAGGTGCTGTTCAATTCGGTGGCCAAGTTCGCCGGCGCCAACGCGGTCGGAGCGATCCTGACCGGGATGGGCGACGACGGCGCCACGGGACTGCTGAATATGCGGCAGGCCGGTGCCCACACCGTGGCACAGGACGAACAATCGTGCGTCGTCTTCGGCATGCCCAAGGAGGCCATCGCCCGAGGCGGCGCCGAACGCATCGTCCCTCTCGACAAGGTCGCAGAGCACCTCATCGCCTTCGCCCGAACCTGATCCCGCACTCAATGGCTGAAGGTCGATCCTTGTTCGCTGCGCCTTCTACCTAAGCGTTTGCCTTGCGGAACGTGAAGCTGTGGGCGTCGGCGTCGACTTCGATGGTGTCGCCGTCGGCGAATTTGCCGGCCAGCAGTTCGGCGGCCAGCGAGTTCTCGATCCTCTGCTGGATCGTCCGCTTCAGCGGTCGGGCGCCGTAGGTCGGATCGTAGCCCTCGTCCATCACGCGGTCGCGGGCCTTCTCCGTGAACGTCAGCGTCATCTTGCGGTCTTTGAGCCGCTCGGCCAGATAGCCGAGCTGGATATCGACGATCGCGCGCAAGTGCTCGCGCGCGAGCATGTGGAAGACGATGACCTCATCGATCCGGTTGAGGAACTCCGGCTTGAAGACCTGCTTGAGCGCCTCTTTGACGTGCGCCTCCATCTCCCAGTCTGGTCCCTTCTCTTCGGAGAGCTGCTGGATCTGCTGGCTGGCGATGTTGCTGGTCATGATGAGACAAGCGTTCTTGAAATCGACGGTCCGTCCCTTGCCGTCGGTCAGCCGGCCGTCATCGAAGACCTGCAGCAGCACGTTGAACACGTCGGGATGGGCCTTCTCGATCTCGTCGAGCAGGATCACCGAATAGGGCTTGCGACGCACCGCCTCGGTCAGCCGGCCGCCTTCCTCGTAGCCCACGTAGCCCGGAGGCGCGCCGATCAAACGGGCCACCGAGTGCGGCTCCATGAACTCGCTCATGTCGATCCGCACCAGAGCGTTGACGTCGTTGAACAGGAAATGCGCCAGCGCCTTGCTCAGCTCGGTCTTGCCGACGCCCGTGGGTCCGAGGAACAGGAACGTTCCAATGGGACGGTTCGGGTCCGAGAGCCCCGAGCGGCTGCGGCGAACCGCGTTGCACAAGGCCGCGATCGCTTCGTCCTGCCCCACGACCCGCTCGCGAATCTTCTGCTCCATCGCGATCAAACGCTCCCGCTCGCCCGTCAGCAGGCGCGAGACCGGGATGCCCGTCCACTTGGCGACCACCTGGGCGATGTGCTCTTCGGCGACCTCGTCCTGGAGCATCTTGTGGGTGTTCTCGGATTTGGCAAGCTGCTCCTCTCGGGCGTCCAGGTCCTTCTTCAGATTCGCGATGGTCTCGTATTTCAGACGGGCCGCCCGTTCCAGCTCGCCCTTGCGTTGGGCGTCCTCGAACTCCATCTGCGCTCGCTCGATCTGCTGTTTGATCTCCTTGATCTGGTCGATCCCACCGCGTTCCGCTTCCCACTGAACCGTCAGTTCCCTGTCCTTCTGCTCCAGCTCGGCAAGCTGCTTCTCGGCGCTCTTGAGCCGCTCCTTGCTGGCCGGGTCGGCCTCCTTCTTCAAGGCCTCTCGCTCGATCTGAAGCTGAACGATCTTACGGCGGATGCCGTCCATCTCGGCCGGAAGCGAATCGTTCTCGATCCGCAGCTTCGAAGCCGCTTCGTCGACGAGGTCAATCGCCTTGTCCGGCAGCCAGCGGTCGGTGATGTAGCGATTCGACAGCGTTGCCGCCGCCACCAGTGCCGAGTCGGTGATGCGCACGCCGTGATGGGCGTCGTAGCGCCCCTTGAGCCCTCGCAGGATCGCGATCGTCTCTTCGACGCTCGGCGGATCGACCATGATCGGCTGGAAACGCCGCTCCAGCGCCGCATCCTTCTCGATGTACTTGCGGTATTCGTCCAGCGTCGTTGCGCCGATGCAGCGCAGCTCGCCTCGCGCCAGCGAGGGTTTGAGCAGATTGCCCGCATCGACGGCGCCTTCGGCTTTGCCCGCGCCGACAACGGTGTGCAATTCGTCGATGAACAGGATGATCTGGCCCTCGGCCGCGATCACCTCCTTGAGCACCGCCTTGAAGCGGTCTTCGAATTCACCTCGAAACTTCGTGCCGGCGATCAGCGATCCCATGTCCAGCGCGACGACGCGCTTGTTCTTGAGTCCCGAGGGCACGTCGCCGGCGACGATTCGCTGGGCCAGCCCCTCGACGATGGCGGTCTTGCCCACGCCCGGCTCGCCGATCAGGACGGGGTTGTTCTTGGTGCGCCGGTTGAGCACCTGCATGCACCGGCGGACCTCCTCATCGCGCCCGATCACCGGATCGAGCTTGCCTTTGCGGGCCATCTCGAGCAGGTCGATGCCGTAGCGTTCCAGGGCCTTGTACTTCTCTTCGGGGTTCTGGTCGCTGACGGTCGCGCCGCCGCGAACGTCCTTCAGCGCATTCTCGATCTGCTCGGGCGTGATCGAGTTGACGCTGAGCACCTCCCTGGCATCGCTGTTGACTCCGGCCAGTGAGAGAAGCAGGTGCTCGACGCTGAGGTATTCGTCGCCCATCTTGTCGGCGCGGTTCTGGGCGTCGAGCACGACCTGGTTCAACGCCGGATCGGGCATCAACTGCCCCGGACCGGTCCCCTGGGCAAGCCGGCCCAGTTCGCTGTCGGTCATCTGACGCACCCGCCCGACGTTGGCACCGATCTTCTTGAGGATCATCACCGCAATGCTCTCGTCGTCGCCGAGGATCGCACCGAGCAGATGCAGCGGCGAGAGAATTGTATGAGACTTGGCCATCGCCATCTGCTGAGCGGTGGCCAGTGCCTCCTGAGCTTTCAACGTGAATTTGTCGAATTTCATGTCCAGGCCTCACTCGAATCATCCGTTTTCAGCGGGGCACGGTCGTCCCCACGTACAAAAGGTGCAAACCGTGTGCCTGAGCGAAAGATGTGGTGTAAGTCTCTGCTATAAATGAGGTTGTATTGCCCCTTGTTCCGTCGCCCGGCGTGCCAATATGGCAGGATGGCAGGCACTGGCAACCGCCTGGAGCCACTACGCCAGCCCTATCCGCCATCCCCAAACGCTACTGCGTTTGAGGCTGCCACCCCCTGCGCCAAGAGATCTTCACAAACACTCTGGCGTCATGTTGTCGCGTAGAACGACGCGAGGCCCTTGCGGATGAGCATGACGGCGATGGCGGCCAGCAGCAGGTTGGAGACCTTGGACATGGCCTTGGCGCCCGATTCGCCGAGCAGCTTGATCAGCACCAGCGAGAACCGAAAGAGCAGTCCGGCCAGAAGAATGTTGGCGACGACGGAGATCAGCGTCGCCAATAGGCCGTATTCCGAGACCGCCAGCATGGACGTGGTCAGCACCGCCGGACCGGCCAGCAGCGGCGTCCCCAGCGGCACGACCCCGAAGTCGTTCTCCGGCGCCCGCCGTCGCTTGATCGGGTTGACGATGTCGATGATGGCCAGGCAGAAGAGAATGGCCCCGCCGGCGATCATGAAGTCGCCCATCAGGATCCCCAGCGCCCGGAAGACGAGCTTGCCGACCAGGATGAACCCGACGGCCAGACATAGCGCCGTGAACATCGACTGGAGGATGATGCGGTGCTTGAGCCTTCGATCCAGGCCCTGGGTCAGCGACAGCAGGATCGGCAGCGTGCCGATCGCATCGACCGCGACGAAAACCGGGATGAAGGCCATCAGGATATTGGTCAGCATGCGGAACCTCCATGATTCCACCGTTCCATCATTCCACCATTCCAATGCAAAATCGAATCGCTAATTCAGCCAAAGGACCGTAGCGGCGATATACACGCCGTACAGGCCGAGGAAGATCGCCGCCTCCCACCGGTCGAGCATCCGCCGCTTGCCCGTGAACATGCACAGAAACAGAAGGGCGCTGGCGACGATCGCCACGCCGATGTCGGCGTTGGCCTTCGGCTCGAACGGGATCGGACGGATCAGCGAGCTGACGCCGAGGATGAAGAAGATATTGAAGATGTTGGAGCCGACGACGTTGCCGATGGCGATCTCGGCGTTCCTGCGATAGGCGGCGGCCGCCGAGGTGGCCAGCTCGGGCAGCGAGGTGCCGATCGCGACGATCGTCAGGCCGATCACCGTCTGGCGCACGCCCAGCGCGGTGGCCAGCTTCACCGCGCCATCCACCACCCACATGCTGCCGACGAGCAGCGCGACGAAGCCGACGGCCATCAGCGTGCCCGTCTTCCACGCCGGCTGCGTCCCTTTGTCAAGCGGCTCCGGGATGCCGTCGATCGTGCGGGCGATGCCGGCGGTATAGTACAGAAAGACCGCGAAGAAGCTCAGCAACACCAGACCGTCGATCCGCGTCACGTGCGAGAGGTCCGCGCCGTCGATGAACCGGTCGTTGGCCAGGACGCCCACCAGCAGCGCCGCCAGCAGGCTCAGCGGGATCTCCTTCCAGACCGTGCCCCTGGCCACCGCCAGCGGCAGGATCACGCCCGCGACGCCGAGGATCAGCAGGATGTTGGCGATGTTGCTGCCGAGGATGTTGCCGATGGTGATGCCCGCGTCGCCGCGAATGCTGGCGGCCACGTTGACGGCCAACTCCGGCAGTGACGTCCCGAACGCCACCACCGTCAGGCCGATAGCCAGGTCCGAGACGTGCAGACGCCGGGCCAGCGCCGAGGCCCCGCTGACAAACAGGTCGGCCCCCTTGATGACAAGGACGAACCCCACCGCCATGAGCACATACGCCACCATCGCAAAAACTCCAGGCCCCTTGCCCATCCCAATCCACAGCCGCCCATCATACCGCCGCCGCCTGCTCTGGCAATCCCCGGCTGTGCCCAGCAACGTAGGATAGACTTTAGCCCATGCCGAATCAGCCGCATGGGCTTCGAGCCCATCCTACAAGCTGATGGACCAGGACCTGCAGCGCCGCACCGAGCCATCGCCGTAGGGGCGAGGCATGCCTCGCCCCTACCCCCCAATGGCAGGCTCGCGGCCGTTCCTCAGAGGATAGCCAACGGCCCGTGTTTCGGGTACAAGAGGGGGGCGGTCGCACGTTGGGGTGTGCGGCGGATTCGGTTGGGATGTGGTTGAGAGGTTCCGATGATTGAGGCGCAGAAGGTGTGGGCGGATGTGGCGGCGATTCGGGCCGGGGCGCCGCTGGTGCATAACGTGACGAACTGGGTGGTGATGGACCTGACGGCCAACGCGCTGCTGGCGCTGGGGGCCTCGCCCGTGATGGCGCACGCGGTCGAGGAGGTCGAGGAGATGGCGGCCCTGGCCGGGGCGGTCGTGCTGAACATGGGAACGCTGGACCAGTCGTGGATCGCGAGTATGACCGCGACGTTGGCGGCCGCACGCAAGCACGGCAAGCCCGTGGTGTTCGACCCGGTCGGCGCCGGGGCTACTCGCCTTCGGACGCAGACCGCCCAGCGCATGGTGGAAGCCGGGGGCGTGTCCGTCGTTCGGGGCAACGCGTCGGAGATCGCCGCTCTGGCGGGAGCAGCCGGAAGGACCAAAGGCGTCGATAGTCTGGACGAGTCGCTCAAGGTCGCCGACGCCGCGGCCGGCCTGACGGTGATGTGCGACATC
>CAZSXM010000090.1:0-13242 GCA_964610435.1 uncultured Pirellulales bacterium | reverse complement strand
GCGACTCCTGGCACCATTACGCCTTCTCGAACGAAGTCGCAGAGCCGAATTAGGCCGATCATGGGCCCGCAATCGGTGAGCCGTGCTGATGATGTGAGCGTGGCAGTAACTTTGGAATCTTGGTAGAATGCCGTTTCCGATGAAGGGAGCCCGACCGCTGTTGTTGGCGGTGTGACCGTGTGAAACATACGAACGTTGGTGTTTTCGGGAGTGTGTGCGATGGGTAAGCGGAACGCCTTCACATTGATCGAGCTGCTCGTGGTGATTGCCATTATTGCCCTGCTCATGTCCATTTTGATGCCCGCGCTGGCCCGGGTCAGAGAGCAGGCCCGGACTGTGTCCTGTCGGGCCAATCTGAGGCAGTGGAACCTGTTCTTCTCGATGTACACCGAGGCCTACGACGGCAAGTTCCACGCCGGCGTCGGCAGCGGGCACACCTACCATTGGATGAACGCGCTGCGGCCGTACTACAAGAACGATCACAAGATCCGCTGTTGCCCCACGGCCATGAAGCCCATCATTGACGAGCACGGTCAGGCCGCACCCGTCTGGAACGTGTTCTCCGCCTGGGGTCGGTTCTGGGGCCAGGGATACTCCGAGGAAGGCGACTGGGGCAGCTATGGGATCAATGGGTGGGTCGAGAACCCGCCGCCCGACTACGCCACGGTGTACGAGAACTTCGACACCAGGAACAACTGGAGGACGCCCAGCGTCAGGGGGGCCGCCTACGTGCCGCTGTTCATGGACGCCTTGCGATTCAACGTCTTCCCGCTGCACACCGACAATCCGCCGGAGATTCCCGATATGGCCTGGCAGGGCACGCAGCACATGCGGCGCATCTGTATTGACCGGCACAACGGCGGCACCAACATGGCGTTTCTCGACTGGTCCGTGCGCAAGGTGGACCTGAAGGAACTGTGGACGCTCAAGTGGCACAGGGCCTATGATACCGCCGGCCCCTGGACCTTGGCCGGCAATGTCAACCCCAACGATTGGCCTGAGTGGATGCGTCGGTTCCGGGATTTCTGATCTTCAGCTGTGCCGAACCCGTGGTTATCCGGTGTGCAGGCAGCGCGATGGACTCGACGCCTCAGAGACTGATTCGGAAAGGGTTGGATTCTTCTTGATTTCCCCAGTGCGAAGGGGATATAAGGGGATTGAGGCATACTGCGATTCTCATGCTCAGAGGCCGCGGGCATGGTGTGGACGGCCAAACGGCGATGCTGTCTGGAACGCCGATTCTGAGGTGAGTGGTGATCTATTCGTGTTGAGGTCGCGCGCCTCAAGGCCATTTCCAGCATTGCGGTACGTCGTTTGCAGAAGGAGGTCGTTACAGGTCCCGGGCGATGCGTGCGGGCGCTCCGCGTCGGCCGGGCACGAGGCGCGCCGAGAGGAGGTGCGCCGAGCTTCACAAGCATGAGACGCTGTGGGGTGCCTCGTGCCAGCGGTCCGAACGATGTTGTCCGGATTGGATCGTATCGCCGAGCCAGGGGCCCGTTGCACGAGACGTCGGGGCCGAGACGGTTCGGTGATCATGTCGTTTTCAACGTTCAGTTGGAAGGAGGACTGTCATGTGCAAAGAATCGACCTATTGGGCTTGCCTTATTCTGGTGCTCAGCCTGGTGTTCGCTACCGGAGCGAAGGCGGCCGACCCCAGTCTTATTGGATGGTGGCCCTTGAATGAAGGCTTCGGAGATGTTGCGGTTGATCTCTCCGGCAGTGGCAATGATGGCGTGATCCACAATCCCGACGGGGGTCTGGGCCTGGACGGCTCGGTCTGGGTTCACGATCCGGTCCGTGGGGCGGTCATCAGTTTCGAAGGCACGGAAACCAGTGCCTACGTTCGCGCCGGCGACATTCCCCAGATGACGCTGGATATCGATTTCACTTGGGCCTTCTGGGCAAAGCAGGACGCGACGAATACCCTGGACAACGACATCATTCTCGGCAATCGGTACAATGAGGATGGCGTCGATTTCGTGCCGCGCCAGTTCATTAAGTTCACACCCACGAAATTCGAGTGGCACATGAACGGCAACGGCGACGACAACCTGGAATATGACGACATTCCCAACGACGTCTGGCTCCACCATGTAGTCGTGAAAGCCGCAGATCAGTTGACCTACTACCGCAACGGCGTGGAATCCAGCTCCGGAGCGATCACGCAGGCTCTGGATTTCCCTCAGCCGCTTTACTTCGGCGGTGACAACACGGGCACGGCCACGGAAAACTGGGGCGGGATGATGAGCGACGTCCGCATCTACGATAAGGCCCTGACGAGGCTCGAAGTCCTGGCGGCCATGGCGGGCGTCGAGCAGGTGGATATGGAAATCGGCTATGCCCTGTGGCCCCCCGTGATTGACGGCCAGATCGATCCAATCTGGGCCAGCGCATCGACGCAGTACCTCGTCCCTGAGGGTGATCCCGCCGACGCCTCCGGCAGCTGGAAGGCGCTGTACGATTCCGAGAATCTCTATGTCATCGTGGAGATCACCGACGACGTGCTGGTGAGCGATTCCGCCGGCTTCTGGCAGGACGACAGCGTGGAGTTCTATTTCGACGGTGGCAACACCAAAGACGGTCCTCCACTGTCCGGCAACAATCGCCAGTATACATTTGCGTGGTCAAGAGACGAAGTACAGGGAACGAACATCGAGCTCGAAGGCGTGGAGCACGCACAGGTCACCACCGACACCGGGTGGCGCCTCGAGATGAAGCTGCCCTGGCTGACGCTGCAGGGCGCAGCGCCGCAGGCGAATGACCTGATCGGCGTCGACCTGTTCTACAATGACGATGACGACGGCGGCGATTCGCGCGAAGGTCAGATCTTCACATTCGCCACCGATGGCAGCGCCTGGAACGATGCCTCTCAGTGGGGCACGGCCATCCTGGCGGCCATTCCACAGCCGGTCGATCCGGGCATCGACGGCTTGGTGGCCTATTACCCGCTCGATGGCGATGCAAGCGATGCGTCGGGCAACGGCCTGGATGGGGTTGTGATGGGCGATCCCGAATGGATCGATGGGATCATCGGCGGCGCGATGCAGTTCGACGGTGACGGTGATTACATCGAAGTGGCTCATGATGCCGCGCTGGACATCACCGGTCCGATCTCGCTGTCGCTGTGGATCCGCCCCGACGCCGAGGATCCGGAGGGCCGGGGCACCGAGACGGCGCCGATGGCCAAAGCCGGCAGTGCAGCCAGTCCACCTTGGAGCTGGCAGGTGCGCTACGGCTGGGGCAGCCCGAAGCCCTACATGGCGTTCACATTCAACACCTCGCCGAGGGCCTGGGCCTATGTCGGGCAGAACCTCGAGCAAGGCGAATGGCACCACATCGCCTGCTCGGCCGACGGCCAGACGCTGACGGCTTATCTCAATGGCCTGGCCACGGATTCAACACCCATGGGCGCCATCACCAGCAGTCCGACCCCGCTGCTGATCGGCACGGACGGCTGGAACTGCGACTGGATCGGCGCCATCGATGAGGTTGCGGTGTACAACAGGGCCCTGTCCGCTGAAGAGATTCTCTATCTGGCCGGCTATCGCGCCGATGCCGAAGAGGACCCGTCTCTGGCCATCTACTATTGCTTTGACGAGGTCGGTGAGATCATCGTGGACCAGTCCGGCAAAGGCCATGATGGAATCGTTGTCGGCGATGTGGTGGCCGACCCCGAAGGCGTATTCAATGGAGCGGCCCGATTCGCCAACGGCGGCTATATCGACCTGGACGGCCCAAGCGTTCCTGCCGAATTCATCCCGACATCCGGCATGACACTCGCCACCTGGATGAAGTGTGAGAACACGGGCGATCATCACGCGCTCTTCAACGCCAGGGCGTCCGACGAGACGTGGGTGGTTCACCCGGAGGCCCGTAGCAACGGCGAGTTCCGATGGCTGCTTCGCTCCTATGGCGGGACGACCCTGTTCGACGTACGCGCCGGTGTCGTGACGTGGGATGAGTGGCTGCATTTCGCCGGCACATATGACAAGGCATCGGGCAAGGCGGTGGTGTGCGTCAATGGAGAACTGGCCTCTGAGGTTGACGTGGCGGCGCCTGCGGATATCGCCGGAGACTGGGGCATGGGTGCCCGCGTCGGAAAGAATATTGACGACGCCAGGCCCTTCACGGGACTGATGGATGAGTTCCGTCTGTACACGCGGGCGCTGTCACTGGACGAGATCGTGGACGTGATGGCGGGCATGTAGTTCTCTGTCATTCTGGGGCCTGTATCGAATCTTTCGATATAGGCCCCCTTCCTGTGCACTGGGCATGTGCCCGGGAGTCGGCATACAAGAGAAGCACTGTGTCGGCGTCGAGTCCGGACTGGCGGGTTCAGGCGGTTTTGTGGGCCGCTCTTGCCAGATTGACCAGACTCTTTCGCAACGGTTCAAGCGGCTGTTGCGGGTTATAGTAGATCTCCAGGGAAAGGGGTCCCAGAAAGCCAACCTCGCGCATTGCCCTGCAGAAGGACTCCAGGTTGAGAGCCCCCTCGCCGATGATCGACTCCGGTGGCTGCGGATCGCGGCGAATCGCTGCGTGCTCGCGCAGATGCACGCCGTGCAGGCGGCTGCCAAGAATCCGGACTGCCTCGACGGGTTTCTCGCCGGAGCGCATCGCGTGGCCCGTATCCAAGCAGTATCCGATCCGCTTGTCCCACGGGCTGACCGCCTTGACCAGGTCGTCGATTCGGTCGAACCGATGTCCGGGCCCGTAGTTGTGCACGGCAATCTTGATATCGAATTCCTTGACCAGGGGATCCAGCAGGGGAAAGGTCTCCTCGGTCGGCTGGCCGACCAGCACGGACACGCGGTTCCTGCGAGCGAATTCGAAAGTCTGTCGGAGCTTCGCGGCGTCGGCCTGGATCTCGCCCAGGAAATAGGCTTCCATCCGCACCTTGTGGCGTGTCAGCAGGGCCTGGACCTCCTCGATCCGTTCGGCATCGTCCGTTACCTCGTAGTGCCAGTGGGCGAACTCGACCCAATGCAGGCCCAGTTCGGCAACGTGCCCGACCATCGGCTCCAGTTGCGGGCTGAACGCGCTGAGCACGTTGCTTTGGAGGCCGACGCGGAAGCCGGCGTAGGGCGCCGTCATCGCCTGGCTGTCCGCCTGTGTCATAGCAGGATTCGCCAGCCATGCGGTGCCGGCCGCAGCCGCACCGGCTGCCAGAAACTGCCGTCGGGTTATGTCTTGCATCGTACGTTCCTCATAGGAGTCGGCTTCTGACGCGACCGGATGGCGGCCTCAAGTCCACAGGGCTGGAGCGATGATTCTACCCGACCGCGCCGGGCTTTGGACAAGCCCCATTTTGCCGCAGGCGACAGGAAATTTCAACGGTTTTTGGTCAGGCGATGTCCGCCAAAATGCGGTATGATAGTGGAGAACGCATTTGGTGGCATATTCTGCGTCGGAAAGGAGAGCATGATGAAGAGGCTGACGACGTTAATCAGCTCCTGCCTGCTGCTGGGCTCTGTTGCCGTGCAGGCGCAGTTGAAGGTCGATTTCACGGTGACAGGCGGGCCGGTGGAGGCCGGGTATCAGGGGTACTTCGCTACCCGGAGCGATGCGGCAACGTTCACCTCGCAGAGCTACTCGGCCTTCGGCGCCACGGTGACGATCCAGCCCACTTGGGCTCCGGGTGCGGCGAACACCGCTATGGCGATGATCGACCGAAGCGCCAGCGGCAGAAACGGCTACACGGGCGACCACCCCGACCTGATCAACACGTGGATCGGGACCGACACGCGCCAGGTTGGCAACCCGATGACCCTGACCATCTCCGGGCTTCCCCAGGGGCCGTATTCCTGGCTTTCCTATCACCACGACACCGACGACCAGACAGGCATCTTCCGTGTCACGGTTGCCGATGCAGTGGGTTCTCATACGACGAGCGATCTCGACATCTCCCATTCGGAGGCCGGGACGGCCGGCCGCGTCGATGGCTTCGAGAACGTTACGGTGTTCGCTGCGACGATCGTCTCGAACGGGACGGATGATATCGTCTTGATCTTTGATGTGACGTCGCCGTCAGACCCCGTGAGCACGGCTTTCTTCGTCATGAACGGCTTCGAACTGGACCGTCGGATCGTTGCGGCAGCCACCAGCCCGAGTCCTGCCCAGGGGGCAGCAGACGTGCCGACCGACGTGGTGCTGCATTGGACGCCGGGGATGTTCGCGGCCACACACGATATCTACCTCGGAACGTCCCACGACGACGTTGAGAATGCCACCGTCGCCGAGCCGCGAGGTGTCCTGGTCGCTTCGGGACAGATCGAAGCTGCTTTTGACCCCGGCCGTCTGGAGCTCGAGCAAACCTACTACTGGCGCGTCGATGAAGTCAACGCGCCGCCGGACTCCACCGTCATCACCGGGCCGGTCTGGAGTTTTGCGACCGAGCCGGTGGCCTATCCGGTGGAGCATGTGATCGCCACCAGCAACGGCGTCTCCGAGGCCGACCTGGGAGCGGAGAACACGGTGAATCGATCTGGACTCAACGCTGAAGACCAGCATTCCACCGATGGCGAAGACATGTGGCTGGCCGATCCGCCGGACGACGAGCCGCTGTACATCCAGTTCGAGTTGGATCATCTGTACAAGCTTCATCAGATGCTCGTGTGGAACTACAACGTGCGATTCGAGCCCGTACTGGGGTTCGGTCTCAAAGACGTCACCGTGGACTACTCCCGCGACGGAACCGATTGGACGACATTGGGCGACGTCTCGCTGGCTCAAGCCACCGCCCGAGCCACCTATACGTACAATACGACGGTGGACTTCGGCGGTGTGGCGGCCCGATACGTTCGTCTGACCGTCAGAAGCGGCTGGGGCTCACCCGGCCAGCAGTACGGGTTAAGCGAAGTCCGTTTCCTGTACGTCCCTGTTCGGGCGAGAGAACCGCAGCCGGCCGACGGTGCAACGGGGGTCG
Source organism: uncultured Pirellulales bacterium (assembly GCA_964610435.1). Classification (GTDB taxonomy): domain Bacteria; phylum Planctomycetota; class Phycisphaerae; order Sedimentisphaerales; family Anaerobacaceae; genus Anaerobaca. The sequence goes on along the minus strand of CAZSXM010000090.1, from coordinate 6,317 downwards.
ATCCGGCTACAATGCTGAGCTGGCGTGCGGGCCGCGACGCGACTGTGTACGACGTGTACCTTGGCACAGGCCCGCAGGCCCTGATCCTGGCCGATACGGTGGACGGCACGGCGTTCGTCCCCGGTGATCTGCAGTTTGGGCGTACGTACTACTGGATGATTGACGCGATTCAACCGGACGATCCGAACTCGGTCTGGAGCAGCGCCGTCTGGAGTTTCTCGACGCAGGAATATGCATTGATCGATGCGTTTGAAACATACACCGACGACGTCGATGCCGGCGAGGCGATCTTCGATACCTGGATCGACGGATGGATCAATGACACCGGTTCGACCGTCGGCTATCTCCAGACCCCGTTCGCCGAGCAGGCGATCGTCCGGAGCGGACGGCAGTCCATGCCGCTGTTCTATGACAACACGTCGGTCGCCGTGTCGGAGGCGACGCGTACGTTCGACGAGCCGCAGGACTGGACGCGGCACGGCCTGAAAGCTCTGACGCTCTGGTTCTACGGCGATCCGTCCAACACGACTGGGCAGATGTATGTCAAGGTCAATGGCAGTAAGGTCCTCTATGGCGGGGCCGTCGACAACCTTCGGCTCAAGCCGTGGCAGTTCTGGTATATCGACCTGGCCGACTTTGCCGGCGTGGATCTCCGCAACGTCAGGGAGCTGACGATCGGGGTCGAAGGGGGAAACGGGCTTCTGTTCATTGACGATATCGCGTTGTCTGCCTTCGAACACAATTCCATCGTTCCCGTCGAGCCCGACTCGGCAAACCTGGAAGGGCACTTCGCCTTCGAAGGCAACGCCAACGACAGCAGCGGAATAGGCCACGGCGTTCTTTCCGGGACGCCGGTGTTTGGTCCCGGCCGAACCGGCCAGGCGATTCAGCTCAATGGACTTGCTGATTACGTTCACGTTGAAAGGACCTACGATCTGCCGACATACTCGGCCGCCCTGTGGTTCCGCGTCGACGGCGGCACGGGCGAACGAGATATGCTATCGGTGTATGACTCGGCCGGCGCACATGGCATTCTCGTGGAACTTCGCGGCAACGGCACGATACGGTTCCTGCATCGGGCTCCGCTCGGCACATCGGGTGGAACGGACATCTACAGCGCGGTGACGGCCGACGACGGCGACTGGTATCATGTGGCAGTCGTCAAGACCGGGCAAACCACCACGTTGTACATCAATGGCGAGGTGGCCGGCACCGCCGAAGACAGCAGTGCATTTGGCGAAGTGCTGCAACATATGACGATCGGCGTCCTCAAGCATGACAGCCTGTCTCGCTATTTCCCGGGTGCGATCGACGAGGTGTACCTGTATAGCCGGCCTCTGTCCCGCGGTGAGATCGCATGGCTTGCCGGACGCACGACATCGTTTGATGCGCCATAGGCCTGAAATCGGGGCGTTGTGTGTGGAACCGCAATTCGGGTTCGGAAAGGCGGTAGGATGAAAACGCGCGCGTTCACCCTGATCGAGTTGCTGGTGGTCATCGCGGTCATTGCCCTGTTGATGGCGATGGTTCTGCCGGCCCTGAACCTGGCCCGTCAGAAGGCGGGGTCGGCTGTGTGCCTGAGCAACACGAAGAATCTGTCCCTTGGCTGGTTCATGTATATGGAGGAGAACGACGGGCGGATCATGAGTTCCGTCGATACCGGGACCGAACGCAGCGGTCGATACGTGGGATGGATCGGGATTCCTCGCACGGAGGACGGGACTTTGTGCAGCATCAATCAGACAACTCCCCCCGTGACGGACGCCGATGAGATCCGCGGGATTGAGGCGGGCCGGCTGTATCCATATGTGAGGAATCCGTCGGTCTACAATTGTCCGGGCGACACGATCCGCACGAGCCTTTACGACCTGACCCGGATCTTTGTCAGCTACTCCATTCCCAACTGTCTGTACGGGTATCCGAACGATCAACACGACAGGTATGCCCTGCAAATCCGCCGGTTCAGTGAGATCACCTCGCCCTCGACCCGCTACATCTTCGTGGAGGCCGGGGAGACCCGCAACTGGAACTCGAGTCACCATTTCGTGATCGGGTCGCCCGAGTGGACGAACCTCGATACGTGGGCTTGGTGGGGGCCGATTGCAATCAACCATGGAAAGGCCAGCATTCTCGGCTTTGCCGACGGCCATTCCGAGGTCCGCCGATGGCGCGACCCCTTCACCATCGACCGGGTGGACAAGTTGATTCGCACCGGCGAGACGAACTACGGCATCGAGTATCCCCCGTCGGATCAGACGCAGGACATCGACTACATGGCCGCCGGCTGGGCATATCGTCACAAGAGGCAGCGGTAGAACCGGCCCGACGGCCTCGGAGACGAACGGAGAACGGGACTGCGATCCATTGTGGATGTGCGCGACTCCTGAAATGGCCGACGGTCGGCCACCGTGCGGATACGGCTTGTCGTGGAAACCAAACAACCCTCTGTAGGAGAAATGCCATGTCTGGAAAAATGACGTATGTTGTTTGTCTGGTCCTGCTGCTGGTTCCCCTTCACCGGGCCTCGGCGATGATCTCGTGGACCGATGCCGGGGCCGACTCGCTGTGGAGCACCCCGCAGAACTGGAACACCAATACCGCCCCGACCGCGATTGATCCCGCCTCGATCGATCAGCCGGAGAACACGCGCTGCGTGGTCCAGGACGGCATGATCGCCGAATGCGAGACGCTCAGGGTCGGCAACGGCGGTCTGACCACGAATTTGGACATCACCGGCGGATCGCTCACCGCCAGCGGTGCCTACATCGGCGTCGACAGCTCCGCCGGCCACGGCATCCTGAACATCAGCGGCGGCCTGTTCTCCACCGGATCGCTCCAGATCGGCTGGCGCGGTACCGGCACGCTCAACATGACCGGCGGCACCATCCGGCTCAACGACAACCTGATCGTCCCCGGTCTGACCGGCACCGGCACGGTGAACCTGCGTGGTGGTACGATCTACGCGTCCGATCTGCGTCTGACCAGCGACAAGGGCTTGATCGACGTCGGTGCCGGCATGCTGGTTCTCGAGGGCGATGACACCGAGACCCTTCAAGCCTATATCGACGACGGCTGGATCACTGCGTATCGGGGCCAAGGCACGCTGCACCTGGACTATGACGCGACCGGCGCCGGCCGGACCACGCTGACGGCCACCGCATGGCTCGATCCGCATCCGGCCGACGGCAGTCTGGTCTCACCGGGCGAGGTTGAGCTGAGCTGGACCCTGCCCGATCCCTGCGTGCCGGGCGAGCTGGTCCTGGTGGATGTCTACTTCACCGACGACCTCGAAGCGCTGGAGCAGTTCATCAACCCGGCCGCCATCCAGGTCGCTAGTGCCCGGAATGCCACCAGCGTGCTCGTGCAGACCCAGCCGAAAACGCGATACTATTGGGCCGTCGATACCTACGTCGGCAGCCCCGATGACCCCGTCCTGGGCCCGATCTTCACGTTCTACGCCGACAACATGGCGCCTCAGGTGGACGCCGGGGCGGATATTGTGACTTGGCTCGAAGACGGTCTGCGGATCGGCTCGCTGGACGCGACCGTGACCGACGATGGCGCGATCCTTCCCTACACGGTGCAGTGGACGGTGCTCAGCGAGCCGGTCGAAGGGGCGGCCATCATTGAGACGCCGAAGGCCGAGGCCACGACGGTTACGCTGACGGCCACGGGCCAATACGTGCTGCAATTGGAGGCCTTCGACGGCGAGTACACCGGCTCGGATACCATCACGATCAGCGTATACGACGATCCATGCCAAGCGGCCCAGTCCCTGCCGGACTATGAGCCGCTGGTCGGCGACCTCAACGGCGACTGCCGAGTCGATGAGTTGGACATGGTCCTGCTGGAAGAGCATTGGATGCAGGACAGCTCGCTGACCGACGAGTGGTACGCGGTCGATTGACGCACAGAGCGGGATCTGGCCGACGAGAAACGTGCCGATATGACCGGGCGCAGGACAGATGGGAGTTTTGGCTGCTCAATCCCTACTCAGACTCCGGGATAGGTTGAGGTCGCGCTGGCTCTGCAAAAATGTGCATAAAAGGTTGACGTGGCATGGCCATAGTCCTATAGTAGACTATAGGTTTCCCGGTTTGTGTGCTCTGTGAGGTGGAGAACAAGGGTGTACGCGGCGGTTTCCTGGTTGATCGGACACCAGTCACCCTGAGACGCTGTTTGACCCATCTCCGAGCCGGTTCATGTCCGACGGAAAGGCAGGGTGGAGCAGTGGGCTGCGACGGTTGTGCGCCATGGGAGACGAGACGTCGTAGACCGTACCGGGCATGTCTCGTATGGCCCGTCTACGGAAAGGAGGTGATGCACCGGAGGAAGTAACCGTCTTGTCAGCTTTTTCATCTCAAGGTCTGTCTATCTATTGAAGGGGCAGCGATGAAAAGAACGGCAGGGGGATTGGGGAGGGAGGCGTGTTCCGATGTGTGGTCGGATCGTCGTAGTGGCATATCTGTGCGAAGGAGGTGTCTCATGTTGCAGCGATGTACATGTATTGTCTCTATGGTTGTGTTGTTGGCCCTGATTCAGGGCGGCGCGGCGTTTGGTGCATGGAATTTCCTCGATGACCCGGCCCTCGTCGGCTGGTGGCCGCTCGATGAAGGCGAAGGTGCCGTTACGGCGGACATCAGCGGCAACGGCTATGACGGCGTGTTCTTCGGTGATCCCGAGTGGGTGCCCGGTTGGTATGGCATGGCCCTGGAATTCGACGGCGATGACTATGTCGACACGGGTATGGTGACCGATCTGGCCAACTTCACGGTCAGCCTTTGGGTCAAGAGCCCGTTCGCGCCGCAAGAGACGAATCCCAGCGGACCCATCCATCGAGAGGCGAATTTCCAAATCAACTGGAATCATAGCCAGGATGCATTCCGCGCTGCGGTCGGTCTGAATGCCGGCGGCTGGCACGGCGCCGGTTTCGGCGACCTGCAGGGAGATACCTGGTACCATCTGGCGGGAACGTATGATGGAGACGAGCTCAAAGCGTATACGAACGGCGTGTTGGTCACGGTCAACGATGCCCCGACGGGCGCCCCGGCCGCCGAAGCCAACAGCCTGAAGCTCGGAAGACATGCGGCTAACGCCAGCCAGTTCTTCACGGGCACCGTGGACGACGCCCAACTCTATGATCGAGCCCTGTCGGAAGAGGAGATCCAGGCGATCATGGGTGGCCTGGGAGCGGTCGGACTGGTGGAATGGGAAGTTGCCGCGACGGCAGCCGCGCCGACGTTCTTCGCCACCCACGTCGAAGACGGGCTGTATGACATCGGCGAACTCAGTGGCGACATCAGTTATGAGTTCATCGTTCAGAGCAACCCCGACGAGATCGAGCCCAGCATGTGCCTGATCGGCCGGAGAGACTTCGGCGACGTTCAGGCGGGACTGAAGTATGAGCAGTGGAACAACACCGGGACCTATGGCGCGACCATCTTCGGCGTGGCCGACTATGACTTCGGCGTGCCCAACGACCCCGGCGTCGTCACGCATCTGGTCTTTGTCTCCAACGCAGACCTGGGTGTGACGGACCTGTTCGTCAATGGAGCGTATCGAGGCAGCGTGCCGGCCGCCATCACTCTCTCGGGCGTGGTCGGCATTGGCTTCGGCGCTCAGGATCGCGAGGGCTTCGACCCCTACTTCGATGATTTCGACGGCGAGATCTTCGGCGTGGCGATCTACGATCGCGCCCTGTCCATGGGTGAGATCCGCCTCAATGCCGACGCCTACTTCCTGCAAGGACCGTCGGACATCACGACCCCCGGCGATACGGTCCAAGGCGTGCCCAATGACGGCCTGACGACCGGTGGTGGAGACAACGGCTGGCCCCCCAACGAGTATCCGGCCCTGGTGATCGACAACGACGTCACCACGAAGTACCTGCACTTCAAGGGCGAAACCGAACCCACGGGGTTCCAGGTGACGCCGATGCTCGGTTCGACCCTGGTTACGGGTCTGACATTCACCACGGCCAACGATGCCCCCGAGCGCGATCCGATCGCGTTTGAGCTCTACGGTTCCAACGAGAGCATCGACGGGCCATACGAGCTGATCGCCGCCGGTGAGATCGCCGACTTCAACCAGGTCGACGCCTGGCCGCGATTCACCATGAACGCGACGCCGATCGAGTTCGAGAACACAGTCGCGTATGAGCACTATCAGGTCCTGTTCCCGGCCGTTCGGAACCCGGATGAGGCCAACAGCATGCAGATCGCCGAGGTCGAACTGATCGGCGTGCCGGTGGTCGCCAAGCCTCTGGTTGTTTGGGTCTCTTTCCATGAGGCGGATGATACGCCGTCGGGCGGCGCCGC
>CAZSXM010000089.1:0-13741 GCA_964610435.1 uncultured Pirellulales bacterium | reverse complement strand
CCCGGACCGCATGGTCCCTTTCAACTACTTCTCAACGACAACCGGGACATCCTCAGGTTAGCCGGCCACTCGAAATACGAGACCACCTATCGGTTCTACCTACAGGTAAAGGACGGTCTGATGGATCGCGCCAGGAAGGCGACGCGCCACAGCGTCAGTCCAGAACTGTTGCAAAAGTGTTGCAGCGGGGTTTCGGGCGGGCGCAAGACCAAGGGCTGCCAAACGTAAGTGCTTGGCAGCCCTTGGTTTACGGATCGAGGCCGAAGGGACTCGAACCCTCAACCTTCGGATCGACAGTCCGATGCTCTAACCAATTGAGCTACGGCCCCAACCGATAGAACAGAGAATATAGCGATTTTGTTGCCCTGGTGTCAAATCTTTTTTTGTGCCAATTCGACGCAAATTGCGTGGGACGGCATCTGTCCGGTTGGGATGGGCCGGAATTCCATCCTGGCAGAGTTTCTGTGCCGCTGGCACCCCCATTTGGGCAGACCGGGATGATCCTCTGCACGGGCTGCCTTGCGTCATGGGCACTGCCGCGAGTCGCGCTGCAGTGGAATTTCGGAACGGGAAACACGCCGCCGTCGCTCTCGCTGGAGACCTTTCGCCAGAAGCGGACTTGCCCGGTCCGGCACAAGGGCTGGACCTGCCCCAGCGAGGCCGTCTGCAACGCGGGCAAGTCGTATGGCAAGACGGTTCGAGTGGACTGCAAGGCGGACTTGCGGCGGCTCCCGCCGATTGCTCTGTCGTTGCGTCTCCCGGGCCTCCCGGCAAGATCGCTGCGAGTCCCCGCCCTCCGCGAATCCTCAACGCCACCCATATCGCAAGCGGCTCGGCTCGAAGTGGGCGGGATGGCGGGATGGGCCCGCAGGCTGCCGGAATCGGGAAGCGCAATTGCCGAAAATGGGAAAGCCGGATCTGGTCTGCCCCCGGCGTCGCACAACCGAGTATCTCGCTGCAAGAGTTTCGGGTGTGAAGCGGAAATTTTCGGGCAGATTTCTCTTTACCGGACGATGGGCAAAGGGTATATTTCCGGTAGTGAAGTAGCAGGATGTGCCCTCAAGCCCCTGCGTGTTATCTCGCTTTTCCTCTCCCTCCGCCGCGCAGGGGCTTCTTTGAATCTCGGGCGTGTTGATGTCTGCCCGATCGGAGCCGAGGGGAACCCCCTGGGTTTGATTTCGCCGGGATTGTATTGGTGTGTAGCCCTACGGGTGGCGAGCCGATTGCAGCCAGCGGCGCTCGATCTGTTCCAGCGTCCTGCCCTTGGTCTCGGGCACGAAGGCCCGGACGAAGAGGAACAGCACGATACAGAAAGCCCCGTAGAGCCAGAAGGGAAAGCCTCGATGGAAGGTGGCAACCAGCCAGGGGTTCTGGTCCATCATCGGAAACGTCTGCGAGACGATGTAGTTGGCCACCCACAGGCAGACCGTCGCGATGGCCATGGCCCGGCCGCGAATCCGCGTGGGGAAAATCTCCGAGAGGATCACCCACGTGACCGGTCCGACGCTCAGTGCGAAGCAGGCAATGTAGCCGAGAATGAACAGCAGCATCCACAGCCCGGTCGCCTGTCGATAGGCGGCCAGCCCCATGGCGAACAGGCAGACGCCCATCCCGGCCGAGCCGATCATCATCAGCAGTCGGCGGCCGAGCTTGTCCACCGTCCAGATCGCGATGACGGTGAACGTCAGGTTCACCACGCCGATGACGACGGTCTGCAAGAGCGCCGCGCTGGTCTCCGAGCCCATCTTCTTGAAGATCTCGGTCCCGAAGTACAGAAAGACGTTGATCCCCGTGACCTGCTGAAGCACCGCCAGGACGATTCCGATCACGAGGATGATCTTCATGCCCGGCTGCAGGAGCTGTTTCAAAGAGCCGCTTTCCTGGGCCAGCGTCTCCTTGATCTCGGCCAGCTCCGCCTGGGCGTATCGGGCCCCGTCGACGCGCGTGAGGATGCCGAGCGCCTCGTCGGATCGCCCCTGCTTGGTCAGCCACCGGGGGCTCTCCGGGACGAAGAACAGCAGAACCAGCAGCAGCAGGGCGGGCACCGACTCCGAGCCGAACATCCATCGCCATCCCGTCTGCACGTTCCACATCTCATCGCCTTGCAGGGCGATGATGTAGTTGACGAAGTAGACGACGAGAAAGCCGGAAACGATAGCGAACTGGTTGACCGAGACCAGACGCCCACGGATTCGCGCCGGACTGATCTCGGCGATGTACATGGGTGACGAGAACGATGCGGCGCCGACGCCGACGCCGCCGAGGATGCGATAGACGATGAACGTGGTGACAGTCTTGGGGATCGCGGTCCCGACGGCCGAGATCAGGAACAGGACCGCCGAGAGGATCAGCGCCTTCTTTCGTCCGAACCGATCGCTCAATGCGCCGGCCGCCGCCGCCCCGACCGCGCAGCCCAGCAGGGCGCAGCCGGCGGCCCAGCCCTGCTGGACGTCGTTGAGCTCGAAGTGCGCCGTCAGCGGCCCGATGGCCCCGTTGATCACGCCGGTGTCGTACCCGAAGAGCAATCCGCCCAACGCCGCCACGATGCTGACGAGAAAGACGTACGTGCCGCCGCCCCGCGACGGGGCCAAAGACTCTGTCCTGTCAGTGAACATGCCCGCATTCTACGGCCCCGGCCCGGTCCGGTCAACGGCCCTCTGCGCGGGCTGGAGGTCGCTGAGGCTCCTGCACGCAGAAGTTCAGCGAGGGTGCAACATCACCCACGCTTCTTTGCGCTCTCTGAAGGAATCTGTGGGTGAAGATGTAGCGTCTTGATTTCACGGCTTGGCGTGGTCGTGTGGTTGTTCTTGTCCTGCCGCCCCGGCTCCCGGCGGGCAGGTGGCACGAATGCTGCGGGGTCATCGCGCGTTGATTCTCAACTGGTTCCGAGCCAAGAAGATGTTCTCCAGCGGCGTGGTGGAGGGCCTCAACGCCAAGGCGAAAGTGACCACCAGAAACGCGTAGGCTTTGCCGTTCCATCTTGTTGTCCGGCGGTGGCTGAAGGTCTATAATCGGGGGGTATGCACGCCGGGATTGAATCCGAAAGGGGCTGCTGATGGACGCGCTTTGGTTGATGTTGATTTGTGGGGTCGGGTACGTGGTTGCTTACTGCACGTATGGGCGGTATCTGGCGCGGAAGATATTCAAGCTCCGGCCGGAGGCGGCGGTGCCGAGCGCCGAATTGCAGGACGGGATCGACTACGTGCCCACGCGCCGCGGCATCATCTTCGGGCACCACTTCACCTCGATCGCCGGGACCGGTCCCATCGTCGGGCCGGCCATCGGCATCATCTGGGGCTGGCTGCCCGCGCTGCTCTGGGTCACTGTCGGCTGCATCTTCATGGGCGCCGTGCACGACCTCGGGGCCCTGGTCGTCTCGATGCGCAACGAGGGCAAGAGCATCTCCGAGACAGCGGCCAAGTACATCAACGCCCGCGTCCGCTTCATCTTCTTCGCTATCGTCTTCTTAACGCTCTTGCTGGTGATCGCCGTGTTCGGCGTGGTGATCGCGGTGGTCTTCGCCCGGTTCCCCTGCTCGGTTGCCGCTGTGTGGCTGCAGATCCCGATCGCCGTGATACTGGGGTGGGCGGTCTACAAGAAAGGGGCGAGCGTGCCGGTCGCGACGGCGGTGGCGGTGGCGGCGATGTACGCCACCGTCTGGCTGGGCAGCCGGCTGCCGTTTGACATGCCCGGAATCGCCGGAATACCCGCGACGGGCAGTTGGACGATCCTTCTGCTGATCTACGCCTGGATCGCCTCGACGCTGCCGGTTACGGTGCTGCTCCAGCCGCGAGACTACATCAACGCCTGGCAGTTGTTCATCATGATGAGTCTGCTGGCGCTGGGGGTGGCCTGGACGAGCCTGTCGGGGGGCCTGCCGATGGTGGCTCCGGCGGTCGATTTGTCGCCGGCGGGGGCCCCGCCCATCTGGCCGTTCCTGTTCATCACCATCGCCTGCGGCGCCGTCAGCGGGTTCCACTCGCTGGTGGCCTCAGGGACGAGCCCCAAGCAGGTCGCCACCGAGCCGGACGCCCGGTTTGTGGGCTACGGCTCGATGCTGCTCGAAGGGGCGCTGGCCGTGCTGGTGTTGATCTGCGTCGGGGCGGGCATCGCCATCGCCTACACGACCTCCGATGGCGAGCTTCTGACCGGCTTCGACGCCTGGCACCGGCACTATTCATCGTGGTCCACGGCCTCGGGCATGGCGGCGAACCTCACGGCCGTGGTGGTCGGTGCGGCCAACATGATGGGCCGCCTCGGTCTGCCCGAGACGGTGGGAATCGCCCTGATGGGCGTGTTCATCGCCTCGTTCGCCGGCACGACGCTCGACACGGCAACGCGAATCCAGCGGTACGTGATTGGCGAGCTGGCGACCGATCTGAGGATTCCCTTCGCCGCCAACCGATGGCTCGCCACGACGGTGGCCGTGGTCACCGCGGCGGTGCTGGCCTTCGCCACCGGCGCCGACGGCAAAGGCGCCCTGGCGCTGTGGCCGCTGTTCGGCAGCGCCAATCAGCTTCTGGCGTCGCTGGCCCTGCTCGTGGTTACGCTGTACCTCAAGCAGAAAGGCGGACGGAAGTTCCTCGTTGCCGCCATCCCGTGCGTCATCATGCTGGTCGTGACCAACTGGGCGATGGTCCTGAACGAGCGGGCCTACATCGCGCAGAGGAACTGGCTTCTCGCGATCATTGGCGCGGGCATCTTCGCACTGGCCCTGTGGATGACGGTCGAGGCGGCGATCACGTTCCGAATCGTCAAGCCCCAATCCGCCGAGGCGTTATAGATCGGAAGATTCGGCGCTCACCTGTGGAATGGGTTCGAGGACGAACCGCGCCGGGGGCGGCGTGGAGCCCTCGATTTGCCCGTTGCGCACGTACTCATGGGGGAAGTTGAACGCCACCGGTCTGGTAATGACGCCCGAGGCCTTCCGATCGGCGTCCAGCACGTGCAGGAAGATATGGAATGACTGCCGCTCGTAGGCCTGCCAGGCCTCGGTGGTCGCCCGGACCAGGACCGTCGCCAGTTCCGCCTCGTTTTCCAGCCGGACGCGGTACGCCCCTTGCAGGTTTGGACTGAAGCAGAACCCCAGCACCGCCTGTACGGGATGCTCGGCCAGGATTACCTCTTCGACCGACAGGGCCACGCTTACGCGCGTGGATACGTCGCGCCGTTGTCCAGGGGCCAATTCGATATACGGGGTCTTCTGAATGGACGACGTCTGTGCCTGCCGCTGTTCGTGCGCCGAGAGGCGAACGCGAGCCACAACCACACCATCCGGGACAAAGGCATCGACCGTCGGAGGCTCGATTTGGGCCCGCAGATGTGCACCGTTTTCGTCGATGCACTCGACCGGAAGCGAACGCTCGACGAGCCGGTGCACTTCGACGGTCACCGTCCTCGGTTCGCAATTCTCCACGGTAAGACCCAGTTGCTTGATCTCGGCGCTCTGCTTGAGGAAATTCAGAACGTTGAACGTTCGCGAACCGACCTCCGTCCAGCCTTCCTCTTCGGGCGAGACGAAGAGATCGAGGGCCAGTTCGCCCTTCTTCCTCATGCGATCGACCTCGGTTATGCGGGAGGCGGGCCCCTTCAGGTCGATGGCTCGAATGGCCAGCGACGGTCGCAACGCCGAGTCCGGCCCCTCAAAGCTCACCCAGATCGTCGGGTCGCTGGGGCGAGCCACCGTCATGGTCACGAACCCCGACAGCGATATCCGCTCATCTTGAGCCAGGTCGGACCACACCCAGATCAGGACCGTTAGGAAGACAACGATCGATATCTTTCCGAGTTTGGGTTTGTTCGCCATGAACGTCTTCGAACCCTGCTCTTCTTGCGTTTTTTGCATATCGCCGGCTCCACGTCTGCCGGCTCTCGATCCCATCGGCGGCTTCTATGCGTGTCGCCTGAGCCATCGTCCCACCAACGGCATGGACGCGGTCATGGTGCTGGTCAGGTAGGAGCGGATCTGGGCCTCGGTCACGTTGCGGACGAGCCTGCCGTTGCGAGCGACGGAGATGGCTCCGGTTTCCTCACTGACGACCAGGCACGTTGCGTCGGACCCGGCGGTGACGCCGAGCGCGGCCCGATGCCGCGATCCCAGCTCGATTCCATCCATCGCGCCGGCCTCGGCCAGAGGGAGCTGGACCCTGGCGGCGATGATTCGGTCGGCGCGAATGACGACGGCCATGTCGTGCAAGGCCGTTCCGGGATAGAAGATGGTTTTGAGCAGATCGGCCGTAACACGCGCATCCAGCCGAACGCCGGTTTCAATGAATTCGCCCAGAGCGACCTGTCGTTCGAGGACGATGATCGCCCCGATTCGGGCGGCCGAAAGCTCGGTGACCGCCGTGATCAACGCCTCGACCGTCCGGGAGAGCTGATGCAGAGACCCCTTCCAGATGCGAGGCTGACCAATTTGTATGAGGACACGGCGAATCTCCGGCTGAAACGCCGCCACCGCCACGATCAGGATCGCGATCAGGAAACCCTTGTAGAGGAATTGGAGCCGGTCGAAAGGAAGCCGCTCGACCACAAGGTTGAGGATCAGCACCCCGGCGACCAGAATGAAGATGACACCGCGAAAGAGCCTCTCCCCACGCGTGCCTTCGAGAAAATCCACCACCCAGTACACAACGAGCCCGATCAGAACGAGCTCAACAACAACAACCCACCATTCGTAACGTGTGACCCGACTGAAATAGTCAACCAGCGTATCCACCTAACCCATAACCCTTCCGTGGGCCCGGTCACACCCAACCTATGTCTGCATCAGGGCAGCCTCTTGTCGGTGAGATGGCTGGGCCGATCCAGCAGCAGCACCATGTCGATGTCGGCGCGCATCTGCTCGAAGTTGTTTCTAACGACTCGTTTGTGCCGTCGGCTGCCCTCGGCCGCCGTTTCGCCCGGATAGTTCCATCCGGTGGCGCACCCGGAGGACAGAACCACCAGAACGCACAATACCAGGGCCAGTGCCAGCGCACGCAGGTTGAAGCGGCGCATCCCTTGCTCTGTTTTCTCGACAGCCACTACGCTTTTCATCGTTTCCCCTTCTTTTCAGTATCCACGTCATACCCTGTGCGGCCGCATGCTACACCCCAGGCGCTGCCGGCTACGTGCCCTGTCAGCCGAGCGGCGCAAAACCTGCCCCGACAGAGACTTAATTATAGCACGGCTGTTCGGGGCTGTCAAGCGCCACGAGAAATTTGCGGACCCATGTGCCCTAAACGCTTCCCAACAGACAACTTGTGACGATCCGGTCCGGATTCGACACCCCATCATCGCGGTGAAACCGGCCTTTCGCCGGCGCATGTTGGATGCGTGACGTTCATGTGGAAGCAACGCGAAGAACGCCGCCGGGCTCGGCTGTCGCTGATAGGGCTGTGGCGGATGGTCTTGCAGAGGACGGTGAAGGCCGGACAGAGAAATGTGAGGATTGTGATTGATAATATGGTTGAACAACCATATATTATGCCGTCGTCGGACGTTGGGGGCACCCACGATGACGCCATCGCCTCCGTGCTGTACAGAGTCTCTGTGCCCGGATCGTGAATGGACATTGGATCGTTTATCCTCTCTTCCAACGGGGCTGTTATGCGCCTTGCGGCGTTGACATGTCGAAGTTCCTATAGCCTGCTGAGGGGGTCCGTATCGGTACAGCGATGGGTCCAGAAAGCGGCAGAGTACGGCTATGGGGCCGTAGCATTGGCCGATGTCAATTCCATGTCGGGGATTGTCGACTTGTGCAAGGCCGCCAGGCAGACAGGCGTGCAGCCCATCGTCGGCGTGGAGATCCTCGCCGAGACTCAGCAGGCGGTCCTGGTGGCGGAAGACCGGTTGGGCTACGGCAATCTGTGCCGAATTACCACGGCGAGGAATCTGCTGCCGGACTTCAATCTGGTTGAGCAGATCAAGAGCAACGGCAGAGGGGTGATCTGTATTGGTTCCGATTTCGGTCTGATGGAAAAGCTAAAAGACGTTGTCTCCGGCGGCTATCTATTTGCAGGTTGCCGCGATTCGCAAGAGGCGCAAGCGGCGGTTGCCCGTGGGATCGAGCCGATCGCCTGGATCAACGGGACTTGCTTGACCAATGACGATATCGAGACGACGAAGCTGCTGACGCAAATACGACAGCACCGTGTCGCAGGGGCTGGTCCTGAAGACAACGGGGAACCTGCCACCCCGCCGCCCATCGGCGAGGTGGAACTGCGATTTCACCGTTGCCCCCGGCCGCTGGCGAACGCAACTCAGTTGGTCGAGCGATGCCGGTTTCAACCTCTGGCCGACAAGCCGATCCTGCCTCGAATCGAGCCCGGCAACGGGCTCACCGGCGACAGAGAACTGGCCCAACTCTGTCATCGCGGTCTGGCAAGACGATATCGTCCCGCCGGCTATGAAGCGATCAAGCGGCTGGAATACGAGCTGAGGACCGTGCGAGAGAACGGCTTCAGCGACTACTTCCTCGTGGTCCACGAAATCGTGGAGTTCGCCCGGCGAAACCGGATTCCGGTCGAGGTGCGAGGTTCCGCCGCCGGATCCTTGATCGCTCATGTGCTGGGCTTTACGAGGGTCTGTCCCATCGAAAATCGACTCTATTTCGAGCGGTTCATGAATCCAGGACGGACGGATTGTCCCGACATTGACATCGACCTCTGCTGGCGACGACGCGACGAGGTGATCCGCTTCTGTTACGAGCGGTGGGGTTTCGAACGAGTGGCGATGGTCTGCAATATCAATCGGTACCGGCTTCGCAGCGCCATTCGCGACGTCGGAAGGGTGTTGGAGCTCGAACCGATGCAGGTCCGCCAGTTGGCCCGGGAGGGCAAGATCCTCAGGGCCTCTCCGGTCTACCGGCTTGCCCAAAAACTGGTGGGCATCCCCCGACATCTGGGCGTCCATTGCGGCGGGATCGTGGTCACACCCGACCCGGTGGCCCAGATCGCGCCTCTGGAGCGGGCGAACAAGGGCGTGATCATCATGCAGTACGACAAGGACGCCGCCGAGGCGGTCGGGCTGGTGAAGATCGACCTGCTGGGCAACCGATCACTGTCCACGGTCAACGAGGCGACCCGGATCATCCGCGGCCGGGTCGGCGGCAACGGCGACCTTCCGTTCGACCCCGAAGACCGCAAGACCGCACAGATGCTCAGCGCCGGCGACAGTCTCGGTGTGTTCCAAAGTGAATCGCCCGGCATGAGGCAGTTGCTTCGAGGATTGAAGGTCAAGAGCAAGAAGGATCTGGCCGTTGCCCTGTCCTTGATTCGTCCCGGTCCGGCGGCGGGCGGCATGAAGGCCGAATTCATAAAGCGACACGTCCACGGCAAGCCCTTTGCATATCTCCATCCCAAGATCGCAACGCTGCTCGGCGACACCTATGGCGTGATGCTGTACCAGGAAGACATCATGCGAATTGCCGTCGAAGTCGCAGGCTATACCGTCGCGGAGGCGGATCGATTCCGGTCCGAGGTCTCGAAGAAGGTCTCTCCGGCGCGTCTGCAGGCCCAATATCTGGATTTCGTGCATCGAAAGGCCGAACAGGCGTGCATCGAACGAAGGACGGCCGAGGCGGTCTGGGACGAGGTCCTGCGTTTTGCCGCCTACTCGTATTGCAAGGCCCATGCCACAGTGTACGCCAACATCGCATGGGAAACCGCCTGGCTCAAAGCCAACTATCCCGCTCAATTCTACTGCTCGCTTTTCAACAACCATCAGGGGATGTACCCTCTGCGCGTGTACGTCGCAGACGCCAGGAGGCACGGCCTCGAGATCCTGCCGCCACACGTTAACGCCGGCGAGATCGAGTGGAGCGTACAAGGCCACGCCATTCGAGCCGGCTTCAGGATTGTCAAAGGGCTCAGCGCCGTCACCGCCAGGGCAATTGTCGAACAGAGGCTGCGTGGGACGTTCCGTGACATCGACGATCTGCGGCGGCGCGTGAGGTTCCGAAAGCCCGAACTGCAGAACCTCATTCATGTCGGGGCCTGTGACGGACTGGGAGCCACCCGACCGGCCATGCTCAACCGGTTGCATTGTGCCGGGCCCACGCACGATCAGCCGACGTTGTTTGATCTGCACTGGGACCGATCCGTCGAGGCGCTGCCCGACTACGACGGGGTCGCCAGGCTGCAAGCGGAGCTTGACGTCACGGGAATACCGTTCTCCATGCATCCCGCGGCGTTACTCGGCAAACAGTATGTTCGGGCGGACCGACTGCATGAGTTTCTCGGCAAGAGGGTCGTCGTAGCGGGGTTCATTGCCACAGCCCGCCGGGCTCGCACGAGCGACAACCGCGTCATGGGTTTTGTGACGCTGGAAGATGCCACGGGATTGGTCGAGACGAGCTTCTTCCCGGACAAACTTGGTCTCTACAAAACCATTCGCACCTCCGGCGGCCCCGTCTGGATCAGCGGCAGGGTCGTCGAGCACCTGTCCTGCCTGTCTCTGGATGGCTCCGACGCCGGTCGGATAAGCTGACGCGACCGGCCGCCCAGAAAAGCCTTCAAACCGGCCGATCAGACGATACAATGCATCGTGCAGAGGCTCTGGAACCGTTCAGGCATGCATCTTTACAGGAGTTTGGTATGGTCATGGATTCATCGCACACCGGTCGCCGGCGCGTCGTCGCCGCGATCAACCACCAGCCCGCCGACCGCGTTCCCGTCGATCTGGGCGGCACCGCCTGCTCCGGCGCCCACGTCAGCGTCGTTGCCCGGCTCCGCCAGGCCCTCGGCCTCGACAAACCCGGAACGCCGGTGAAGGTCGTCGAACCATACCAAATGCTTGGCGAGATCGACGCCGACCTGCGGGAGGCGCTCGGCATCGACGTCGTCGAGCTGCCCAAGCCCAAGAATATGTTCGGCTTTGAGAACGCCGGCTGGAAGCCCTGGCGGACGTTCGACGGCACCGATGTGCTCGTGCCCGCCCAGTTCAACACCGAGCCCGAGCCCAACGGCGACATCCTGATGTACCCCGAGGGCGACAAATCCGCCAAACCCTCGGGCCGGATGCCCGAAGGCGGGTTCTATTTCGATTCGATCCTCCGCCAACACCCCATCGACGACGCCAAGCTCGACCCGGCCGATAATGTCGAGGAATTCGCCCCCGTCAGCGACGAGGACCTGGCGTTCTATGAGAAGCACGCGAAAGACCTATACGACAACACCGACCTGGCCATCGCCGCCGGCTTTCCGGGCACCGCGTTTGGCGATATCGCCCTCGTGCCGGGACCGTGGATGAAGGACCCCAAGGGCATCCGCGATATCGAGGAATGGTATATCAGCACGATCACGAGGCGGGACTATATCCAGGAGGTCTTCGCGCGGCAGGCGGAGATCGCCCTGGAGAACCTCAAACGCATTCATCAGGCGGTCGGCGACCGGGTGCACATGGTCTTCATGTGCGGGACCGATCTGGCGTCGCAGAACAGCCTGTTCTGCTCGCCCGACGCCTATCGCGAACTGTACCTGCCCCATGCGAAGAGGCTCAACGACTGGGTGCACGCCCACACGAAGTGGAAGACGCTCAAGCACTGCTGCGGCGGGTGCGAGCCGCTGATCGACGGGCTCATCGAGGCGGGGTACGACATCCTCAACCCCGTCCAGACGTCGGCCAAAGGCATGGACCCCGAGGGGCTCGTCGAAAAGTACGGCGACCGCATCGTCTTCTGGGGCGGTGGCGTCGACACCCAGCAGACGCTGCCCTTCGGAACCCCCGACGAAGTCCGCGCCCAGGTCGCCGAACGCGTGAGAATCTTCAGCCGCAAACACGGCTTCGTCTTCAACACCATCCACAACATCCAGTGCAACACCCCCACCCAAAACCTCCTCGCCATGTTCGCCGCCCTCGGGCGGAATGTAGAAGCGTAGAAGGGTAGAAGCGTAAATGCGTGAATCCCGCGTGGCAGCCTCAAGCCCGTAGAGCTTGAGAACGGCTCACGCGGCTTCGGCTTGTGGTTACAGCGGTGCGCCGCCACTTCTGCCTTTACTCGGAACCTGTCCCTCGGCTATAATGCTCCGAGCAAGACGACGCCGACCAGCATGCGATGAATCCGTTGGAACCCGACGCATGCTTGATGGACGCTGAGACATCGAGATGAACGCGATGAGTGGGCCAGTTCGAGAATCGAGCGGAACGCCCAATAGACCAAGGCCGAGAGAATGTACCTGACACTTTCATTTCTCCCCGGCAAGATGGAGCACTTTCAGCATGCAGAAGCAACACGACATTCATTCCTTTCTCATTTCGGCTCAACAGGCTTTGCGAGATGAGTACGAACGAATCCTGCAACGCGCCGCGGAAGACCCTGGAACCGCAGGCGATCAGGGGGAAGAGAACTGGGCCACCTTGCTAAGGAATTGGCTGCCGTCGTATTTTCACATCGTGACAAAAGGGAGGATACTCTGTGAGAATGGCTACGCAAGTCCCCAGATTGACGTCCTAGTACTACACGCATCATACCCGAGAGTCCTGCTCGACAAGAAGCTATATCTGGCAGGTGGTGTTGCCGCTGCATTCGAGTGCAAGATCACGCTCAAGTCTTCGCATGTAAGAGACACAGTTGAAACTGCAGCGATGATCAGAAGGAACCTACCGAAACGCGAAGGGTCTCCATACAGAGAACTCAACTCAACTATCATCTTCGGCCTACTATCTCATTCCCACTCTTGGAAGGGAAAAGGTTCAAAGCCGGTAGAGAACATAGAGAGTTCTCTCTGGGATGCTGATAAGAGTCATGTCACTCACCCCATTGAGATGCCTGATTTCATCACGGTTTCCGATCTCGGCACATGGCAGGCAATGAAGTGCGCGTACATGAGCCCAGCGCGGCCACACTACAATGACGCTCTGAGGAGGGTGTATGGTGATCAGGGTTCCGCTACGTCTTCGTATGTGTGTGCAGCTATAGGCACTGAACAGCAGCAAGATTACTTCACTCCAATCGGTGTCCTTCTTGCTGGGTTGTTTTCCAGGCTCTCATGGACATTCAAGGACATGCGAGGACTGGATGCGTATTTCAGAAAGGTAAACATGATGGGCAGCGGAAAAGGGCATGCGCGCCTATGGCCCATAACAATATACTCTGAACGCATCCGGACTCGCGTCTATAATGGTATATTGTCTAATGGAGTGCCTTATGATGAATGGCACTGCGCGTTCTAGAAGGTGGGGAGAACTGGTGGAGTAGCCAACGTCACATGCGTTTTTCGCCTCATTGAGATACGACCATCGAGAGAAGTGTTGCATGAAGAAGAACACGTTTGACGCGGTGGCCCTCATGCAGAAGCGGTAAGACGCATCTCCCGTGAGTACGCCAGATGCACACTTCATTCTATGTACGCAGGAGATGTTGCATCGTGGGGCACCAGGACGTGTAGAAGTGGATGGATTCAGGGGCGCTCTTCATGGTCGAAGAAACCAAAAGTCCAACTGAGACGCAATTCGACCTGCTCATCGACAGGGGGCGGGAGATTCTGAAGCTCTTTGCGGGTGAGCGGGAAATCGCGGCAAAGCACATCGCAATCATCCGTCAATGGGTCGAGAGCACTGTGGATTTCATTGAGCCGATCATAGGAGAGGAATTGGTTGAGGGTGAATCGGTCAAGAACATACGAAGAGCCTATGAACAGGTCACCTGCATCCTCCCGGGAGATCCAGACAAAGATATCAAGAAGATACTCTCGGGATTGCGCAGAGGATGTCCCGGTTGTCGTTGAGAAGTAGTTGAAAGGGACCATGCGGTCCGGGT
>CAZSXM010000088.1:0-13988 GCA_964610435.1 uncultured Pirellulales bacterium | reverse complement strand
CGACGCGTCCGTTCTTTTCAACCCGCAACCTTTCCGCAACAGGAACTAAGTAAGGTCCAAGACAGCATAGACGTTCTGCGGGAGCACCGCACGGCCTTGATCTCAGCAGCGGTGACGGGCAAGATTGATGTGCGCGAGGAGGTGGCACCGTGAAGTGCTTGACCGTGGGACAACCCTGGACGGACCTGATTGTCAAAGGCATCAAGGACCTGGAAGACCACTCCTGGGCGCCGCGGCACCGAGGGCCGCTGTTGATCCAAGAAGAAGACCAGCCGCTGGCACAAACGCGGCCGGTTCGGCTGGTACTTCGAGAACCCGCGTCGCCTCCGCACGCCGATCCCCTACAAAGGCCAATCAGGCATCTACACCGTCCCCGACAGACTCCTACCCAAGTCCTGACAACAGACACTGACACACGCGCGGTAAGGAAACCTCTTTAGAAAAGGGTTCATGATGGATGATCTGGTACCTGACTGTGAAATGGAGTTTTCTGATCCAAGGGAAGAAGAAGAGTCACATATCGATGAAATACCCAAAGGTGAACGCACACTACGAACTCAGGCCTACGACAAGAGCATTAGTGACATAGTCGCGATGATTGATGCGGGGGACATATCCCTTGATCCTGACTATCAGCGAAACTATATCTGGGATGACAAAAGGGCATCACTGCTTGTCGAGTCAATTCTCCTGAATGTCCCCATACCCGTTGTCTACGTCGCGGAAGATGAGGACAGTCGATGGGATGTGGTCGATGGTCTCCAAAGACTTAATTCGCTGCATAGGTTCTTCAAGGAAGAGTTTAAGCTGCGGGGCTTAGAGGTTCTGTCAGATCTCAACAAAAGCTCCTACAGCACGCTTAATCCTAAGGCTGCAAGAATACTGCGTAATGGGATTCTGCGAATTATACTGATCTTCAAAGAGTCACATCCCGACATCAAGTATGAGATTTTCATGCGTTTGAATCGTGGTTCAATACGCCTGAATGAACAGGAACTGAGAAACTGTCTGTATCGCGGCACCTTCAACGACCTTCTCCATGAATTGCGGGAAGAGCCACTTGTCTTGAAACTGCTGGGTTTGAAGGAGCCTCACAAGCGAATGAACGACGCAGAGTTGCTCCTTCGCCACTTCTGTGTGAAGGCTGGTTACGACCCTGCCACTGGAACCATATCCAATTATTCTGGCAATATGCGTTCTTCTTTGAATCGCCACATGGAGAAAGTGCGAAACTCATGTAAGGACGTTATAGAGGACATGCGTTCTAAGTTTCTTACAACCGCCAGCACGGTCGATGCCGTGTTCGGGGCGCATGCTTTCCACAGGATTGACGCGAATGGTCATTTTGAAGATAGGCTCAATCGAGCCCTTATGGATGTCGTAATGGTTGGCTTTGGGTACCATGGCAAGGATGCTCTTGAAGAAAGGAGAGCTGCGATAGTGGAGTTGCTGAAAGAACTCATCAATGATGACGCGGAGTTTCTTGATGCCATCACGGTTCGGACATCGACGAAGGCCAAAATGGAATACCGTGTCCATACTTTCGTGCAACGACTCGCAGGAGCCGTCGAGGGATAAATGGAGATGGCACACACACTCGAAGCAGCAGAGGATTTCAAACGCACCCTGGAGGAAGTTGACATTCTTCTGGGCGATGCAGATGCCGCAGGAGAAGATGAGTGCAAACTCGGAGTAATGAACAAGTCTGCTGTCCTTCTTCTCATGGGCAAATTTGAGGCTTTTCTAGAATCAGCTATTGAAGAATATCTATTTGCCATATCATCGCTTGGCGCAAGAGCTTCTCATATTCCAGAACGTCTCCTGCTCCAACACAGTGTCGAATCCGTTCGCGAGATAGAAATAGTTCTCAATAAGAACGACCTGGCAAAAGTCAAACGTGTATTCACAGACCTTGGACGGTTGTGGGCGGAGGCTGCCCCCTGTGATTCACTCAAGGTCACGAGTGCCTTTGACTATGGCAGCCATGGCGAGAATGAAGTCTGTAAGCTCTTCAAGCGTGTTGGGTTTGATAAGGTATTCACGCTTGTCGAAGTATCTGATGAATCCGAAGATCTTGCAGAAGGTGAACATCAGGCAATCGTCGACGTTGCTGGGATCATCAACTCACTTACTTGCATGCGAAACAACATCCTACATGAAAACGCATCCCCTAGTCTGACAACAAATTGGATACGCCAGCAGCGTAACATATTATCTCGTTTTGCAGATGGCCTCGTTGCCCTTTTCGAGAAGAGCGTTGATGAGACCAAGGCGCGCATTCAAACAGGAGCGAACACAGATGGCAGTTGACCACAGCGAGAAAGCATTTGAAATAGTGATCAAGTGTCATCTGGGCGAGGGCGGTCGCTACATCAAGGGCGACCGCTGTTGATCTGTGCAGTGATAACGGCTAAGATCGACGTTCGTAAGGACGTTTAAGTATGAATCGTGTGGCGATAAAACCTGAGATATTACGCTGGGCGAGAGAGCGCGCCGACCGCAGCGCCGAGAGTCTGCGCCGTCGCTTTCCGAAGTATGCGTTGTGGGAGCGTGGGGAGGCGGTGCCGACGTTCAAGCAGTTGGAGGATTTTGCCAAGGCGACCTATGTGCCCTTCGGCTATTTGTTTCTGCCCGAGCCGCCGGAAGAGCCTATTCCGATTCCCGACCTGCGAACGATTCGCAAGGAGGCGATCAGCCATGCGAGCCCCGATCTGCTGGACACGCTCCATGCCATGCAGCGGCGGCAGGCGTGGCTTCGCGAGGAGCTGATCGAATGCGAGGCCGACCCGTGCGACTTCGTGGGAAGCGCCCGCCTTGCGGACGATCCGCAAGGGGTCGGACGCGAAATGCGGCGCATGGTCGGCCTGGACGACGATTGGGCTGCGGACGTTCGTACCTGGCGCGAGGCGGTCGGGGAACTGCGACGGGCCATCGAAGAGTTGGGCGTGATGGCGGTCATCAACGGCGTGGTCGGAAACAACACGCATCGGAAGCTGGACGTGGAGGAGTTTCGGGGTTTCGCCCTGAGCGACGAATACGCCCCTCTTGTCTTCGTCAATGGGGCCGACGCGAAATCGGCGCAGATGTTCACGCTGGTCCACGAACTGGCGCACATCTGGCTCGGCGAAAGCGCCTTGACGGATAGCGGCCTGACATCCCGGCCCTCGCAGGAGATCGAATCGTGGTGCGATCGGGCGGCGGCGGAGTTTCTCCTGCCGGCGCAGGCACTGAGAGCGTGCTGGCGCGATATCCGGCACGAGGAATCGCCGTTCGAGGTCCTTGCCCGACGTTTCAAGATCAGCCCTATCGTGGCCGGCCGTCGCGCGATGGACCTGCGCCTCGTGGGCCGGGAGACGTTCTTTGCCTTCTACGAGGAATACACTGCAAGAGAGCGTCAGCGACGACCTGCTTCGGGTGGAGGTGATTTTTACAGCAACCAAAACACGCGCGTGGGTGAAATGTTCGCCACGCAGGTGATTCTTGCCGCAAAGGGCGGCCGTCTGAGCTTCAAGGAGGCGTATGACCTGACGGGGCTGCATGGGGGCGCTTTTCAGGAATATGCCAGTCGCCTGGGGGTGAATCTACCGTGAGCGCGAATCGCCCCTACCTGTTGGACTCGGACGTGTTTATCGCGGCGAAGAACAGCTATTACGCTTTCGCGATCTGCCCGGGGTTCTGGGACAGCCTGATCCATCATCACGGCGTGGGGAATGTTGGCAGCATTGACCGGGTCAGAAGCGAGCTGCTCGCCGGGCGAAAGACCGAAGACCTTGTGCAGTGGGTCAAGGGACAATTGCCGTCCGCATTCTTCATGGATACCGGTGAGGCGGCCGTGGCCGGCGCGTATGGGGAAGTCATGCTTTGGGTGCAACGCAACCCGCAATATCTCGATCAGGCCAAGGCGAAGTTCGCAACCGAAGCAGACGGCTGGCTTGTCGCGTACGCGATGGTTCATGGTGTCACGGTTGTCACGAATGAGCAACCGCGCCCACAATCACGCAACCGGATTCTGCTGCCCGATGTGTGCGCACAGTTCAATGTGATCTACAAGGACACCTTTGCCATGCTCAACGAACTTGCCGTTCGATATGAATGGAGGGGATCGACCTGATGGCGGGCCAGCACACAGAACATGCCTTCGAGACCGCCATCGAGCAGCACCTGACGACTCTGGGAGGGTACGCCAGTGGCGATCCCAAGGCCTATGATCCGGAGCGGGCGTTGTTCCCTCAGGAGGTGCTGGCCTTCGTCAGGGCGACGCAGGAGAAGGAGTGGGCGTACCTGGAGAACCTCCAGAAGGACAAGGCCGCCGAGACGTTGCTCGACGACCTGTGTCGGGCATTGAACTCCGAGCACGAGGGGTGCCTTTCGGTGTTGCGGCATGGGTTCAAGTGTTTTGGCAAGCTCTTTCGCATGGCCTATTTCGCGCCGGCCAGCGGCATGAACCCGGACACGCAGAGGCTGTATGCGGCCAATCAACTGAGCATCACGCGCCAGGTTCACTACTCGAATCGCAATGACAACTCCGTGGACGTGACGCTGGCTCTCAATGGGATTCCCGTGGCCACGGCGGAACTGAAGAACCCGATGACGGGCCAGACCTGGCGCAACGCGGTTCACCAGTACAAGAACGACCGCGAGGCGGTGGACCTGTTCTTTCAGTTCAAGCGCCGCACGCTGGTCCATTTCGTCGTCGATACCGACGAGGTCTACATGACGACGCGTCTGTCCGGCGGCAAGACGTATTTCCTGCCCTTCAACAAGGGCTGCGGCAGCGGAGCGGGCAATCCCGAAAACCCGAACGGCTACAAGACCGCGTATCTGTGGGAAGAGGTCCTCCAGCGGCACAGCTTCCTTGATATCCTGGCACGGTTCATTCACCTCCAGATCGAAGAGAAGAAGCTCGGCGGCAAGAGGGTCACAAGGGAAACGATGATCTTTCCCCGTTACCATCAGCTTCATTGCGTGCGCAAGATTGTTGCTGATGCACAACAGCAAGGCACGGGAACCAACTACCTCGTGCAACACTCGGCCGGCAGCGGTAAGAGCAATTCCATCGCCTGGCTGGCGCATCGACTGGCGAGCCTGTACAATGACAACGACGAGAAGGTCTACGATTCGGTGATTGTCGTCACGGACCGGGTTGTCCTGGATCAACAGTTGCAGAACACGATCTACCAGTTCGAGCACAAGCAAGGCGTGGTCCAGAAGATCGAGGTCAACGCGGCTCAACTCGCTGGGGCGTTGGGCACGGGTGTGCCCATCGTTATCACGACGCTCCAGAAGTTTCCCTTTGTCACCGAGAAGATCGGCGATCTGCCGATGCATCGGTATGCCGTGATTGTGGACGAGGCCCACAGTTCCCAGGGTGGGGAGACGGCGACCGAACTCAAAGGGGTGCTTGCGGGCGCGGCGATCAAGGAAGAGGCCAAGACAAAGGCCGAAGAGGCGGGCCTGCCCGACTATGAGGAGGAAGTCCTCAAGGCGATGGCCAAGCGGGGCAAGCAGCCGAATATCAGCTTCTTCGCTTTTACCGCTACACCCAAGTACAAGACGCTGGAGGTCTTCGGCCGACCGGGTGCGGACGGGAAGCCCGAGCCATTCCATCTCTACAGTATGCGGCAGGCTATTGAGGAGGGCTTCATCCTCGATGTGCTCAAGAACTACACGACGTACAAGACGTACTATCGGCTCATCAAGTCCATCGAGGACGATCCGCAGGTAGACAAACGCAAGGCCGGCCGCGCCCTGGCCCGGTTCATGAGCTTGCACCCGCACAACATCGCCCAGAAGACCGAGGTCATGGTCGAGCATTTCCGGCATTTCACCATGCACAAGATCGGCGGCAGGGCCAAGGCGATGGTGGTGACGTCCAGCCGCCTGCATGCGGTCCGCTACAAGCAGGCGTTCGACAAGTACATCGCCGAGAAAGGCTATCAGGGCATCAAGGCGCTCGTGGCTTTCTCGGGCACGGTGATCGATCCGGATGCGCCGGAGGTCGAGTATACCGAGGTCGGGATGAACCAGGGCATCCGAGAGAAAGAACTTCCCGAGCGATTCGGAACCGAGGAATATCAGGTGTTGCTGGTGGCCGAGAAGTATCAGACGGGATTCGATCAGCCGCTTTTGCACACGATGTACGTCGATAAGCGTCTGGCAGGCATTCAGGCCGTGCAGACGCTGTCGCGCCTGAACCGCACCCATCCGGGCAAGGAGAATACGTTCGTTCTGGACTTCGTGAACCAGCCAGAGGAGATTCTGGCGGCCTTTCAGCCCTATTATGAGCAGACGTTGATTGGCGAACAGGCCGAAGCAAAACAGCTCTACGAGATCCAGGCGAAACTCGATGCCCAGCAGGTTTACTACAAGGCAGAAGTCGAGGAGTTTGCCAGGGTATTCTATCTGCCCAGGCAACGGCAGACCCAGAGGGACCATGCCCGGATGAACGCCTGTATTGATCCGGCGGTCGGACGTTTCACAGAACTCGACGAAGAGCCACAGGAAGAGTTTCGCAAGACTCTGGCGGCCTATCGGAACCTCTATGCGTTCCTTTCCCAAATCATCCCCTTCCAGGATTCGGACTTGGAGAAGCTGTATGCCTACATCCGTTTCCTTCTGAAAAAGCTGCCGAAGCCGGACCATGGGCCGGTCTACGATTTCGATGACGAGGTGGCACTGAAGTTCTATCGACTACAGAAGATCAGCGATGGATCGATTCCTTTGGAGCCAGGCAAAGAAGAAACGATATCGGGTCCAACGTCCGTGGGCACTGGTGTGGTCCGTGGTGACGAGATAGAACTGTCCAAGCTGATCGATATCCTCAATGAACAGTTCGGGACCGACTTCAAGCCAGGCGACCAACTGTTCTTCGAGTCGATCCGTGAAGACGCCGTAGCTGATGCGAATCTCAGGCAAGCCGCCCTCGCCAATACGATGGAAAACTTCGGCTATGTTTTCCGCAAGGCCCTTGAGGGCCTCTTCATCGACCGGATGGAGCAGAACGAGGAGATTGCCGCCAAGTACATGAACGAGGAGCAGTTCCGCAACGCCGTTGGCAAGCACCTTCTAAGAGAGGTCTACGACCAAATACGTGCCGAAGAAGAGGCTGCGTAGTGCTTTCGTGTCAACGCAGATCAATGAGTCCATCGTCACCTACGGCGGCTGGTCATGCTTGACTGAGGCGAACCAATGTGGCGAACATCCTGCGGCGAACGGACATTGCATGGCGCCGAGGCCCGGCTATTTGCCGAAGCATTGCTGAGCCTTTTGGACGATGTGCAAATGACTCCATTCGATGATTACGAGCTTGGCCTGTCGTGCTTCGATAGCCTGACCTACGGCCAGAAGATCTCTGTCCTGGCCATCGCCGGGAATGGATTGCTCCGCAATGATGTGCCGGCAGTCCCGCTCACGGCCGTACTGGAAGGCGCGATCGCGGCGGTATGCGAGCATCTGAGGGATTGCGTGACCTTTGAGATGGACGAGCCCGATATGGGGACTGAATGGCGCAAATTGATTGCTGGGGCCCTACGGGCGATGGAGGCCGAGGACGTGCCCGAGCCCACCTGCGCGGACAAAGAGGAGTGGGACATCGCGATCCAGGAACTGTGGGATTGCATCCTCTGGGATGCAGATTATGAGGACGGCAATCTTTACCTTGACCAGCCGCCGGATCTGGCGATGGAACTCAGGAGCCAGATGCGTATTCCTGACGACTACTTCGCCGCCATCGCCGACGACCTGACCGAGGACCAGGCTTTGGCCAGGGTGGCTGAGTTGCGAGCGGTGTGTGCGGGTGTTGTTGGATCATAATCGGCGATGATATCGAAGTATCACTGGAAACACTTGTAGCGTTGGCGCTGCCGCGTTCGGTCATGGGAACACACTGGACGACATTCTGGAGGATCCATATGAAACCGATACGTTGTCGGAGCACTTTCGTGCAGTTTGTGGCGGCGCTGATGGCCTCGGTTCTGCAGTGTCTTGTGGCGGGCTGCGTGTATGTGGAACAATCCGACGTCTCAGCACCGACGCCGGATAGAAAAGCCCTGTTCATCGTAGACGACCCTGAGGCGCTGAATACATCAGATGCAATGGTGAGGACACGCCTTGCCACGAGGCTCGGATTCAGCGTCATGCTTGTAGATGATGACAACGTCAGCGCGTACGACGCCGCTCGTTTCGATGTGATTGTTGTCTCCAAAACAGTGACATCAGCCAAAGTCGGTTCGCGTTACAAGCAATGTTCCTGCGGATTCCTGACCTGGGAAGATAATCTTCAGCGGATCCAGATGATGGCACTGATCGACAATGACGGTTCGACGGGCACGGCCTGGCACGGGACCGGGATGGCGGTTTATGTTTTGTCCGGGGCCGACACGTTTCTTTCGGCGGGCCTCGGCGGCAACATCGCTTTCTATACGCAGGCAGGTGAGATAACCTATGCGCCGAAGGGCGAGTTGGCAGCGGGCGCAAGAACAATTGCGCAATGGTCATCCAGCGATGGGCGGAAGCCGTACTATGCCTACGAAAAAGGGGCGACCATTGCCGACGGATCAACAGCGGCAGGGCGGCGCGTCTACTTCGGGCTCTACGATGATACGTTTCGCTATCTGACCGCCGACGGCTTGAAACTGTTCGACGCGGCGGTGCTGTGGGCGGCCGGAGCGAGCCCTCGCATAACCCAGGAGACCGCGAGATAATAGTCGTATCCGCCTGGACATGAGTTGCGACAAGTCCAGCGAGAAACCGGCTTGACTGACGTCAAGGCCAAGCAAGTGTTGGTGTGCATGGACTGCATTAGGTCAAACCGTCATCACGGCGGGGTCAATATCCTGTTCATGGACTGGTCCTCGCGCAAGGTGGGGATCCGGGAGCTCTGGACACTCAAGTGGCATCGCACGTTCGACACCGCCGGTCCCTGGACTGTTGCCGGCAGCGTTACCCAGGAGGACTGGCCCCGCTGGATGAGCCAACAATAGGCTCGCCGGCCCTCATAACTGGCGTGGGGTGCATGAGCGTATGCTACAAAGAGGTTGGGCTATCTCATGTAGGAACCGAACGTGTCATGCTCCAGAACGCAAGAAGGCCACCGGTATCCGATGGCCCTCTCGTGCATTCACTGCGCCCAGGCTTCTATTTCTTCTTCTTGACCGTCTTCTTCTTTGCTGCTTTCTTCTTGGCCTTCTTCGCAACCTTCTTCTTTGCGGCTTTCTTCTTCGCCATTGCTGTGTACCTCCATGTCACTTGGACAGAATCCTGATGGTGGGCTCGTATCCGTGAGCCCAACTGCTTTGGATTCTGATTGGCAAGCACGTGACGTTCAATGAAAAACAGCTTGACGTGAAGAACTTTTTTTCACCGTAAGTGCGCGCTCGCGCGCCATTTACAACAATCTGTTCAAGGCGGCGAAGAAAACAATTGCGCGCTCACCCAATTCGCGCTAAGCTGGATTCGCAATGATTGTCGCTTTTTGGAAAGGAGAAGATGATGAGCCTTACAATTCGAAAAGCTGTCGTGTTGGGATTGCTCGGCACAATTCTTCTGCTGGGCAACATCCTGTTCGTGGCGAACTGGCTCTCAGAAAAGGGCGTGGTGGATTGGGCACACCACATTCGGGCGGAGTACTTGACTGGGACCGCTGTCACGATCATCCTTGTCCTGTTGATCCTGCTCGTCAGCTCGAGGGGCGGTGCAGGCAGCTTGATCCGCCGGTGTCCGGTGTGTGATCATGTACTGGCCGGACGGAGTGGGTATTGTTCGGAGTGCGGGAGCAAGGTAGCTTGACAATCTCAATATTTCCCGCTGCAATGTCCGTCGGAACAGGAGTAATGCGGTGAGCGATCCCGTTGCGTGACGCCGTTGCAATCCGCGATCAGGATACCTTCTGTGATCGACAAGACGTCGGGAACCTTGTTCTACGAACTGGATGCGGCGATATTGCCCAGTGGGCACATCGAACTCGAATGGAGTTCTGGTGAGGGCCCGATTGGCAGGGATCAGAGACTGCTCCAGGACGAGTTGTGCAAGCGGATGGGCGAGGACTATGAGTCGGCCCTGCTGTTCCTGGGTTTCTCCGACCGGTCCGTGCCGCTGTCGCTTTCGCTGGATTACTGGCGGAAGGTGACGGGGCGGTTCGCCGAGGGTCTGGTCAGGACACCCGATCTGGAGGTCCTCCGGCACAAAGCAACCATCGCTCTGGAAGATGCCGAGGCCGCCGAACTGCTCGAGACGGCGCCGTTTATGCCGGGATTGGAGTATCTGAAGCGGGACCTGCTGGACAATCTGTGGTCTCTGCTGAACGCCACGTACCAACGTCAGATCAGGTCTTACAAAGGACCGGTCGCCGACTTCATTCGTACCCTGAGCCCGAAGGTGCACCTTGTTGGCCGGGTCTTCTTCCATCTCGTCGAGAGCAAGAAAGATGAATATCCGTTCGCCTTTCTCGCCACCTACTCAACCGGCCTGGACCAGAAGAGCGGCTGCAAGCACGTGCCACTGAAGCATGCCCTGGCAGAATACGGCACCGACAGCCGGAAGCTCCTCGATTTGCTCGCCACCGTCCACCAGGCGGCGGCCGAGAGCCAGTTTCTCTCCGGAGTTCTGGACAGTGGCGAGATCTTCCACCCGCTGGCCCTCTCGGCCGGCGAAGCGTACACGGTCCTCAAGGAGATCCCGATCTATGAGCGAGCCGGCATCCTGTGCCGTATTCCCAACTGGTGGAAGAACCAAGCGGCGGGGCTTCGCCTGAATATCCAGATTGGGCAGGCCCGGCCCAGCGCGCTGGGGATGGACGCGATTCTCGATTTCAATCCTGGATTGCTGCTGGGGGACGCGCCAATCTCTGAAGAGGAGGCCCGCAGGTTGTTGGACGAATCTGAGGGCCTCGCCTTCATCAAAGGCAAATGGGTGGAGGTGGACCGGGGCCGGCTCGAACAGACCCTGCGTGCCTATGAGAAGGCGCAGGAATTGATGGCCGATGGGGATTTGACTCTGCGCGAGGCCATGCGGCTGCAATTGGACGCCGACAAAACGTTGGTCTTGTCCGAAGACGGCGTCCAGGTCGAGGTCTCACAGGGTCAGTGGCTCGAATCTGTGGTCGCACGGCTCCGCGATCCACGGCGTATGGATTCCGTCCGACTGCCGGGCCGATTCAAGGCTACGCTTCGGCCCTATCAACGCCAGGGCCTGGACTGGCTGTGCTTTTTGGATGGTCTCCAGTTCGGGGCCTTGCTGGCCGACGACATGGGTCTGGGGAAGACCGTGGAGCTGTTGGCCATGCTGAGCGTCCGGACGGCTGCCAAATCGAGGCAAGGCCCGAAGACGAGCCTCTTGATCCTGCCGGCCTCGCTGATCGGCAACTGGACCGGCGAGATCGAGCGGTTCCTGCCATCCCTGAAGTACTTTGTGGCCCATCCATCCAGCGGGGCTGACAAAGATTTGCTACAACGCGGCCCTGCACTGGATGACGTCGATCTGGTGATTACCACGTACGGCCTGTGCCAGAAATATGCCTGGCTCCAGGATGCCCAGTGGGACCTTGTCGTACTGGACGAAGCGCAGGCGATCAAGAACCCCGGCACCAGGCAGACGCGGGCGGTGAAGAAGTTGCACGCCAGGAATCGAATCATCATGACGGGCACGCCAATCGAGAATCGCCTGTCCGATCTGTGGTCGTTGTTCGATTTCCTCAATCCTGGGCTGCTGGGCAGTGTCGAGGAGTTCGGCGGTTTCAGCAGGAAGCTCAATCGGGACCCGAGCGGCTATGCCCGATTGAAGAAGGTTGTGGGCCCGTACATCCTGCGCAGGCTCAAGACGGATAAGACCGTGATCTCCGACCTGCCCGACAAGATCGAGATGAAAACTTACGCGGAGCTGAGTCGTAAGCAGGTCGTTCTGTATCAGGACCTGGTCAAGCAGCTCCGGCAGGTTTTGGAGGAACAGCCGGACGGCATTCGGAGAAAGGGCCTGATCCTTGCCTCGCTGATGAAGTCCAAGCAACTGTGCAATCACCCGGACCAGTATCTGGGTCAAAATGGATTCGCAGAACCCGACAGCGGCAAATTCCAGCGGCTCCGTCCGATCTGTGAGACGATCTTCGAGAAGCGAGAGAAGATGCTCGTGTTCACGCAGTTCAGGGAGATGACAGAACCCCTGAAAGAATTTTTCGACACCATCTTCGGGCACGAGGGCCTGGTCCTGCATGGTGGTACGCCGGTAGGGAAACGTCGGCAGATGATTGAGCGATTCCAGAGCGACGAGTATGTGCCGTTCATGGTCCTTTCTCTGAAGGCCGGCGGCGTCGGACTGAATCTGACGGCCGCCAATCACGTGGTGCACTTTGACCGCTGGTGGAACCCCGCCGTGGAGGATCAGGCAACGGATCGGGCCTTTCGCATCGGGCAGCAGAAGAATGTGGTGGTCCACAAGTTCGTCACCAAGGGCACGGTGGAGGAGAAGATCGACCAGATGCTGGCGGAGAAGGCCGAGCTTTCCCGGCAAATCATCGCGGCTTCCGGTGAGGCGTGGATTACCGAAATGGATGACAAAGAGTTGATGGGGCTGTTCACATTAACCCTGTAAAGGATCTCCTATGCCATACTACAACTACGGTTACCCCCGATATGTGTCCGTTGGCGAGAAGAGGGCCAAGGCGCGGCGCAAGCTCGAACAACTAAAGAAGAAGCACCCGGATATTCGCCCGGTCGCCATCGAAGGCAGCACGCTGGTCCGCACGTGGTGGGGCAAGGCGTGGAACGGCAATCTCACCAAGTATGCCGATTATTCGAATCGGGTCGGACGGGGACGCAGCTATGTGCGGCATGGGGCCGTCCTGGACCTGCAGATCGAGCCTGGCCAGGTTAGTGCGCTGGTGCAAGGTAGCCGACGGAGCCCTTATACCGTGACCGTAACGATCAAACCCATAAGCAAGGCCATCTGGACAGAGATCCGGGTCGCCTGTGAGGGCCAGGTTGCGTCCTTGCAGGAATTGCTGGAAGGCCAGTTCCCCAAGGGCCTCGCGGAGTTGTTCACGGCCAAGGGCAGTGGCCTGTTTCCCTCGCCCAAGGAGATCGAATTCAAGTGCAGCTGTCCTGACTGGGCCACCATGTGCAAGCACGTCGCCGCTGTCCTCTACGGCATAGGAACGCGGCTGGACGAGGACCCGAGCCTGTTCTTCGTTCTTCGCAAGATGAAGATGGACGACCTCGTCACCCAGGCTGTTCGCGACAAGTCCGAAAGACTGCTGAAACAGGCGAGAAATAAGACCTCTCGCGTGATCGAAGACGCCGATCTGGGGGATGTGTTCGGTATCGATCTGGAGCCCGCCGTGAGGGCAGAGAACGACGGTCCCGAAACCACGACCGTCGAGCCCAGCACCTCGGCGAAAGCTCGGCGCAGGGCTCCCGCAAAGAAGGCGAACAAGAAGCGGACGACCCGGAAGGCCCAAACCGTCGCCAGGAAAACGAAGCGTGGTGGCCGTGCCAAGATGAAGAAATAGGCCTCGCGTAAACATCCACGGCTATTCAGTCGCGCGAAAGGAATTCACTATGTCCGAAGCACCTCAATGGTTGACGTCGCTTGTTGACGGTGTGGGCAATTGCATGGAGGCGCACTGCGCCGCGGGCTCTCTGGCTTTTCGTTGGGGCAGTGAGGATGACTTCTGGGAAGTGACGGTCTATTGCACTCCTGGCGAAGCAGTCGGAGGAGCGGAAGATGGAGCAGTCCTCGTGTCCGGTTTCTCTTTGGACCTGCTGGAACTGACATCCCTATTTGAAGAGCTGACGGATAGCCACTGGCAGGCGCACTCGTTCGGCCCCCATGATCACACAGGCCCGCATATTTCAGTTGAGGGCATGTACCGAGGGCACCACGTGTATCTGCAGGTCCTGGTTGAAGCGCCGGAGAATGAGGAGCCAGGATTCAAGGTAGATATGTAGTTTCTGTTGCGGAAAGGGGTTCTGAGCGTGTCATTGACCCGTTCCACGAAG
>CAZSXM010000087.1:0-14857 GCA_964610435.1 uncultured Pirellulales bacterium | reverse complement strand
CACGCCAGCGAGAAGGCGGCGATTCACATGATCAGCGCCTTCTCGCAAGCCAATCCACTCTGTCCGAATGAGGTCCCCAAGCAGCCTTGCCTCCCGGTGGAAAGGTCATCCCATGGCCGGCCGGTGTTGTGTGCGACGTGCCGGCGGGCGTGTGACTGGGGCGCAACACTTGCCGCCATGGCGACTGTGCCCAAGAAGCTTTGGGTTGCAGCCGTAACCCACAGGGGCAATGTGGTTCATGCCGAGGCGGTTGTCGGCAAGGTCAAGGCGGTCAAGGCCCTGGCCGAGTACCTCAAGACCGAGGAAGGCTATGTGGGTCCGGCCCAGTTGCCCGGTATCTGCGCCTGGCTGGGCGAGCACGATGAACGGTTGGGCATCGAGCTCTTCCGCGCATCGATGGATGCCGCCGGTGAGGACTCGTGTTCGTGGGATGCATCGGACAATCCAAAGGCCCAGAGAGGCCTGGTCATCGCCCCTCCGCCGCAGGAAGAGGGCCCGGAGCTGCTCTATCGCGCCGTCTATGCGATTGACGTCAACGCACAAGACGCCCACCAGGCTGCCGAACGGGCCTACCAGATCATGATCGATCCAGAGTCCATGCGGCCGGTGCTGTATCTATTGGATGGTGAGGGCTCGCAGACGATTGTGGACCTGGCGGCCGAATCTTCCCATGCACCAGATGGATCTGAAGCCAGCGAATTACGGGCGAAAACCCGCAGGTTCGTCCAGGCGAACGGGATGCGATGTCCGCAGTGCAACAGCAACGAGATCGAGTTCGGCGCCGTCGAGTTGGATGCCCGCTGCGCATATCAGGAGTCCTGCTGTCGCCGTTGCCAAGTGAGGTTCTGTGCCGTGTATCGACTGGCTGGATACGGACTGCACGTTGGCGGCTCGTTCGAGGTCCATACCCTCTCGGGCGATCACACAGCAGCCGGAGACGATGACCGACAAACCGAGAGCTGACGAACGTACGTCAGGCTCATCTGCAATGCCGAGAACTGATTGAAGGAGATTGCCATGCTCAACGAAGTCTACGACACCATCGAGGCGATCCTCGAAGGCCTCGATACCGGGGGCGAACCGTCCCGTGCCTATGCCGGGGAGATCAAGATGCTCAGGGAGATCCTGGGCTACCCGGACCCTACGGCCGATGCCCTCGATGAGACCATGAGACGGTACAAAATCGCCCGAAAGCTCGAACGACTGGCCATCGAGGCACAGGATGTGACCGTTGCGTTGCCGGTTGCGCTCATCACGAAGTGGTTGGACGCTGCGTCCACAAACGCCGCCACAGGTGTGCCCACGGAGCCGTGCGATCTGGCTCGACTGCTGCAAGTGGTCGCCGACAAGATCCGCGCCGAGCTGAACTGAGCATCCATACCCCATCGCTCTTGCGACCCCGCACCACCGCATACCTGACGATAACTGACCTACCCTCACGAACCCCAATGAAAGGACCTACCATGAACCGCAGGGGACACTCTGCGCGCAGCCCGCCGGAAAGGGCTGTGCCGCAATATAGCATGCATCACACACGTGAGTTGACAACCTTACACAGTGAAAGGAATTACAGATGAGATTGCTCTACGTCAACAACGATGGCGGTGGCTTTGCCGATTACGTACACGTCACTGAAGGCATGACGGTTGGGCAGTTCTTCGAGGAACAAATGCCCGGCAGGATGTCCGAAGACTACCTCATTCGCGTCAATCGCCAACCGGTGCCGCGCGACTATGTCTTGCAGGAAAACGACCGCGTGACACTGACGCCAACGAAGATCGAAGGCGCGGCATAGTGATTGCTTGTCGCGAGTATTGCGAAGGGCATCTGTCTGCTGACTGTGGGCAGGTGCCCTTTGTCTTTGGAAAGGACGAACCATGAATGACAAGGAATTGGTGCGCGTCGCAGCTACGATCGAGAACGCGCTGCGGCAACTACGCAAGGGGCGCTACATGCGGTGCACGGTACAGTTGAGTCTGTGTGCCGGCACGATGCAGAATCTGATCGGCGATTCCCGAAAGCTCGCAGCGGCTGTGTCCCGTGACTGGCTTGCGGCGGCCGAGTATTCCTGCAGGGGCATCGGCAGGCAGCTCAACGAGATCCCGTTCCTGACCGCCAATCTCCAGTCTCTTCTGGACAGGCGGCACAGGGAGATGCCACATCTGTCTGCCATTGCAGATGAACTGTGGGCGTTGCAGGAGGAGTTCGATGATGTCGCATTCAACGGCGACGAAAATGCCCTGTGCGTCGTGACCCAACCGATTACCCTGGAAGATGTCTATCTTGGGCGATTTCGGATTGCGCTGTTCCTGCACAGTCTGAGTGAACTGTATCAGAAGGTGCCGTACTTTGTGACGGCCATCGATCCGCACCCGGCCGCGACCGATAATGCCATAACGCATCCGCACGTGAGCCACGATGTGGTCTGCGAAGGCGACGGCGCCGCGGCCATCAAGGCCGCGCTCGAAACAGGGCGACTGGTGGACTTCTTCACCATGGTCCGCAGCATCCTGACGACCTACAACCCCGACAGCCCCTACGTCCCCCTGGCCGATTGGCATGGGGTGCCATGCTACGAGTGCGTCTACATCATGGACAGCGAGTATTCCTATTACTGCAGTTGTTGTGACAACACGGTGTGCGATGAGTGCTCGGCCGTCTGCGCCGGTTGCAGCGAGATCATCTGCAGGACCTGCGCCGGTACATGCGAGATCTGCGAGCGTTCGTTGTGTCCGAGGTGTGCGAAGAAGAAATGCAGCGAATGTGAATCGGTGTGCTGTGAATCGTGTCTTGATGATGGGCTATGCTCCGAGTGCAGAGAAGAAAGGCAAGACAATGAAGAACAAGAAACAGAAGACAAGCAAGAAGCCCCAGCCGGTCAAGAAGCAGCGGTTATGGGAGGACGACTGGTGGATGGAGGACAGCGAGCCGGTACAGCTTACGCTGCGGTTCAGCCCGACGGCGTGGGCCAAGCTCCTGTACTTCCGGGACCAATCGGACAATGAGGTGGGCGGCTTTGGCATCACCGATCCGGATGACCTGCTGTTTGTACAGGACGTCGTTGCCGTCAAACAGGAAGTTACGTCCATCAGTGTCAAGTTCGATGACGAGGCGGTCAGTACGTTCTTCGACGAACAGGTGGACCTGGGCCGAAGGCCCGAACAGTTCGCGCGTGTGTGGCTGCATACGCACCCGGCAGATTCCCCGGAACCCAGCGACAAGGATGAAGAGACGTTCAAACGTGTGTTCGGCGCGTGCCAGTGGGCGGCGATGGTGATCGTGGCCCAGGATGACAGCACGTACGCGCGACTGAGCTTTAACGTCGGCCCGGGCACCGGTATCGCGCCAAGCACCGATGTGTTCCATATCGGCCGGCAGTACAGCCATCTGGACGACCGGTACTTCCGTGGCGCGATCGACGACGTGCGGGTCTACGACCGCGCCCTCTCAGCTGAGGAGGTCGCCGGGCTGGCGGGTCTGACCGTCGCACGGCACAAGTCCTTCTAAGGCCGATCGTCGCGATGTGCATTGGCGGTTAAGGATCTGTGAAAACCGGGCAAGGGGCTGCGAGCGACAATCGCAGCCCCTTCGTGTACTTTCGGCAGGGGTTCACGAAGCGATTGGCATGCCCCGTTGTGCTGGCAGATTCAGCTTGATCGGCGGCTCTTACAGGAACGAATGGGGCCGTCACTCACAGCCGTGACGCACAACGGAGGTTCCGCAGCCGCTCGTGAAATCGCTTTCCCTGCGGAACGGGGAGACGATCTATGAACACCACACGGGGCCCTGGGTGCGTCCCGCACCTTGTCGTACATTCGTTTGTCAGATAGATCGTTATTGTTGGCATGGAACGTACATCGTGAGCACTTCGCAGTCTGATGCCGTTGAACAACTCCAAGCTACCGGATTCGGCTCGCGATGTCTCTTCTATGCGCGTGTTGCCCTCCCTTGACAGGCGCATGTGGATCGCAGGTTCGAATCCTGCCGGGCGTAGTGGATTGAGGGCGCGAGGTTACGGTTGTCTGGGGCCCTGTGAACGGACTTGGCGTGCATAGGTTTCCTTCATGGCCAGGGTGCACATCAGGGCCAGGGCCGAGGCGATCAGGAGCACCAGGAGGACGACCCGATAGCCGGCGAGGGAGTACCCGGTGCTGAGGGCGTGGGGATAGCCGTCGAGGATTCGGCCGAGCAGCCACATGAACACCGCCCCACCGAAGAACGGGAACAGGTTCACCATTCCGACGCAGGTGCCTGCCATTGCGATGGGGAACAACTCCTTGGTCGTGGTGAAACCCATGATGACGATCGCGGAGGAGAACACCGAAAACAGGAAGAACCACGCAAAGAGCGTCCAGTGCGGCAGACTCGCCGGCAGCGCGACCGCTAGCAGCAGAAGCAACGAGAGGACCGTCGAGGCGAGAATGAAGACCCGCTTGCGGCTCCTGAGTCTCTCGGAGAGCATCCCCAGCAGCGGGCTTCCGACGATCATGCCCCAGGCGATCATGCTCAGGACCGCTCCGGTCTGCCCTTTGCTC
Source organism: uncultured Pirellulales bacterium (assembly GCA_964610435.1). Taxonomy (GTDB): domain Bacteria; phylum Planctomycetota; class Phycisphaerae; order Sedimentisphaerales; family Anaerobacaceae; genus Anaerobaca. The sequence continues at coordinate 10,322 of CAZSXM010000087.1, read as the reverse complement.
ATGCCATAGACGTGCATGAGGTACGGGCCGCCCCAGAGGCCGCCGAAGCCGAAGAAGATGCCGCAATCGAAGAAGAACCAGACGGCGACCGGCCAGAAATGCCTCGTGGCGACGACCCGCCGTGCCCCGGCCAGCAGGCCGATCGCGTCCGGCTGGGCGACGGGCGAATTGGGGCTGTCGGCGGGCCGGTCACGGACGACGAGCCAGGCCAAAGCCATCAGAACCACCGTCACCGCTCCAATGACCTGGAACGAGACGCGCCACCCGACAAAGGTGGCCAGCAGGCCCAGAAGCCACGTCCCCGCCAGCACGCCGAGCCCTCCCACGGCGTTAAGGATGCCGGCCATCACTGCGAACTCGCCGGCCTTGAACCATTGCGAGAGGACCTTCATCGTGGGGATGAAGACCATCGAGACGCCCAGACCGACCATCACGCGCGCGACGAAGGCGGTTCGGATGCCCGGCGCCAGGCCGAACAGCACGCTGCCGACCGCCGCCAGCAGCAGAGAGACGGTGACGGTCTTCCTCGGTCCGACGGAGTCGGACAAGAGCCCGGCCGGAAACTGCATGGCGGCGTAGCAGTAGAAATACAGCGAGCCGAGAAGACCCAGAACGCCGGCCGCGACGCCAAAATCGCCCGCCAGATCGTCGGCTACGACGGAAAGCGAGAGACGATGGAAGTAGACGAAGAAGTAGGCCAGGCCCAGCACGGAGAAGATGGCCCAGCGCAAGACGCTCATCTTCCGATTCTCGGTCATCTCTGTCACGTGTCCACTTGTCCGACGTGTCACAGGTCTATGATCCTTGGGACTTGGCCGGAGCCAGTTGGGCCAGCAGTTCGATAGCCGCCTCGGCCATCCGTTCGCCGCCGCCCGGAGCGATACGCGAGTTGATCGTCTCGTAGCTGCCCTCGGCGAAGGCCTTGCGGGTCGGGATGTAGCCCGGCGCATCGTGGCACAGCTCGATGACGAGCGTCGTGGCAAAGGGGCTGGCCTGCTTGATCGCCAGGCCCAGATCGACGAAGACCTCGCCCGGCAGACCGACCACGGCGACGTCGTCGCTGAGCCGGAAGACCTGCACCTCCAGCGGCAGCGTCGAGCCGCCTCGCCATTGGACCGCGAGAATCTTGTAGGCACGAACCTGATCGAGGAACGACAGATCCTGCGTGCCGACCTTATGGATGTCACGTCGGGCCTGCTCGATCTCGTCGGCGGTGAACGTCTGCAACGGCGCGTCTACGACGGCCCGCGCGACCGCCAGCGATGGGGCCGCCGTCTTCAGTTCCGCCAGCGCATCCACAACGGTTTTCGCCAGGGTCCGGCCGATGTGTTCGGTGGTCAGGCGTTCTCGTCGCGTGACGTCGATGTGGTTGATGTCCCCACACGCGCCCGTACCGAACAGCAGCGTGAAGTCGTCGCCCAATGTTTTGCGCAGGTCCTGCTCCAGATAGTAGGGATAGTCGGCGGCGTACTTCGTGCCTCCCACCGTATCGAGATGCAGGGCGAAGTTGACCAGGCCGGCCAGCGCCGCGTTCTCGGCGGCCGTTCGGAACAGGACGACGCCGACTTGTGGATCGATGGGCCCGGCGACGCGAACGATGTCGGGATTCAGAACGCCCGGATTGAAGCGAACCGTGCCGTCGGCCATGTGGAACCGCCGGTTGAAGGAGAGCCCCTGTTGCTTTGCGACGGCGGTCTCCACGCGCACAGGCCGGACGGCGGCGTCGGCCTGACGGACCGCCTGTACGATGCCGTCCGCCAACACGGAAGCGTAATCGACGCTCTCGCGCAGGTCCTGGCCATGTTTGGCCAGCGCCAGCTCGTGGAAGTGATTCCGCAGGGCGCCGAAGTAGAGCGGGCCGGTGTGGGAATGCGTTGCGGCCAGCAGGATGTTCTCGGCGGGGATGCCCGTCTCGGCCTCGGCCCGCTGCCGCGCCGCCCGCGAGACCTCGGGCGACAGTCCGATGATGTCACAGAAGACCATCGCCGCCTTCGTCGCACCCTGGCGCATCACAAGGGCCTTGGCGTGGAGGGGATTCGAAACGCCTTCGCTGAGCCGCTCGTGGAAGTAGCCGCTCATGCGATAGCCCACGGGCGGCGTGACATCGACGACACCGACACCCGCCTCCATTGGGGCCGACGCCGGGCGAGCGGCGTTCTGCGACTTCTGTCCCGTCAGTTCCTCAAGAAAGCGACGCGCCTTGATGGCTTCATCGCGCATATGCGGCAAGTCGCCCGGGTCGAGGCACTCGACAATCAGCGGCCCGCCCTCGAACCCGCCGGCCTTGAGCTTGGCAAAGACGGCGGGGAAATCGACCTGTCCGGTCCCCGGCGTGACGGCCACGTCCTTGGGATGGCGGTAGTCCTTGACGCACATGCCCGTGACCAGCCCATCGACGGTGGGCGCATCATCGACGGGGCTCAACTCGCCGTTGGAGTAGTAGTAGATGTTGCCCGGATCGTACCAGATGCGGAAATTCTCATGGCCGACCATCTCGACGGTCTTGCGGCACTGCGGCCCGGTGGCATTGAATCCGCCGTGCGGCTTGACGCTGATGCCGATCCCGCGTGCGGCGGCGTAGTCGCAGCATTCGGCGATGGCCTGGTAGTACGCCTCGTACAGGTCCTTGTTGCCGGTGCCGCCCATGAGCAGGTTCGTCGAGCCGCAGGCGGCGCAGTTGTCGATCAGCTTGCGAAGCCCCTCGATGCCCGCCTTGAGCGACCGGGCTACGGGGATATCGCCTCCATACACCGAAGCGACCTTCAGGCCGCGTTGCCTGACCTCGTCGCCGACGCGCACGGCCTCTTCGATCGGCGTGGCCACGGAGATCACCAGGCGGGTCTGGGACTTCGTCGTCATCAGGCCGACGTACTCGTACCCCGCCTCGGCGATCGCATCGAGCGCCACACGGTACTCGTACTGGTCCCACGGGCGCGTGTAGCAGCCGATCTGCCAGCGAGGCTTCTTCGTCTGCGCCGACACGGTCTCCGTGTTGGCCAGCACCCAGCCGGCGGCGCCGATCTGCATCGCTCGACCCAGAAACCCACGGCGCGAAAGTGAATCGGACAGGGTCCGTTCATCCTGTTTGCGTGTCGTCATCATCTGGCCCCTTCGAGGTAGGATTATCCTTCGCGGATCTCACGTTTCTGTGGATCGTAGATCGTGCGTTGGCCGGTGTCGAACGAGCGCACGGCCATCAGGCAGGCGACGGCGTGCTGGTAGCCGGCATCGATCGAGGCGTTGGGCGTCTTTCGCGACCGCAGGCACTGGAGCCAGTCGAGAAAATGGTCCGGCCGGGGCACGTCCTCGACGGGGACCTTGCCGCGAATCTGGCCCCGACGTTTGGCGCCGCCCTCGGCGGTCAGGACGGGGGTCGTCCAGGTCACCATGTCGAGCACGCCCTCGTCGCCGAAGATCTTGAAGCTATTGCCGCTGCCGTTGCCGAAGTTCGTTGAGTAGCTGACCATGAACCCTTCGGGATAGATCCATAGGGCCTGCACGTGATCGGGGCAGGTGAAGTGGTGTTCGTCCTTGTAGGTGAACGTCCCGCCCAGGCAGACGCAGCTCGTGGGGAACGTCGCGCCGGTGATGTAATGGACCAGGTCGATGAAGTGGCTGCCCAGGCCGGGGACCGGGCCGTCGGAAAACTCGCGGTAGCCGTACCAGCCGGAGTACTTCACGGGGTCGAACGCCTGTGCGGGCCGGTCGCCGAGAAATTCCTTCCAGTCCACATCCTCTTTCTTGACGTCCTTGACGTACGAGTACCAGTACGGCCGTTCGGCGTTGCGACACTGCTCGATCCGGCCCACCGTTCCGAGGACGCCGGTCCTGTACAGCTCGCGGCAGCCGGTGAAGCTCGGCAGGCTGCGGAGCTGCGTGCCGATCTGGACCACGACGTTCGCCTTCTTGACGGCGTCGCAGGCGTCCTTGAGCTTGCCGAAATCCATCGCCAAGGGCTTTTCGCAATAGACGTCCTTGCCCGCCTCGGCCGCCGCCTTCAGATGGGTCGTGTGCAGGTGATCGGGCGAGGCGATCATCACGGCGTCCAGATCGCTCAGGGCGAGCAGGTCGCGATAGGATGCGAACTGCCGAGCCGGCCGGCCGTACCACTCATTGGCCAGGGCCGACGCCATCTCCCGACGCACCCGCCAGGGGTCGGATACCGCCGTGATCTCGATCTTCTGCTCGGCAGCGTGCGCGTGGACGCCCTTCATGTGCGCGTTGATGCCGCGATCCCCACAGCCGATGATTCCGATGGCGATGCGGTCGTTGGCGCCGACAATGCGGGCATAGCTTGCCGCCGGAACGGCCAGAGCGGCGCCCCCGGCGATACTGCTCTTGAGGAACGTGCGGCGAGAGAGAGGATGCTTCATGTTCGTGCCTCCTTCAGGATTTCCACTCGGATTGTCCGGGCGAATCATTCCGCCAGAGGCGGATCACCGGTTCAACCACGACGAATACGAACTGCGGCGATTATACACACCGCCAGCCGGGACGACAATCTTCGGCGCAATTGTCCAATGGAGAGAGCTGGGGTGATGGAAACAGAGCCTCTTCGCCGACGAAACAGGTGGTCCAACCTGTAGACAAGAAGGCTCGAAATGGTTGACCGTCTGTTTCCATCGGTCGGCAGCGGATTGAAGCTTGAACGAACCTATCGGCACGGCCATCGCTGCGGTGGTCGCATCCACTGGGCCGTGCGACTGCGGGCGGTCTGCGATGTCTGCGTCTCGATCCTCGCCCGGCAACGCCTGCACTGTGCCCACTTCGGTCAGCCGTGACCCGGCAGATCCGATGAGCAACACCACCGAACGGCTGATCAGCCTGACGTACGGGATTCGGGCCAAGACCATGCGTGGCTTCGAGAGCCGGGGCAAAGCCCTGGCGCATCCCCACCTGGCAACGTTCCCACGCGGCGTAGCCGGGGGTCTGCGACTTCCGAACGGTCATCTGAGTTTCCCCTTTCCAGGGAATCCCTCATCGCTCATCTTCTCCCACAATCCTTGAGACGGTTACACGGGGCTTTACAGGCTGCGGTGGATCTGTTAGCATGGTACGTAGTGGAATGGAGGCCAAATGGGTCCAATCTTGACGCCCGTCAAGGGGGGCCGCTCGGATTCTGTCAGCGATGGAACCCCATTCGGCTTTCGGCATACTGACACAAGGAGATTTGGAAGGAGGTTTCACCATGAGCAAGTGGCATGCAATCACCCTACTGGTACTGGGCTTGATGGCGGTATCGGCCCCGGCTGCCGACCCGTCGCTGGTCCTGCACCTTCGATTCGATGAGGGGGCAGGCACCGTGGCCCAGGACGATTCGATGTATCAAAACCACGGCGAGGTCGTCGGCGACGCCCAATGGGTTGACGGCGTGTACGGCACGGCGCTCGAGTTCGTCGAGGGCTCCCACGTGGTTGTGCCCGAGATCCCCCAGTACGACGTGACCAGCGAGGTCAGCCTCATGGCGTGGGTCAAGGCGACGACGGTCCCCAACTGGGCGCGCGTGATCGACAAATCGCAGTGGCAAACCAGCGGTTTCGATCTGGTTCTGACGCAGAACGTTGGTCTGCCCCGGCTGGAGTTCTTCGTCAACGACACCACCTCTCTGGTGGATGGAACGACCGTGGTCGCCGACAATGAGTGGCATTTCATCGCAGGGACGTTCGGCGACAAGACGCTTCGCATGTACGTCAACGGTGAGTTGGAAGGCGAGGCCGCGTCGGTCGGCGAAGTGGACATCAACCCCAATGACTGGCCGGTCATGATCGGCGGTGAGACGAGCTCGAACGGCGGCCAGCAATATTTCGGCCTGATCGACGAACCCGCCATGTTCAACCGGGAGTTGAGCGCCGAAGAGATTCGAAGCATCTTTGAGAGGGGCATCCGAGTGCCGGAACTGGCCTCGAATCCGACGCCGCAGGACACTGCCGTCGATGTGCCGCGTGACGTGGTGCTCCGTTGGGACGCGGGAGACTTCGCTGCATCGCACGACGTCTACTTCGGCCCGTCCGTTGACGATGTCGACGCCGCCGACCGGGTCAATCCGATGGATGTGCTTCTCAGCCAGGGCCAGACGGACACAACCCACGACGTCGGCACTCTTGATTTTGGGCAGACCTATTATTGGCGGATCGACGAAGTCAACGCCGCACCCGACAACACGATCTTCAAGGGCGACATCTGGAGTTTCACCGTCGAGCCGTATGTCTATCCGATCGTGAATATCACGGCAACCAGCAACGGCCTCTCGGAACCCGACTCGGGGCCGGAAAAGACGATCGACGGCTCCGGTCTCAATGCCGACGATCAGCATTCGACCGACAGTACGCACATGTGGGCCGCGAGCACCGATGGGGCCGAACCAGTGTGGATTCAGTACGAATTCGACCGTTTGTATAAGCTCCACGAAATGTGGGTCTGGAACTACAACGTGATGTTCGAGTTGATGCTGGGCTTCGGGTTCAAGGACGTCACGGTCGAATACTCCACCGATGGCGCGGATTGGACCGTTCTCGGCGACTTTGAATTCGCCCAGGGCACGGCCCGGACGACGTATGCGCACAACACCACCGTGGATTTCGACGGGGTCGCCGCTCAATACGTTCGGCTGACGGCCAACAGCGGCTATGGGGTCAGCGACCAGTTCGGGCTCAGCGAGGTTCGCTTCTACTACGTGCCGGTGCATCCAAGAGAGCCCCGGCCGGCTTCCGGAGCCACGAATGTCAGCATCGACGCGGTCCTCGAGTGGCGAAGCGGTCGTGAGGCGGCCGCGCATGAGGTCTATCTCGACACCGACGAGGCGGCGGTCGCGGACGGAACCGCCCCGGTTGCCATGGTCGGCCAGAGCAGCTACGATCCGCCGGCGCTGGACCTGGACTCCGAATACCATTGGAAGATCGTCGAGGTCAACGAGGCTGAGGCCATCCGGGCATGGGAAGGCGACCTCTGGAGCTTCTCCACGGAGCCGTTCCTCGTGATCGACGATTTCGAGAGCTACACTGACGATATCGACGCCGGGGAAGCCATCTTCGACACGTGGCTCGACGGCTGGGTGAACGAGACCGGTTCGACAGTCGGGCATCTCAGCGCTCCGTTCGCCGAGCAGACCATCGTGCGTAGCGGCCGGCAGTCGATGCCACTGTTCTATGAGGGTGATTCGCGGGCCGACTTCGTGATCGACGGCGCCCAGGACTGGACCGTCGGCGGGGCGGCGACGCTCGTGCTGTATTTCCGCGGCGATGTAGGCAATGACGGTGGACAACTCTATGTGACGATTAACCGAACCAAGGTCCTTTACGACGGCGCTTCCAGCAGTTTGGCCGCTCCGTTGTGGAAACAATGGAACGTCGATCTGGCCTCGGTGGGCGTCAATCTGCAGAGCATCACGGAACTGAGCATCGGTGTGGACGGCAGCGGCTCAGGGGTGGTCTATATCGACGATATCCGGTTGTATCGTAAGGCCCCGGCTGTTGCGATGGCCCAAGACCCCGGCACGGCCGGCTTGGTGGCCCACTATGCAATGGAGGGCAACGTTCAGGACGGCTCCGGCAACGGCTACCACGGTACAGCGTTCAACGACCCGATGTACGGGCCGTCGCTGCCAGGTCTTGGTCAGGCGCTCCAGCTCGACGGGTTTGCTGAGTACGTTGAACTGCCCATCGGTCCGGTCCTGAGTGAAATGACCGACGCAACGTTTGCTACGTGGGTGCACTTCGACAACGTCGGCGGTGACTGGCAGCGCATTTTCGATTTTGGTACCAGCAGCACGGAAGGGTACATGTTCTTGTGCCCGCGCATTCCCGCCGGGCCGATCCGCTTCGCGATCACTCCGGCCGGAGGCACAGAGTCGATCATTGAGACGACCACCACACTGCCGAGCGGCTGGCACCATCTGGCAGTCGTGTTCGACAGCGAGAGCATGCAGGTGCAGATCTATCTCGACGGCGACGTGGCCGCCAGCGGTCCAACGGCAACCCTGCCGACGGACCTCGGCAACACAACACAGAACTGGCTGGGTCGGTCGCAGTACGAGGCCGACGCGTATTTCTCTGGCTCAATGGACGAATTCCGGATCTACGACCGGGCCCTGTCGGCCGGCGAAGTCCGCTACCTGGTCGGCGACCGGTAGCAGACCTGTCGCCTGAGACACGAAGTACGGATTGGGTGGCAGCCTCAAGCGCCGCTTGAGGCTGCCGCTCGGCTCATGTCATGGAGGCCATGATGCGCAGATTCGTATGGATCTTGCTTGCCATTCTTGTGGCATATTGCAGGGCGGCCGCACAGGATGCCGCATGTCTCAGCGCATCCGTCCGCCTGCTGCCCGGATCGGTCAACGGCGTTTGTGTCGAACGCGATGGGCATACGCTCGTCGTCTACGGCGACCCTTCCGCAGCGGTCCAACAGGCGGACATGGTCCTGTTCACGCACGCGCGGCGCGATGTGGTCTGGGCGGGACGGAACTTGGTTGAGCAAGGGGCCAAGGCCGTTGTGCCCGCCGCCGAAGCCGAAGCATTCACCAAGGCGGACGAATTCTGGGACCGCTTCGCCACCGCGCGATTCCATGATTATCGTCAGCAGACGACCAAGGTCCCGGTGCAAACGATGCAGGTCGCGCAAACCGTTCGAGACGGCGACACGATTCAGTGGCAGGATTTGACGATCAGGGTGATGGGTACGCCCGGCTACACGAGAGGCGCTGTTAGCTATCTGCTGGAGACCGATGGCATCCGATACGGCTTCGTCGGCGACCTGATCTACGGCGACGGACAGCTCATGGACCTGTACAGTCTCCAGGACGAGGTGTCCGAACTGCGAATCGGCGGCTATCACGGCTACGCAGCCCGCATGGCTCCGCTGATTGGGAGTCTGCGCGCGATGGCTTCGGAAAAGCCCGACGTGCTCGTTCCAGCTCGAGGGCCGGTAATTCGCGATCCTCAGGTCGCCGTCTCGCGTCTGATCGGCCGACTCCAAGCCGTCTACCGGAACTACCTGTCGATCAGCGCAGGACGGTATTACTTCCGCGAAGCCTACAACGGCCTGGCCGAGCGCGTGCTCGGAACCCCGCATGAAGTGCCCTGGATGATGCCTGGGGCGACTCAGGACCCGCCAGACTGGATGGTGTGCATCAGCAATTCACGTTTGCTGCTCTCGAAGAGCGGTGCCGGCTGGCTGATCGACTGCGGCTCACAGGGTATCATCGACGAGATCGAGAAACTGCGCGACGCGGGCCGACTGACGTGCCTGGAAGGTGTCTTCATCACCCACTACCACGACGACCACACCCACAAAGTCAATGCCCTTCTGGAGGTCTTTCCCTGTCCGGTGTTCGTAACGCCGCTGGTGGCCGACGTTGTGCAGCGCCCCGGGGCCTATCGGTTGCCTTGCCTGACGACCGAGGCAGTCGACGAGCCGACCGTGGTACCCGACGGACACCGCAAACGTTGGCGCCAGTTCCGGTTCACTTTCTACGACTACCCCGGCCAGACCCTGTACCACAGCGCCCTGCTGGCCGAGCACGAGGACGGCCAGAAACTCTTCTTCCTCGGAGACTCGTTCACGCCGTCCGGGATTGATGACTATTGTCTTCTGAATCGCAATCTGATGCACGAAGGCGAAGGCTACCTGCGCTGCCTGGATATTCTGACGAAGCTGCCGCCCGATTGCATGCTCGTCAACCAGCACGTTTCCCCGGTCTTCGGCTTCGACGCATCGCAACGGGCATTCATGCGAAGGACATTGACTGAGCGAAGGGCGCTTCTGGCTGAGCTGTTTCCATGGGATGACGCCAACTACGGCATCGACGAGCGATGGGCGGGGGTATATCCGTACGGACAGACGGCCCGTCCCGGCCGAACCGTTGACGTGGAAGTGCGGATACGTAACCACTCGGCCCGTCCACACGAGTATTCCATAATCCCCCATGTGCCTGCGGGTTTTTTGGCCGAACCCGGACAAGTCCGCCTGACGATCGATCCTCGAAAGGAGAAATCGACCACCTTTCGGATCGCTGTTCCCTCCTCGACACCCCAGTCGGTCTACATCTTCACTGCCGATGTCGCTTTCGATCGCTGGGACCAGCGCCATTGGTGCGAGGCCCTCATTGAGGTCCGGCCCTAGCACAGACACGTTTGATACGTTTGATTCGAAGCACCGAAAATCGTGGACAGAACACTGCCGATTATGGTACAATTAGATGTGTGGCTGGCTATAGTATCAGAGTACCTCTGGAGGAGGGTTACCTATGAATGCGATAACCCATGCGAAATTCGCGTGCCTTCTCGGCGTTGTGCACTTGGCGTCGTTCACCGCTGCACAGGCCAGAA
>CAZSXM010000086.1:0-15137 GCA_964610435.1 uncultured Pirellulales bacterium | reverse complement strand
CCAAGACAGGAGCCGGATGCGGTAATCCCGCTCGTCCGGATCCGTGGAGGGGGCGACCCGTCAAGGGGCGTCCCTACTCCGACTATGGTCGTTGTCTCAGGGGTCAACTCTCATCCATCATCCAGCGTAGGGCCGATTCTTTCCAGCAGAAAGCGCCTGAATTGACCGGTTCGTTCCGGAGTACGCTGCAGGGCTACGGTGGTTCGGCCCCGTTGGCATGCCGTCAGAGGTGGTGGGAGCATTTGTCAGCCGTTGTGGTGTGGCCGAAAGACCCGTCGGCGAACCACCGTTGAGAGGTCACAGGCCAAACCCCAGCCGCCGCAAAGACCGACTTTGGCCACCGCGGAGGGAGATGGTGCGATGCGGCGCGAACGACCCGATCAGCTCTCCATGATTTCCTTGGATTTGTGAGCGACCAAAGCGTCTACTTTGTCAGTGAACTCCTTGGCCATGTCGTCGCACTGCTTCTTGCCCGCCAGCAGATCGTCTTCGGTGATCGTCTTGTCCTTTTGTTGCTGCTCGAGCTGCTTGATCGCATCGCGTCGCACGTTGCGGATGCTCACCTTCGTTTGCTCGCCCGCCTGCTTGGCCTGCTGAACGAGCTGCTTCCTCCGCTCTTCGCTCAGGGGTGGAATGTTCAGACGAATGAACTTGCCTTCCACGATCGGCGCGATGCTCAGTTCACTGTTCTTGATGGCTTTCTCGATGTCTTTGACGGAGGCCGGATCGAACGGTTTGATCACGAGCTGGTCCACCTCGGGAGCGGACACCGTCGCGAGGGACTTGAGAGGCGTGGGGCTGCCGTAATACTCGACCTTCAGATGCTCGACCAACCCCGGGGTCGCGCGTCCGCCGCGGAAGGACTTCAGCTCATCCTGAAGCACTTCAACCGTCTTGTTCATCTTGGATCGGTTCTCGGAGATCGTTCCCTGCATCGGCATGGTTTACCTCTTCGTCATGAATTCCATCAGATCTACGTCTATCTCAACCCGGCCCGATCAGCGTGCCGACCGGGTCGCCGCTGATGGCCTTGGCGATATTGCCCTTCTTGAAGATGTTCAGAACGATGATGGGAATGTGGTTGTCGCGGCACAGGCTGATGGCGGCGTGATCCATGATTCGTAGACCGTGCCGCAGAACGTCTTCATAGGAGACGCGATCGAACAGCTTCGCTTGCGGGTCTTTGTTCGGATCGCTACTGTAGACGCCATCGACCTTGGTTGCCTTGACAAGAAGGTCCGCGTCCAACTCGGACGCGCGCAGCGCTGCGCACGTATCGGTGGTGAAGAAGGGGTTGCCCGTCCCGCCGGCCAGGATGGTCACGCGGCCGCGTTCGAGATGGTGAAGGGCCCTGCGCCGGATGAACGGCTCGCACATGGCCGCCACTTCGATTGCACTCATGACCCGTGTAGGCTGGCCGATCTTCTCGAGCGTTTCCTGAAGGGCGCAGGCGTTGATGATCGTGGCCAGCATGCCCATGTAGTCGGCCGTGTTGCGGGGGATATGGCTATTGCGGGAGAAGGCCTCCCCCCGGAGGATGTTGCCGGCGCCGACCACGATCGCAACCTGCGGTCCCATCCCGCTGATCTCAGCGACCCGCTCGGCGATGGACTGCAGGGCGGCCCCGTTGATGCCGAACTCGCCTCGCTCGCAGAAGCTCTCTCCGGAAAGCTTGAGCAACACGCGTTTGTATTGGCATTCACCCATGATTTCGACCGGCCCTTCCGTGGCGCGCACCTGCTTGCCGGTGCGCCTGATCGAGAGGCGCCCTCCAACCGGATCAGCCGACTTCGAATCGGACGAACCGCCCGATCGTCGCGGTGCCTCCGGATGCTTTGGCGGCCTCGGCGATCACCTGGGCGACGGTCTTGCTGTCGTCCTTGACGAAGGGCTGTTCCAGCAGGCAGTTCTCGGCATAGAACTTGCTCATCTTGCCGTCGACGATGCGCTCGACGATCTCAGCCGGCTTGTCCTTGACCTGCTCGGCGTAGACCGCTTTCTCTTGCTCGACGATCTTGGGGTCGATGCCGTCCTTGTTCAGCGCCATCGGCTTGCTGGCGGTGATGTGCATGGCGACGTCGGCGGCCGCCCGACGCAGCGCGTCGGCTTGGGCGACCTTGGGGTCATCGACGTCGATCTGCACCATCGTGCCGACCTTGCTGTTGAAGTGGATATAGGCGGTGATCAGCCCCGGCCCGTCCAGACGGAAACGGGCATAGTCCCCGACCAGTGTCTTCTCCCCCGTTTTGCTGACGATCTCGGTCAGGACGTCGTTGAAGACCTTGCCATCCTTGGCAGTCTGGAGCAGGGCGTCGGGCCCTTCGTCGGCCTCGCAGACCAGGGCATAGTCGGCCAGGAGGTCGGCAGCCGCGACGAAGTCGGCGCTCTTGGCGACAAAGTCGGTCTCGCAGCACAGCGAGACCAGTACCCCTGTCTTTCCTTCGTCGGCCGTTCTGGAAACGACCAGTCCGTTCGACGTCTCTCGTTCGGCTCGTTTGGCCAGTGTGGCCAGACCCTTCTTGCGGAGAATCTCCATCGCCTGCTCGACATCGCCGCCGGCTTCCTGGAGGGCCTTCTTGCAGTCCATCATGCCCTGTCCGGACATCTTGCGAAGTTTCATGACGGCCGAAGCTGAGATTTCTGCCATTGGATCGACTCCTGTCTGACTTTTTCAAAGGTTCACGAATCGCACAGATCGTCCCGGGACCGGGCTTCTCTCTGCCGAGGTGTGTCGAGGACACCTCTGGGGCATTCTCGCGGCACCCACGGCCGTCCCTGCGTCCCTTCGCGTCCTCCGGTTCGGCACGATGAGAACGGCCGGCGGGTCGTCATATTTCGGAAGCGGGCTGGTCGGATTCCTGCGGTGCGGCGCTGGCTTCGGGCTGTGGTTCGGGCGCAGCTTCCGGTCCGGGTTCGACGGCGTCGTCGCCGGGCTCGTCGTCGGCAACGGCCACAGACGCCGAATCGCCGTGGGCACGCGCCATGACGGGGCGCCGACTCGGACGGGTCTTTCGCGGTCGCGCCTCGGCCGATTCCTGTTGCCGAACGGCGACCATCGTCTTGCCGATTGCCACCGCGTCGGCCAGCTCGTTGAGGATGATCTCAACGGCGCGGATGGAATCATCGTTGGCGGGAATGGCGACATCCACGGTGTCCGGGTCGGAATCCGTGTCGAGCACGCCCGCCGTCGGAATGCCGAGTTTGGCGGCTTCTCGCAGCGCCAAATACTCCCTCTTGGCGTCGACGACCACGATCGCGCCGGGCAGACGCGACATCTTTCGCACGCCGTCGAGGTTGGTGCGGATCTTCCGCATCTCACGTTTGAGCCGGGCGGCCTGCTTCTTGCTCTCGGCCTCGAGTGAGCCGTCCTGCTCCATCGCCTCAAGCTGTTCGAGACGCTGAAGGCGCGAACGAACGGTCCGAAAATTCGTCAACATCCCGCCGAGCCATCGCTCGGATACGTGATGCATCCCGCATCGCTTGGCCGCGGCTTCGACTGCTTTCTGGGCCTGCCGTTTCGTACCGACGAAGACCACGTCGCTGCCCGATGCGACGATTTCCGCCAGAAGCTTCTTGGCAACCAGCACGCCTTTGAGCGTCTTTCTGACGTCGATGATGTGAATGGTCCCCCGCTTTGCGAAGATGTAGGGGGCCATTTTCGGATTCCATCGACTCACGCCGTGCCCGAAATGCACTCCTGCGTTGATGAGTTCCCGCGCCAACTGTTTAGCCACAAAAACCTCCAAATTGCCTCTGACTCGTCTTACGTGGGTCACGCAAACCGCTAAATCCCAAAAAAATACTGGAATTGGCCGGTCGTGTCAAGTTTTTATGGCGATAATTTTTCCGAAATCGCGGGCACACCTCCTCTGGCTCGGCTATAGCCGATGGTCACGGGAGACGGCGGATCGCTTCGTCATCTGCAGAAGCGGCGTCAGATGCTCCGGGTGATAGGGGCCAGACCGCTCAATACCACACGGTAATGATGATATTGGGCTCGGTCTTCTTGGCCTGGACCTCCCCGGTGGTCACATTCGTGTGCTTGATGCACACTTCGGGGTGCTCCTTGAGCCAGCCGCCGATCTGCTCATCCATGAAGTCCAGCGCACCCGGATGCAGCTTGGTGAAGAACGTCTTGATGCCCGTGATTCTCTCTCCGGCTTGCTTCGGGCCGGCAGCGGCCTTCGTGGCAGCCGCTGTGGCGGGCCTCTGGGCCGGGGATGGCGCCTGTCTTGGGGGAGGCTGACCCCCTCCACCCAGATTCAGCGGTGCCCTTGAGACGCTCGGCGCGTTGCCGGCCGGGGGCTCTCCCAGCGGGATCGGCTTGTCGAGGTCGTCAATGGGGATGGGCTTCTCGGCAGGGTTGTTGGCAGGATGGTTGTTGTTGCCCAAGTGGTCCATCTACTGTCCCTCCAGAAAGGTCAGTCTGCGATTTCCTGAGCTACACGCTGTGATTTCCTCACGAAGTCCCTTGCCCGGGCCCCTCGCGCCTGGACCGGGGCGCGGCATGCCAAAGCGTCGCCCTTGGTCCTTCTGTTTCTCCTGCTCCAGTGCCCCCCTTGGCTGTCCGGTTGTCTGCTGTTCGGTGCCGGCCGCTGCGGCTATTGCGGCGCGGCGTCTTGCTCCTGTTCTGTCGAGTCTCCCGGCTTGCTCTCGGTATTGGTCTGGTCGGTCTGCGGCACATCCTCGGCCGGTTCCTCTTCGTCCTGGATCTGCCGGCCCGTTTGCATCGCTTCGAGCCGGGCGGCGGCCCTTTCGGCCTCATCCTCTTCGGCACGCATCCGCTCCTGGCGAGCCCGTATCCAACGTTCCCGCTGCAATTCTCGGGACTCGAGCCTGCGTTCGCGATCCTCCTCGCGTGCCTTGATGCCCAGCGGGTCTGTTACGGCCTCGTGAATGGCCTGCGTCATCGGCGAAGCATGCTTCTCCTGCAACATCTCGGCGATGTCCGCCTTGGGCTTGCCGCCCGTCGAAATCGTGGGCGTCAGGATGAAGATGACCTCGGTGGCCCGCTCCTCGAAGTCTCGACCGGAGAACAGCAGGTTCAGGCCGGGAATGTCCTTGAGGATCGGGACCCCGCGAATCACATCGCGTTTCTCGCTCTTGCGGATGCCGCCGATGATGAGGCTCTCGCCGATACGAATACGATTGTCCTTGTTGGTAATGGTCCGTTCGGTGACGATCGGTGTCTGCTTGATGCCCTCGGGCGTCATATAGGCGGCGATTTGAGCCGAGGTCTGCAACCCGATATACCCGTCGGCATACACCTGCGGGGTGATTTCAAGCTGGTCGATGATGTCATAGTATTCCGTCTGCGTCCGCAGGACGGGGGTCCCTCCGAACCCGCCGCTCTGGACGGTCACCTGCTGCAGAGGCACGTGCTGGCGGGACTGGATCTTGGCCGTCTGGCCGTTGATGACCTCCAGCGTGGGGTTCATGAGGATCTTCAGATAGCCTCGCGAGACGAGGATATCGACAAGGGCCTCGAATTTGTCCCGGCTGACGCCGGCTTTGAGGCCGAATTTCTCTCGCGCCGGGTCGCGAAGCGATGCGCCGGGGAAGGCCAGGCCATCGGGTGGCTCGCCGCCCAGTTTGATCTCGCCGAAGAGGTTCTCGATCATCATGGAGGTTTCCCGATCGACGGTCAGGTCGGCGTACAGCTCAGAGACGAGGCAGTCAATCTTGACCTGGATCGGGGGGATGTCGGTTTCGTGGATAATCTCGAGGACGGCGTCGATGTCCGTCTCCAGTGGCGCGCGAACGATCAACTGGTTGGTCGCGGGATTGGCGGTGACCGTATAGTCCTGTATGGTTGTGGATTGGCCCTTCTGATTGAACAACTGCGTGGCGAATTGCTCGTGGATGATCTGCCTCATGTTCGCAGCGGTGTGGTGCCGGCAGAAGTACACGAGCTTCCACTCTTCGGCGCCGCCGACGATCTGTCTGAGCTTCCTGGGCGGGGATCTGTAGACTTCCGGCGGCCGGATGTTGGGATCGGCGACGGTTTCAATCCTGCTGATGTCTCGCAGAATGTTCTGCGCCTCGATGGCGGTCACCCTCTCGTCAGGCCAGTCGTGGCAGCCCTGAACGACGATCGCCCCCAAGACGACGAAGGCCAACAACAGACTTCTCCTGCTGTGGCTGATTTGTCGTCTGTCATCAGTCATTCGCATACTACCTGTCGTTTCTGTCTACCTACGACCCAACGTCCATGTTGTTCTACCCTCACAACCTCCTGCCGTACAGGTAGACGCCAACTGAGCGTATTCTATTCCACTGTATACTATCGTCAAGGGCATTTTGAAAGGGTTAACAAAAATGGGGGTTTTGATCTTGCCCAGCTTAAAAGGGTGGACAAATGTCACTTTTTGGCGTATCAGTGCCGTTCATGGCAAGAGAAAGAGCGAAAGGCGTTACAGTCGGGTTCGTCGCGCTGGGCTGTCCGAAGAATGTGGTCGACAGCGAGAGAATGCTGGCTCACCTCGTGGAGGCCGGGTTTCTGATCGCCGCCGACCCCTCGCAGGCCGATGTGGTCATCGTCAATACGTGCGGCTTCATCGAGCCGGCGAGAATCGAGTCGCTCGACGCCGTGTCTCGGGCGGTGGCCGACAAGCGGAAGGGCGGCGTCCGGAAGGTCATCGTCGCCGGTTGTCTGTCGCAGCGTCTGGGCGAGCAACTGCTCGAAGAGGCCGAGGGCGTCGATGCCGTCGTGGGGCTTGGGCAGAGGGACGACATCGCCCGGATCGTTCGGTGCGCGTTGTCGGCCGCGGCGCCCGGCGTCTACACGGACCGGACGGACCCGACTGTGGCCGACGATCGAGTCCGACTGCGGATCGGGCCGGCCCATTCAGCCTATCTTCGCATCAGCGAGGGGTGCGATCATCGCTGCTCGTTCTGTACCATTCCCTCCATTCGAGGCCCGTTTCGCAGCAAGCCGATGGAACTCGTTCTGGAGGAGGCGAGAGAACTGGTCGCTTCGGGAGCCGTCGAACTGAATCTGATCGGGCAGGACACAACGATCTACGGGCGCGACCTGAAGATGACCGCCGGTCTGGCCCGCTTGCTGTCGGAACTGGCGAGGATTCCGGACCTTGCCTGGATTCGGCTGTTGTACGCCTATCCCAAAGGCATTACCAGAGAGCTTGTCGATGCGATGGTTCGCTGCGAGAAGGTCCTGCACTATCTGGACGTCCCGATTCAGCACGCGGCCGACCGGATCCTCCGCGCGATGCGGCGTCCGGACACACAGGCCGGACTGAAGGCCATGATCGAGCGTCTTCGCACGGCGATCCCTGACGTGGTTCTGCGGACGACGGTAATCGTGGGCTTCCCCGGCGAGACCGACGCGGATTTCGCCGAGATGCTTGACTTCGTCACGTGGGCGCGGTTCGATGCATTGGGTGCATTCACCTTCTTCCCAGAGGCGGGCACCCCGGCGGCGGAATTTGCCGACCAGATCCCGGATGACGTCAAGCAGGAGCGGCTCGATGCCCTCATGCTCGCCCAGCAGGAGATCGCCTTCGCCAAGAACCGGGCGCGCCTGGGCGAGCGGCTGACGTGCCTGATCGATTCGGTCGAACCGACGGGCGTCGGATACGGCCGCTTCTACGGCCAGGCGCCCGATATCGACGGCGCGTGCATTGTGACCCATTGCACCGCCGGTCCGGGGAGCTTTGTCGAGGCGAGGGTCGTCAATGAGAAAGACTACGATCTTCTTGTCGAACAAATTTGATTGAAGCACGCGGCCGACGCCGGTACACTCATCGCCATGCTGCGACACGTTCCGAACATTCTGACCTTCATCCGTCTGGGCCTGTCGATCGTCTTTCTCGGGATGATTCTCTACAGCCCTCACGTTGAGCGGCAGGTAGCGTTTTTGCATGGGGCTTTCATGCTGTTTGTTGTCGCGGGCCTGACCGATGTTGCCGACGGCATCGTGGCGCGTCGTTTCAATGCCACCAGCAAGTTCGGGCGAATGGTGGACCCGCTGGCGGACAAGCTGCTCGTGGTCGGGGCGTTCGTCTGTTTTGCCCTGATCGGTGAGCCCAAGCTGTTCGGCTGGTCGCCCCGGACGCTGGCGGTGATCCACTGGTTCGTCGTCGTGGTCCTCGCCGCCCGAGAGATCTATGTCACGATCCTGCGCCAGGTCGCTGAAGCCAAAGGGATCAATTTCGCCGCCACGGCCTCGGGCAAGATCAAGATGCTGTTGCAGTCGTTCGCCATCGGCACCGTGTTGATCAAGATGGCCCATGTCCCCGAGCAGACGTGGGGCTATTGGTTCACGTCGGTGACGTTCGCGGCGATGATCGTGGCGACCGTGTTCTCTGGCATCCAGGCCACGCGCCGCCCGAGTTGGAGGCAGTTCAAGAAAGAAGGGATTTCTCATGGGTCTTCTGCCCCGGCGTCCTAATCGCATTGCTTCGGTGTCGGTGGTTCTGGCGGTGGTCGCTCTCGTTGGCACGGTTCGAGGCGCCGATGAGTTTCTGCCGATGCTCCCGGAAGGGCAGCGGTGGGAGCTCTTCTGGCAGGATGAATTCAACGGCGATGAGATCGACCCGTCGAAATGGGACGTGATGGGTGACTGGAAGCGGCGTGACGGGTTCTGGGTCAAGGAGGACGCCTATCTGGACGGCCAGGGCCACCTGATCCTGCGCACGAAGAAAGACGGCGACCGGTACACGTGCGGGGCCGTCCGCACGCGGGGTAAATTCGAGCACCGCTACGGCTACTGGGTCTGCCGTTGCAAGTTCCCGACGCAGCCGGGGCACTGGCCGGCCTTCTGGCTTTACACCGATACGGTCGGCCGGGTGGGCGACGAGGGCCGCGACGGCACCGAGATCGACATCATGGAAAAACCGTGGCGCGAGGACCGCATCACGCAGAACCTGCACTGGGACGGCTACGGCCAGGACCATCGGCATGTCGGCACGACGTTCACCGTTCCGGGCCTGAGCAAGGGCTTCCACACGTTCGGTCTCTATTGGACGCCGGAAGAATACGTCTTCTACGTCAACGGCCAGGAAACCTGGCGCACCAGCGCCGGGGGCGTTTCTCAAGTTCCCCAGTATATGAAACTCACCGAGGAGATCGGCAAGTGGGGCGGTGACATCGCCGAGGCCAACCTGCCCGACCACTTCGTGGTCGATTACGTCCGCGTCTACAACGTGGTGGATGAACCGTAGTCGGTTGGCCAGCGGTCGATGAATTCGTCGGTCACGTCGTCGGGCGCCAGCCCGATGGCGTTAAATATGTCCGCTTCAAGCTCGAAGATTCGGGCGTCCACCGCCTTCTCCATTTCCACGCAACGGGCGATGCCCGCCTTGGCCATGGCGATTGCGCTTCGTCGGTGGGCGTCTTCGAGCCGGTCTTTCAGCGGGACGATGGTGTCGTGCATTGCCCGCTTGTCGGCGTAATAGACGAGCTTCTCTTCCCACGATTGCGGGCAGTCGGTCTCGTCCACGACCGCGACGTATCGGTGCCGGCGGATCGTCGTCGCCAGCACGGGGTATCTGTCCTTGAGAAATGCGTCGGCGGCCTCTTCGTGTCGAACGTGGCCGTGCCGGGCCTTGAGCCGGCGCCAGCGGTGCTTGTCGTCCTCAGTCACAGGCTGCTCGAACCAGCGGAAGTCTTCCAGCGGGAAATCACAGACGCGGAACAGATCGTGCAGCAGAGAAGCCCGCTCGACGAGTTCGACGTCGATCTCGATGCCGCGCTCGATCAGTCTCCTCGCCAGGAAGACAGCCAGTCTGGCCACGGCCTCGTTGTGCCGAGCGATGTGGATCGGGACGTGGCAGTCCCGGATGATCGACAGGCATTCATTGTGACTGGGAAGGGCATAGTCTCTCATGCGGATTTCCAGGACCGGTCGTCGCCCGGACGGTCAGGTTTGTGGGACGGCCTCCATCACGGTCAGATACAATCCGCCGTCGAGCACCCCCTCCTGGGGCCAGTGGTAGAGCTCTTCGAGGTGCGTATCGCTCAGCGCATCGTGGAGATGCTCTTGATGTTCCAACGTGCCGGTCACGATCGTGAGCGGCCGTTCATGCGTCAGGAGACTACGCACCTCGTTGGCATCGACCCAGCGCTTGTACGTCTGAAGATAGAACTGGAGCGTCACGGGTGTGCCCACGTGGATCAGCCCTGTTGGATCGACGCCCGCTTCGCGCAGCGCCTCGGCGGCCTGGCGCACCTCGACCGTGTAGTGGACCGTACGCGCCCGCCGTGCATCCATCCTGTGATAAGTCCAGTAGGCAAACCCGACCAGGACGATGCACGTGGCCACCGTGCCGGCCGCCAACAGGCGATCGCCGAGTGGCGCCCGCAAGCGGGCGATCTCGCGACCGGCCAGCAGCGCGCCCGCCGGCCACAGTGGCAGCAGCAGGTCGGCGCGGTGATGGGCCGCAAGCGAGAACATAACGAGGCCGGCCACCAGCCAGCAGGCCAGGAACCGCTCGAATCGCCGTTGCACGGATCGGGCGGCCGGATGGAAAAACACCCGCCAGATCCCGATGAATGTGAACAGGCTGAACGGCATGAACCGGCCCAGCAGGTAGAGCGTGGGCTTGGGCAGGTTCTGGCCCGGAAACGAGTGCTTGTGTGCTCCGGTGGCCTGGCCAAACAACTCCTCCACAATCATCTTGTCGATGAGGGCGTACCCACTGGCGTGCAGGGCGAGCAGAAACCAGCCCAGGCAGAGGGTCAGGTAGATCGCGATTCCGACGGCGTGCGACCCTCGCGGTCGTGGGGTGGTCGGGTCGGTCCGTCGCTCCCAGAAGAAGGCCAGCAGACCAGCGGCGCCCAGCACCAGGCCCAGCGGCCCTTTGACCAGTGTGGCGGCCGCTGCAGCCATCCAGAAGGATGTCCACCCACCGCCGCGGTTCCAGGCCTGCCAGGCCGCCAGGGCCACCAGCGCTACGGCCAGTGCGAAGAGCGGGTCGGTGCGGACAAGCGCCACGTGTATTGTGATGATTGGCGCCATGGCTGTGGCCAGCCCGGCGAATCCGCCGGCCGTCAATCCGAAGAAGCGCAAGCCTACGCCGAACACCAGCAGCGACAGGGCCAGCACGGAGACAAACGACGGCAATGTCAGTGTGAGGCGGTTCATGCCCGCAATTCGCGCCAGGCCGGCGGCGATCCACGTATGCAGCGGGGGCTTGGAGGTGATGCGATTCTGCACGTCATGCTGGACCGCCCAATTGCCGGCCCATGCGGCGTCCATGATGTAGCCGACGTTTCGGTTTTGCGCGTAGCCTTCGAAGTCCGGCGGGCCGGACAGACGCAACAGGTAAAGGGCAGCGACCGCAATGGAAATGGCCGCGCCCCAGAGGATCGCATGCGACGTGATCCCGCGGACGATCCGCCGGATTTTCGCACGGCCCAGGTACAGTCCGGGCAGCAGAACCACTAGCGCCGCCATGAGCAACTGACTGACGCTCTCCCAAGTTTTGTCGTCCACCAGCCCGCCGGCGATCAACAGGACGACGAGGCCCGCAGGGAGGAAGCCGAAGAACGAACCGATGACAAAATGGACGCTGGTAACGGGGCTCAGCCCCAGACCGACGTTAATGACCAGGCCGCCGATGGGTAATTGCCGTGCCATCACGACCGACCAGACCGACGGGGGGACCGTTAGCACCTTGCCGGCCGACGGATGGCGATCGAGCCAGTTGCTGAACCAGTCTCGTCCGGCCCAGCGGGCGACCAGGTACGCGGCGTACGCGCCGGCCAGCGTGCCGGTATGAACCAGCAGCAGGCCCTTCCAGAACCCGAATGTCAAGCCGGCAAGGCCGTAGAAAATCAGGCGCGGCGTGCCCACCGCGACCAGTACCGCCACGATGGGAATGAACACCAGCTCCGCCCACACGTTCCCCCCGTCGATCAGGGCCCGTAGGCGGTGGAAATCCAACAACAAATCTCCCACCGGCGTCAGGCGAAGCATCGCCGTCGCGAACGCTGCAAGCCCGATCAGCATCGCGAGGCGGGTGCGCCGTTTCAAGGGCCCGTTGGAGGCACCGGCCTCGATCGATTCGCCCGCGACCTGCGGCGTCGGTGGTGTGGGGTCGGGATGTGCGCTCATGGGTTGCCCTCTCCCGGCTCGACCCGATTGGCTGGCAGTGCGCGTGCAAGATACCAGCCGACGCCTAGGCAGTCCCGCAGACCCCGCCACAGGCGATTGTGCACGCCGTATTTGGATGCACCGTGCAGGCGAGGTCTGTGGTTGACCGGCAACTCCTCGATGCGAAAACCTTGTCCTCGCAGCAAGGTGGGCAGGAAGCGATGCATCCCGTTGAAGACCGGCACCTCCGCCAGGCAGGCCCGCCGGACGATGCGGATCCCGCAGCCGCTGTCGCTGATGCGATCTCCCGTGACCCGGTTGCGGAAACCATTGCCGATACGCGATGAGATTCGTCGCAGTCGATTGTCGCGCCGCACGGTGCGCACGCCCGTTACGCCGTCGGCGCCTGTGGCAACGAGGTGTTCGAGCAGGCGGGGCAGGTCGCTTGGGTCGTTCTGGCCGTCTCCGTCGAGGGTCGCCACCCAGGCGCCTCGCGCATGTCGAAAGCCGGTTGCGATGGCGGCGCTCTGGCCGTAGTTGAGCCGGTGTTTCAGCACCTGCACAGACGCCCCCGCCTGCAGGGCCGCCAGGCGGGCGGCCGAGCCATCGGTGCTGGCGTCGTCCACGAAGAGAATTTCGAACGGTTGTTCCGTCGTCTTCATGGCCGCGACAATCTCGTGACACAAGGATTCCACGTTGTCTGCCTCATTGAAGACAGGAACAATCACCGAGACCTCAACGGTCTGTGGCGGCCCCGGTTCGGAGGGAGAACATACGTTGTCTTGCCGTGTTGGTTCAGTCATGCGCGTTCGTTGCGTCTGCCACGGATGCTGCCGGTTCATTTTGCCCTGCGGTGCCGATTTCGGCGTCTGTGCTACCGAAATCCAGTGATGAATGCAAGCACTTTCGGACGAACCCCTTGCCGGATAAGACCCCGCCGAACGTCGTTCTTGACGGGGATCGAATCCCATCGTATGCTATGGGCAGGTGGGCAGAAGCCGAGAGGCATATGGATAGGAGTACATGGGTCTTCGCGAATTGATACTTCGCCGCCTTCCGGACAGAGGCCGGATGCGGCAGTCGTTTCTTTATCGGGTGTTTGGCAAGGGGATCCTCGCTCGCGATCTATGGCATTTCGACGCTCGGTCGCTGGCGGGCGGGGCGTCCCTCGGTCTGTTCATTGCATTCACTCCGACGATCCCGTTCCAGATGCTGCTGGCCTGCGTCGGCGCGCTCTATTTCCGGGTGAACCTGCCCATCGCGCTGCTGGCCTGCTGGGTCACCAATCCGTTGACGGCGGTTCCCATCTACATGACCGCCTGGCGCATTGGGCATTTCCTTTTGCACACGATCCCGTACGCCGATGAATACCTTGCGGTTTACGGTGAAGCGAGGCGGGGCAGGATCATCATGGGCTCGTTCTGTCTGTGGACCGGCTCTCTCCTTCTGGGCACGGCCGCGGCGGTTGTCGGCAACGTGCTGATCCGATGGCTCTGGAAAGAGGCCCATCTGCATCGTCCTCACCTGCGCCGGCCCGGCCGAAGACGGACCCCGCGCCGCCCCCAGTGACTCGCCATCGCTGGTATACGCCGACTACCTCCGTGCTGTCGCGGCGGCAGCGTCCTCGACGAGCATGTTGCGCAGGTAGATGTGCAGGCTGCCGTCCCAAGGCTTGGTGGCGATGTCGATGTCACCGTCGCCGTCCACGTCGGCGGCCTTGGCCTCGTGGCAGCGTTTGCCTTGGAGTATCAGATGCTCTTTCCACCGGCCGCCCTTGCCGTCGAGGTTCTCCCAGATGAAGCACTTCTGGGTGTCCTTCGAGAGGGGCCCGCCGCCGCTGAAGACGTCCAGATAGCCGTTGTTGTTGAAATCGGCCACGGCGAGCGAATGGAAATCCTGGTTGGTGTGGTTGGCCGAGATCAGGTGAAACCGCCAGGACCTGCCGTTGCCCTTGTTCTCCCACCAGAAGATACGGCCGTCCGGCGTATCGGCCTCGGCCTGGATAATGTCGAGGTGACCGCTGCCGTTGAGGTCGCAGACCCAGGTTTTGAGGGCCAGCCCATACCGATCGGGCCGACTGCCGCCCGGCGGGGTCAGGACCGCGTGCTCGATCCACTTCGTCCCCTTGCCGTCGGCGTTCTCGAACCACACGTCGCCGCGCACGACGTCGTTGTGGCCGTTGCCGGTCAGGTCGCCGACGCCCATCGGGTCCACGCCGCCGTGGATGCCGGGCCCGATCCGGTGCTCGATCCATTTCTCTCGCGGATCCTCCGGGATCTTGTACCAGACGAGATAGGGATGCTTCCTGTCGTCGCTGCACGCGACGACGTCCAGCTTGCCGTCACCGTCGATATCGGCGGCGACCATGTCGTGGTTGGCGATGGCCCCGGTTTCGTATCGCTCGAAGCGCTCCTCGCGCGGCCGGCCGGTGTTGCGATACCAGGCCGTGCCGGCGACCACGTCGATCCAGCCGTCGCCATCGATGTCGAACGCCGTGCCGCCGACGTCCGTGCGGGCCCCTTCGCCGATATCGTGCTGGATCCACTTGTCGGGCGCGACGTACTGGAACCACCACATTCTGCCCGACTGGCCGACGACCCAGTCGAGTTTGCCGTCCTTGTCGATATCGACCAGCGCCGTCTGGCCCATCCGCATGCCGACGTCGGCGATCTCATGACACTCGAATCGCGGCATCGCGCCGCGCAAGGGGTTTGTCGTCACAAGAGCGAACAGAACGAGCGTCAGTATGCATCTGATGGAGTCTTGTCGAATCATGGCGGTCCCTTTCCGATGGTCTTGCCTTCGTCGGCCGGCGGTTGGTGGCTCCAACCGCCCACGGACAGTGTAGCATGTGGAAGCGCCGGATGCACGCAGACTGATGCACGTCTTGTGAGCTCTGGCACGGCGCAGGAAATGGGGCCCATGTCTTGGTTGACATGGGCCCCGCGTTGTCGCAGTTCAGACCGTCCAGTGCCTCACCAAACAGGCCGCTACGGTGCGATGGTGCCGATCAACTCGATCTCAGCGATCTGCATGAGCCCGTCGTTGTCGGGACGAAGGGTCGGGAACAGAATCTGATAGT
>CAZSXM010000085.1:0-15250 GCA_964610435.1 uncultured Pirellulales bacterium | reverse complement strand
TTCGATCCTACAAAAAGGGCCCGATTATTCTACCCACAAACGTGCAGTGCACCCAACGGCGATCGTCCCGGCGTCAGCCGTTCGACCTGGGATCGCCGGCGCCCTGGAAGCGAAGGGCCCTCTCATAGTAGTGCAGCACGGCCGAATCGTTGAAGGCGGCAAGGCCTGAGCCGTTGCGGAGCCGCACGCCGTCGAGCGTCCGCGCGCGCGACAGGGCTACGTAGACGTGGCCCGGAACAAAATTGACGTGCGAACCGTCGATATTGACGATGTCGAGCGTCATGCCCTGGGCCTTGTGCACCGTCAGGGCATAGGCCGGCACGATCGGGTACTGCGCGACGGAGAACCTGACCTGCTCGCTGTCCTCGCGGGGATCCCAAATCCGCTCCTGAAACTCCAGAGCGTTGAGCCGCCGGGTCCCCAGGCCGTTCCGGTCGAATTCGACGTCGATCCAGTAGGGCATTTCCGTGCCGGGGGCGCACTCGGTGCAGATGTCGGCGACGGCACCGAGGTCGCCATTGACGAGATCTTCGTGGTTCTGGATGCATAGGACGCGCATTTGCGGCTTGATCTGGAGCGTGGCCTTGGCCCGCGTGTGGCTCTGGAGCCATTGAACGGCCTCTTCGGGATCGCCCTTGGTGACCCGACAGACGCTGTGGACTGACGGCGAGTCGATCCGGTCGATTCGTCTCTGGTTGTGGGCGTCCGACTGGCGATTGGTGCCGAATAGGACGGGATAGTCGGGATCGAATTCCTGATAGGCGTTTCTCAAAACGTCGGCATCGACCCGGCCGAGTCGGAGATCCTGGAGGAACTCGATGAAGCGCGGTTCGGCCTGACGCAGCACCGTTTGCAGGTCGATCAACTCGAAGTCGGCAAACGCCGTGCTGTAGAACGCGAAGTCGGGCACACCTTCTTCGTTGCGGGGCACGGGCGGAAGCTGGAAGAAGTCGCCCGCCACCAGCAGGCCCGTTCCCGGCTCGACGCGTTCGAGGAACCGGTCGAAGGTGATGCGGTCGACCATGCTGATCTCGTCAACGATGATGACGTCGGCCCGCTTGAGCTTGCGTCGGCCTGACTGGATGCGTCGTTTCGAGTCGGGCATTTCCACTCGCGGCAGGAAGGCGGCGGCGTGCAGTGTGGACGGACCCTGGCAGTGGCGCGAGTTGTGGATGCCGGTCTCGTCGCGCAACTGGCAGGCGGCGATCCCCGTCGAGGCCGCCAGCACGACTCGCTTGCCGCGCTGCACGAGTTGGTTGGCGATCCGTCGGACGAGCGTGGTCTTGCCCGTGCCGGCCCCGCCCGAAAGGAAGATTCGCCCTCCGGCGAGAAGGCCTTCGATCACGTCGGCCAGCAGAACGGGGTTTCGCGCATCGTGATATGGGTACTCGCCCGTCATGTACCCTCGAAGCAGAATCGGCCCTGGTCCATGAGGGTCAGACCGTCCACGTAGATGCTCGGGGCGATGATCACGCCATCGACGTGCGCGCCGCTGTCCCATGTGGCGCCCGTCTTGGTGGGGTAGGGACTGCCGAAGGCGATGTGCACGCCGGGGAACTTCTCATCCTGGAGAAGGTTGTAGATCAACTTCGTCAGGCCGGTGTTGGTGCCGATGGCGAACTCACCCACGCGATCGCTGTTCTCGTCGGTCTCGAACACGTAGGCCGCCAGCTCCCGGCGCAGTTGCTCGTTGTCGCAGTGCAGGCTCTCGCGAATCGCCCGGCCATTGCGAACGTCCACGGTCACAGGCGTATCCGCGAGCGACGCATACCGCTCGGTGAAGTAGTCGCCCAGGCATCCGTCGATCACGATGTGGCCGTCCACCGTCGCCGGCGCCGTGAACACCTCGCCGTCGGGCAGGTTCTTCCAGCGGCCCGGCTGAATGTCGCCATCGCTGATGAGCCATGTCAGGTCGGGACTGAATCGGGCGGTGAAATCGCATCCTTTGGCCGTTACGACCCGAATCGCTTCGGCGTCCCTGACAGTCTCGAAGACCCTCTTGCTGATTCTCTGAATCTCGGCGTAGTCGCTGCACATGCCGTCGGCCATGATCTGCGGGGTGATACCGATCATGTGCGCGTGGCGCAGCTTCGGGTTCGTATCGATCACCCCGAGCATGGGCCTTCGGAAGGTTTGCAGTTCACCCTCGGCGCCCTGGGCGGCGTAGATACTGACGTCGGCGGCCTGAAGGGCCTCGGCAATGGCATTGGGGAAACTGATCGGGCGGGTCCCGAAGTCTTCCATCAGGAAGACCTGGACATCGCCGGCAATCTTCTCGGCCGCGACGCGCAATGCTTCGCCAATGTTGCGCGTCTGACGGTCGGTAATAACGACCACCCGTTCGCCGGCCCGGATTCGAAGGCAGTTGTCAATGACCTGCCTGACGCCTTGTTGGATCGTTCCCACAGTCCAGTTCTCCCCATTTCGGATCGTGTGGCAGCCTCATACCAGGCAGATGCGAAAATCAGAAAGCAAGATGCAAAATCGAGGATGTCATCGCCGCGTTGCGGCGACTCCGCTATTTTGATCCTTGCTTCTTGATATTTGCATTTCCATAGCCTGCTTCTATCGGCCCGTCAGGCGGCGGATCAGTGTCACTTCCTGCACGTCGTATGGCGTGCCGTCGGGCCGAAAGATATCGTGGAACCAGACGTCGGGCTCGGCCTTGTACGACCTCGTCCAGGAATCCCACGGATAAATGGTCTGGGTCTTGCCGGCGACGAAACCCCAGTTGTAAGCGCCGATGCGCTGCTGCTTGAAGTACGGCAGAATCTCGGCGAACGTGCTGCCGGCGGGACGGGCCATGTACTCGGTGCAGAGGATCGGCCGACCGTAGCGCCGCAGCGATTCGACACGCGCTTTCGTCTGAGCCAGGTTCGCATAGGAGTGGAACGTGATGATGTCCGAGTGCTCCAGCATGAACCGGTTGATCTCGGAGAGATTGTCGTCGCTCGACCAGTCGCCCGCCCACACACCAGCGGTGATCGGCTGGGTGGGCCCGGCCTCGCGGGCCCAGGTAAACGCCTTCTTCAGCAGCATCAGCGACAATTCCGCCTTGTTCTCCGGCTCGAACTGGACATAGGCGGGACGGTTCATGTTGTCGGGTTCGTTGAAAACGTCCCACGCATGGATGCGCCGGTCCTTTCGGAAGTGGCCGACGACGCCCTTGATGTACCCCTTCAATTCCTCGTGCCGAGCCGGATCGCGCAGGATCTCCACGCCGGGACTCTGGACCCAGCCGGAGTTGTGGATGTGCGGGATCGGATCGGGCTGCGGGCCCAACTGAGGGTATGGGTCCCACACCCCGTCGAGCAGCACGAACATCACGCCGATCCCATGCCGGTCGGCGATGTCGAGGAACCGCTCCATGCGATGGAGCAGACCCCTGGCGTGCCGCTCCCAGAGCAAATGGTGCAGGTAGACACGAACGCTGTTGAACCCGAGCGCGGCGGCCCAGGCCAGTTCCCTGTCGATCGTGGCCGGATCGAACGTCTCCCGCTGCCACATCTCAATCTGGTTGACAGCGGTGCTGGGCGAGAAGTTGCAGCCCACCAGCCACGGCATCTCAGCGTACCATTCGTTGGCCTCCTTCGGCGACCACTGCTCGGCCGCTTTCGGCCCAAGTGAGGAACACCCACTCGCAAACAGCGCCAGCGCCACGAGCATCCGTCCAACCCGATGCGTCATTGTCTTCCCTTCGTATCAACATCGCGGGCCCCGCGTCAGCGGTTCGGCGACCAGAAGCCGTACGACGGCACAACCTACGGCTGCTCCTGGGCATCCTGAGGCACGGAGCAGGCGACTCGGAAGCCGATGATATCCATCTGCGGCAGCCACCAGATGCTCTTGGGGATTTGCGGATCGTTCATCCGCCACCAGGGCTCCTCGAACGCACGGGCTGCACAACGCAAGTCCTCGGCCGGACTCTCGTAGAACCCGCCACGGGCGACGCGCACCTTCTCCTCCTTTGGCCCGGTCGGGTTCTTCGTGGGGGCGTTGGCGTAGCCGTTGGGCTGGTAGAAATCGTGGACCCACTCAAGAACATTGCCCTGCATGTCGTAGAGGCCCCAGGCATTGGGTTTCTTCTGAGCGACTTCGGCCGGTCCCCAGTCGGAATTGTCCTCATACCAGGCATAGTCGTCCAGCATCTCGGGGTCGTCTCCGAAACCAAAGACATGGGGGGTTCCGGCCCTGGCGGCGTATTCCCATTCGGCCTCCGTGGGCAGTCGATACGGCTTGCCGGTCTTCTGCGCCAGCCATCGGCAGAAGGTCATGGCGTTGTGCCAGGTCATACCCAGCGCCGGGTGCCTGACGCTGTAGCCCATTGTCAGGTCGCCGTACACCGGGGTCGGACCGGTGATGGCGTCGACGCCGGCGGCCTGGGCCTCGGCATTCTTCTGGGCCTCCTGAACCTCTCCAAAATCCTTCTTGGCTGTACCCGTCTCCTGATAGTACGCCATAAACAGGGCGAATGTCGTCTCTGTCGTGCAAAGATAGAACGGATCGAGAGTAACCTTGCGCTGCGGCCCCTCGTCGTCCTTGCGGCCGGCCTCGTCGGCCGGGCTGCCCATCAGGAACGTACCGCCTGGAATCAGAACCATCTCCAGCGACAGTTCCTCGCCGGTCTTCGTCGTAATGGTCTCGGTGTACCTCTTAGGGAGTTCTTTTTCCGATGCGACGGCACTGCCGAGCACGATCACCGCGATACACATCGCCCGTGCCCCGGCATAGGCCCACTTCTTGCTTCTGTTCACCTGCGTCTCCTTATAAGCGCGTTTGGGAAAAGGGATCGTCGTATCGGGCGGGCCACAAGCCCACCCAGGAATCTATATCATCCTGGTGAAACCGGGCCTAGGCACCGGATAGCTGCCATCGGGACCGGCCTTGCTGGGCGGGTCCATCTCGTCGTGGCAGTCCTCCGGCCGAGGCGGGTAGTAGAAGTCCGACCGATTGATCTGGTCCCACGTCACCTCCTTGCCCGTATAGCAGGAGATTTGCCCCATGACCGTGACCATCGTGCTGGCGACCATGTAGTCACCGTTATTGACAGGATTGCCCGAGCGGATGGCGGCAAAGAGCACGTCATGCTCTCTCTGATAGGGGTTGCAGCGGGCCGTCGATCGCCAGTTCGTCTCACCCCAGATGCGATAGTTCGTGATGTCGGCCTTGCCCTTGCTGCCCAGGACGATGCTGGACGAGTCGTTGTGGCAGCCGGTCGTAGTACGGCAGAAAGCATAAATGCGCACGCCGCTGGCGAACTCGTAGATCACCGAATGGTGGTCGAACACGTCGCCGTAGATCGGATCGGTCATCGAGGACCGCCCGCCCAGACCGTGGCACTTCGTGGGATTCTCCTCGTGCAGAACCCAGCGGGAGCGGTCGAGGTTGTGCACGAGCGACTGCGGCACGTCGTCGCCGGAGAGCCAGCGGAAATGGTACTGCGTGCTGCACTGCCACTGGAGTTCCGTCAGGCCCGGCTTGCGGTCGATGATGCCGTACGGGCCGCGAAGGAAATTCTCCTCGATCGAGATCACATCGCCGATCGCTCCGTCGTGAATCCGCTGGACCGTCTCGGCGTACCGCGTGTCATAACGGCTGTGCAGACCCGAAACGAAGCAGAGGCCTTTCTCCTTGGCCAGCTTCGCCGCGGCCGCCATGAGGTTGACGCCGGCCGGATCGATCCCGTGGGGCTTCTCGACGAACACGTGCTTGCCCGCCTGAACGGCCGTCATAGCCTGGAGCGGATGAAACTTGGCGGCATTGGCGATGAGCACGACGTCGGACGATTCGATCACGTGCTTGTACCCGTCGAAGCCGACGAAGCAGTGGTCGTCATCGACCATCACCTGATCGCCCTTCTGCTCGGTCAGGACGCGACGCTTGTCCTTGACGCGATCCATGAAGATGTCGCACATGGCGACCAGGCGCGCGCCGGGATCGGCCGTAAGCGCCTCAGCCGCCGCGCCGGCGCAGCGTCCGCCGCAGCCGACCATCCCGACCCGGAGGATGTCGCTGCCGCCGGCGAACACCCGCGCCCCGAGCGTCCCGGCGACCGCCGCCGAAGTCAGTGCGGTCGAGGCCTTGAGAAAATCACGCCGCGTGGTGCCCAAACTCCTGTCGGATTCATTCGAGCGTGCCATCATGTCTCCTTCGTTCGATCTGCCTGTCCTGGACCGGGGTTTCTGCATCGAATCAAGGTTTCCTGTAGATTGCGCCTGAGCGGATTATGATACTCCCTGAGTCGCCCAAATTCAAGTCACAGCCATGATGCGATCACCCGTTTGGACCTGGGGTCAGAGTCTGGTTCGTAGTGACGCCCTGGGGCGTTACCTTACCTTTGCCGGGCCAAGTATGCCCTTACGGGCACACTACAAACAGTTCGTTGCCACTCCCGCAAGAAACGGGTAATCGCGTCTCTGCCATAGGCCGTGCGTCCCCGAACGACACTGCGAAGGGGATCCTCCCGTCAGATTTCCGACCACTGGCCGGGGATCGGGACCGGATAGCAGCCTTCGGCGTCGGCCCGCACCGGGGCGGGGCTCTCGAGGGTGAAGTTGACATCCTCGCAGAACTTGAAATTCGACGCCATCATCTGCTCCCAAGTGACGATCTGCCCGGTGTGAATGGCCGCCCGTCCCATAATGGAGGATAGATTGGCATAGGCGGCCCGCTTGACCTCGTTGTGCGGCTTGTCCCGGCGGATCGCGTCGAGCAGCACATCCCATTCGGCCTGGTACGGACTGACCTTTTCGCTCTCGGGCCGCCAGGCGATGTTGTCGCGGGCGATCCGCTGGTCCTTGCAGATCTGGACTGTCGGGGCGTGCACATTGCCCGAGAACTGACCGGCGCAGCAGGTCCCGTGGGCGAAGGTCGCGAACTCGTTGCGACAGTGCTGCTGACTGCGGCTGTTGACAAACGCCTTAGTCCCATCGGGGAAGGTGTACTCGATGGCATAGCTGTGCACGTTCTGGCTGCAGTCGTTGCTTCGTGGCTCGTGACCGCCCAAGCCCTCGGCCGCAACCGGCCAGGCGCCCTTGATCCAGCAGCACTCGTCTACCTGGTGGATCATCATCTCAATGAACCAGCCCGAAGAGGCCCAATGGAAGAAATACGGACGACGAAGCTGCCAGAGCAACTCGCTCTGACCGCCCTTGAACGGACCGAGCCGGGCACCAGGGTCCATCCGGTAGGCGCGGATCAGCGTAATCTCGCCCATCGCCCCCTCACGAATCTTCTCAATCATCGCCTGCCGAGCCGATGAATGACGGCACATCAGTCCGCATCCGATCTTGAGGTTCTTGCGGCCGGCCTCTTCGCCCAGCCGGAGAATCTCGTGTGTGCCGCCGGGGTCGGGAGCGAAGGATTTCTCCATGAAGACGTGGACGCCCTTCCGGATGGCGTACGCGACGTGCATGGGACGAAAGGCGGCATGCGTCGCCTGGATCATCACGTCGCCGGGCCGCAGGCAGTCGATGGCCTTGCGATACGCATCGAACCCGACGAAACGCCTGTCCTCGGGCACATCGACCCGCTCGCCGAATCGCTCACCAAGGGCCTTGTGGGACCGTGTCAGGCGATCTTCAAACACGTCGGCCATCGCGACAAGCTTCGTCGGACCGGTCGCCGAAGAAAGGGCATCCGAGGCCGCCCCACTTCCGCGTCCGCCACAGCCGATCAGGGCCAGACGGATCGTGTTGTCCTCACCCGCGTAGGCCCTCGACAGGGCAACGCCGCCCAGCACCGAGCCGGCGACGATCCGCGAGCCCTCGGCCAGAAACTGCCGACGGGAGGACCGCCCCTCTTTTCTCGGCGATGACGTCAAGCTATGCGATTGCATCGGCCTTCTCATGGTGGTTCCCTTTCACTGGGGTCTATGGCATGCAGGGAAAACGCCGCCGACCCCGCGGATGATTCGAGGTCGGCGACGAATCGCTGGCGAAGCTGAGAGCTATGCAAACTCCTGATACTCGCGATCTTTCAGCACGCCGGGCTGCGGCACCGGATACTTCCCTTCGGAGTCCGCCTTGAGCGGCGACGGTGAATCCATCGTGAATTTGTCGACGTTCGGGGCGAACTCGTGCGGGCAGTCGAGCATCTGATCGTAGGTGATGACGTTGCCCGTATGGGCGGCCATGCGGCCCATCGACGTGACCATGCTGGCGATCGCACCGCGCTCGGTCTCGTTGAACGGCTCATCCCGGCGGATGGCATCGATCAGGTCGTCCCATTCGAGCTGATACGGATTGGGCTCCGGCTGTGGGAACCGCCAGATCAGATTGTCGCGAGCCATGTTCTGGTCGCTGTAGGTGCGGACGCGACCGGGGGTGTGGGCCGAGGTCGAAACGACCGCCGAGCCCTTCGTGCCGTGCACGAAACTGTTGAATGCGTTCTCACAGCCATCCATGTGTCGGCCGCCGTAGAAGAACTTCGTCCCGTCGGCAAAGGTGTACTCGACCGAGTAGTTGTCGAAGTTCTGATCGACGGAGTTGCCACGATAGTGCCGAGCGCCGATGGCGCGAGCCTCGACCGGCCAGGCGCCCTTCATCCACGAGCACTCGTCGATCTGGTGGATGTAGTAGTCGCTGTAGAGGCCTCCGCTGGCCCACAGGAAGCTGTGGAAGCGGCGAATCTGGTAGAGCAGATCGCTGGTGCCGCCCGTATTGGGGCCGAGAGTGGCCGCTCGTCCACCCATGCGGTAGGCCCGCATTGTGTGAATGTCACCGATCTCGCCGGCGTCGATCCGGGCCTTCAACTCCTGGCGGCCCCGACAGTGACGGACCATCAGACCCACGCCGACCTTGAGGTTCTTCTGGTCGGCTTCTTTGGCCAGCGCGAGCATCCGCTTGGTGGTCGGGCCGTCGACGGTGACGGGTTTTTCCATGAAGAGGTGGACGCCCTTCTGTATGGCATAGGCCAAGTGCACCTCGCGGAAAGCCGGCGGAGTGGCGGAGATCGCGACGTCGCCGGGGCGCAGACAATCCATCGCCTTCTTGTAGGCGTCGAAGCCGACGAACTTGCGGTGGTCCGGCACGTCCATCTGATCGGCGTGCCTGCCCTGGAGGCCCTTGAAGCTGCGGTCCACGCGGTCGCCGAAGACATCGGCGAGGGCGACGAGCTTGATCGGCCCGTTCTTGACGGACAGGGCGTTCTGGGCGGCGCCGGTGCCACGGCCGCCGCAGCCGATCAGGGCCACGTTGATCGTGTCGCTGCCGGCCGCATAGAGGCTCGAACCGAGCCCGGCGACGAGGGTGGAGGCCGCGGCAATCCGGCCGGTGTTCCTCAGAAACTCACGGCGTGATGTTTGTTCGCTTGCGGTTTGACTCATGACGGATCGTCTCCTACTTCACTGGTGCGTTACGGATTGTACTGCGGTCGTCTTGTGGAAATGCCGACATAACGCGGCGAACCACCCCATTGACCTCCTCCAGTGTCCTTATCAACAGCGTTGGCG
The DNA here is from genome assembly GCA_964610435.1 of uncultured Pirellulales bacterium. Classification (GTDB taxonomy): domain Bacteria; phylum Planctomycetota; class Phycisphaerae; order Sedimentisphaerales; family Anaerobacaceae; genus Anaerobaca. Next base: position 5,799 of record CAZSXM010000085.1, on the reverse strand, counting down.
GGTGGCAGCCTCAAGCTTGCAGAGCTGCTCGTAGTGACGCCGTAAGGCGTTATGCCCTTACGGCACACTACAAACCACCATCCCCAAGGCTCCATTTCATTGCGCCTTGAGGCTGCCACCCGATTGAGACTATCCTTGCCTATGCGTATTCGCGGTCGGTGACAATACCCGGCTGCGGGACAGGGTATCGGCCCTGGGCATCGGCCTTCAGCGGAGCGGGCGAATCCCAGGTCAGCTTGTCCAGGCCCGGTGCCATCTCGTGCAGGCAGTTGAGCATCTGATCGTACGTGATCTCCACGCCCGTGTGGGCGGCCATGCGGCCCATCGACGTGACCATGCTGCCGATCGCGCCGCGCTCGGCCTCGTTGAACGGCTTGTCGTTGCGGATTGCGTCGATCAGATCGTCCCATTCGTTCTGATAGGGATTCTGCTGGTTCCTCGGGATTCTGGACTGCCAGATCAGCTTATCGTCGTCGGGCGACTGGCCCCGGTACGTGCTCGACGGCAACCCGCAATCGCCGCTCCGGGAGGCAATCGCCGAGCCTTTGGTCGCGTGGATGTAGCTCGAATAGAGGTTCAGGCAGCCATCCATACAGCGCCCGTCGAAATCCATCTTGGTTCCGTCGGCAAACGTATACTCAACCGCGTAGGTATCGAAATTCTGGTCGACATATCGGATGCCCTCGGGGCTCTCCTTGTAGTGGCGGCCGCCCAGCGCCTGGACCTTGACCGGCCAGGCATTCTTCATCCAGCAAAGGTGGTCGATGACGTGGATGTAGAAGTCGCTGTAGTTTCCGCCGCTGGCCCACAGAAAGCTGTGGAAGCGACGGACCTGATAGAGCAGGTCGCTGATGTCGTCTGGCTTGGGCAGCGAGGCGAAGAAGCCAATCGGCCCGTGCATCCGGTAGCCACGCATCAGGATGATGTCGCCGATTTCGCCGTCGTGGACGCGATTGGCCAGTTCCTGCATGGCCCGGCTGTGACGCGACATCAGACCGACACCCACCTTGAGATTCTTGGCGTCGGCCTTCTTCGACAGGTCGATCATCCGCTTCGTGGTCGGGCCGTCCACCGTGACGGGCTTCTCCATGAAGACGTGCAACCCTTTTTGGACGGCGTAATCGAAGTGTACCCAGCGGAACGCCGGCGGCGATGCAAAGATCGCGACGTCGCCCGGACGCAGGCAGTCCATGGCCTTCTTGTACGAATCGAAACCGACGAACTTGCGGTCATCCGGCACGTCCACCTGGTTGGCATGGCTGGCTTTGAGATTCTTATAGCTGCTGGTCAGGCGGTCCTCGAAGGCGTCGGCCATGGCGACGAGCTTGATCGGGCCCTGGCCTCGGACGTTCATGGCGTCGACGGCCGCACCCGTGCCTCGCCCGCCGCAGCCGACAAGCGCCAGATGGATCGTGTTGTCGCTCCCGGCGTACAGGCTCGAACTGATGCCCGTCGCCAGGGCCGAAGCCGCAGCGACCCGGCCCGTGTTCTTCAGAAATTCGCGACGCGATGTGGTGTTGCTCGTGGCTTTGCTCATGACGGGTCTTCTCCTACTACGTTGGTGCCTGCTACCGTCCGATGACACGTTCCGAGTCGTGCCTCCTCACACGACAATGGGGACAATCGAGGCCGTTCGTCCTGCCGGCCGATCTCGACCCACGTCGGGACCAGTCCCATTATCCGCATTCTCGCCCACAGCACAAGCCTTTTTGTCGCCTCCTCCATGCGACCACGCGACACGCGACGGTCTTACCGCACGAGGCTGGCATGAGGGCGTCCTGTTCGCGCGCCGCCGGGGGTCATTCCACTCGAGGGAGGTTCTCGAGGTTGCGCCGGATCTGCTCGACGTAGAAACTGCCGGGGTAGAGGTTCAAGAAGCTGGTCAACATATCTCTGGCCTCCGCCAGGTACCTGCGCTTTTCGGCAGCCGAGCCTTCTTCCTGCTGATAGAGCCGGATCTTCAGACGGGTCAATTCATACAGCGCCTGCATGCCGCCGTCGGTGTCCTGGTACTCGCGGTTCAACTGGACCAGACGCTCGGACCGACGCTGGTCGTCGGCAATGAGCTTGGCCTGGGCCAGCAAGAGGTTGTCGCGCAAACCATCCTCGGGCCCGGTCAGCGACAGAAGCGTGTCGAGTTGCTGGGCATACTCGAGGCCGTGCGGATTGAGCATCACAAACTTCGCCAGGCGGTCGGCGGCGCCCTCACTACCCTGGAGGTTCTCGTCGCCGAGAAGCGTCTTCAACTCATGCACGCGCCGCTGCAACTGGCGAAGCTTGACCTGCGTCATCACCGTTGCAGCCGGGGGGCGAAACGGACTGAACAACGAGTCCGACGCCGACAGATTGTCGTCCTGGGCCAGTTGTTCTTCAACGATCGCTTGCGCCTGGTCGAGGAACGTCCCTGCCTGGCTGAACCGGCCACGGCCGCCCAGATGCTTGGCAATCCGCCAGCGGGCCTCGGCCGACTCGGGCGACCTGCCGAAGTCGCGATATAGCTCGAACCAGATCTCACCCGACCGCTCGCGCGGGTAGTCGCTGTAGAAGTGCAGCACTTCATCCCGGCGAATCCGCGGCAGGTCCGGGCTGTATTCGCTCAGCAGTGCCTTGTAGTACAGCGCAATCGGCATCCGCGCGCTGCTCGATCGCCGCTCGATGATTTCGGCGTGCAGCCACCGCGGCATCCACCACGACTTCGGCGGGTGGATGAAACGATCGTATTGCTCGTTGAGCCACTGGCGCCTCTCCTGATACTTCAACTCGTCGGGCACGATGAACCAACTCGGCCAGCGGTCCAGACTCAGTTGGATCTGGATCTCCGTCTTGAGCTCTTCGCGCAGCGGAATCGGATCGGTCGGCAGGAAGTACGCCGCCAGGGTCTTTCGTGTGGCCGGGTCCATGATCGTTCGATCCAGAGCCTCGCGAATGCTGCGATCATGGAACTCGGAGACCTCCTCAGGGTTGTTGCCGGCGATATAATACTGATAGTCCAACTCGTCGAACCCGATCTTCCATTCGAACACCCCCATCGCCAAGAGCAACGTCGTCGTGGTGAAAACCCAATTGAGCCCTGGACGGTAGCGGGTATAATGACCGATCCCGAGGACCAGCCCTGCGATCGTCAGGCCCACGAGCCACGCCCAGATCCATGGAGCGAAGGAGAAGCCCCACTCCAACGGCTCCATGCCGGGCGCCCGACCGAAGATGCCCCAATAAAGAAGCTGCGGGGCCGTGCACAATGCAATGGCAATGATTCGTGACCGAAAGCGGAATGGACGCGACGCAACGAGAAAACAGCTCGCAACCAGCGATAACGCAAACCCCGGCAGGCTCGCCAGGAAGAACACCGCCAGGATGAAGACGAAGGAGTGCCCAAAGCTCATCAGTTGGGCGATCAGAATGGGCACCACGGCCAAGACGCCCATCAGCAACCCCAGCACGATGATCTGCCAGGGATATTCAAAGATGCTCGCCCCGGTCAGCGCCGCCGAACTCAGCCACCAGAAGTCGGGCGCGGTCTCCGCCTGGAGGTCGAACGCCCAGAACGTGCCGGTCACAATGCGAGACCAGATCAGGCAGGTGATCCCAAAGAAGATGACCGCCAACAGCCAGCATCGCTGCACGTTCTTGTGGCTGTAGTGCAACGTCGGCCCGACGGCCAAGAAGGACTTGGGCGTCTTCGGCGTCTTTTCCGTCTCTTTGTTTTGCATCATCCTACGAACGCCCGGCCGGCCTGCGGCCGCGTGGAGAGCCCAACCGCCGCCCGGCGTCGCACGGGGCCATGGCTACGTCCCTTCGCCGCTGCTGGCCAGATATTCGACCTGTTCCGGCGTCAGTTTGTCGATCGCAATCGACATCGTCCGTAGTTTCAATCGGCAAACCTGCTCCTCGATCTCCAGCGGAACATCGTAGACCTTGGCGTCCAGTTTGCCGGCCCGTTTGAGTGTGTATTCGGCCTGGAGGGCCTGCGTGGCGAAGCTCATGTCCATCACGCACGCCGGATGCCCCTCCGCCGCCGCCAGGTTGATCAGCCGACCCTCCCCCAGCAAGCAGATGCGCTTGTTCCGGTTGATTACGTACTCGTCGACGTGCTTTCGCACGCCCCGATTGACCTTCTTGCTCATCTTCTTGAGGCCGGGAATGTCGATTTCCACGTCAAAATGGCCGCTATTGGCCACTGTGGCCCGGTCCTTCATCGCACGAAAATGCTCGGGCCGCAGCACGTGTTTGTTGCCCGTCAGCGTCACGAACAGATCGCCGACCTTGGCCGCCTGGGCCATCGGCATCACCTGGAAACCATCCATCGCCGCCTCCAGGGCCTTGATCGCGTCCACCTCCGTGATGATCACGATCGCGCCCATGCCGCGAGCCCGCATCGCGAAGCCACGACCACACCAGCCGTAACCGGCCACCACCACGTTGCTGCCGGCCAGAAGGTAGTCCGTCGCGCGAATGATCCCGTCGACCGTGGACTGGCCGGTTCCATACCGATTGTCGAACAGGTGCTTGCTCTTGGCGTCATTGACCGCGATCACCGGGAATTTGAGCTTGCCTTCCTTGGCCATGGCCCGCAGACGGATCACACCGGTGGTGGTCTCTTCCATACTCGCAATAATTCGCCCGGCATCCTTCTTGCGTTTCGTGTGCAGTTCGTTGACCAGATCGGCGCCGTCGTCGAACGTCACAGTTGGCTTGTGGTCCAGCGCCGCATTGAGATGCTTGTAATACGTCGAGCGGTTCTCACCGCGAATGGCAAACGTGGGAATCCCAAAGTCCTTCGTCAGCGATGCGGCGACGTCGTCCTGCGTGCTCAGGGGGTTGGAGGCACAAAGGACCGCATTGGCCCCGCCGGCCTTGAGCGTGCGCATCAGGTTGGCGGTCTCGGCCGTTACGTGCAGACACGCCGAGACGTGTATACCTTTCAGAGGCTTGGTCTTGGCGAAGCGAGCGCGAATCGCCGCCAGCACGGGCATATCATTGTCGGCCCAGAGAATCCGTTTCTTCCCCTCGGGGGCCAGTTTCGCATCCGCTACGTCGTACTTCATCCATCTATCCTTTCAAATTCGTCAGTCCGTGGCGGGATTCTACGCACTCCGCCGCGTCAATGCAACTTTTTCTCTGTGCTGGTGCAACGGCCGAATCGCATGTGTGGTTCGTTGCCGGATCGCCGCCGAGACCGGAGGCTTGAGGCCGGCCCGCCTCCGGACTACCCTCTCGAAGTCTGTTTGAGTCGGGCGATCGCAACGCGTGCGATTTCGGCGTGGTCGAAGGCCATGTCTGCCGGAAGACGGTCGATGTCGAACCATTGCGCCTCAGAGGCATCGTCACCGGCACGCAGGGGAACTTGCCCCTCAACAATCCCCATGAAGACCACTGTGATCTGCCGGCCGCGCGGGTCGCGCCCGACCGTCCCGAAGGCCCGCAACTGCTCCAAGGGCACTCCGGTCAGGCCCGTCTCCTCTTCGAGTTCGCGGGCGACAGCGTGCTCCAATTCCTCGTCCATCTCGATGAATCCGCCGGGCACCGCCCACCGGCCTTTGTAAGGGTCCTTCTTCCGCTCGACCAGCAGCAGCCGGGCCTTGCCACCCGACACGCAGAACACCGCCGCATCGACCGTCACCATCGGTCGAGGCCACTCGTACACATACCTGCCCTTCTTCGCCATACAATGCTCTTTCGATTGCCCGCTCGGATGCGTCCCTGCGCATCGGCTGCTATTCTATCGCCCCGCAACGACATTTCAACCGGGTGCACTGCACGTTTGTAGGTAGATTCTAGGCGGCCATGGGGCGGTTCTGC
>CAZSXM010000084.1:0-15403 GCA_964610435.1 uncultured Pirellulales bacterium | reverse complement strand
GCAGAACCGCCCCATGGCCGCCTAGAATCTACCTACAAACGTGCAGTGCACCCTTCCGCTCCGAAGCGGCTGCAAGACGCTTGACAACAGGGGGCGTTCGGCATAAGCTTCGTGTTTCCATGCTTTTGCGGCTATCGAGGAGTCTCAAGCAGTGTCAGAGCCAGTGGTAACACGTTTCGCCCCGTCGCCGACGGGCTATCTGCACGTCGGGGGGGCCCGGACCGCGCTGTTCAACTGGCTGTGGGCCCGGCGGACGGGCGGGCGGTTCATCCTGCGGATCGAGGACACGGACCAGAAGCGGAACACCCCGACCGCTGCCCAGCAGGTCATGACCGACCTTCGCTGGCTGGGGATCGACTGGGACGAGGGCCCGGACGTCGGCGGACCGAACGGGCCGTACTGCCAGTCCGAACGGCGAGACCTCTACGACAAGCGTATTCGCCAGCTCCTCGACGCAGGCAAGGCGTATTACTGCTTCGAGACGTCGGAAGACCTGGACGCGATGCGCCAGGAGGCCGAAGCCCGCAAGACGGGCTTCGTTTTCCGCCGGCCCGACCAGTTCCCCTCGGAGCAAGACGCGGACAAGGCCCGGGCCGAGGGGCGACCGGTGACCGTGCGGTTCGCGATTCCACAGGACGGTCCCATCGTGGTCAATGACCTCGTTCGCGGGCAGATCAGTTTCAACCCGGCCGAGCTGGCCGATTTCATCATTCTCAAGAGCGACGGCTTCCCCACCTACAACTTCGCCTGCGTGGTGGACGACCGCCTCATGGGCGTGACCCACGTCATTCGCGGCCAGGAGCACCTGATGAACACGCCGGGCCAGCAGGCCCTGTGGCAGGCGATGTTCTCCGATGCGCCGCTGCCCAAGTACGCCCATATGTCTGTGACCGTCAGCGACAGCGGCGGCAAGCTTTCCAAACGCGAGCGGCCCAAGGCCCTCCGCACCGCGATTCAGGCCCTGACGGACCTTGATACAGCCAGGCTGGCCGAGGTCGGTGGAATCAGCGAAGAAGAGATCGGGGCGTTTCTGGCCGGCGAAAGTGTGCCCGACATGCCGGCTATCGATGCGATAGCCAAGCACCTCGGCGTCCACCTGCCTGAGATCAACATCGTGGATTTCTGCAAGAGCGGCTATCTGCCCGAGACGCTGGTCAACTTCCTGGCGCTGCTGGGCTGGAACCCCGGCGACCAGCGGGAAGTCATGACCGTCCAGGAGTTGATCGAGTCGTTCGATCTGTCGAGACTGACCAAGAGCAACAGTCTGTTCGACCGGCAGAAGCTCATGGCGTTCAACACCGAGCACCTTCGCATGCTGCCGGGCGAGAAGGTCCTGGGCCACCTCAAAGCCTATCTGGCCGAGGTCCGGTCGCCCCTGCTCAAGGCCGACGACGAGACGCTCCTGCGGATCATCCGCCTGTGCGAGGGCGCGCGGACGCTCGAAGACATCGACAACAAGAGCCGGTTCCTCTTCGTCGAGGACGACAAGATCGAGTTCGACGAGAAGGCCGTCAAGAAGGTCCTGCTCAAGGCCGGCGCTCTGGACGTGCTGCAAGTCGTGCGGGACCGTCTGGCGACGATGGACGAGTACACCGAGCAGGCCCTCGAAGAGATGTTGCGCGGTCTGGCCGAGGAGAAACAGGTCGGCCTGGGCAAGGTGGCCCAGCCGTTGCGCGTCGCGCTGTGCGGCACCACGATCAGCCTGTCCATCTTCGACTCGGTGAACCTGCTGGGCCGGGAGCGGACGCTCGCCCGCATCGATGCCACCCTGGAGAGATTCCGCAGTCAGGTCCAATCGGAGTAATGTCTGTGATGTCACTATTGGTTACCGGATCGATCGGGATCGACACGGTCAAGACGCCCCACGGCATCAGCGAGCAATGTCTCGGTGGCTCGTCGATCTATTTCAGCATGGCGGCCAGCTTCTTCGCGCCTGTGCGGTTCGTGGGTGTGGTCGGTGACGATTGTCCGTTCGATCTGGCGGAGGCTTTCAAAGGCCGCGACGTGGATCTGCGGGGTCTGGAGGTCCGGCCCGGCAGCAAGACGTTCGTCTGGCACGGAAGCTACCATGACAACATGAACGACCGAACGACGGATTACGTCGAACTCAACGTCCTGCAGGAGGCCCCGCCGAAGGTCCCCGATGCGTTCCGCGACAGCCGATTCATCTTCCTGGCCAACACGTCGCCGGCGCTTCAGCTTGAATTGCTCGACCAGATGACCCAGCCCGTTTTCGTCGCGGCCGACACGATGAACCTCTGGATCGAGGGGCATCTCGACGATCTCAAGACACTTCTCAAGCGGATTGACTGTCTGATTATCAATGACGATGAGGCCAGGCAGCTTTCCGGCCGGTCCAACCTCGTTCGCGCTGCCCAGGACGTTCTTGCAATGGGGATGAAGGTCGTGATCGTCAAGAAGGGCGAGTCCGGCTCGCTGATGTGCAGCGCCGACGGGCAGACGTTCCTGCTGCCGGCGTATCCGGCCGCCGAGGTGATCGACCCGACCGGCGCCGGGGACAGTTTTGCCGGTGGCTTTCTCGGCTATGTGGCCCAGCAGGGCCGAGCGGATTTCGAGGCCCTCAAGTCGGCATTGGCGTATGGGACGGTGGCGGCCTCGTTCACGATTGCGGATTTCTCCCTAAACGGGTTGATTGGAACCAACCGCAGCGAGATCGACGCCAGGCTGGAAGAGCTGCGGCGATTCACGAGTTTTTGAGAAGGCGATTGCCAACGATGCGGTGCTTCATCGCCATCGACATTGACGAAGACATCCGGACGGCCTTGGGCGACTTGCAGCAGGAGATCGCTGCCGGAGCGGACATTCGCAAGAGCGACGTCAAGTGGGTCCGTCCGGAGGCGATGCACCTGACGCTCAAGTTCCTGGGCGAGGTTCGGGATCGCGAAGTCGTCAACGTCTGCGAGGCCGTCGAGATGGTTGCGGCCCGCCATAAGGCGTTCGACCTGGGCGTCAACGAGGTCGGGTGCTTCGGCGGCCACAGCGCTCGGGTGCTGTGGGTCGGCGCGGGGCTGGACTGCCCCGACCTGTTGGGACTTCAGCAGGACCTCGAGGACGAACTGGCCTCGGGCGGCTGGCCCAAAGAGGCCCGGAAGTTCTCCGGGCATCTGACGCTGTGCCGCATACGAAACACCAAGGCCGGCGTGGAGCTGGCCAGAGTGGCCGAGCAATACAAGGATTTCGATCTCGGCGCGATGCGCTGCGATTCGGTGTGTGTGTATCAGAGCGAATTGAGGCCGGAAGGACCGCTGTACACATGTCTGGGCGGGTATAGACTGCGATAGCAGGTACAGAACCGATACGCGAGACGACTTGTTGGAGACCAAGCAAATGGCAAGAGCGAAGAAGGCAACGCCGGTGGCGGAGGCCAGCGGCAAGGATGCAGCCCTGCATCGCGTGATTGCGCAGATCGAGAAGCAGTACGGACAAGGCTCCATCATGCAGATGGACGAGCACTCCTATGCCCGAATCGAGGGCATCGGCACCGGGTCGCTGTCGCTGGACATCGCGCTGGGCGGCGCCGGGATTCCGCGAGGCCGGATCACCGAACTGTTCGGCCCCGAGTCCTCGGGCAAGACGACGCTGGCGCTGCACGCGATCGCCGAGGCGCAGAAGGCCGGCGGGGTGGCCGCGTTCATCGACGCCGAGCACGCCCTCGACACGACCTGGGCCAAGCGGCTGGGCGTCGACGTCAGCAGTCTGCTGGTCAGCCAGCCCGATACGGGCGAGCAGGCGCTCGACATCGCGCAGATGCTGATCGCCTCGAATTCCGTGGACATCATCATCGTGGACTCGGTGGCGGCACTGACGCCGAAGGCCGAGATCGAAGGCGAGATGGGCGACACGCACGTCGGACTCCAGGCCCGCCTGATGAGCCAGGCGATGCGGAAGCTCACCGCCATCATCAACAAGAGCAGGACGGCCCTGGTTTTCATCAACCAGATCCGCATGAAGATCGGCGTAATGTTCGGCAACCCCGAGACGACGCCGGGCGGGAAGGCCCTGAAGTTCTACAGCTCCGTCCGCATCGATCTGCGGCGGATCACCACGCTCAAAGACGCCAAGGGCGCCATCGGCTCGCGCGTCCGGGCGCGAATCGTCAAGAACAAGATCGCCCCGCCCTTCCGCGACACCGAGTTCGACATCATGTTCGACAGCGGGATCAGCTACGAGGGCGACCTGCTCGATATGGCCCTGGCGTCCGACATCGTGCAGAAGAGCGGCGCGTGGATCAACTATGGTGACCTTCGCCTCGGGCAGGGGCGGGAAAACGCCAAAACGTACCTCGTTGAGAATCCCGATCTGAAAGACGAGATCAGGAAGAAGGTCCTGGCGGCCAAGGGGCTGATCGAGCCCGAGAAGGGTAAGACCAAGGACGCAGAATCGGAGGAATAGACGGTGGAAACCACACGCACACTATCGAGGAGAGTCGTTCTCTGGTCGCTCCTGCTGATCTGCATGGTCGCGGGACAGGCTGCGCTTGCCGGCGAAGAGGCCGGGCCTCGCTGGTGGAAGGGCAATCTGCACAGCCACACGTTCTGGAGCGATGGAGACGATTTCCCCGAAATGGTGACCCAGTGGTACAAGGACCACGGCTATCACTTCCTGGCCCTGTCGGATCACAACATCCTGTCGCAAGGGCAGCGGTGGATGCCGGTCACGGATGCTCGTCGGGCCGCCTTCGACAAGTATCTCGCCCGGTTCGGAGACGAATGGGTCCAGACGCGAGAGAACGACAAGGGCCAAACCGAAGTCCGGCTCAAGCCCCTGTCCGAACTTCGTTGTCTCTTCGAGCAACCTGGACGTTTCCTGTTGATCCAGTCCGAAGAGATCACCGACAAGCCCCACCTCAACGCGATCAATCTGATTGATCTGATCCCGCCGCAGGGCGGCTCGACGATGGCCGAGATCCTGCAGAACAATATCGATGCCGTCCTAGCCCAGCAGAAGAGGACGGGCCAGACCATGCTGGTCCACCATGTGAACCACCCGAATTTCCAGTGGGCCCTGACCGCCGAAGACATGGTGGGACTCACGGGCTTTCGGTTCTTCGAGGTCTACAACGCCCACGGCTATGTGAACGATGAAGGCGATGAGCTTCGGGCCAGCACGGAACGGATGTGGGACATCATGCTGACTCGGCGGCTGGCGGAGATGGACGCGAGCGTCGTCTATGGCGTGGCCACCGACGATGCGCACAACTATCATCACTTCGCGCCCCGCGCCGCCAATCCGGGCCAGGCCTGGGTCGTCGTGCGGGCGGCGCATCTGACGCCGGAGTCGATCATCCGCGCCATGGACGCGGGCGAGTTCTACAGCTCCACCGGCGTGGCACTCAAGGACGTGGCGTTCCAGGGCAAGACCCTGACCGTCACCATAGACCCCGAGCCGGGCGTCACCTACACCACGCAGTTCATCGGCACGCGCCGCGGGTATGACCCGACGAGCCGGGCGGTGACGGATGCCGAGGGCAAAGAGATCCGAACGACGCGCCGTTACAGTGACGATATCGGCGCCGTATTGGCCCAAGTCCAAGGAACCACGGCCCAGTACCGTTGCCAGGGCGACGAGATCTATGTCCGCGCCAAGGTGATCTCATCGCGGGCCAATGAGAAGTCTCACGTACCCGGGGAGCGGGAGGCAGCCTGGGTGCAGCCCGTCGTCGTCGGACAGTAGCACAGAAGCGTTTGTCGAGCAGGGATGATTTGGCGTTGACCACGGATTGAACCGTTAGAAACAAGCTGACCAGAGGTGCGAACAACGTGTTGACCGCCCGTGAAATTCGAAAGAGCTTCATCGATTTCTTCCTCGAAAGAGGCCATACCTTCGTTCCCAGCTCCCCGATCGTGCCGCATGGCGACGAGACGCTGCTGTTCACAAACGCAGGGATGAACCAGTTCAAGGACATCTTCGTAGGCCTGACGGCGCCGCAGTGGCCGCGGGCCGCCAACAGTCAGAAGTGTCTGCGCGTCAGCGGCAAGCACAACGATCTCGAAGAGGTCGGCAAGGACACGTATCACCACACGTTCTTCGAGATGCTCGGCAACTGGTCGTTCGGCGACTACTTCAAAGCCGAGGCGATCGAATGGGCGTGGGAGCTTCTGACCCAGGTCTGGCAGATCAATCCCGATCAGCTCTGGGCGTCGGTCTTCGCGGGTGACGAGAAGGACGGACTGCCCAAGGACGAAGAGGCCGCCGGACTCTGGACGAAAGTCACGCCGATCCCGCCGGAGCGCGTGCTGGGATTCGGCAAGAAGGACAACTTCTGGGAGATGGGCGATACCGGCCCGTGCGGCCCGTGCAGCGAGATCCATATCGATCTCGGTCCCGAGGCGTGCAACATGAAGGGTGTGCCCGGCCACACGTGTGGGGTCAACGGCGATTGCGCCCGCTTCATCGAACTGTGGAATCTGGTCTTCATTCAGTACAACCGCCAGCCCTCAGGCAACCTCGTGCCGCTCGCCGCCCACGGCGTGGACACCGGCGCCGGGCTTGAGCGCGTGGTCGCCGTCCTGCAGAACAAACGGAGCAACTACGACACCGATCTGTTCATGCCGATCATCGAACGCACGAGCGAGCTGTGCGGCCACACCTACACGGCGCAACTGGGCAACAAGACGGACAATGCGTTCCGCGTGATCGCCGACCACGTTCGCACGCTCGTGTTCGCCATCACCGACGGGGCGACCCCCTCGAACGATGGGCGCGGCTATGTCATCCGGCGCATCCTTCGGCGGGCCTCCCGCTTCGGCCGGGAACTCGACTTGCACGAGCCGTTCCTGCACCGATTGGTGCCCGTCGTGGTCGATATGCTGGGCGAGGCCTTCCCCGAAATCGGCGAACGCGCTCAGCACGTTACGACGGTCGTTGAGGCCGAAGAGGCAAGCTTCGGTCGCACGCTCGACCGGGGTCTGGACATCTTCCGTGGCGCCGCTGATCGCGCCGTTGCGACGCCCGACAAGACGATCCCCGGCGACGACGCCTTCCAGCTCTACGACACGTACGGTTTCCCGCTCGACCTGACGCAGTTGATGGCCCAGGAGCGCGGTTTGGCGGTGGACACCGGCCGCTTCGCCCAGTTGATGGACGAGCAGCGCCAGCGGGCCCGGGCCGCCAAGAAGAGCGACGCTCTACTGGCCAACCTCACCGACAGCGAGCTGCCGACGACCGACGATCAGCCGAAATACGATACCGATCAGTGCGAGAGCACGCTCGTCGGCTGGATCGATCCGGACGGCTTCAAGAAAGAGGGCCAGGTGCCTGCGGGCGTTGAAGTGGGCCTGATTCTCGACAGGACGTGTTTCTACGCCGAGTCCGGCGGGCAGGTGGGTGACTGCGGCGTCATCGCGGCCGAGGGCGGGCGGTTCGTTGTCGAGAGCACGATGAAGATCGCCAACTGCGTTGTCCATCGGGGCAAGCTGGCCGAAGGAACGCTCGGGGCAGGCCAGACGGTCACCGCGACGGTCAGTAAGGACCGCAACGCCATCAAGAAGAACCATACCGCCACGCACCTGCTCCAATGGGCCCTGCAACAAGTGCTCGGCAAGTCCGTCACGCAGCAGGGCAGCTACGTCGGGCCCGATTACCTTCGCTTCGACTTCACCTATCCCAAGGCCCCGACCAAAGAGGAACTGGCCAAGGTCGAAACGCTCGTCCGCGAGAAGATCTCCTCCGATCTGCCCGTCACCTGGAAGGTGATGGCCAAGGACGACGCGCAGAAGCTGGGCGCGATGGCCTTGTTCGGCGAGAAGTATGGCGACGAGGTCCGCGTCGTGGCCGTGGGTGCCGGCAGCGAGAACGAGATCGACAAGGCGTTCAGCCGGGAGTTCTGCGGCGGTACACACGTCGATCAGCTCGGCTCGATCGGCGGCTTCAAGATCGTCAAGGAGGAGAGCATCTCGGCCGGTGTTCGCCGCATCACGGCGATGACCGGCGCGGCCCTGATGGGCTATCTCGAACAGGCCGGCGAGATCGTCGATCGCCTGGCCGCTCTTCTCCAGATCCCGGCCGACAAGCTCGCCGACCGCATCGCCCAGCTCCTCGAAGACAACAAGAAGCTGAGCAGGGAGCTCAAGACCGCCTCCAAGGCCACCGGACCGGATACGCTGGCCGAGGCCCGCGATTTGCTTGACGCCTGCGAAAAGGCGGGAGATTCATCGATTATTGTCGGCCGTCTGGCGTCTACGTCCATAGAGCGGGCCCGCGAGGCCGTGGACATGCTCAAGAAGAAGGCCGGTTCGGCCGCCATCGTGTTGGGCTTCGAGGACGACGGCAAGGTCGTGCTGCTGGCCGGCGTGACCGATGACCTGGTCAAGAAGGGCCTCAAGGCCGGCGACGTCATTAAAGAGGTCGCCCCGATCGTCGGTGGTGGCGGCGGCGGCCGACCCCAGATGGCCCAGGCCGGCGGCAAGGACCCCGCCAAACTCGACGACGCCCTCGCCCAAGCCAGAACTCTGGTCAAGGCGAAGCTCGGCGCATAGAGCCTTCGGGGTCGGTGCGTCGTGCGGGGCCGGACGTCGTTCGCCGATCGGACCTTGAGGGTCTTATGCTGGAGTTTCGCTGTTCGAATTGTTCGCAGAGACTGGTCGTCCGGGAGGATCGCGCGGGGCGGGTCAGTCGGTGTCCGCGGTGCAAGGCGGAGGTCACGATCCCGCAGGCGTCCACGCCGGAACCGCTTGTGGAGGCCGAAGACGACGAGTTGACGCTCATCACGCCGGCCAAGCCGCTGGATGGAGCGATGCTGAACCTGCCCGATGAGCGGGAGCTGCTCGACCGGGTCGCCGAGCGGCACCGCGAAGAAGAGCGGCTGCTGACGTCCCTCGGCATCCCCCGCAGCGATTCGCATACGGGCCAGCGCCGTTTCGTCTGGCCGATCGACGTCCTGTTGTACCCGACCAGCGGTCCCGGCCTGCTGGTGTTGGCGGTTCTCATCGCTGTTCCCCTGATGCTCGAATTGCTGCAACGTTTCATCCCGCTAATCAAACACATGGGCCTGCTGTTCTTCGCGGCATCCTTCATCCTGGGTCTCTATGCGGTCTGGTATCTCGCCGAATGTATCCACGACAGCGCCCGTGGCGGCACGCGCGCCCCGGAGTTTGTAGGAGCTGAATGGAGCGAGATGTGGTCCCGCTTCTCTTACCTGCTGGCGGTCTATATCGTATACCTGCTCCCGTCCGTTCTCTACGCGATGTTCGTCCCGCGGCGCGATGCGATCTTCTGGGGCCTCGCAGCGTACAGCCTGGTGTTCTTCCCGATCGGCCTGCTGGCGATGGTGGTCAACGACTCGATCAGCGCGTTGAATCCCGTGTTCCTGCTGGGTTCGATCTTCCGCACATTCTTTCAGTACGTCGGCCTGATCTCGCTCATTCTGCCGTTCGCAGGCTTGTTCTGGCTCTTGGGGAGAAGCGCAGAGGATGCCGTGCCTTCTATCGTGCGGGATGCGGCCGGCCTCATCATGACCAGCTATATACCATTCATCCTGGCGCACATCCTCGGCCGCTTCTACTGGCGAAACGCCGACCGTCTTGACTGGGGTCTGTGAGGGCGTCTACTTGTGCGTGCGGATCGCCACGCTGCGAGCGTGGGCGTCGAGGCCTTCGACCTGGGCGAGGCGGATGATGTCGTCGGCGCAGGCAGCCAGTTGCTCGGGACTGTATTCGATCAGGCTGATGGACTTGAGAAAATCGTTGCTCGTCAGGGCGCTGGAGAATTTGGCCCGCGTCCCCGTCGGCAGGGTGTGGCTCGGCCCGGCCCAATAATCGCCGACCGCAACCGGCGTGTGAGGGCCGACAAAGATCGCTCCGGCGTTGTTGATCCGGTCGGCGATCTGCCGGCTGCGCGAGCCGCACTGGATTTCCAGGTGCTCCGAGGCGAATTCGTCGGCCAGCTCCACAGCGGCGTCGAGACTCTCGACCACAATGACCCGACTGAAACGTTTCAACGACGCCCGCGCGTCGTCGGCGCGCGGCAGCTCTGCAAGCTGCGCGGCAAGCTGCGATAAGATAGCGCGGGCCAGCGGTTCGGAATCGGTCGCGACGATGGCGCTGCTGTCGGCGGCGTGCTCGGCCTGGCTGAGCATGTCGGCCGCGACCCACGCGGGATCAGCCTCTTCGCCGGCGATGATGAACACCTCGCTCGGTCCGGCGATCGAATCGATCGCCACGTAGTCGCCCGCTACATGCTTCTTGGCCGCCTGGACCCACGAGTTGCCCGGCCCGACGATCATGTCCACTCTGCGGACGCTCTGTGTCCCGTAGGCCAGCGCGCCGACCGCCTGCACGCCACCGATGCGATAGACCTCGCCGACACCCAGCTCGTGACAGACCGCGAGGATCACCGGGTGAATGCTCCCCTCGAAGCGGGGCGGCGAGACCACCGCGATCTCCCGAACACCCGCCACCTGGGCGGGAACCACCGTCATGATGACCGTCGAGGGCAACGGCGCCGAGGCGCCGGGAACGCAAACGCCGGCCCGATGGATCGGGGTATAACGGATGCCCGTCCCGTCAGAGAAGGACGAGTTGTGGCCGAGGAAGACCTTCGCCTGATAGGCGCGCACATTCTCAATGGCCTCGCGCAACGTCGCAAGAAGCTCGGCATCCATCGAGGCATGGGCCCGGGCCAGTTCGCCGGGCTCCACGCGGAACTCATCGGGACGAAGACTGACCCGGTCGAACTTCTCCGTGTACGCGGCCACCGCCTCATCGCCCCGTTGGCGGATGCCGTGCAACACCTCGACCACCGTTCGGTTCTGCGCATCGTCCTCGCTGGCCGACCGTGCGGCGGCGAGCATGTCGAGCCGCAGCTTCGCGATCTTCCCTTTCGCCTGCGGATCCCACGCCACAATCAGCAACTCTTCCAACCCTTCGCTCATTGGATTCTATCCACCGAAGTTTCCATAGTTGTAGACGCGGATCGCCCGTTGCAGCAGCAGGTAGCTCTTGCCCTGGTACTCGGTGACTACACCGGCTACGTTGAAGCGGATCGGCTGGGGAAACGCGGCAAGCCGGCCTTCAGCCTGCTCCAATGCGCTGCACGGCAGCAGCTCGTAGCGCATCTGCGAGACGTTTCTACCGAGACCGTCCGGGACGAACACCGGGCGGTCCTCGGCAAACTCGATGAAGCCAACCCGGCCCACGAGCACGTGCGTTCTTGCCCTGCGTCCGGTTTCCGTGGGGGTTTCGTCGACTTCTTTGGGTTGGGGTCCGCGTGCCTGTCGCCGAGTCCTCATCCTCTCAAGCACCTCGTCGGGAATCTCCAGCGCGCCGTCGGGCACGGGTTCGATCCCGTCCGCAGGCTCCTCGGTCGTCTCGGATTCGTCGGCGCCCTTGAGCTTGCTCAGCGGCAGGTAGTAGGTGGGGAAAAGGTAATTCGCGCCCCGGTACTGCGTCACCACGGCGCTGAGCCGGTAGCGCGGCAGCAGACGGTCGTTGGCGTCGGCGACCATGCTGTCCAGGATCGACGAGGGCAGCACTTCGAGCGAAGAACCCGCCGGCAGAGCGCCGCCGACACCATCGACGTCGTGGGCGAATTGGAACAGCCACAGATCGTTGCTGTCGTTGCGAACCAGCGCGCCGTCGACGGCCTGGATCACCGTCCCATCGGGTATGATCGGGCCCGTTGAGGGCGGCGCCTCATCTGCCAGGACCGCGGTCGGCAGCACCACGCACAGAACCATCGTTGCGAACTTCGTCCGTCTCATTCTCATCTTCATATCCTCGGACTACTTGCCAGGAACCTCCATGATCCGACCGACGGCGTCGGCCGGTTCCTCAGCAAAGACTACGTGCTCGGCGCTGCGAGGGTCGTCGCGACAGACCAGATCGACCAGGGGCCTCCAGAAATCGCCCAACAGCACGATCGGTCTGGTCCGGTCGAAGAACGTCTTGTTCTTCAGCTCCCAGACCTTGGCCAGTTCCAGCAGCGTCCCGGTCCCGCCCGGCAGAACGACGTACGCCTGCCCCAGGCGGATCAGCGTATCGAGCCGTTCGTCCAGCGAGGCGGTTGTCACCTCTTCTGTGACGAACTCGTTGGCGACGCTGTTCCTGAACGCCGAACAGGTCACGCCGATCACTTTCCCGCCGGCGTCGTGGGCCCCTTGGGCTGCCGCCAGCATCGTCCCGCCGTAGCCACCGTTGGCCACGGCAAACCCCGCCAGCGCCAATTCCCGGCCCAGTCGCTCGGCCAGAGCAAACACCCTCTCACCCGGTCTGACTCGACCCGTCCCAAACACTGAGACGGTTCTGCTGTCGCTGCCGTCTGGCATATGTCTTCCTGAAGAATCATCGACATTCTTTGCGATTCTGCTTGACCCAGCATCCTCGCTGTACGTATATTATTTGGGTGGCAGGCATGCGCAGGGTAAACGTAGGTTGCCCGAAAGGGCAGCAGCGCGTATTGCGTGGGATCCTACGTCCTGGGGTCTGCCATTCGTCATTTCTGGCCCTTTAGCCATTCCATTCCGTCGATGCCAACAGCCTCGGCACACGCCTCGTGCGGCACTACTTTCAAACCGTAGCCGATGTATTCGCTGTTGAACCTGTACAGAATCTGCCCGAGAATCCTGAGGTAGCGAGGCTCCGTATTCCCGAATCTGTCCCTTTCCAGCGCATTGAAGGCTGCGCCGGCGGCGGCATCCGCAAGCTGAAGTCCCATGCATCTTCCCGGTGTGTTGGTGCTCAGCTTCTCTGTGGGCACGTGCTCGAAATCGATGCGCACGTCCTGCCCCTGTCTTTGTTGCCTATCGAGGCGTCGCAAGTAATCCCGCATCTCATCATAGGACATGCCCTGCCGGTTTGAGAAGACCATCTCGACCGTACCATCTCCGCCCCACTTGGCTGGATTGTGCCGGTCCCTGGCTAACCAGGACAATCTCTCAACCAGATATCTTACCCGGTAGAAATACAGACGATATCTTTCACGAAATGTCTCCGGTTCGACCAAAGATGGTTTGTGGACACAGACGGCTATGATTCTTGCCTGGAGCTGTGAAATCAACTGAGCGTATCGCACCTTCTGCGCGTGCTTAAGGTCTTTCCAGTGAACATGTTTTCTCGGGCTCAACTCCATCTCGCGCCGCACTTGGTCTATCACCTTCACCGTTTCGATATCGGTTCTCTTTCGAGTCACAAACGCGGCCAGAACAAACCAGTCACTGCTGGCCTGACGTGATGCCGAGGTTCGGAAGGAGAACCCCTCACACCCCGATTCATCCACATATGCACGAAATGATGCATTCATCTGGTTCGCGAGATTGGTCCAGCAGGTACATTGTGCCGCCTGTGATTGTCGCGTACGAAATCCAGTCTGTTTTGCCTTTTCACAGTCTGCTCTCCTCGTCTTGGGAGGTCATCGTACGTGTGAAGTTGAGCAGACCGGCGGCCAGCAGGATTTCGCGGTCGCGGCTTGACAGCTCCAGCAGGCCGGTGAATCGGAGGCCGTCGCGTTTGCGCACGATCGTGACGGTCTCGGCGTTCCTGACCGCCCCGACCAGGTCGTCGATTGTCAGTTCGTCGCCCGCTTCAAGCTTGTCGTAATCGGCCGGGTCGGCAAAGCGGATCGGCACGATGCAGAAGTTGATCAGGTTCGCACGATGGATTCGCTCGATGGTCTTGGCAATCACCGCGCGGACACCCAGGTACATCGGGCACAACGCCGCATGCTCGCGCGACGAGCCCTGGCCATAGCTCTCGCCGGCGACGATGATCCCGCCGACGCCCCTGGCCTTCAGCGCCAGGGCCCGCTCGGCAAACGTCGGCGAGCCCGGCTCGTTGAAGCAGTTGAAGACCACCTTGGCGTACTCGGGCACGTTCGAACGCAGCTTCAGGAACGTCCCGGCCGGCATGATGTGGTCGGTCGTGATCTTGTCGCCGCACTTGAGCAGGACCTGGCCGTCGAGCCTCTTGCGAAGCGCCGGCGGCGTCTCGGGCACCACGATCGTGCGGCCCCGCACGACCTCGGCCTGCGTCGCCTCAGCCTCGTCCAGGGGCGGCTCGATCATGCTGTCGTCGATGTGGAACTGCGATGGCATCTCGATCCTGGGGAACGCAATGCCCATCCGCTCGGAGAGGTCTCGCGGATCGGTGATCTCGCCCGTCAGGGCGGCCGCCACCGCCGTCTCGGGACTGACCAGGTAGGCCCGGTCGCCCTTGGAGCCCGTGCGCCCGGCGAAATTGCGGTTGAAGGTCCGCAGGCTCACCACGTCGTCGGCCGGCGAGAAGCCCTGGCCGATACACGGCCCGCAGCCCGATTCGAGAATCCTCGCCCCGGCGGCGATCAGATCGGCGAGCGCGCCGTTGCGGGCCAGCATCTCGAGCACTTCCCGGCTGCCCGGCGAGATGCCGAGCTCGACCATCGGGTGGACGCGACGGCCCTTGAGGACCCCGGCGACCATCATCAGATCGGTGTAGCTTGAATTGGTGCAACTGCCGATCGCGACCTGGCCCACCTTGGTCCCGGCGATCTCACGAACCGTCTTGACGTTGTCGGGAGACGACGGACAGGCCGCCAGCGGTTCGAGCTTCGACAGGTCGATCTCGATGACGCGGTCGTACTCGGCGTCCGCATCGGCCTGCAAGGGCCGGTAGTCCTGCTCGCGTTTCTGGGCGGCCAGGAAATAGCGCGTCTGCTCGTCGCTTCCGAACAGGCTGGTTGTGACGCCCAGCTCGGCGCCCATGTTCGTGATCGTCGATCGCTGCGGCACGCTGAGCGTCTCGGCGCCCGGGCCGAAGTACTCGACCACCCAGCCGACGTTGCCCTTCGTCGAGAGGATGCTCAGCAGCTTGAGGATGACGTCCTTGGCGGCGACCCAGTCGTTCAGCCGGCCCGTCAGCTTGACGCCGAGGACCTTCGGATACGCCAGATAGAACGGTCCGCCCGCCATGGCGACCGCGACGTCGAGGCCGCCGGCGCCGATTGCGACCATGCCGATCCCGCCGCCGGTCGGCGTGTGCGAATCGCTGCCCAGCAGCGTCGCGCCGGGCTTGCCGAACCGCTCGAGGTGCACCTGGTGGCAGATCCCGTTGCCGGCCCGCGAATGGTAGACGCCGCTCTTGGCCGCGACGGTCTGGAGATACAGGTGGTCGTTATGGTTCTCCGGGCCGAATCCGGCCATGTTGTGGTCGATGTAACTGACGGAAAGGTCCGTCCGCACCCGCGGCACGCCCATCGACTCAAACAGCAGAAAGGCCGTCGTGCCGGTGGCGTCCTGCGTCAGCGTCTGGTCGATCCGAATCCCAATCGGCTCGCCCGGCGCTCCGCCTGCGGCGGACCCCTCGACCAAGTGCGACTGAAGTATCTTGTAGATCAGTGTCTTTCCCAACCTCGGTACTCCTGGCCGGTCCAAAGCCGAAACTCTACCAGAAAAACCGACCGGACACAAAAACTC
>CAZSXM010000083.1:0-15683 GCA_964610435.1 uncultured Pirellulales bacterium | reverse complement strand
CGCCCCATGGCCGCCTAGAATCTACCTACAAACGTGCAGTGCACCCTCTGTGCGACAATGGCGAAAAAAGGGCTTGCCTTGACCTGGCCGGGTCGATATAGTACAGGTTTTCACGCAGGGCTGGTAAACGATCTTCTCAAGGAGACTGTTCGGTGAAGACAGAAATACTCGATCATGTTGAGAGCAAGAACCTCAAGAACGCCCTTCCGCACTTTGAGATCGGCGATACGGTGGACGTGCACTGCCGGATCAAAGAGGGCGAAAAGGTTCGCACCCAGATCTTCACCGGCACGGTCATCGCCCGCGAGGGGCGGGGCATCAACGAGAGCTTCACGGTCCGACGGATCGTCAACAACGAGGGCGTCGAGCGGAAGTTCCCGCTGCATTCGCCCAACGTGCTGGATATTCGCCCGATCCGCAGCGGCAAGACCCGCCGGGCCAAGCTGTACTACCTGCGAGGCCGCACGGGCAAGGCCGTCAAGCTGGCCCAGCGCCACAGCAAGCACACCGTTTCGAAGTAGCCGCCGACGGCCCGCTTGGCGGTGTCTCGGTGCTGTGATCGGCAAATGGAGGCCGCAATGAGTTACGGCCTTTTCCGTTGGCGATGGAGACTTGCCGGGAGACGTGCGGCGGGGCATGGGAATTCGGGGGCGTCTGGCGTGCTGTTCAATCGACGCAGGTTGCTGGCCGATCGGGCCCGGCTCGGTCGGTGGGGCGAGAGGCGAAGCGAGCGGTTCCTCAAGGGCAAGGGATTCAAAACGCTGGCACGCAACTTCTCCTGCCGGAGTGGCGAGTTGGACCTGGTGATGGTCGATCCCGACGGCGTCATCGTGTTCACCGAGGTCAAGACCCGCGCGCGTGAGCGATTCGTTCCTACCGAGGCGGTCATTACGACGCCCAAAAGGCGGCGGATCGGACGTGCCGCCCGCTACTTCCTCGCCTGCCACGGAATCCAGGACCGGATCTGTCGTTTCGACGTCATTGCGGTTATTGTAGGCCAAACCGGACGTCCTGAGATTCGCCACTACGAAAGCGCCTTCGCGCCGTAGGCAAGCCGAGATTGGAGGCGCAAGATTGCCGCCTTTCGTGCGTCTTTTGCGGCCAATGCGTCCTCTCATGGCTGAGGACAGGATATGCAACGACATGTGAGAGGTGTTCTTGTTGGTTTGTTGGGTGTTCTTTTCGGATTGCTCGTCGGCCAGACGGTGTTCCTTGCATGGGAGTGTCGGGACGGCACTTTTCCGATCGGTCGCTCGCCGGCGATCGACAGCGTTGCGGGTGCCGATCCCAACGCTCTTGTGGTCCTGGCGTACCTGGGTCATCGGCAGGGCCTGACGGCTACAACCAAATGGCCGCGAGTGGCATTTGCTGTTGGAGACGGCACGCTCCTCTTGACTGCCGCCCATTGCGTGGCCGATTTTCACGACGCGCCCGAGCAGGTGGTTTCGACGGACATCGTGGTCATCAGTCCTTACTACGGAGATGTGTTCGACTTTCGCATCGTGGCCATCGACAAGGAAGCGGACGTGGCGATCCTCAAGGCCGCATGGCCCTCGCACCTGGCCCTTGCCCTCGCGACCGAAGAAGAGCTGCTTGCGGCCCGGCGCATTCTCCTTGCCGGGCGACCACAGAGCCAAAGGATATCTGCTCACCTTCAAACGGAGTTATTGCCCCTGTCCGGCCTGGATGAGGCGGTGCCGGCCCAAGCCCTTCGGGCCAGAGGGACGCGTCGGGTTGCCGGGGGCTGGAGCAGTTCGATCTTGCGGAATCGAGCTACAAGAAGGCGCTGGAGATCGACCCTAATCATGCACACGTCCGTGCCATCTACGGGAACCTCCTGATCGTGCGAGGGTGCAACGCCGAGGCTCTCATCCAGAGCGAAATGGCCCTGGCGGCTGACCCCAACAATCGCCTGGCCCTGTTCAACCGTTTGGTCCTGCTGCCTCCCGAACAGCGAAAGGACGCCGCCGAGCGGCTGGTTGCGATGGAACCCAACGATCCGTTCGGCTGGTTTTACTACAGCAACGCACTGCTTGGCCTAGGCGAGAAGGAGGAAGCCCTGCGGGCGGCCCAGAGGGCGGTCGATCTCGATCCCAATGGACTGTTCTATGGCGGGCTGGCCCACGCGCTGGCGAGGCTGGGACGGATGGACGAGGCGGGAGAGTGCTACAGGCGAATGGCCGAGCGCTGCGGTTGTGACAGTTGCTGGTACCGATACGCGGCTTTTCTCGCAGTGCACCGGCCCGACAAGATGGATGAGGCGTTGGAGGCCGTGAAGACGGCCGAATCCAAGGTCCATTCGGGCAAGGTGTCTCAGAAGGACATCGACGTCCTGAAATTGCAGATCCTTGAGAAGAGGTCGCCCGGCCAAGCGGAGACCCTGGCACAGCCCATCGTTATCACGACCGACAATGATCCACAGCATTCTGCAACGCCCAGGCAATGAACATGGCGTGGTCGTTGTTCGTGTAGCTGCCGTCGGCGTTCACGTATCGCCGTCGGGCCTGCTCCATCGACTCGACGACCGGACAGGCCCTGTCGCCGAGAAGCTCCAGCGTGCGTGCGGCGTGCAGGACCACCGTCTCTCGCGGGTCGTTCAGTCCCGCCGTCAGTACGGGCAGGGCCCGCTCGCGGCGGTCGAACCGGCACAGGACGCCGGCGGCGGTGAAGCGAACGTTCGGACTCGCATCGTCCAGCACGCTTTCCAGCGCGTCGAGCGCCGGCGCCGCCTGCGGACCCAGCGCGTCGAGACCGACGGCCGACCAGTACCGGACCGCGCTGTCGTCGTCGGCCAGACCGCCTCTCAATTCAGCCAGTACGCGTGGCCCCGCGCCGACCCGCATCGCCGACGCCAGGATGGGCGGCTGCCGATACCGGTCCGGCCGGCGCGCTATTTCGTACGGCGTCGATCCCGCCGCTCGAAGGTGCATCTCGGCCTCAGGCAGCAGGCCCACGTCCTTTGTTCGGAGCATCCAGTCGCGAAGCTCCTTACGCAGGCGGTTCAGCGTGACGGTGTGTTGGCGCGAATCGATCAGATTCTGCATCTCGTGGGGGTCCGCCTGTGTGTCGTATAGCTCCTCCACCGGCTTGGTCGGCTCCCACCACGCTTTCTGTGGACCGCTCAGTCGGCCCGAAGCCGCCACGCGGCGCAGCTCCTGCATGATCTCGGCCTGGTCGCAGTAGACGCTCGGCTGGATATAGGGCAGATGCGGCATGAAGTGGCGGATGTATTTGTAGCGCTTGTCGCGGACACACCGTGACATCTCGTACGCCTCATCGACCCGGCTGGACGCGCCGTAGATGTAATCGCGCGGCGGGGCGATCTGCGGTCCGAGGAACGGGCGGCCCTGCATATGGTCCGGCACGCTCTGTCCGGCCAGCGTCAGGACGGTCGGCGGCAAGTCGATGGAGCTGACGAGTCGGTCGATCTGGCCGCCCGGCGATGTCGGGGCCAGGCTGCGATATCGTGCCCCGAAACGCACGATCAGCGGCACATGCAATCCCGAATCGTAGAGCGTGCGTTTGAACCGCGGCAGGCCCATCCCGTGATCGGAATAGAAGAAAACGATGGTGTCGTCGGCCAGGCCGTCGGCGTCGAGCTGAGCCAGCAGGTCGCCGACCTGCTTGTCCATGAACGTGATCAGGTCGTAGTAGCGGGCCCATATCTTGCGCACCATCGGCGTGTCCGGGTAGTAGGGCGGCAAGACAAGCGTCTGGGGGTCGTGCCGCTCCTCGGGCGCGAGCTTCGAGCGGTACTTGGCGAAGAACTCCTCGTCGGTGCCGTTGATCTGGCCCTGGTGTGTGGAAACGAAGTTGAAGACGCTGAAGAAGGGCTGGCCCGGCCGGCGCTTGCGCCAGTGGGTGGTCGGGCCGGATTCGTCCCAGATCGTCGGGTCCTTGAAGTTGTAGTCTTCCTTCTCGTTGTTCGAGCAGTAGTAGCTGGCCGCGCGCAGCAGTTTCGGGAAAGGCTGGATCGACGCCGGCGGCGGCACCGTCGAGCGCAGGTGCTGGCTGCCCAGCGAGGTCGCGTAGACCCCGGTGATCAGGCACGACCGGACGGGGCTGCACACGGGGGCGGTGACAAAGGCCTGGGTATAGCGCGTGCCTTTGCCCGCCAGTCTGTCGAGGTTGGGCGTCCGCGCGTGCGGATCGCCGTAGCAGCCCAGATACGGGCTGATGTCCTCACAGGTGATCCAGAGAATGTTGGGTTTCGGCGCCTCGGTGGAGACGGCACCGGAGACCGGTCGTTGCTCGGACCGGCGGCATCCTGACAGCGCTGCACTCGATGCGCAGAGACCTGCCACCTTGAGAAAGTCACGACGTGTTTGCACTGGCTCCTTCATGGTCTCGGCTCCTGGTTCACTTTGCAGATGTCACGGTCATGTCCCGCACGCTGCGGACCACGTCCTGTCCAGCGGCGAGCAGTTCGGCCTTCAGCAGATAGGGGCCGGGCTGCGACGGACTGGCCTGATGGAAGGAGACACTTCTCTTGCCCAGCGCCTCCACGACGAAGGGCCTGTCCTGGTTGGCGATGACGTGCCCATCCCTCAGGAGGCGCAGCCGGACGATTCCGGCCCAGTCTTCGTACAGATCGTTGATGATGACGATCTTGAAGGCATGTTCCTCGCCGGCCGGCAGGTCCTGACCCCAGTAGTCGAGCATGATCCCGACCGGCGCGAACGCATCGCGGACGTGCCGCTCGAAGTGCGGCTCGAACGTGAGCTTCTCCAGGTCGATGAAGTGATCGCTGGTCGCGCCGCCTTCGGGTCGGGGTTTGTCACCGGGGCGGGAGTAGCCCAGCCCGCAGAAGTGCAGCACGCCCGCGCATTGCCGGCCGGTGCGCCAGAACTCCGTCAGCGCCGCCAGGTATTTGGCGTAGAGCAGGCGCCTCTGCTCGGTGGTCGAGTCGGGCCCGAGCAGCTTCTCGTAGACGTTCTCCGTCAGGCACGTGGGCGTGCCGTCGCGGTTGAGCCAAAGCCAGGCATATTCGTTGATGATGATCGGAACCTTGAGCTTCCGCTGGGCCTGCTGCAAGGGCGGGGTCGGCGAGACGTTGACCATGTCCGTGAGGTCGGTGAAGTTTGGATTGCCCCAGGCGGGGTTGAACAGACTGATGAACAGGTAAGGATGAGCTTCGACGCCATCCTGTTCGCTCTGTGGCTCGGCCCAGCCGTTGTCCCACGGCCGGTCCGAGAGATCGAGGCGCCGCACCGCATTGATGGCTTTGCCCGTCTCGGGCGTGTTGCTCTCGTTTTGTGCGTCCCAGATCACCACGCACGGATGGTTCCACCGCTGCCGCATCCAGTCGGTGTATTCGGGGATGATCTTCTCGGCCATGAGTTTCTCCGGGTCCTCGCTCAGCGTCCAGATCGGGAACTCGTCCTGGATCAGGAAGCCCACCTCGTCGGCGACGTCATACCACAAATCGGGCGGAAAGCCGATGCAATAGCGGATGCTGTTCCAGTGCATCCCCTTGAATCGCTCGTGCAGACGGCGCACCCAGTCTCGGTCCCAGGGCTTGTCTCCGCGCTCGGCGTCTTCGAAGAACCGGTACGCGCAGACGTTCGTGCCCCGCATCAGGTACGGTTCGCCATTGAGGATCGCCCGGCCGCTGGCCCGGTCGAATCGAAACTCTCGCATTCCGAACCGCGTCACGACTTCGTCGCCGCCCGTGCCAAGCCGAAGCCGGTAGAGAAACGGGTCCTCCGGACTCCATAGCCGGCACGCATCCAGCGGGATCGTGATGTCCAGGCGGGTCAGCCCCTCGCCGGAGCAGGGGACATCCGCCCGCTCCACAGCAGCGACGACCTTGCCGCTGCGGGCCTCGGAGACCTGGCACACCGTCGCGCAGGAGCCCGATCGCGACGATTCCAGTTCGGCGATGATCCGCACCTGCTCGGCCTCGACGTCCGGGATGATCTGGACGTTTCGAATGAACGGCTCGCCTGTGAGGATCAGCACCACGTCGTCGTAGATGCCTGGGATATAGAGGTACTTCTCGAAGTCCCAGCCGGTTGGCTGCCCGGCGGGCAGGGCGTCGTGGTCGGCCCCGACGCGCACGATCAGATCGTTGTCTTGCCCCGATCCCTTGACGTAAGCCCTGACGTCCATCAGCGCCGGTGTGAAGCACGGCAGATGCTCGCCGACGAGATGCCTGTTGAGCCAGACCTTCGTGCCGTACCGCGCCTTGTTGAGCTTGAGCATCGCCACGTCGGGAATCTCTCCCTCGACGGTGAACGTCCGGCGATACCAGAAGGCCTGCCGCCGCTCGCTTCTCTTGCCGACCTCGGCAAAGGCCGGCTCCGCCATATCGACCAGCCCCGGCACCGGTACCGTATGCCCGAACTGCTGCGGGATTGAGTCCATGCTCCCCTCGGCCACCTGCCAAGTCCCCTTCAGATCGATCCGTTCTCGAGCGTCTGCTGCAGGGCACAGACCGCCGAACATCGGCATCAGCACGACGACAAGCAAAAACGCAACTGTCGCTCTCATGACCTGCTCCTGAATGCATGCGTTCCGGCGTCTAACACGCACGGTATCCTACCACGTTCCCACCGCTGAGAACAACCGATAGGTTCTTCGCCGTCGCTGGCGTCCAGAGTACGAAGCGTCTTGACACGGGGCCCAGATTGCCGGTACGGTCCTTTCCATCAGTTACGGACGTACCTTTGGTAAGGAGGTGCTCGAATGGATGCCACGTATGCTGGATCAGTCGTATCCTGCGTCCGACAGGGGCCCAGGATGGTCGTGGCGGCGGTCGTCGCCGGTTGGTTCCTGGCTTGGCCGTTGCCTTTGTCGAGCCGGGCGGCCCTGCAGTTCGAGACCCGTGCAATCGAGACCGACGCGGTGCTGTGGTGGGCCCGGGCGATGGGTGACGTCAACGGCAACGGCCTGCTCGACATCCTCCTGCAGGACAACAACGGCCACGGCGGCGTGCTGTGCTGGTACCAGACGCACGACGGCGGAACGCGATGGACCCGGCACCTGATCGCCGAGAAGGCCCCGAACGGCAGCCCGTTCGCCACAGGCGACCTTGCCGCTGCCGATATCAACAACAACGGCCATCTCGACGTCCTGGGCCTGGCCCATCCGGGCGAGTGGAAACAGGCCGGCGCGCCGACGGAGATCTACTGGTACGCAAATCCCCGGCCCAAGGGCGATCCGACCCGCGACGCCTGGGCCGCCCACCACATCGGGCAGGTTCCGGCGTTCGTCAAGGACGTTGCACTGGCGGATTTCAACGGCGACGGCAAGGTGGGACTGGTGGCCATCACGTACCAGGGCAACCGGTTTCTGGTCTTCCGCCAGGATTCGCCCACGCAGTGGACGAAGGTGCAGGATTTCGCAATCCCGAATCTGCACGAGGGGATGGACGTGGGCGATATTACGGGCAACGGCCTACCCGACGTGGCGACCAATGGGTACTGGGTCGAGAACCCCGGCGGCGATCTGACGGGCAAGTGGGTCGTCCGCTCGATCGACGAGAAATGGCACAACCAGACCGGCGACTGGTCCCGCAACGCAACCAAGGTCTTCTGCCGTGACATTACCGGCGACGGCCGCGCCGAGGTCTTCGTCTCGCACTCGGAGCGCGCGGGCTACCCCGTTTCGTGGTACCGCGCCGAGGACCCGCGCAAGGGTCCGTGGGTCGAGCACGTCATTGCCGACGAGTTCATCGCTGCCCACACGCTCCAGGTCTTCGATTTCAATGGCAACGGGCACTACGACGTGCTCGTCGGCGCCAACATGGGCCGCGCCCGCGCGCTGGGCGCCGAGGAGTTCCCGGTCGTTATCTACCTCAACCAGGGCGACCATCGCCGCTGGGAGAAGTTCCTGGTCACCAACGAGGGGATCTACAACGGGCAGGTGGGCGACCTGACCGGCAGCGGCGCGCCGGATATCTTCCGCCTGGCCAGCCACGACGCCAAGCAGTTCGAGGTGCTCGTCAACCTTTCGTTTGGGTCGAAGGCCAACGTGCGTTCTTCGGATCGGTGAACCTGCATCCCGGCGGCCGACCGGCGGGCAGAGGGCGGGATCAGCGAATTGCCGTCACCCGTACCCGTCACTGATGTTGCGCCGTGGCATCGGCATTCAGCAGCCTTGTCGGCTGGCCCTTCATCGACTCGAACAGGTCCCGCTGCATGGCTTTCTGATCGATCTGGCGGATGACCTGAACGGCTGTCGGCTGTTTGGTCCTGGTCCAGCGATATCCGTTCTGCGGTCCGGCCACGACCACCGGGTCGGTCTCCTTGATCCAGCCGAGGCCGAGGTGCTTGCTGATGATCGCCGAGAGGCAACTGGCGTCATAGAGGGCCTTGTTCCTCGCGGGGACAATGCTCTTGAGGTACTGCCCGAGCGGATGGTCGGCGTACAAGTGGCCTTCCTTCGTCTTATCGATGGCGACGCGCGCCCCGACGGGAGCCGGCATAATCCACGTCTCGATTCCGCTATGACAGACGACGTACATGGACCACGGGTCGTTGTTGCCGTTGAATTCGTTGATGATCTCGTTATTGGAGCCACCAAGCCACATGATGCGGATACGGTCCTTGAGCTCGAAACCTTCACGCCAGGCTTGTAGAATCGCCGAGGCGGGGTTGGTGCCGGGTCCGACCGGCACGATCCACACGGGATTGTCGAGCGATGCCCCCCGCGCCGCCGCCAGGATGGCCTCGCTGGCCTCAGTCGCGATCGGTGCGGTGTCCTCCCAGTGGCCGCTTCCAGGGACGGATAGACGTCGATTGGCCCCGCGAAAAACAAATGGCACACGGTTCTCCGGCAGGCCGCTCTGCCGCGACAGCTCGATGACATGCTGAATCTCCGCGTAGTTGATCGGTTCCTGCCCGCCGCCGTGGTGCACGCTGTTGATCCCCAGGATGTCCAGCTCGCTGAACAGCGCGTAGCCGATGTAATGCTGGTCGTCCTGCTCGTTCTTGGCGTCGGTGTCGAGAAGAAGCTGCGGCAGGCCGACCGTCTGCTCGGTGTGAACGCGAACCAAGGCCAGGCAGTCGTCCTCGTACGTGCCGTCGGTGACAGTCAGCGTGACCTTGTAGATGCCGGGCTCAGCAAAAACATGTTTGTATTGCCGTCCGGAGGCCTGGACGCCGTCCCCGAAATCCCACCGATACTCGCGGATCGAGCCGAGCGACCCGGCCGCGGAAAACGCTACCGGCTGTCCGACCATCACCGCTTCCGTCAACGGCACGATGCGGGCCTCGACCGGCGGCAGCACCGTCACCGTTCGACGGATCCGATCGGTATGCTCGCCGTCTGAGAACTGAAGTCCAATCTCCACCTCGCCGGTGCGGGTGAAGGCGTGGCGCACGGTGCGGCCGGTCGCCCGTGCATCATCGCCGAAGTCCCAGGACCAGCTCTGGATATCGCCCAGCGTGGGTACAGCCGAGAACTCTGCCGCCTCGGTGGCCCGGATGGGCGAGTCGGGAGCGACGATGCGCGCCGCAATCGGCGGACAGTAGGCCGCGATCCACGACTTGCCTGGCTCTCCCCGGAAATGAACGCTCCGGATGCGGATCTTGTCGTCCCGGCTGAACACGCTGACCCGCAACGCGTCCATCGTCAGCGGCTCGGTGCCCGGTCCGCCCCAGATGTAGTACCCTCGGTCATACCAACCTCCGACGCCGCGCGCATGGGTGATCCATTGCCCCTCGCGGCGAAATTCGATCCTCCAGCCCGTCGCCGGTTGCGGCTGATTGTCGTATGTGCCGCTCAGCGCGATCAGATTGACCTGCACCGGCTGCGGCCATTCGGCCATCCACCAGACGGGACGATCCTCGTCGACGACCCCGAGGTCGGCACCGAATCCCACGCCGTATTCGTGCCATTGCGAGGCTCTGGCGAAAACACCCTCCTGGAGATCGAAGATCATGTGGTCGGGTGCCCCGCGAAGCCCCTGGTCGAGAGACTCGACGTTGCCCGACACCCTGGCATCCAGCAGAAGATTGCGGGCGGTCTCGGAGATGGCCGCACGGCAGGTCGAACTTGTCCAGAAGACCAAGGCCACAATAGCAACGGCGACGAGCGAAGACGTGATGACCGGCAGATTCCGATGTTCTGAACGGTGTGTCGTCATGATGGCTCCTTGTTACAGCTTGCACTCTTCAAGAGTTGGTGACATATATGCACATCCTCGTTTGTCACGGTTGGACGGTAATGATCGCGCGTCGATAGGCGAACAGGCTGGGCGAGCCCTTGTCTTCAATCTGCAGGATGACGTGGACGGTCTCCGGCTTTTTGACGCCTGGGGCGACAAAGCGGGTCGTTTCACCGGTCGTCGCCGCCAATTCCACTTCGCCTCGGAACGTGCCGGCCTCGGGGTAAACGAACCACGTGATCGTCAGGTCGTCGCCGTCGGGATCGGAGGACCCGGCGGCCGTGAGATGGACCGTTTCGCCGGGTTTGGCTACGATCTCGACAATCTGCTTCGAGGTGTCGCCGTTGAGGACCGCGATTGGGTTGTGGTTGGCCTTGTCATACGCGTCCGCCACGCACCAGTCCATGCGGGCGGCGAAATCCTTCTGGAAGTGCTCCCGCCAGCGCCAGATGGTGGCGGGGTCCGAGGTGTGCTCGCGTCCGTCGTCGGTCCGAACCGTGTCGCGGCTGTCGTGGCTGTTGGTCCAGGCGGGGCGCGTCTCGCCATGCGCCTGGTACAGAACGTAGCGTCCGCCCCACCCGCCGTAGCCCGGACTGACGTGCCAGCCCAGGCCGTTGCGCACCAGACCCAGGAACGACGGCGTGTCGCCCTCCATGATGTACTCCAGACGCGGGTAGAGCGCGCCGAGCGGGCCGTGGTCGCGGATCACGTTCTCCTCCAGCCAGGGATTGTCCACCATCTCGAAGTGGTGGCCGGGGCCATTGCGGTAGTGCCGGTCGCCCGCGATCCCCGTCCAGGTGGCCCGCCAATACTCCTTCCAGTCCTGCGTGCTGGGGGAGACGATGTAGAACAGCTCCGGGAACTCCCGGCGGAGCCACGACCCGGCGTCGTCCTGATCGGAGATGGTATAGACCCGCAGCCGGCTCACCAGGCGGTTGACGTCGTCCTGCGATCGGGAGGCGCGGACGTCCCAGAGGGCCTGGGCCAGGGTGTTGGCCCCGCCCCAGACGCTGACCCACAGAGGACGCGGGTCGTTGCGATCGGCGGCCTCGATGAGCAACTGCGATCCCGGCGTGCTTCGTCCCTGGCCGACGTGTGCCATCCCGTAGCCCGGCTGGCCCGTCCGCGTGACCGACCGCAGGTGCTCGGGCGTCGGAAAGCCGGGAGCATGGCGCAAGAGGTTGTCGCGGACCTGGCCGTAGGCGTCGATCTGGCGGCGGATGAGGTCCTCACGTGTCTTGTTCCGCAGCCAGGTGCTGGTTGTGGCGACGAGGCCCTCGATGTCGTACTCGTTGGCATACACGAGAAACCGCACCATGGACTGCTCGTCGTCCGGCTCGTTCGAGATGTCGGTCAGGACGAATACGCGCTCCTTGACCTCGGGTGGTGCCGCCGGGACGGCTGCGTGCAGGCCGAGGGCCAGGACGACGACGGCGGCGAAGATCAGTCGTGCGCTCATAGGAGGATCTCCTTGGAAGGTGTTCATGCGCAGCTCAACACCGTCACGCGACGGCCGAGCATTCCTGCACATTGTCGCGGGTAACACCCGCGTGAAGGGCCACCGCCACCGTCACAAACGGCGCGAGCAGTTCGACGGCGATGTCGATTGACGACCGCGTCTCCGAGACGGCCACCGCCGCCGTCTTTGGCTCGGTCAGCGTCTTGTAGTTCGGAGAATACGGGTCCCACATCTCGCCCCAGCATTCGTTGATGCAGGTACGTTTCTTCCTGGCCGAACGTCAGTTGAAAATACGAGAATCGCAGCGGGTTCATCTGTGCTCCACGCCCTACACCCTGTTCATATCGCAGATCGAGCCCATGACTCACTCATGCTATTGTACCCTTCGAATCCAAACAACTGAAAACCGCCGCCGCCATCACTCCACGGGGCGCGCCAGGTGCTCCTGAAGTCGGGCCTTTCACGATTGACAGCTCAGGCCACTCCAGCCAGACTGTGTAGTGACGCCTGACCACTTGAGCCCAATAGGCGTTAGACTGCCTCATTTTGATTCCGAAGGGGTGCAGTATGAACTCCGGAAAACCGTTCGGACGATGTGCTCTGAAGCGATGCGTGGTGGCGATGCTGGTGCTGCTGACTTCGACAGGCGGTTTCGCGCGCGATCCCCTGCGGCAACCGTTTGATTCTCAGAGCATCTGGAACATGCCGATCGGCGACGAGGCCGAATACGTGCATGCGCAGATTCAGCAAGCGACGCAGCGCGGAATGACGGTGGACGAAGATCTCATCGTACTGACCCCTGATGCGCCGATGCTCGATATCTATCGCAACGACGCCGGATGGAATCGCAACCGCAGCCGCTGCACGATCGATGGTGATATCCTCTTCAGCGCGCCGATCTCCACCGACTTCATCGTCAGTCCCGACACGTGGGACGGCCTGACCCCGAACTCGGGTCTGGCCGTGCTGATGCCGGACGGACGGACGATCAAGCAGACCCAGCCGTTCGCCCGCTGTACGTCCGAATACGGGACAAGTCGGCATCTCTTCGGCGATGAGGACCTCTACGGCCCCGGCTATTACGGCGCCCACGGCGGTTCGGGTCTGTCCTGCATCGGCGGGACGCTGCGCGTCGGCGAGCTGGTCCCCGGCGCCGGACCGATCCGCCATGCGTTGAAGGTCAATCTCTACGCCGCCCGCAATCTCCACTACGACGACGAGACGCGCGGCTATCGCTGGCCGGCCCGGCGAGCGGACGGATACGCCGTTCGTGTGTACGGCACGCAGGGCGACCCGGTGAAAGAGTGCCGGATGGGGGCGCTGCTGGCCCTGCCGCCGAGCATTCCGATCGACGGGATGGGTCTGGAGACCGAGCCGGCCCGCATCCTTGCACAAGCCTTCCAGGACTACGGCGCCTATGTGGTGGACGACACCGCCTGGGACGTGTACGCACTCGTCACGGAGTGGGGTCCGGCCGGACGTGTGACCGATGAGTTCGAGCACACGTGGGGTTTTGAGATCAATCCTCGCAGCCGGGACAACCCCTGGGCGCGGGACATGGATCGAATCTTCACGAATCTGCACGTCGTGGTCAACAACGGGCCCGACCGCATCGGCGGTGGCGGCCGGCCGAGGGCGCCGCTTGCCGAACCGCTGGTGCCGCCGATCCGCCGGATCGACATGCGGCCGCATTGGGACGACCGAATCGCACTGGAGAATCCGCACAAGGGCTGGTACCACCACTTCCCCGACAACCATATCAACAAGTACATCATCGCCAGGGATGAGGACTTGACGGAATTCCCGGGCATGGATCATGTGTATATCCGTCTGGCCTGGGCCTATCTCGAGCCGCGGGAAGGCCGCTTCGATTGGGACGTGATCGACCGGATCATCGACAAGTGGGTCGGACACGGGCTGGGCATCGCCTTTCGCATCTCGTGCAAGGAGACCAGCACCGACCGCATCGAGCAGCAGTTCGCCACGCCCAAATGGGTCAAGGACGCCGGGGCCGAAGGCGGCTTCTACCGCAACGGTCAGGAGGTCGGCCCCGACGGCCCGTGGGAACCGGGCTTCGACGACCCGATCTTTCTGGAGAAGCTGGAGAACTTTCTCCGCGCCTTCGCCGCCCGCTATGACGGCAAGCCGTGGCTTCGCTATATCGACGTTGGCAGCATCGGCGACTGGGGCGAGGGCCATCTGCATTCGGGCAGCCGCAAGCACTACGGATACGAAGCGAGAAGCAAGCACATCGACCTGCACGTGAAGTACTTCCCCAACACGCAGATCGTCGTCTCGGACGACTTCGTGTACGCCATTTCGGACAAGCAGGAACGGCAGCGGATGCACCGCTATATCGTCGAGAAAGGCCTGACCTACCGCGACGATAGCATCCTGGTGGACTGGTTCATCACCGCTCACACCGAGACATGGACCGTGCGCAGCCCCGAGCTGTTCACCGACATCTGGCGGGATCGTCCGACCGTCCTGGAACTGGAGCACTACAGCCACGTCAAGCGGGCCGGCAACTGGCTGGCCGCGCCCGGCTCATCGCTGGAGAGATTCGGCAAAGGGCACAGCGGCGCCGACTTCTTTCGCGGCGCCCTGGCGACCCTGCGGGCCACCTACATCGGCTACCACGGGGACGCGCGCGACTGGTACACGGACAACCCGGACCTCACGGTCGAGCTGCTGAACCGCTGCGGATACTGGTATTTCCTTCACCGTGTCGATGTCCCCGATGCACTACACGCCGGCCAAAGGCACCGGCTCCGCCTGGCGTGGGAGAATCGAGGTGTGGCCCCGGCCTATAATCCGTATGTACTACAGGTACGACTCGTCGGGACCGAGATCGCCGAGTTCGAGTTCGATGCGGGCAACCAACGCTGGATGCCGAATTCCGGGAACACGATCTACGCCAAGGACTACAGGTTCTCGATTCCAGGTCAGTTACCAGTCGGTCGCTACGACCTGAGGATCCGGCTCTACGCGAAGGACGAGGATCGGCCCGTATTTGTCGCCCTCGTCCGTTCCCTGCTCGACGACCAGGGATACTATACCATCGCCACGCTGCGACTGCTGTAGTGCGTGCCCGCACGTCAGTCCAGGCAGAACCTCGCATTCGGCCACAGAATCCGGTAAAATACTATTCTGGAAACACCAGAATAGCCGAACGTCGGTTTGAGTTCACGCTTGAGCGTGTCTTCCTGCCTGGACCTCTGACACCCAATTTGCGGAGCCCAAATCCATGAACGACCTGCCCCGACACCGGCCCGCATTGCCAAGCCTTTTCACGTGAGTCGCCGCCGTCGACCGGCTCGGCGGGTCCGAGAGTCCGAAGGCTGCGTTGGACGGTCGCTTACGGTTTCGGATCGGACAGTGAGCGTTGCGCTCTGCTATTGGGCCTGCTGTGCCGGGCGTCCTTCAGGACGAGCGGAAGTGCGTCGCCGCTCCCAACTCGCCGAACAAAGGCCGGGCCGAGACGAATCGGGCAGCAGAAACCAAAGCGGCGGGGCACTGCGATCTTGCACGCGCCCCGTCGCGATCGTCTTCGCCCAGTCGGAGGACCGGGCGGATGTTCTCGATGTCCCAGGAATCAGACCATGTCTTTGAGATTCTTCAGGGGTCGAATCTTCACGACATTGCGCGCCGGCTTGGCTTTGAACGTGGTCTCTTCTCCCGTGAACGGATTGATGCCCTTGCGGGCCTTTGTGGCGGGCTTGCGAACGACCGTCAACTTCATCAGGCCTGGGATTGTGTAGGCGCCGGGACCGCGCCGGCCAAGACTCTTCTGGACCTGACCGCTCATCGCCTCGAACACCGAGCTGACCTGTTTCTTAGTCAGACCCGTCTCATCGGCAATTCCCGATACGATCTCACTCTTGGTCATGGGTTTTGCCGTTGCTTGTGCTGCCGCTTTCTTTGCCATAGTCGATGGCCTCCTTCTGTTGGAACAAGATACTTGGATAGACGAATCCACCGCTGAACGGTGAATAATCCGGCCATCCATAGGCACTTTTTCCTCATCTGTCAAGCGCGAAAGGGCTGAAGAAGCCGGAAAAGGGTGCACTGCACGTTTGTAGGTAGATTCTAGGCGGCCATGGGGCGGTTCTG
>CAZSXM010000082.1:4441-15999 GCA_964610435.1 uncultured Pirellulales bacterium | reverse complement strand
TGGGCCGCAGTCAAACGTGAGCTATTTCCGAATCTATTGCCTTACGAGCCCTAAGCGAGTGTCAGATGGCCTTGAGGGCGGATATTTAGTTAGTGGCATGCCCATAGCTATGGTCGAAGACGCCATTGATGGAAGCAGTCTTCACCCGCAAGCGGAATGGCCAGATGGGGTGATTGTATATTCTATGAGTGGTAGGTCCGAAATGTCTGGCGGCCAACTCAAGGATGTTCAGTATACTCTCTGGACCCAATATGGTCTCTTGACTCATTGGACAAAACACTATCTCCCTCGCTATCCTTAGGCCGTCCGCTACAGACTCGTTGAGGTCGGAATCACCATGTGTCATTCCATGTGGTGGGACTACTGAAGAAGTCAAGCGGGAGACTGCAGATGGAGAGCTTTGTCACAAATCTCATTATCGGCATTATACGCCTGTACCAGCGAGTCACCCCTTTGTGCATTCGGCAATGCTGTCGATATACACCTACATGCTCTGAATACGCCATCTTGGTCATCAAGAGAAAGGGGCCCATCCGAGGCGTCGTTTCTGCAATGTTCCGAATACTCAGATGTGTTCCACCACTTGGGGGTACTGATTGGCCGGGGGCTCACAAGGGAGACCGTAATGGCTCTAATAAGCTGTCCTGAGTGCGACAACCAAGTCAGTTCGAAAGCAGAATCGTGCCCTAAGTGCGGCTATGTTCTAAAGAAAGGAAGACGTGTCCAGAAATCGGGGTCAGGGTGTGGAAGCGGATGCCTGATAATCATAGTTATCTTGGTGGTGATTGGCTATCTCTCACAGTCCGGTTCTGATAGGTCGCCGTCTTCTTCGAGTTCACGCAGAACTTCACGGCCAGGGAGCAGCGCTCCAAGCGTCTATAAGATGGGAGAGACTGTTCATGTTGGTTATACATCATACTGCGTCTGGAAGGCATCGTACATAGATAGGCTCAGCGACAATCCGTTCTTAAATGAAAAGGCAGATGCGTCGTACCTGATGATCGAGCTGACTGTTCGCAATAACGATGCGAAAGCTCGCACCGTACCGCCCTTCGAGCTTGTGGACGAGAACAATGCACAGTACGAAACATCCAGTAAGGCTTGGGCCGTTGACAACGTTCTCGGAGTCATGGAGAGTCTCAATCCCGGCGTTTCCAAACAGGGGCGACTTGTGTTCGATGTACCCGACAATCATCAGTATAGACTAAAGGTGTCAGGTGGCTACTGGTCTTCAGAAAATGCGCTGATTGAAATCACCACAGAGTAAGCACGGGGTTGATGTGAGGCAGAGAGAGGATACTCTCACATCAGTCCACAGGAATTCCACATCCAGTCATGACACTGCACCTTATCTGCCACCAAATCAATCGGCCTTTCGCCCCATGAACCGAAATCGCCAGAATGGTTAGCAGGAATTTCACGGCACAGGAATCCCCTCAAACCCCAGCTATAAGAATGGCCGACAAATCTCGGAATGTCCTCTGACGTCCGAAAGGCTTTCCTATGGGGATGGAGAAGGAAGGACTCGGCTACTGTCCCTTCTCGCAATCTCAGCGACTGAGAGACATTCCGTAAGGGCAGATCAAGAGGGAACGGTCCTCCAGAAAGCCTTTTCTTGTTCTGATGTATGCACATACATAGAAACAACCGGCCCTCCTCGCTGTCATCCACACCTTCCACCGTCCCACCGAAAAGAGACCCACACAGATAAATTTCTGACCTTTTTTCCCTTGACATGCTCCCCTACTAAGAAGATAATACAGATCGGTATATAATACTATCAGGGCAGAGCCACGCAATCCTGACACCATTGTGACAGCCGACACATGACATCCAGCAGCTTATTTGACAGAGGCAATCTGCGCTCAGGCAACCGCCAGGATGAACTCCCCGAACCGCTGCACATGAACAGCCCATTCATCGATCAACTTGAAAGAGACTTGAGGCCTGTGCTTGCCGCCATTGAAGCTCGCGGGCTGATCGTCGATGTCGCCAAACTGGGCCACATCATTGACAGCCTCCAGGAACAGAGGAACTTGGCAGAAGCAAACGCCTACCATCTCTTCAGCACGTCGCACAGGATCAATCTGAATAGCTCGCAAGAGCTTGCCAAGCTGATGGTGGACCTCGGCATCCACCAATACCACTTCCCTGCCACCAAGTCCGGCAAGGTCTCCACAGCGAAGGCTGTTCTTGAACGAATCGACCACCCTGCTATCGAGCACGTCATTCAGTACCGCTCATGCACGAAGCTGATAGCATCACTCGCCTCATACTATAACGCCGTTGATAGGACAACCTCACGCCTGTACTACCAGTTCACCAATGACTGCGCCTCCGGCCGACTATACACCAAGGACATGTCCATCCAGAACCTGCCACGAGAGGGCCGGGCGGCGATCATACCAGGCGAGGGCAAGGTCTTCATTTCAGCCGATTATGATTCCTTTGAGCTTCATATTCTGTCAGCCTTGGCGGGAGACACATACTTCCGCCGATGCTGGCAGCAAGGCATCGACCTTCATAAGCAGGTCGTCGCCGACATGATGCACATCCCCTATGACGAGGTCACCGACGCCCAGAGAAGAATCGGCAAGGTCCTCAACTTCGGCATTCTCTATGGGCAACAAGCCCCCGGTGTCGCCCAGAGCCTTGGGATTCGCATCACTGAGGCCAGAGAACTGATGGACGCCTACGAAAGCCGGATCGCAGAGATAATGGCGTTCAAGAAATCGGCTGTCGAAGCAGCCCGTGAACATGGATATGTCGAAACCTACTACGGCAGGTGCAGGCCCCTGCCCGACCTGAAATCCCCGAATCGGTCACGCAGACTCAAGGCAGAGCGTCAGGTCGTCAACACCGCTGTGCAAGGGAGCGGGGCAGATATTGCCAAGATCGTCATGCTGAGGCTCCACAGGGCTGGCTGGCAGATCGACGCGATGCTCCATGACGGGTTCCTGCTTTCTGTTGATCGGGACACTGTCGAGGAGTCCATACCCCATCTACGGGAACTGATGGAGATGGACCTTGAGGGCGTCAGGCTGACCGTATCTTTCAAGGTCGGCGAATCGTGGGGAGACTGCAAATGAGAGGAACTTTTTCTCAACTTTTTCCCACTTTTCCTTCGTGAATCCTCAAAGGAGAGGCATTGTTTCCAGTATAACAAATGGACAAAAAGGCCTGAAAGGGGCACCCAATGACGCCAAAGCCAACCGCCAAAACCAAAGACCGCCAGCCGAAAGCCTTGTCTTGTTCTGTGAGTAACACAAATACAAAGACGAGGGCCCTCGGCTACGTCCGTGTCTCCACTGAAGAGCAGGTCAAGGAAGGCATCTCGCTCGAAAACCAGGCCGAGTGCATTCGTGCCTTTTGCATCGCCAAGGGCTGGCAACTCGTGGACCTCATTGCTGATGAAGGCAAATCAGCAAAGGACCTCCATCGGGATGGCGTCGCCAAGATGATAGCATCGGCCAAAAGCAAGGAATTCGACATCCTGGTGATTTATCGTCTTGACAGGCTAACCCGATGTGTCCGTGACCTGGGCTATCTCGTGCAGGATGTCTTTGACCGCTACGGCATCGCATTTTCGTCGATACAGGAGTCTTTCGACACCAGCAACGCCACAGGCAAGCTGATTCTGAATGTCCTTGGCAGCATAGCTCAGTGGGAGAGGGAGACCATCGTCGAGCGCACCCGTGACGGACTTCGCTACAAAAAGGCCAAGTTTGAATCCTACGGACCAGTCCCCTATGGCTTCATTCTTGACGGAAAAAGACTGCTGCCCAACCCCAATGAACT
Source organism: uncultured Pirellulales bacterium (assembly GCA_964610435.1). Taxonomy (GTDB): domain Bacteria; phylum Planctomycetota; class Phycisphaerae; order Sedimentisphaerales; family Anaerobacaceae; genus Anaerobaca. The sequence continues at coordinate 12,201 of CAZSXM010000082.1, read as the reverse complement.
GGCAGTCGTGGATCGCATGACACATCTTCGCCATGACTCCAGATACTCATACCGGAAGATTGCTGACAGGCTGAATGCTGAGGGCTTCTTGACTCGAACCGGCAGGAAATGGTTCGCCAGCAGCGTTCAGGCCATCATCAAGAACGACATTTACACCAAGCTGGAGGCAGCATGACATTGACAGAGCGATATTCCGGCCTGAAGGCCAGGGTCGTCGAACGGACAGATGAGTTCGACAGCTTCATCGCCATGCTCGAGTCCGAGACCTCTTGGCTGACCAGTCCGGCCAGCACCCGCTTCCACCTTAACAATGAGCAAGGCCTACTCCAACACAGCGTCGCCGTCGCCACAACCCTGCTAACCATGCGTGACTGCTTGGCACCAGCACTCTCGGACGAAAGCTGCGTCATCGTCGGGCTCTTCCATGATGTCGGCAAGGTTGGAATGCCGGGAAAGCCCCTATACCTCAGGAACACCAACCAGTGGGAAGTCACCCACCGGAACATCGCCTACAAGACCAGTCTGGAGCTTCCCTACATGGGCCAGGCAGCCCGGAGCCTCTACTTGGTGGGCAAATACATCCCGCTGTCCAATGCGGAAGCCCAGGCGATTCTGTACCACGACGGCCAGTACATCGACGACAACCACTGCGTTGCCCATAAGGAAGAGCCGCTGACATTGCTTCTCCACTGGGCGGACTACTGGACCGCCCACATCTTTGAAGAAGGCCGGAACCTGACGGAAGACACCGCTCGCTATGCCCGAAAAGGGCCCCGAATCCCGTGAGAAATGACCAATAAGGCTAAGTGCTGGTCAGAAGTGCATTTGGTGGCTGAAAAATGGATATTGAAAATTCTCGACTCTTTGACAAGTCCATAGGGTGTAAACAAGCACGATTCCCCCACGGCCATATCTGGGGCTCTCGGTGCCTCCGGTTGCATTATAGATTGATGCCCAGGCCGGTCGCAACATCATGGATCGGTCTGGGCAGCAACTATCAGTGAGAGTATCTTGGTCTCTCACGGGAATGCGCACCGAACTCCAGAACCCCTCTCACCAAACACGGCGGAATCGTTGAGGCCCTCGTCGTCCGCTTTTCCCTCGGCCCTGTCGGGCCCATTGGAACATACAAGGGCAGCAGTGTGTATGAGCAGAAGCGTAGATGAGTAGATGCGGGAAGCGTCCTTGGGGAACGGGACGGGTTTTCCTTGGCGCGGGCACCAAAAACCATCACTATACCTGCTGGAACATCCGGTTCTCGACAAAAATGAGACTTCGACACGAAAGGACGTGAAAAAAAATAGCCGCAGGACGTGGGTTGCACGCGCTACGGCGGTCGCCCGAAGGCTGGTGCCTGCGAATTTTTCGTCTTGTTGTGAAAAACCCACAGACGCGGATCAGTTACAATGCCACAAGCATGACATCGGCACATGGCGTTGTCAAGGGGAAAATGCGGATTTCGGCGAATGAGAGGAAAAACAGCATGAAGATCCTGGGACTGGACATCGGCACCAATTCCGTCGGCTCAGCCTGGGTCGATACGGAGCAACACACCGTCAAGATGGGCGTCAGCGTCTTTCCCGCTGGGGTTGAAGAGCGGGACGACAAACGAGGGGCTCCTAAGAATCAAGTCAGGCGAGCCTACCGCAGTCAACGGAGAAACATCGCCCGGCGGGCACAGCGGAAGCACCAGATGCGAACATGGCTGCGGAACGCTGGGTGCATACCAGCCGATGAGATTACCTCCCGAGAATGGTTCCAACTGAATCCGTGGTTGCTCCGCGCCGAGGGGCTCCATCGCCCACTGAGCGCATTTGAATTCGGGCGCATCCTATTGCACATGGCCCAGCGGCGGGGCGCATACGGCGTCGATGTCGAAGAAGACGATCAGGATGCAGGAAAGATGAAGGAAGCCATCGACCACACCCGGCAGACGATGCGGGAACGAAATGTACGCACTTTCGGTGAATTGATGGCAACCCTCTATAGGGAGCGCAGAAACGCCGTGGGGCAGAAGGGAATGGAGGCGCGCCTGCCGATTCGCAACCGAACGAACGCCGCCAAGGAGCCCGTCTATGAGTTCTGTGCCGACCGCGACCTGATTCGCGAGGAGCTTTTGGCCTTGTGGAACAGGCAGCGATCATTCGATGGCGATCTTGCCCGCCAGTTGACCGATGAACGTCTTCGACGGCTCGATGAAAATCAAGGCGACGAGACATGGCGGACGAAGGGAATACTATTCGGGCAGCGGCACACGTACTGGAACACGGGCGTGCTCGGACGCTGTGACCTGGAACCGACGGATTTGGGTTGTCCGCGCATCGACATGCACGCACAGGAATTCCTTGTAATCGAGACCGTCAATAACATTCGCATCATTCCACCAGGGCAGACGCGGCGACCGCTGAATCCCGATGAACGCCGGGCAGCGGTCGATGCCTTGCGACGCCAGAAAACCGCCAGCCCGGCGACTGTCCGGAAGGCCCTGGGCATCCATAAAGGACCTGCCAAGAGCCAATACGCTCTGAGCCTGGATGCCGATCCGAAACGGGGCCTGAATACAGACTGGTTCTATCGCGAGGTGGTCTGGCACGCTATCGGCGAGGCGGCCTGGACAAACATGACGGACCATCAGAAAGAATCCGTCAATCGAGCGATCCTCAAGCTCGACCCGAAGCAGGCAGGCCACCATGCCCGCTTTGAACGAGGCTGTCACGACTGGTGGGGTCTTGACGACGAGAAGACCCAACGCCTGATCGCGGTCTGGGAATCCCGACCTAACCCCAATATCCGATTGCAGCTCTCCAGACGAGCGATTCAGAACCTGCTGCCTTACATGCGAGATGAAGGAGCCACCGTCAACGAGGCCCGCAAGCGGTTTGCCGAAGATGCGGACAACGGCGCAACCCCCGAACAACGCGAGCGATACGGCTTTGCTGGAACGCGACCGAGTGGTGCCATTCGACGGTTCCAACGAAAGCACCCCGACCTCCTTCCGCCAGCCCCGCAGGCCCTGAGCAATCCAGTGGTCCGCAAGGCGATCCATGAAGTGCGACGGCATGTCCAGGCCTATCTGCGTCGGTTCGGCCGACCGGATCGCGTTGTTATTGAATTGGCCCGAGAGGCAAAATTACCAGCCAAAGTCCGTAACGATCAGTTGGCGGCCAATCGTACGCGAGAGAAGAAACGCAACGAAATAGTCGCGCAGTTCGGCCTGATTGGACTGACCCGAACGCAGCAGGACAAAGCCGTCAAGCGCGTACTCTTGTGCCAGGAGCAAGGACAGCAGTGCGCCTACTGTGGCAATGGAAACAACACGATCACGGAGAAAGCGGCCGCCGGCGGACTCGAAGTGGAACTCGATCACGTCATTCCTGAAAGTCGGGGCGGCGGCAGCGGCTTGAACAATCTGGTCCTCTGTCATACGCGGTGCAACCGGGGCAAGACCAACCGGACGCCCAAGGAATGGCTCTCGAAAGACGAGTTCGCCAAACTGGAGCAACGGCTCGGTCATCTCAAGAAGAGCAACCCGGTCAAATGGGACAACCTTCACAAGGACGTATCCGATATCACCGGGTTTGCCGATTCCCAATTGATCGACACCGCCTATGCATCGCGTCAGGTGGCTGACTGGCTTCGCGAAGCTCTCTACGGTGAGGCGCTCAGCGGAACCCGCCACGTCTTTACCACGAAAGGCCGCTACACGCCTTGGCTGCGACGCGATTGGGGACTGTATGCACCCGGTGGAAGCAAGAATCGGGGCGACCACCGAGAACACGCACTCGATGCACTGGTCGTCGCTCTCAGCGGCCCGGAACGACTCCAACAACTCGCGCGTGCCGTTGAGGCGATGGAACTGAGCAAGGCCGAACGGGCGGGAGTACCCGATCGCGAGCCCCTGCCTGCACCTTGGGTGGACAAGGAAACCTTTCGCGCGCAGGTCATGGAGGAATGGGCACGTATCGTCACATCTCATCGCCCGCAGAGGCGACGGATAGCGGGACAATTCCATAAAGATCAGCCCTTCGGAGTGATTGTCGGCTCAGCGAGGCATTTCACCAAGCGTATATTCGCAGTGGAGTTGACAGCGAGCCATCTCAGAGTACCGAAAGGATGGGACGATCTCCAGAAACACTTGGAGAGCGCACCCAACAAGGGCGCACGCAGAGCCGTGCGTAGCAAAATGCTTGCCCTCAACGACGTCAAGCCCGGCAAATCGGGCATTGTGCGCGATCGGTGGCTGCGCGAGGAACTGAGACAGTCTCTCCGTGAGAATGGTCTTGATCCGGATCATTTCACGGAGAAGCAGATCAAGGAAGTCGTGGCGACAAAGGGCCTCTTCCTCCACAGCGGCGTCCCTGTGCGCCGAATCAGATTGTTGCGCGCGTTGAGCAAACCTGTAAAGATGGAGCGAAGGCGTTTCAACGGTGCGACGCGAAGGATGGAGGAGGACATTGACCCCAGAAGCACAGAGGATCCACGATTTGCATCGCGCCGGCTGCGCATCTATGACCCACAGAACAACCATCACGTGGAAATCCGCGAGAACGCGAAAGGTACGTGGGTCGTGGACAAGAAACAGGGTGTAGTGACAACATTTGATGCAGCCAGGCGTGTTCGTCCTCCCAAATCTGCCGGCCGCAGTCCACAACCTGCCGTCCATCGTGAGGATACTGCCGAGGGCCGATTCGTCATGTCGCTCTCCATCGGCGAGATGGTCGAAATGCGGCATCCGAAAACAAGAACGCTGGATTGCTTTGTCGTGTTCAAGATCGACAGTACCGGGACCATTCATTTCACTCCGCATTGGGACGCAGGCAGAAGCAGGAAGACCGATGAAGCGCCTGCGCGCGAAGACATCGCACTTTCGGCCGCGCAGTTGCAGAAGCTCGGCGAGTTCGACGACAGGCCACCTGTGAAGGTTTGGATCGGCCCTTTGGGAGACAGGAAGATTCTGGTGCACGATTAGGGGCCCATTGCTGAAGTGACCTCTCTGATATGCCGATAGCGGAAGGAGAAGCTATTGCGATCATGTCATTGAGAGGTCGCGGCGGTGATCAAGCGGATTGTCGAGATATCGTCGGCAGGGACGTATTTATCGGTCAGGTATGACCAGCTTGTCATCAAGCAGAATGGGGACGTTCTGTCGCAGATTCCCTGCGAGGATATCGGCCTGCTGCTGGTGGACCACATAGGCGTCAGCTATACACACGCCGTCTTCACACGGCTGCTCGATGCCGGAGCGGCCATCGTGCTGTGCGGAGGAAACCACCATCCGGCGGGTCTGCTGCTGCCTCTGGAAAGCCACAGCGTCCAGACCGAGCGCTTCCGCCAACAGATCGAGGCCAAAGAACCGGTCAAAAAGCGGCTGTGGAAGCAACTCGTACAGGCCAAGATCAGGCACCAGGCGCGCGTGCTTGGGCCCGACAGCGAGGCCTATCCTGCCTTGATGGCCCTGCACAAACGTGTCCGGTCCGGTGATCCGGAGAACATTGAGGCCCAGGCAAGCCGCAAGTATTGGGCCGCTTACCTGCAAGACGTCGAGTTCCGGCGTAAGGTCGATGGCAAGCCGCCCAACAATCTACTGAATTACGGCTATACCGTCGTGCGCGCCGCCGTGGCCCGCGCCCTCTGCTCGACGGGCCTGCTGCCCTGCCTCGGCATCCACCATCGCAACCGCTACAACGCCTTCTGCCTGGCGGATGATCTCGTCGAGCCGTTTCGCGGATATGTGGACGCCAAAGTCAAAGAAATCGTGGAAGGCGATGGCGTGCCCGACGATCTCACTCAGGACCTTAAGGCGCGCCTGCTCGAAGTGCTCTATCAGACCGTGTTCATCAGCGGATGCAAAAGTCCGTTGATGGTGGGGCTGCACCGCACGATGGCATCGCTTCAACGGTGTTTTGCCGGCGAACAGGAAGCTCTGGAGTTGCCCGATCTATGATTCTCAGTGGATACCGAGCCATGTGGATCTTTGCGATGTTCGACTTGCCCACCGACACCCGAAAGGCTCGGAAGGCCTATACGGATTTCCGCAAACGGCTCATGCAGGATGGCTTCACAATGCTACAATATTCGGTGTACGTTCGGCACTGTTCGAGTGAGGAAAACGCCGATGTTCATTATAATCGGATCAGCAGCTTCCTGCCACCCGATGGAGAAGTTCGCCTCATCACACTCACCGATAAGCAGTTCGCCCGGATGGAAACCTATTGGGGGAAAATGCGAAAGCCCGCCCCGCGAGCCCCCCGCCAGCTCGAATTATTCTGACGCGACTTGCCCGCAAATCCTTACCAAGCAAGGCCTTGCGGGCAAGGTATTGTAACTGATCCGCGTCTGAGGGCAAGTCACAACATCCTGAGTGTAGCACAAAATCGGGGGCGTATTGTAACTGATCCGCGTCTGAGGGCAAGTCACAACTAGCGAGAGCGAATTGGCCCAGGTGATCTCATTGTAACTGATCCGCGTCTGAGGGCAAGTCACAACCAAGTGTTCGTGACGTAGCCGGTGCCCATTATTGTAACTGATCCGCGTCTGAGGGCAAGTCACAACTTCCAATCAGTTCTCCCGTTTATAGCCCTGATTGTAACTGATCCGCGTCTGAGGGCAAGTCACAACCGTTGCTCCACGACCCGCTGGCACCCCAGCAATTGTAACTGATCCGCGTCTGAGGGCAAGTCACAACTGGACGAACGGGATATGATAGTACCCCTCCATTGTAACTGATCCGCGTCTGAGGGCAAGTCACAACCCGGCCTTGGCGACGCCTTTGCCGAACGCGATTGTAACTGATCCGCGTCTGAGGGCAAGTCACAACCACGTCCACGTCACGCCCATCCGGCCCGTAATTGTAACTGATCCGCGTCTGAGGGCAAGTCACAACGTTGACGCCCTTTTGCAGCGCCGCGAGCCGATTGTAACTGATCCGCGTCTGAGGGCAAGTCACAACTCGGTCCCGATACGCCTTCTGCTTGTGCGCATTGTAACTGATCCGCGTCTGAGGGCAAGTCACAACCAGCAAACGCGCCGCCCAAGGCGACGGGGGAATTGTAACTGATCCGCGTCTGAGGGCAAGTCACAACGATGCAACTGGCCGCGTGCGTAGCCGACAAATTGTAACTGATCCGCGTCTGAGGGCAAGTCACAACTCAGCACGCAGTCGATCCGTGTGATCGTGTATTGTAACTGATCCGCGTCTGAGGGCAAGTCACAACCAGCCATGTTTATCTCCAATCAACCATAGGATTGTAACTGATCCGCGTCTGAGGGCAAGTCACAACACTTCGCTGATCCTCGTGTCGCAGACTACGATTGTAACTGATCCGCGTCTGAGGGCAAGTCACAACCCAGAGAGATCAGAGGTTCCGTCTCCTGGAATTGTAACTGATCCGCGTCTGAGGGCAAGTCACAACCCGGGTGCAGCGGCCTGTACGTAGCCCCGATTGTAACTGATCCGCGTCTGAGGGCAAGTCACAACACATCTCCGTATCGTTCTTGCGCCGGATCGATTGTAACTGATCCGCGTCTGAGGGCAAGTCACAACCAGCAAACGCGCCGCCCAAGGCGACGGGGGAATTGTAACTGATCCGCGTCTGAGGGCAAGTCACAACGATGCAACTGGCCGCGTGCGTAGCCGACAAATTGTAACTGATCCGCGTCTGAGGGCAAGTCACAACCATAGCGACAGTGCGCGCACAGCATCTGTATTGTAACTGATCCGCGTCTGAGGGCAAGTCACAACTCAGCACGCAGTCGATCCG
>CAZSXM010000082.1:0-4341 GCA_964610435.1 uncultured Pirellulales bacterium | reverse complement strand
TCGATCCGTGTGATCGTGTATTGTAACTGATCCGCGTCTGAGGGCAAGTCACAACATGAAGCTGCCGGTGGCCTTGGCCCTCTCGATTGTAACTGATCCGCGTCTGAGGGCAAGTCACAACTGGTAGGCATTGCGGCGACCGGGATTCCTTTGCCCAACCAGCGCAAGTGAGCTTCTATTGACCGACAGGTAGGTTCTTCATCAGCACCGCCACCACGGCTGAAAACCCTCGGTCTCCAGCCATGCAAAAAATCAGCGAATTTTAGAACGCCCTCTGACGCTCCGAAAACTCTCCCCAGGGGGAAGGAGGGGAGGACTTGACTTTTGCCATCCCAGGGAATTCTGAGGCGTCTCCTGAACATCTGGAAGAACTCTTGAGGGGGAAAGACGGGCCTTTCGAAAAGCCCTCTCTTGTTCCACACTCTCATAGGTGTCCATATACGACCGGCCTCGCCCTGGTAGATCATGCCAAATCACGTCGAGTTCCGCCGGCAAGAGTCGTAGACTTGCTGACAGAACCTCGTCCCGGTCATTACACCAGCACCGCTTTGAGCAAATTGCGACCGGACAGCGAGAGGCAGAATCCACATTTTTTTGCTGGGGCAGTATCCCGTGTAACTTCAAGAACTTACGCGAGATTCCATGCCGGTTCAGCCCAGAATTCGATTGTCAGATGTTAAAAAAAAACCCGACTTGTAGTATAATACGTGTGAAGATTGCATATCACATCACCCACATGTTGCCGGACGAGACTGGCCTTCAACGCCCAAAAGGCCGTTGGTTCAAGGTCCCCGCTGTCCTCTTGGACAGGGCCATCTACCCTGAGTCTCTTGGCGTCAGCAACGACGCATTCAGACTGCTCATCTATCTGTGCTCCGCTATTCGCATGCCGTATGGAGCCACCCGAGCGGGTTCGACCGCAGCAAAAAAGTATCTGGGGTTCAACGAGGCAAGGTACCGGGCCGCTCTGAGGGAATTGCAGAATGCCCAACTCATCTTTCAACTTCCGCCCAAGCCAAAGAAGGGCCAGACCAAAGGCGAATGCAGACCCAAGAAACACGAGACCAAATACTGGTCCATCGCCAATCCCCCACTTGTGTATATCGACCGGACCAAGCCGGGATGGGGCCTTCACCAACCCGATGCCGAACCGAAGACGGGCCGCGATGCAATCTTCCACCGAAGGAAAACGCTGTTCGAGTTCATTAGGGTCCCACACGAGTTCGTCGGAGAGTTCCCTAATGGCCTTCTGACCCAAATGAGCATCGCGGAAATCGACTGCTATTTCAATCTTCTATGGCAGCATCGCGAGCACTGGTCTGGGGTCGATCCGCATTTCGTCCGGTATGAGCTTCCGTCTAAGTCTGCGCTGGAGGGTGACACGATGGCGCTCGAACAATTCCTACAGCCAAGCGGCCACTGTGACAGACTCTGGGTCTCCCCCGTTCTCCAAGAGAGGACCCAGAGGTCGGCCGACGAGGTACGAAAAACGATCACGGATTTGATTGTCACCTACGGGTTGTTTCGTCCGCAACTCTGGGCAGGAGTTCAAATCACTTACGAAGAACAACGAAGGTCGCGATCGACGGACCACGTCAGGCTCCGATACTTCATCGACAGTTCGTCGGCGTCGAGCGTATGGCAAGAGTTGGCCTGTCTCAATCTCCCCATTGGCCAGTTTACACTCATAGCACAGTTGCGCTCTTGCTTGAGATTTGACGACGAGTACGAGCGATTGTGCGACAGGAACTGTGGTACGCATACATACATGGACCACTTGCTTTCTGGATACTGATGGAGGACCGAGCCATGGCAAAGTCACAATTCTACTCGGTTGTCGTGCCAATTGTGGGCACGCTGAACGATGTTGTCGCTGCCACCCCCGTGATCTACCGCAACGACGGCATTGAACGGATTGTCTTGGAGGAGACTCCCGGCATCTTGATGCGGAAGGAGCGAATGGGTCATCATCTCCGATGTCTGCCGTGTCGATTCCTTAAGGGTGAGCGTCTCATGCTCACCGCGTTCTTGCTCACCCAAGACAATCGCAACATTGATGCCACGAATGTCCTCGACCTGATCCAGAACGCGGGCAACAAAGTCATCTGGTGCGACGACAGCCAATTTATCAGCGTTCGATGTGACCGGTTTGTCTGGCCCCACCTGAAGAAAAAAGTAAGCGAGCGGACGGTGGTCTATATCAGCGAAGTCGGGGAGAAGCTCCTCAGCAAGCCAACCTATCGGGCATCTCGCTACAGCCTCATAATCAAGGACTTCGAAGAGCACCATGACGACATCCAGTTGGTGAGGCAGGTCTTCGGGCTTGGCGATTGCGGACGATACTACCGCGAGGGATTTTGGAAAGATGATAGGTTCTTGGATGTCCCCTGCCTGACCGCCAACTATCAGAAATGGCTCCTACAACACCTGGAGCAAGTTCCTGCGTCGCGGTGACATTGCACTGAGCCTTTTATTGTTCCCAAAAGGAAAGAAAATGAATACGAACGAACTCTTGAGGCCGAGCAGAGCACCTGCCAAACCGGATTTGCCAAAGCTCCTATACACCAGAGAGGAGGCCGCAGAGATCCTGAACATCCCTGTCTCAAGCATCAACTGGCAGCTTCGAAAGAACACACTGCCTCGCCGCAAGGTCGCTGGCAGAATCCGTTTCACGCTTGACGATCTACAGCAGTACGTGGAGAGGTCCAAGGCCGACCGGGAATAGAGTCATGTGCAAGTCTACAATATCACGTAGACGGGTTCATTGAAGCGGCAGATTTTTTGCGGAAAAAGGACTTGCGCTCCTCAGTGGGTGAGTTTATGTGGTGTACGCCTAATTTGGAAACCGAACATATGGGTACTGATTAGGCGATGAGGCATGTTATGGTAAGCGTGTGGATCACCAAGAGAAAGGGTAAGAAGGGTGTCCGCTATCTGGTCAGGTGGATGGAACCTGGGACCGGCAAGAACAGGGGCAAGACATTTGGCCGAAGAGAGGATGCTCAGGATTTCCGGGCTCAATTGCGTCGGCAGATCCTGAACCATGAATATCATACGCCAATCAGGATCGACTATGCCGAATGGGTGGAGAAACATCTTGCAGACTTGGCAGATTCACCGGACATCGACCTTGCCCCCAAGACCATAGCGGGCCACAGGGAAGCTCTGCATGCGCTGGGTGCGGTCTGCCGGCCAAAGACTCCCGGCGCCATAACCCCTGCCATGATTCGAGAATTCCGGCAAGTCCAACTGAAGAATGGGTTGACCGCCAGGACGATCAACAAGCATATCGCAGCGATCAGGTCGGCATTGAGCTACGCGGTCCGGTCTGAGATCATCCCGTCCAACAAGCTTCTGGGGCCCCACCGCTTGATGCTGACAGAGGAGCGGAAGCCACCTCGTATCCTGAAGGTCGCTGAGGCCAGGGCACTGCTCGAAAAGGCGCCGGATTTGCGTCTGAAGACCGCGATCTCCCTGGCCTACTATCACGGGCTCCGTCGGAAGGAGATATGCTATCTGCGATGGGCCGACGTCGATCTGGATGGCAATAAACTTCATGTGATCCACCGACGCGAGGTCCGAACAAAAACAAAGGTCAGCAGGTCCGTGTTTTTGCGGAAGGAGACGGCCGACCTGTTCCGGCAGTTGCGTGGTCAAAGCGCCGGTGAATACGTCTTTGGCGAGCCGTCCCCTTATTACTCGATGGTGGGCAAACGGTTCGAGGATCTGGTTGAAGCCTTGGGGCTGGACCATTGCACTCTGCACGACCTCAGGAAAACCTGCAACACGCTCATGAAGGAAAACGGAGTGTCTGTCGAGGCCGCCATGCAGATACTCGGTCATTCCACAATGCAGGTCAACCAGCGGCACTACACGGGGGTCCTGACCAAGCAACAGGAAGCCGCCGTCAACAGCCTGCCCTCCATCGGCTGAGAAGCCCCTGGATGAGATGCCCCAGCAGTATCATGGGGGGATGCAGGCATTCGGAACCATTGATAATTCCTCAGTGAATGGCCGCCGGTCTCCCCCTCTATCGACGATCACGGGTCAGTGCCAGAGAAAATGGGTTGGCAGAATGGACCTGGGCTGTTAGGAATAGAGCTTGGTGTGAATGCGGCTCAGCACACTTATCAGCACAGGGTTGCCTCCTGATAGATGTATGGGGCCGCAGAACACTGAAAAAACAGAGGTTGGAGCAGTGGCCGAGCGGCTTAAGGCGACGGTCTTGAAAACCGTTGGACCGAAAGGTCCCGGGGGTTCGAATCCCTCCTGCTCCGTTGCGTCTCAGACCGCTTCGATGCCGGCGGCGCGTTTGGCGGACAGGACGGTGTTGACCATGAG
>CAZSXM010000081.1:0-16603 GCA_964610435.1 uncultured Pirellulales bacterium | reverse complement strand
TTCTGGCCTGTGCAGCGGTGAACGACGCCAAGTGCACAACGCCGAGAAGGCACGCAACTTTTGCATGGGTTAGCGCATTCATCGATAGCCCTCCTCCCAGAGGTACTCCAGTAGATTATAGCCGTTTATCATCATTTTACCATAATCGGCAACACTTTGTCCAACACTTTACTTCGTCGTTGGCGATCGAGCCCTCGGTCGTATGCGCGGCCGGTTGCCGGCTGCGGGAGAACGATTCCGTCGCGGCCGCGGCTTCGTGAGACCAATGTCCATGGCAGGCCTGCTGGTGACGGACCGGTCAACAGGAGGCTGCAATGTCCGATGCCATGTGGAATCCGTCCCAAATGGACGTTTATCGGCCCCAGAATGCGATTGAGACGGCCGGCCCTCTGAGGCCGCTCCATGCGTGGCATCCTCCCTTCCGGTTGTCGCGACCGAGGTCTGGGGCCGTTCGGCCTGATTCGCCTAGCCCGAACCTACTGCGGAAAATACGGGAAAATACGTAGCATCTGTTTTGCCGAGCGCTCGAGGAATTTCGTCGATCTTCAGGTGATTCGGACCTTGAGCTGCGGTCCGAGAGCGCACCACAAGCCTTCCCGCCAGCCTACGCGATTGCCGAACTGCCCGGGATCCAAAAGCTCCGATCTTCTTTAGATTGCCCTATTTGACACGCCCCGAATTGCCGATACAGACGTCAGAACAGGACCAAGCGGCCAGACGGACAGAAGCGTTGGGTGCTCCACGCATCGCCGCATGCATGTAAAACATTGCTTTATAAGAAGTTAATGTATTCGGCGTACTGCGGCCGTATCGACGTGAAACGATGATGAGAGCAAGACAGATGGACTGGGACGCAACTCGGCAAACCGCATTTTCGGACTGTCTGAGCAGGCGAAACCTTCTGAGGCTGGGGTCGTTCTGGCTGACAGGCGTCGTTCTGGTCGTCGCCCACACGGTGTGGTCGGGCCGATCGGAGATCGAGGCCGTCTCGTCGGCCGACGGTCTGCCCGTTCTGGAGTGTAATGAGACCGGTGCGCTGACGGTATGGCTCAAAGCTCCGTCGCCAGGGGCAGGGCCCGCCTACCGGGTCGTTTTCGACAACCTCCGCGTCGAGAACGGCAACCTTGGTGTCTTCAAGGCGGCAGCGGATAAGGTCGTGTACGTGGACAATCTTCAGGCCAGCTTCTTCTCTCAGGACTCGTCCGATGTCGTGAGCATGGAGCTTTCGGGCCTTCACGACCTCTTCGCGCCACGACGCGATGCCCCTGAGGGCGTCCAGCCGCTGGGCCTGTTCGAGGAACTACAGGCCCAGAATGCGGACTGGTCGGTACCTGTGGATATGGCGAACACGACGGAGGTCCGAATCCGACGATTGGACTGGCAGGTCTGTCGGGGCGATCGCACGGTCTTTCGCATCCGGTGTCAGCACGCGGTGTTACACAGCGAGACGCCCAAAATGGTTCTGCGAGGCCGAGTTGTGGTAGGAACGGCTGGGGCCGTTCTGGAGAGCAATTGCGTCGAGATAGACGTGCCGAACGGGTCGATCACCGTGCCGGGCCGTTACACGCTCAGATCCAATGGGACAATGCGAACGGGGCTGGGCCAACACCTCAGCGCGACCTTGACACCGGCAAGTGGAGAGTCCCCGGACAAGCATCCGGACGCCACGGCCCCACAGGAGGACAAGCCGACGTATATCGATCCAAGCGCCCAGCCTGCTCTGAACGTGTACGCGCGCGCGATCGCGACGCTGCGCAACTTCGTTGAATGGGACATGGTGGCCCCCGGTCCCATCGTCGTGACGGAAACCTACGAGGTCCGTGACGATGATTCCGCATCCATCGGCGAGCTTGTTCTGGCCTTCGACGGCGATCCCGGCGCGATTGCCGATGCATCCCTGCATCTCTGGCGTCGATCAATCCTGCCACACGAGGATGACACCATCACCAGGAGCGATGGCGAATCGGGTGCCCGCCCGATTTGTGAAGGAGTCTCGGGCGGAGCGGTCGAGGGCGATCTCGTACGGCTCGCTGGCGCCGGGTAGGTTGACCACAACGAGCGCTCTTTCGTAGTCCCGTCGCCACAGGTGGGAGCTGACTCGTTCGCCCGGTGCGGTTGGCAGGCCGATCTTGGCATCGTATTCAGGATACCAGTCGTGCTGATGGCTGGTGTTGTCGGCGAAGAGATAGTAGAAGTCGCCGACCGTCAGGGCAAAGCAGAGGCTCCAGCGTCGGGCCTGCGGGTCGGCGGGAGGCTTCTTGCCGCGATTGGGGTCGCCCGGCCATCCCGCACGCGAGCCGGTATCCTCGAATCGCTCGATCAAGCTGATCGTCGGCTTGCGCAGGAGCGACTCGGTGTGTCGCATCTTCGCGATGCAGTCGTCCCATTCCGTGCGGCCGTGACTCCAGCCGGACTCGTACATGATGCCGTTGAGATATGGGGCCGCGAAGTCGTGCTTGCCCACGGCGTACCCGGAATTGGCCAGGAGCAGGAAGTCGTCGCCCACCGCCTCTCGAACTTCCTTGAGGAAGGCGACCCAGGGCTCGGGCTCGTCGCGCAGATTGTCGTAGAAAACGCCGTCGAGGCCGACCTCCTTCAGCGCCGCCGTGAGCGTGACCACGTGACGTCTGAACTCGGGGTTGTGCCAGTCCATGCGATAGGTGCCGGGCCAGAACTGCTGGCGCTTGCCCTCTCTGCGCAGCCACCACGGGTGGTCTTCGGGCAGCCAGCTTTCGCCGTACTCATAGAAGTACAGTTCCGCGAGGATGGGGGCATTCGGCTTGAGCGCTCGCAGCTCGGCAAGACGCTGTCGGGCCCGTTCGACCGAATCGGCGGTGAATCCCTCGGCCAGTCCGGTCGGCCGGCGGTCGTATCGCAGGCCGAAGCCGCCGACGCCCGTCATAATCAGATCGTGGCGGGCCATGCTCTCGACCGACCGGTCGCCCCGGATCGAGGCCCAGAGCATGGCGATGCGCGGATAGGGCATCTCAGCGGGTTGTGCTGCCCCGCAGAGGCACGAGGCCAGTAGAAGCCACGACAGGCATGTGTTCATTCCGCGATCCTTTCAACGAACCTGGAACCACCGGAGGACCATCATAACCGTCTCGGAACGCCGGTTGGAAGATTTCTGAGAAAATCTCAGAATTGCGCTTGCAGTCTTTACAGTTGTAGAGCAATCTCGTAATCGTTAGAGCGAAAGGAGGTTGTCATGGCAACAAAAGGCTACGAGCTGACCGAGGCGGAATGGGAGATCATCCAGGTGGTCTGGACGCACGAGCCGTGTGCGGCCCCGACGGTCCAGGAGGCCCTCGAAACCCGTAAAAAGTGGACCTACAGCACCGTCAAGACGCTGATGGACCGCATGGTCGCCAAGGGTCTGCTCACCACCGAGCGCATCCGCAACCTGATCCTCTACCGCTCGGCGGTCACGCAGAAACAGGCCCGCAAGGGCGAGGTGGCCAGAACCCTGACGCGGGCCTTCGGCGGGGCATTCACCCCCATGATGCAGTTCCTGCTCGAAAGCCACACCCTCTCCGACACGGAGCTGGCCGACCTGGAGAGCATGATCCGAAAGAAGCGCCGCCGCGAAAGAGGTAGGGGCGAATAATCATTCGCCCGTACGTGGATGTAACAAAACACGTCGGCAAGCATCTTTGGATGCGGAGGTATTGCGATGAACGCGATCATTGAGACGATCAACGCGGCAGGACAGGCCTTCATCGAGTTCGCACTGCCCATGCTCATCCAGTCGAGCGTGCTGATCCTGATCCTGCTGGCGCTCGACATCGTCCTGCGTCGGCGAGTCCGCGCGGTCTTTCGCCACTGGATCTGGATGCTGGTCCTGGTGAAACTCGTGTTGCCCCCGTCCCTGGGCTCGCCCGTCAGCATCGGCGCCTGGCTGGGTGAAACGCTGGAGCCGCCGGCGGCGAGCCTCCAGGAACCGCCGGCTCCCGAGCCTGCCGAACGGACAGGGAACGGTACGTTGTTCACTGGCCCGGTGGGGGACTTCCCTGCCGCGACGGAATCCGTGGCAGAAGTCCGTGTGCCGGTCGCGGCGCCGGCCCAGGCTGTAGGTCGTGCGTCCCCGCACGACAAGGCGAGCGAGGACGCTCGCCCTACGATCCGTTGGCAGGCTTTGGTCCTGCTGGCTTGGGTAGCCGTCGTGCTGGCCCTGCTGTTGTTGCTCATTCAGCGGGCGTGGTTCGTTCGCGGTCTGGTGGCCCAGGCGCAGGAGGCGCCGCCGAGTTTGAAGACCACTCTGGATCAGTGTCGCAGTCGGATGGGAGTTGCCCGGCCGATTGCGATGCGCATCTCACCCAACGCGACGAGTCCCGCCGTCTGCGGCTTGCTCCGGCCGGTGATCCTCATCCCGCAGAGCCTTGCACCACGATTGCAGCCGCACGACTTGCAGGCGGTGCTGTTGCACGAGCTGGCGCACATCAAGCGAGGGGATCTATGGGTGAATCTGATCCAGACGCTGCTGCAGATCATCTACTTCTACAGCCCGCTGCTCTGGCTGGCCAACGCGATGATCCGCCGGGTTCGCGAACAGGCGGTCGACGAAGCGGTACTGGTGGCCATGGGCGAGACCGCCCGCGATTACCCCGAAACCCTGCTGCACATCGCCAAAGTCGCCTTCCACCGCCGCCCGGCCCTGAGCCTGCGTCTGATCGGCGTCGTCGAATCCAAAAGCGCCCTGCGCAGCCGTATCCAGCACATCCTCACCCGTCCCTTCCCCAAGTCCGCCAAGCTGGGCACCGTCGGCCTGATCGTTATCCTGACCACCGCTGCCGTCCTGCTGCCCATGGCCAAGGGACAGCGAACGAAAGACCAGGCCGGCGAACCTCATTTTGCGCTCTTGCCCGACCCGGTGAAGAACGCATCCGACCTGCCCAAAGCGATTCTGCCAGACGGTACTACGGTCGAATTGGTGGGGCTGAGCGAGCATCCCAGTGCGGGTCGCAACTGGTGGCGACCCGATGGTTCTCCGCTGGACGAAGCGCCCCAGCAGAAGGTCGACGGCAATGTCTATCCGAACGCCTCCGAAACCGCCTACGAGTTTGCCGTGCGGCTGCACGATTTGCCGGATGGAGCGGCGGTCACCATGAAGACCGAGCCCGGAGGCTCGCGAACCAACGGAACCGGTTTGGACGGACTGCACTGGCTGGCGACGTCTTTGCCGAACGATCTGGAGGAATGTCAATTGCTGGTCGGCGTTGCCGCCGGGCCTTGGGAAACGACTGCCGGCACCACGGGCCAATCACACAGCACGCACGGCACGCAACTCGGTGGTGTGATGTTCTCCGAGGCCGTCGCCTCCGATGGCGACGGTATTACGATCACGGTAACCGATGACATCATCGAGCGCCCCTGTCGTGTGGTCGCGGTCATGAAGGATGGACACACGGTAGTCGCCTCGCCAATCGAGATGGGCCAGGCCGGCAAAGCACGGCAAACTGCCGCGTACTTCAAGAAGATCGCAGTGGATGAGGTTGCCGAATTCCAGTTCCAAACCCGTCCCTGGACCTGGGTGACGTTCCGCAATGTCTCTCTGAAGCCCGGACACGAGACGAACGTCGTGGTCGACGCCCAACCCGCACCGCAAGACCGAGAGCCGCAGGTGAGCGAAACGGACGCATCGGCAGCACTGCCGCTGACCGCGTGGGCCGAGAAGGTGCTGCCGGTGGCAGATCAGGAGGCTCGTCGGCTCAACCACGCGTATGTCGGCACCGAGCACATCCTGCTGGCGCTGGCCCGGCAGGAGGACGCCGTCAGCACGAAGGTCCTGGCGAATCTCGGAGCGGACATCGACACGCTGCGGACCGAAGTGAACAAGTTCGTCCAGCCCGGTACAGAACCCGTGGTTCGACGCGCACGGCCGCGCACCCCGCGTGCCGAGTGGGTGGTGCAGTATGCCAGGGAAGAAGCCAAGGCCCTCGGCCACGACTACGTCGGCACCGAGCACATCCTCCTGGGCCTCATGCGCGACAAAGAAGGCGTCGCCGCCCAGGTGCTCGCAGAGCGGGGCATCACGCAGACGCAGATCAGGACCCAAGTGCTCACGTTCGTTCAGCCTGGGCGGCAGAACCCGGAAGAGGACAACGACGAGGGTGCTGGCGGAGGCGCCCTCGTCGAGCCGACGGAGACCCAGTCTTCCGGCGTCGTTGCCGAGTTGCCCAACGGCGTGACGGTAGAGCTTCTGGCGTATTCTCACCTGGTACCCAGGGGTGGGCTTTTCTGGTATGACGCCCAGGGCCAGGAGACCACCATCCCCGGCGTCTATGAGGCGGACGCCGAGGGATTGGGCACGATCCTGGCGATGCGGGTCCAGCCGCCAGAAGCACATCTGGTCGCGCAGCTCTATCGTGGGCCCGACTCGCAGAACATCGACAAGCCGTGGCAATTGCCCGACACGGATATATGGCTTCTGCCGTTGCGGGATGAGCGCAGTTTCGCGAATCTGCGGGTCCTCACGCAGTGGACCGAGCCGCCGGCGATCGAGACCATTCCCCTCAGCGAGCAGGACCTGGGCCAACTGGTCGCGGTCAATCGGTATGGCATCGCCAGCATCGTGGACCTCCAGGTGGTCGAGAGCTTCTCTGCCGATATGCTCATGAACCAGATGGACCAGCCCTCGATCCTGGGAACGGGGGTGGCGACCGCCGAGTCCATGGGCCTTCAAGATATGGCCGAGCCGCCCATGCTGCAATTCTCCTACATCCGCGAGCGGGCGTCTTTCCAGAAGGTGATAGCGTTTCTGGACCAGGAAGGCCGCACCCATCCGGTCGAGCAGGTCAAGGTCGACTCGACCGGGACCACCTGCCAGGGCAGGATCTGGCCGGGCCGCCTGGCCGGCATCCTCGTAGAGGCCTCCGCTGTACGTGCCGCCGACGTGCGATTTCGCAACCTCTCGCTGACGCCCGAACGCGTAACGGAGATTCAAATCGAGCCCGCAGCCAGCCAGGAGCTTTTGTGGAAGCTCAGCTACCGACACTTCGTCCTCGAGGCCCTGACGAACAGTCTGCTTGGGTTCTGTGAGCGGCATGGCAGACGCTTCCCCGCCTCTCTGGACGACCTGCAAAACAGTCACGACCCCGACGCCTTTCGCTGGATCTCGACCCACATCGCCTACGTGGGCCAGGACAAGAGTCTCGACGACGATCCCCCCAGCGTGATCGCCTACGACAAGACGCTGCTGGCCCAGGGGCGCGGCACCTACGTCCTCTACTCCGACGCCCAACTCGAATTCGAAAGCCCCGTCGAACTGGCGGAACTCGGCATCACTGTCTCGCCTGAAACGACCAGTGCTGATACGATGCCTGATGCGGTCACGCCCGTCGCGCAAGCGGGAAACACTGCGCTCGCCGGGCGGGTCCTGGACCCCAACGGCGCGCCGGCGGCGGGGGCGCAGGTGGCTTGGATCGATGCGGACAGGGGGGTGACGATCACCGATGGCCGGTTGATGGCGCCTCGGTTTGGCAAGCGTGAGGGAGGACCGATTGTCGAGACGGATGAGCGCGGATACTTCCGATTCGAAGAAGAACCGAACGATGGATTCAGTCTGGTTGCGGCGCACGAGGCGGGTTTTGCGTTGGTCGGCTCGGAGCCGTTCGCCAGGGATCGCGTGATTCGGCTTCAGCGGTGGGGGCGCATCGAGGGACAGGTGGCCGAGGGACGCGAGCCTCTGGGAGGCAAGATCTGGATGGGCGGGCTGCCGAATTCGACGTGGTTTGAGCACCGCCGGGACTATCGATACGAGGCACTTTGCCGCGCCGACGGGCGATTCACGTTCAAGCGAGTGCCGCCCGGCTGGTTCGAGGTTGGCTACCTGATCAGCAACGGCGACTTCTCCGCTTCGCTCACCTCGCGCACGCCCGTCGTGGTCGAGCCGGGCCAGACGGCAACGATGACGCTGCGCGGCGAAGGCCGGCCCGTGATCGGGCGGTTCGTGCCCCCGCCGGACTGGGAAGGCCCCATCTACTTCGGCGCCGGCCTGCGTGCCCTGGCCACCGCCCGGCCCGATCCGCCGAGGCCGGGCGACTACGACCAGATGACGAATCGCCAGCAGCAGGACTGGTACAGGCAATGGCGCAAGACCCCTGAAGCGCAGGCCTACTACGATGCCATCTGGCAGAACCCGAATCAGCGGCACTATACCTTCCGCATCGCCGTCGACGGGACGTTTCGCATCGAAGACGTGATCCCCGGCAAGTACGACCTCACTGTCTGGCTGGAAGAACGGCTCAGCGGGGGACGCCCTGAAGAGTTCGGCGGCTATTCCGGAACGATCGAGGTCCCGCCGATGGACGAGGCGTACAGCGACGAGCCGCTCGACGTGGGCGATCTCGTGCTGAAACTGCGCACGCCTCTGCACACCGGGGATATGGCGCCGCTGTTCGAGGCCAAGACTCTCGACGGCAAGGAGATTCGCCTGGCCGACTATCGCGGGCGGTTCGTCCTGCTGAGTTTCTGGCATCCGGCCTCTCATCCCGAACTCGATCGCCTCAAGAAACTGCACGCAACCTACGGCGCGACGGGCCAGCTCCAGATCCTAGGCCTCGGCGGCAGTGACACGTTGGACGAGGTCAAGAAGTTCGTAGCCGAGCACGACATCGAGTGGCCTCAGGTCTACTTCGGTCAGGCATGGGACCAGGGCATCGCCAAACAGTACGCCCTCTCCGGCCTGCCCTACATCCTGCTGATCGACCCCGACGGCAAGATCGTCGCCACCTGGCTTCGAGGCGAGAAACTCACCGACACCGTCCGCGAAGCGATGGAGCAGGCCTCCCCGTGAATCTCCGGCCGGGTGGAATTCGAGAGCCCGTTCGAGCTTCAGGAACTCGGCATCCTGTCGGATACGTCTGGAGCTGACCTGTAGCAGGATGTCGGCGGCGTGGACGCCGACGCGGCAAAGGCCTTTGACAAGTCCAGATCGACTCTGTATACTCCTTCATCAGCTTGCAGGGCGATTCAGGCAACGACGGCTTTCCCGCCGATACGAGAACCGGATGCCTGATGGCGGGAATGCCTCCGCCGCTCCCGTTGCCCAGGCAGCCCGGTCTACAAGGGACGCTGCAAGCACAATCGAACGAAAATCGAAGCCTGTATTGAAGGAGACATGCCTGTGAACGCGCATAAGGAACCGTTTGGACAAACCGCAGAAGGCCAGGAGGTCTTCGTATACACGCTCACCAGTTCGAAGGGACTGCGGGCGCGCATCACGAACTACGGGGCGACCCTCGTTTCCTTGCATGTGCCGGATCGGGATGGCAACCTGGGCGACGTCGTGCTGGGATTCGACGATCTCCAGGGCTACATCAACCACACCGCCTGCATGGGGGCCACCGTGGGCCGTTACGCCAATCGCATCGGCGGCGCCAAATTCACGCTGGACGGTGTCGAATACGCACTGGCGGCCAACCACGGGCCGAACCACCTGCACGGCGGCGTCAAAGGGTTCGACAAGGTCGTCTGGGAGACGAAAGAGGCCGTGGCGGCCGAGGATGAGGCCTGGGTCAAGATGAGCTACCTCAGCGCCGACGGCGAGGAAGGCTATCCCGGCAATCTCCAATGTACCGTGACCTACACGCTGACGAATGCCGACGAGCTGCGCATCAGCTACGAGGCCACCACGGACAAGAAGACCGTGGTCAACCTGACCAACCACAGCTACTGGAACCTCGCCGGACAGGGCAGCGGCCACATCCTGGGCCACGAATTGACGCTCAACGCCGAGAAGTTCACCCTCATCGACACGGAACTGATTCCAACCGGCGTCGTTGCCAGCATCCTCGACATGCCGCTGGATTTCATCCGGCCTCGGACCATCGGTTCGCGAATTCATCAGACCGGCAACGGGTACGACCACAACTACGTGCTCACGGGAGAGTCGGGCGAACTGAAGCCGTGCGCAACCGTGCGGGACCCGAAGACGGGCCGGATCATGGAGGTCCACACAACCGAACCCGGCGTTCAGTTCTACACGGGCAATTTCCTGGACGGGACCGGCGCAGGCAAGGGCGGCGCCACCTACGACAAGCACGCGGGCTTCTGCCTGGAGACGCAGCACTACCCCGACTCGCCAAACAAACCCGATTTCCCGTCCACAGTCCTGGAACCTGGTCAGACGTTCGCCAGCCAGACGATACACAAATTCGGTACGAAGTAGCGGAGGTTACGGCTGCTTATGCGAGATAGACCCGGTCTCCCGGCCGGATCGGGGCGATCCGCTCGGCCTTGGCCGGCAGGTCCTCCGGTTCCAGGGCGAACGACGGGGCGATCTCGATGAGACAGTCGGGCGAGCCGTCCGACCGCCTCGGCACGGCCACGCCCGCCGATTCGAGCCACCGGGCCGCCCGCTCGACCATCATCTGACGGGTCGACTCGGCGCTGTCGACGCCGGCAGCGTTCTTGACCGGGGCGAACTGCTCGGCGCGGTCAATCTCAAGGATGATCGACCGCTCGGCGATAGGCAGCGCGTCGAAGATGAACGATTCCAGCTTCACGGCGTTGGGCTCCCCGGGATCCACTGGATTGCCCTTGGCGTCGATGTGGGGAACCTTCTTGACGGCACGGTGCAGCGGCAGCCTGAAGCCTTCGGTATTGAGCTTCTCGACGAAATCCGTGCTGATCGTATGGATCGCGATGCTGCCAAGCCCGAACGCCAGCGACCCGTCCGAGCGCCGTCTCTCCGCCAGTTCGTCGGGCAGGTCACTGTACTCAATCACGGTGATCTTGCCGTCAATGAGGCAGAAGTTGCCCACCTTCTCCTTCGGATCGTTCTTAATGACCGCCTTGGACGACATCTGCGCCTCGTCGAGGGCGTGCAAACCGATGAACAGCGGGTCGAAGAGCCTGACGAGGGGGTTGTCCACCTGCCAGTAGCTGAGGTACTTAACCCCCCGGTCCTTCATCTCGCGAAGCGCCCCGCTGCGGGCCAGGGCGCGGATGCAGCCGCCGTGACCGTCGGGCGAGCGGGCGATGGAGGCCTTGTCGGCCATCAGGATCCGTCCGTCGAAGCCGAAATTGGGCAGCGTGCCCTGCTGGAAGATAAGAACATCGTCCCGGCTCAGTCCGTAAAAATGATTGGATTCGAAAATCTCTACCGTTTCGGTGTGATTCAAGGGACTTGTCATGATGTACCAGGGGCAGACGGCGTCGTAGCGACGCGAGACGGCCCCAAGGGTCTCGGCGAAGATCTGGAAGAGCGTCTTGTTCTCGATGGGACTGATGGGGAAGTTCCCCTTGGGCCCGTCGAAGCCGAGGCGCGTTCCCTGGCCGCCGGCGACGACGAAGCCGGCCACCTTGCCGGCCGAGATCAGTTCTTTCCCAAGTTGGAGGGCCTCGGCATACCGTTCTCGCTCGGCATCCGTTCGAGGCTCGACGCCATAGGATGGGGCCGGCTCGAAGCCGTCGTGTCGGACCGGGGCGTCCGGGGCGCGTCTGACCAGGGTCTCGACCCAGGTTGCGATCTGGTCCAGGTCCAGCTCGCCGATCTGCTCGAGCAGTCCCGATCGCTCAGCCGGGCCCAGCAGGTCCCAGAATCGCACGAGGTGATCCTGGCCGCAGGAAGCGAGCTGTGCTCTGATATGGCCGATATCGGCCGTCTTGTGGCCCTGCATACGTTTAGCTCCAATACCAGGAAATGGTCGAACCTTACGGGATGTGCCGAAAAAATTCAAGATCGTGGCCCAAAATTACGAAAAGACATTGACAGGCTTCATCAGGTCTGGTACGATTCAGGTGTAGACAGGTAGGTTTGAACAAAGTGGCATTATCATAAAGTATCGTCTGCCATCATACATTCGTCAGCTTCTTCATATCGAAGCCTGCCTGCCGCGGAACGTTGGGAAAAGAAGGTTTTTTCCTGGGTTAGGAGTGTGGGCCGTTTGTGCCCGAGGGTTTATGTTCCGATAAGATCAGGCGTATGAAACCACCCGGCCGCTTCTTCGTGCAAAAAACGTATAGGCTCTGGAGATTCGCGGTGTGAGTATTTGCCGGTTGGGTGGCAAAAGGATTCATCGGTACCATCGCTAACGTAACGAATTGAAGAGGCGGTCGGTCTGCGAATCTACCAGGCAACGAAAGGAGAACACGCAATGAGAAGAAAAGGCTTCACCCTCGTCGAGCTGTTGGTCGTGATTGCGATCATCGCTCTGCTGATGGGCATTCTGATGCCGGCGCTGGCCCGCGTTCGGCAGTTGGCGTTCAGAATGACCTGCGGCACCAACCTGGCGGGCATCGGCAAGGCCATGCTGATCTACGCCAACGACTATCAGGACGAACTGCCGCGGGCCGGCGGACGCCAGTCGCAATGGAACGGCCCGGTCCAGTGGAACGCCGCCAACCGCTTCGATGCCTACGGTGTCAGTCGCACCGACGGCAGCGGTGGCAGGGCCACGATCAGCTCGTGCTTCTTCCTGCTGGTCAAGTACGCTGAGGTGACCCCGAAGTCGTTCGTCTGCAAGGGCGACACCGGGACCAACGAGTGGCAACTGGCGGATGAAACGAATGTCACGACGACCTTCCAGATGATCGACGCCTGGGACTTCGGCAGCGCTCCGCGCACGCGTGTCAGTTACTCGTATCACCTTCCGTTCGGGCAATACGCCCTGACGACGTCGAGCGAGCCGGGCCTGGCGGTTGCGGCCGACCGCAACCCGTGGTTCCCGAGCCCGGCCGGTGCGGCCCGCGAGTGGGGCAACTTCACCCCCGACATCCGTCCGTGGAATGGGACGAGCGAACAAGCCCAACGGGGCAACGCGTTCGCCCACCAGGACGAAGGCCAGAACGTGCTGTTCCTCGACAGCCACGTCGAGTTCGCTCGCCGTGCGTTCTGCTCGCTCGAGGATGACAACATCTACACCCGCTCGGCGAACGCCACGACGGGCGATGCCTTGGGTACGATGCCGGTCTATTCGGCCACTTACGCGCCGATGAACCGCAAGGACAGCCTGCTGGTCCACGACCCGGAGGCGTTTTCCACGGCCGCGCGGACACGCTGATCCGGGGTTTGCCTCTGAATTTCGCGGTTTGAGTTCGACGGCGGCCCCGGTGACACCGGGGCCGCCTTTCTTTGCGGCGTGCTCTTTGACAATCTCCTCGGAAACGCAATCGAACGGCCACAGCGTCTGGAAGCCGTTGAGAGATCGTTGGTCTGCCGATTCGTGCCGCGTGCACGATGAGCTCGACGAATCCATATATCGATCCAAAGTCATCATTCCATTCACATCGCCTTGCCTCCGGCGCCATCCGATCCACCTCATTCGCTGCATTCTGCGCCCAAGGTCCGTCTTGCGCATTCCGATCGTAATGTCGATCTTCCTTTTGTCGTCAGTCTCTGAGACTCGGTAGCCGGCCGTCTGTGCTATTGACCCCCCATGGACCTGGAAGATCGGCGGGCAAGAACTCTCCGAGTCCGGCAGCCGAGGGCCTCTGCGCGCCCTCGCCGCCTGTGCCGGCCCATGCGCCGGCGCCTCACTGTATTCATCCATAGATGCTGAACGACGGCCGGCCCGCCGATCGACGGTCTCGCGAAAGGAGAACGGAAATGAAGCGCAAAGGTTTCACCCTGGTCGAGCTGTTGGTCGTGATCGCGATCATCGCTCTGTTGATGGGCATTCTGATGCCCGCACTGTCAAGGGTCCGGCAGTTGGCCTTCCGGCTGACCTGCGGGACGAACCTGGCCGGGATCGGCAAGGCCATGCTGATCTACGCCAACGATTATCAGGACGAGCTGCCCCGAGCCGGCGGACGCCAGTCGACATGGGGTGGCCCCGTCCAGTGGGGCGCCTCTAACCGCTTCGATGCGTACAACGTCAATCGCACCGACGGCAGCGGCGGCCGGGCGTCGATCACCTCGTGCTTCTTCCTGCTGGTCAAGTACGCTGAGGTGACCCCGAAGTCGTTCGTCTGCAAGGGCGACACCGGGACCAACGAGTGGCAACTGGCGGATGAAACGAATGTCACGACGACCTTCCAGATGATCGACGCCTGGGACTTCGGCAGCGCTCCGCGCACGCGTGTCAGTTACTCGTATCACCTTCCGTTCGGGCAATACGCCCTGACGACGTCGAGCGAGCCGGGCCTGGCGGTTGCGGCCGACCGCAACCCGTGGTTCCCGAGCCCGGCCGGTGCGGCCCGCGAGTGGGGCAACTTCACCCCCGACATCCGTCCGTGGAATGGGACGAGCGAACAAGCCCAACGGGGCAACGCGTTCGCCCACCAGGACGAAGGCCAGAACGTGCTGTTCCTCGACAGCCACGTCGAGTTCGCTCGCCGTGCGTTCTGCTCGCTCGAGGATGACAACATCTACACCCGCTCGGCAAACACCACAAGTGGCGATGCCCTGGGCACGGCGCCGCGTTATGCGGGCGGCCTGGCCCCCATGAACCGCAAGGACAGTCTGTTGGTCCACGACCCGGACGTGTGGGAGGGCACGAGGCCGATCAAGTAGCGCAGCCAGGACACCGTTGTGTCAGGGTGCCTTTTCTTCCATGACAGGCGGCCTCGCGCTGCGGAGCGCGGGGCCGCCCTTATCGAAGACACCGTCGCCACAATCGGGTATGATTGATGATCTCGGTGAATTGAAGGGAACCAATGTGAAGCGGAGAGGCTTCACCCTGATCGAGCTGCTGGTGGTCATCGCGGTGATCGCTCTGTTGATGGCGCTGTTGGTCCCGGCCCTGCGCGCCGCCCGCGAACAGGCCCGCCGGGCCGTCTGCCTCTCCAACCTCCGCCAACTCACGACGGCTTGGCTCCTCTACGCTTATGAATACGACGGCTGTCTCGTGCATGCCAATGTTGGATACCGCAATACGTATCGTACCCAGAGCCGTGTGTTTCGGGTGAACGGCTGGCTGGGCCGGGCCTTCTATGAGACAGACCGCTCTGCGATCATGGAGCACTCGGACAAGGGAAGCTTGTGGCCCTACATCAACGATGTGGACTTCTATCGCTGTCCGAACGGCGCGCCGGGCCATCTGGCGACATACGGCATCGTATCGGGTGCCAGCGGCAGCCGTGTTGAAGGAACGTATGTGCCCGACACATGGGATCCGCTCGCTTTGAAGGAACTGGGCGCGCGCGTGGGGCAAACGGTCTTGCGTCTGACGCGCCTGGAGCAGATCACCCATCCCGGCCCCGGTCAGCGGGCGGTCTTCGTCGACCTGGGTGAGACTGTTCACAGCGATTTTTGGGTGTACTATCCTGTCCCCTTGTGGTATTGGACGACCCCCCCGCCCATTCGCCATGCCGGCGGCACGACGTTGTCGTTCGCGGACGGCCACGCCGAGTATTGGAAATGGAGGGGACGCGAGACGCTCAACATTCCGCGTCAACTGATGCCTCGCGGCGATCTCTTTCTCGAGATGGTGGCAGAGACAGCGATCACAGTACGGGATGACGCCGTCGGGTATGAGCCGCAAACAGAGGACGGCCTTTACGACTTGCAGCGCCTCCAACGCGCCACCTGGGGGCGATTGGGCTATGGAGACAGAGAGACTCGGTAGCAGGAAATGCAAACCGAATAGCTACTCCCGAAAGGAGGTGATCGCAATGGCCGCTAACCCGACAAAATGCCGAGCCGCCCCAGTCATCAATCATCAATCATCCATCATCAATCCCAACGCCTTCACGCTGATCGAGCTGCTGGTGGTCATCGCGGTGATCGCGCTGCTGATGGTGCTGCTGGTCCCCGCTCTCCGCGCCGCCCGCGAGCAGGCCCGCCGAGCCGTCTGCCTGAGCAACCTCCGCCAACTCACACTCGCATGGCTGACTTACGCCGAGGCACACGACGGATGGATTGTGAGCGGTATTTCAGGTGGGCAGTGGGACCATGGAGCGACGACGGGCGGGCCGAAGGAGAATTGGCTGGGACAGGCTTTCTACACTGCGGACAGTCGGTCGCAGTTGCTACAGGACCCCAAGAAGGGCCTGCTGTGGCCCTATCTGGGAAACGTCGAGGTCTATCTCTGCCCCGCGGCTGCGCCCGACTGCCTCGTCACGTACGAAATCATCTCGGCCGCGAATGCGTCGGACTTGAACGGGGTCTACATGCATGCCCCTTCGTACCTGCAGAGCATTGCGTCGGGAAGGCGCCCGCCCAATCGCGTCGGCAAGACGGTCCTGCGCCTGATGCGATTGTCGGACATCGTCAGCCCTGGCCCATCCGAGCGTCTGGTGTTTGTCGATCGCGGCCAATTTGTCAACGTCGGGTTTTTCGTCCCGTATTTCGAACCCCGATGGCGCTGGGGAGACGCTCCCCCCATCCACCATAGCGGCGGCGCTACGCTGTCGTTCGCCGACGGCCACGCCGAATACGGGAAGTGGAAGGGCGATGAGACGGTCAACATGCCCCGCGTGTCGTACCCCGTACTCCGTGACTTATTCAGCGAAGCCCTCGATCAGTCCGCATGCGCTCCTGAGACCGAAGACGGTCTCCGCGACTTACAGCGCATGCAGCGCGCCGCCTGGGGCCGCCTGGGATACACAACGGCGCCGGATCGCTGACGAGGACGAAGGCCTCCGGTTTGGCTTGAGGACGGCGTTGAAGTGTGTGTGAAGATTTCCGGGCGAGGCCACGTCGGGCACAGAGAGCCGCCGG
>CAZSXM010000080.1:0-16694 GCA_964610435.1 uncultured Pirellulales bacterium | reverse complement strand
TTCGATCCTACAAAAAGGGCCCGATTATTCTACCCACAAACGTGCAGTGCACCCCCTATCGTCCGCAGCGTGTGAATAGAATGGCAATGCGTCGGGGCATTTGGTATTTTGCGGCGTTCGTGCTTTGGATTCGGCACGGCAATAGATGATGGATCCAACGGAGACGGAAATGGAGTATGACAGTCTGGGACGGAAACTGCGGGAGCGATCGGACCTGCTCGTACTGGGCGAACTGGTCGGCGGCCCGGCGTTCAGCTTCGCGCCCATCGAGCGGTTTCTCAACGCCTATCAGGAGGCGGCCAAGGGCGGCGGGGCGGTCCTGCCCAAGGGTTTTGATTTTGCCGCGATCGCGCTGCCCCAGAACCCCGGCGGCGTCGCCAACCTCGAGCCGGCCGCCATTATCAGCCTTCTCGAAGCGAACCGCCTGCTCGACGGCCTCGACGTCGTGCCCCACATCAGTTGCAAGGACGCCAACGCCGACGCGATCGTCAGTTCGCTGGTCGGCTTTCGCAAGGCGGGCGTCAGCAGTGTGCTGGCGCTGACGGGCGATAAACCCGTCTCCGCCAAAGGCGTCTTCGAGCTCGAATCCGTCGGCCTGCTGCGCCTGATCCGCAAGATGAACCACGACGCCTACCTCGGCGCCAAGCCCGATGCCTTGGCCGACGTGCACCAGTTCATCGCCGGCGCGGCCGTCTCACCGTTCAAGTACAGCGAAGCGACGCAGATGCAGCAGTACTACAAGATGGAGAAGAAGGTCCGCTGCGGCGCCGCGTTTCTCATTACCCAGGTCGGCTGGGACTGGCGAAAGAGCCTGGAGCTGTTCACCTATCTCAAGGAACGCCGGATCGACGTTCCGGTGATCGGCAACGTCTACCTGCTCAGCACGCTGACGCCGGCGCCGCGCCTGATGCACGACATCAAGCTGCCCGGCTGCTTCGTCAGCGACGAGCTGCTCGCCAAGGTCTACAGCGAGAAGCTCGACGACCACATCGAGCGGGCCGCCCAACAGGTGGCCATGTACAAGGCGATGGGCGCCGCCGGTGTGGATATCGGAGGCGTCCACGATTTCGCCACGTTCACACGGATCGTCGAGCGCGCCGCCGAGATCGGCGCCGACTGGGAGCCGTTCAAAGACAACCTCTGCTGGCCCCCGCGTTCACGCGCCGAAACGAATCCGCAATCCGCAATCCGCAATCCGCAATCGCAGGAGGCGTTCTATCTCTACGACGACAGCGGCAGGGCCGTCCCTCTGTCGCAGCCGCGACCGACGCTGGGCAAGCGGTTCTTCGATTTCTCGCACCGCGCGTTTCTCGACCCCGACCACGCCGGATTCCGTGCCTTCAAGGGGACGATGGCCTTCCTCGGCGCCGACAAGGGCGAGGGCCTCGTCTACAAGCTGTTCAACGCCAACGAAAAGGCGTTCAAGTACACGCTGTTCGAATGTGAAGAGTGCGGCGACTGCTTTCTGCCGGAGAACTTCGGCGTCTGTTCGATGGGCGACTGCGAGAAGGGTATCGACAACGCCCCGTGCGGCGACGCCACCGTGGACGGCTACTGCGGCAACAACCTCGAGCAGGTGTGCGTCGGCAATCGCATCTACGAGGCGGCCGCCTCCGAGACGGGCGGACGCGAGCGGCTGCGGACGACGATCAACCCGCGCCGCAATCCCGCATTGCAGCACTCTTCTTCGATTCTCAATTATCTGTTCGGCAGGGACCATACGATGAAGAACGCTCTGATCTCGATCGGCGAATCCGTCCATGCTTCGATCCCCAAGACCGGCCAGGTCATGCGCCGGCTGCGCGATCTTGGGCCCGACGCCTATACCAAGCCCAGCCCGGAGCTCGACTACATCCGCGCGCTGATCGAATCCCAGGCCGCCGACGGCGCCGATTACATCGCCGTCAATCTCGACGCCTTCGGCGAGGACGATCCGCAGATCACCGTCGAGATGATGATCGAGTACACCCGGCTCGTGCATCGCTGGGGCGACGGTGTGCCCATCTGCATCGACAGCAGCAACGACGACGTGCTCGAAGCGGGCCTGAAGGAATGGTACGCGGCAGGGGCGAATCATCATTCGCCCGTCAAACCCCCGCTGATCAATTCCGTCAAGGTCTACACGATGGACCGCATCCTGCCGCTCAAGAAGCAGTACGATTTCTCGGTCATTGCGCTGCTGGTCAGCGAGGACAAGCCCACCGGCCCCGGCGGGTCGCACTCGGTTGACGAGCTTTGCGCGCTGGCGCATCGGATCTTCGACGAAGCGGTGGGGCGGTACGGATTCCGGCCGGAGCAGATCTTCTTCGACTCCACCGTCTTTCCGCTGGCGATCGACATGCCGATGGAGCCGGGCGTGCCGGGCTACACCTACCGCACGTTCGAGACCATCAGGAAGATCAAGAGCGACCCGAAGTTCAAGGGGGCGCATTTCTCGCTGGGTGTCAGCAACTCGGTGCGCGACCTGCCCGGCCGGCGGATTGGCGTCTGCCGCGCCTACGTCGCCAAGGCGATGGAGTACGGTCTCGACGCCGGAATCGTCAACGCCGCCCACAAGTACGGCTCCGTCGAACCCGACCCGGCCCTCGTCGAGCTGGTCGATGCCTTCGCCCATCTCGACGGCTCACTCGACAAGACCGGCAAAGCGATGGAGCTGATGGGCCAGTTCTGTCAGCAAAACCGAAAACCGTCCTGACGCCCGCACCAGCCGTTTCCCGTGTCCACACGCAAGGGCGAGGCATGCCTCGCCCCTACCGGCGCCTGCTTGTAGTGATGCCGTCAGGCGTGGCCTTCTCTGTGGCGTATGGCCGCGTACGGGCACACGCGGTCGGTTGGGTATGGGACCAAACGAAAAAGGGCTGCAAGGCATATGCCCTTGCAGCCCTTGGAATCGCTTGAACCAATTGCGCTATGCTGTCTTGCGACGCAACCTGGACCCCGCGACGCTCAGACCAATAACGCCCAGCAACGCCGCACCCGGAACCGGCACCGGTACGGGGCCAGTACTGTCCGCCGTCACTGTCGCCTCGCGAACGGCCAGGCCATAAGCATAGCCTGTGTTTCCATTTCTTGTACTCGAAGTTCCATCCTCGAAAAGGAAAGTGTATTTCTGAATGTTTCCTCCGTCGTTTGTCCAGTAGTAATCATCTGTCTTCAGTTCGGCGAACGGAAGAAACCCAGCAGTTCCAAAAGAATTCTCGGAATACAGGGATGCCATCTCGTTTTGAGGATCGTACGCGGGCAGGCGCCAATCGCCCGTCCAGTCAACCGAATAGCCCGGAGTATCGTAGTCGGTCAGAAATGTACCAAGCTCCGCAGCCCAATCCGTTTGCCCGGCCCAATGGGCCTTCGGGTTTGTATAGTCCAACCAGACCAGCGACTTGCCGTCGTCGTTAGACTCCCAGATCAGGTTATACGTTGCAGAAAAAGGCCTTTCCGGCTCACTCCACGTGGCCGTGCCGATGACCGCCAGATCGGCGCTGGCGATCCCGATCAAGGGCCCGGCCGCCAGGATGGCACACGCCGTTACTATGAGATGTCTTTTCATTTTGTCTTCCTCCTATTCTGCGATTTTCAACGGTACGGACGCACCGACTCGGCGCATCTACCTTGGGTTACGACGCCCACACTCGAAAGAAACGCTGTGCCCCCCGACTATTCAGTGTCTCTCATTCAAAAAACACTATCACCTGCAATCATAGGGGAAATGGCAAGAAAACTCAAGGCGCATAACCCCAAAAAACGAAAAAATTGTACCCAGGCGGGACATTTGTCACGCGATCTCTGTCCCTCGGCGTTCATAGCTCCTTTTTTTTAGAAAGGATTTACGCGCCGGGCACGAGCCTCGTGAACAGCATCGGCCAATTCGTGTTTTTTGGGGGACTTGCCGGCCGAATGCTGCTCGTGGTCAAACTGGTCGAGTGGTGGTATCATGGGATTCAAGATGACAGTCGATGCGACATTGGATGGGGCTAATACGGATTACGATAAATTCGTGGGCTCCGCGTTGTCATCCTGAACGGAGTGCAACGCAGTGAAGGATCTGGCCCGAGGCCGAGATAGCCGTTATTTGCGATGCCCAGATCCTTCGGCTTCGCTTCCTAAGAAACTACAACGGGCCATTATGAGCGAATAGTTGCTTCCCTACAACGGCGGCCCGGCCGCTGAGCAACTCAGGATGACAAGTCAGGGGGCCGCCTGAGAACTTCCACGAAAGCGTATTAGGCTGTCGCGTGGGGATGAAACCAAAAAGGGCCGCAAGCGATGGCTTGCAGCCCTTGGTTTGATGGTTGGATAGGGCTATGTGCTACGCTGTCTTGCGACGCAACCTGGATCCCGCGACGCTCAGACCAATAAAGCCCAGCAGCGCCGCGCCCGGCACCGGCACCGGCACCGGTCCGGTCCCGCCGCTGTCTAGCGTCACGGTCGCCTCGCGAACGGCTAAACCGTACGCACTTCTTACTTTATCTTCCGATCCCGAAGACCCAGAATCGAAGTTGAAGGTGTACGCACTTATCGTGCCCTTGCGGCTTGTCCAGTAGTCATCATCTGTCTGCAATTCAGTGAACGGACCAAACCCATCCGTCCCAAAGGAATTCCCGAGATACAGGTGCCCCATCTCGTTGTCATCCACGCTGACATATCCAGGCAGGCGCCAATCCCCCGTCCAGTTAACCGAATAGCCCGAAATATCGTAGGTCAGAGACTTACCCAGTCCCTCAGCCCAATCCCTTGTATGCCCCCACGTGTTCTTCGGGTTCGTATAGTCCAGCCAGACCAGCGATGTGCCGTTGTTGTCAGCCTCCCAGATCAGATTATACGGGTTGTTATTGTACGCAGCCGTGCCAATCACCGCCAGATCCGCGCCGGCGATTCCGATCAAGGGCCCGCCCCCCAGAAGCAGACATACCGTCACTGCCAGATGTTGTTTCATTGCCGTCCTCCTCACTCTCTGTGATCTTCAATACCGTGCATACATCGTCGCCGCACATTCGGTTGGGTCGCGACCGCGTCACTCACAAGAGACCCTGCCGCCGCGACCCCTCAGTGTCTCTCGCGTCCGAGAAGACACCTTCAATCCGAATTATAGCCAAAATAAGGACGCAAATCAAGCTGCAACTGGGGGAGAAATGGGAAAGTGGCGTCAATTCGTGACATTGGTCACGCGGTCGGTGTCCCTCGCCCTCGGCAGCAATCCGAACGCCGCGCAACACGCCTTGCACCGGGGTCCTGCCCGCGACCGACGGTGGTGTCGCCGATCGCGACATAGCCGAAACCTTGGTCGGGCAAGGCTTTTTCTGGGGGAAATAGCCTTTTGTCGGTGCGCGCAGCGTGCGATCCAGCCGTATGTTGTCCGTAGGAACAACCAGGCCTGTACCTGGGGGGCGCTTGCGGTGGACCGAGGTCCCAACCTGCGGATGATCCGAGGCGTCCTTTTTCCATGCGCCTCTGGTCCGATCCGCGGCAGGCGGCGTCCCCCCGCACCGATGTTACGCCTCCTGCTGTTTGGCTCGAATCAGGATGCGGAAGGTCTCGCGCATCCGCAGCAGCCGCGCCTCGTCGGCGTGCCCCGGCGGCAAGGCGGCGATCCGGTCCTCCACCAGGCTCAGTGACTGACGCAGCCGGCCGTAATCGACGTTGTCCAGGATCTGGCCGATGTCGGGCTCGTTGAATACGATTCGCTCCAGCGCGATCGAGGCCTCGCCCGCATAGACAGCGGCGTTGGCCACCTGGTCCAGAGCCCACTCGGTGACCTTCTTTGTTGTATTGCTCAGTGTTGCGTCACTGACTCCCTTATCGCCGGTGGCATAGGCGTAGGTTCCGAACATGATCTGGGTGGCCATCTCGGCGGCCGCGGTGATGGGAACGCCCGCGATGGCCAGATCGATCACGAAATTCACGCTGCTGCGTGCGATCGCCTCACTGGCCGCCTGTCCCTGGTTCATGAGATCGACCGCCTCGGCGGTGGCCGATGCAACGCTCAGCAGCAGCAGTCCCTTATCGAGCCGGCTCATCCTGGCGAAGTGATCGTCCAGGCGCTGGGCGACCTGGGTGGCCGAGCCGGAGACGAACCTGCGATACGACTCGGCCGCATCGGCCGCCAGTGTACTGCTGACGTTCCAAAGCGCGCTGCTGCTGCGCCACATGTTCTTGCCGTCCTGTGAGGAATCCAGCAGACGCTGCAAGGTCCGGATCTGCTCATGGGTCTGCCGCGTGCCGCTTTCGGACTTCCGCAATGCGTCGATGTACTCCTGAATCCGAGTTGGGCTGAGCATACCGCTATCCAGGGCCTCGGAGACCTTCCCGAGCATCTCGCGGATCTCCCGCCGCCGCTGATAGAAATCGACCTTCTTCATGGTGTTGATGTCGATCGACTGCATCGCCTTGATGAATTCGTCGATCGTGTTCGTCGCCTCGCGCATCTGGTTGGCGTCCTTGAACGCGACCAGCCAGTCGGCAAAGTCCTTCGAGTCGAGAATGCTCTGGAGACTGAGCAACCACTCGCCGAACGTTTGCGGCTTCGGCCGGGTCATGGCGGTGTCCCGCATCGCGTTGGCCCAGGCGTCGCGCACGTCGCCGTGCACCGTCCCGTCGCGCTCGATGTAGATCTTGTCATCGTACCAGTCGCGTCGGCGCTGCCTCTCTTCTTCGGATTCGCTGAGCTTGTCGAGTCGGTCACGATGGCGGTCAATGATCTCACGATTCGGGTCGACCACGCCGCCGGCCCCGCCGCAGGGCGTCTGGTTCAACGCATCCTGCAACCGCCCGTCGATGTGGGCCTTCTGCCTCTTCAGGTCTTCCTTGTGGACCTCTTCGTGCCTGGCCAGGATCGCCTCCCAGCGCCGGATCTCCTCCTGTTTCCTCTCGATCCATTCGGCGCAGGCTGTTCGCCAGGCGTCCAGGATTCCGCGCCACCTCTCACTTGCCGCCCTGTCGCCGAGATGGGTGGCACGTTGAATCTGCTGCCCAATGTCGCGCGCGGTTCGGTAGGCTCCGGCGGCATAGACCCGCGCAGCATCCCCGGCGCCGTGAAAATCCGCCAGTTCCTGTCGCTTCTGCGCGATCGTCTCCTCGATGGCCCCGTTGGTCGTGCGCGAGCCCCTCATCGGATTGTAGTTGTGGTATGTCTTGGCCGCCCAGGCGTTGACCGTCTTGCGGTACTGGTCGCGGGCCTCGGCCACGAGATTCTGCACGCCGTTGCGGTCCATGCGCGTCCCCAGTGCCGGGACGTACAGCACAAAGGTCCCGGCGGCGATGCGGGCCCTTGCGTCGGCCAATTCGTCCCGGCGCTCGGCCAGATGCGAATCGATGCCCTCTCCCGTCAAGCGGCCATTGATCGCCGGGAGGTAGTAGGCGAATGCGCGCCGTTGCGCCTGACCCAAATCCTCCTGCTGTTTGGCGATGCTCGCCTCCACGTCCTTCCATGTCGCGCGCCAGTTCAACGTGTGGATATACTGAGAGACCTCGCCTGCCGCGTAGGCGGCCATGCGCTCGGCGCGTTCGGCGGTCTGCTGGGCGACGTACTCCTGCCAGCCTTTGATGGTGTCGCGACGGTTCAGCTCCTTCTTGTACCAACTGATGGTCCCGGCGGCCAGATCGGCGGCGATCTTCGCAGCGGCCTCCGAGTGCATCCTGGCGTCGCGCTCGCGGCCGGCGGCTCTGGCCTCGGCCGCCTG
The DNA here is from genome assembly GCA_964610435.1 of uncultured Pirellulales bacterium. GTDB lineage: Bacteria > Planctomycetota > Phycisphaerae > Sedimentisphaerales > Anaerobacaceae > Anaerobaca. Next base: position 9,018 of record CAZSXM010000080.1, on the reverse strand, counting down.
TCTCTGGTGCTCGGCGATCCGCTTCTGCGCGTCGGCCGTCGCCTCGGCGATGGCTTCATTGCCCCAGCGGATTCGGTTGCCGAAGGTCTCGTCCTCTTTGGCGCGGGCGTCGTCGAAGACCTTCTTCGCCTCCTGCCGCAGACGGATCTGCTCTTCGATGGAGGCGATCTGTTTGGCGTTCTGCTCCTCGTACTGCTTCGCCGCCTCCTCAGCGGCCGCGACGCGATCGAGGAAGGGCTTGAGCACCCGCTCGGTGGTCTCCTGACAACTGGGAGGCGGACCGTCCGCTACCGCCGCCGACGGGACGGCCACGCACGCCGACAGAACACACATCCCCCACGAAAGCAACATCGCAAGAATCGGTCGCAGCTTCATCGACAGGCCCCTTCACCTTCGCATCCAACGCAACGTCACGGCCCGGTCGGCGCCGGACCGCACAGACGCCCTTATCGTAGCACAATCAGCCCTTCCAACCAAACAAACCTGTCGGCGCCGAGGGCGGGGCGAAGTGTGGACACGGACGCGAAGACGGCGCGGGGCCACCCAGCGAGAGGCCTGCTCTCGGGCACACTTGTCGGTGTGTGAAGATTTCCGGGCGAGGCCACTTCGGGCACAGAGAACCGCCGCTGGCCGCCTGGGAGCTTGCGCCCAGCGAAGTCGCATGGACCCGCAGGGCTTGGCGATGGTGGGCCGTTCGTAGTGTGCCCGTCAGGGCATATCTCCCACCGAATGGTGATAACGCCTCACGGCGTCACTACAAACAGGACAACCCGCCGCAGGCACGTCATTACAAACGCGCAACGGAGCCTCAGGCGCCACCACCACCAGCGACCGTCCCCTCGCCCGGAAATCTTCACACACACCTTGTCGCAGGGGCCGTCTTTTTTCGGTACTTTTTGTGGCCCGACGGGTATGATATTCGCTCCGGCAGTGCGATGGTGCAGACGGCCGGCGCGCATCGCATGCCGCGCCCACAACCTCATTGGAGGCGGCGACATGGAGATCGCACTGGAGCACCGAAACCTGATCGACCTGTTCGAAGCAGCGATCGCACGGGCGGCATCGCCCGAGAAGATCTGCACCGAGATCCTCAGCGCCGATCGGCACGAGACCCTGACATTCGGACAATTGCGAACCCGCGCCCACGCCTTTGCCCGCCGACTCGCCCAACGAGAGGGCATCGAGCCCCAGGCCCGTGTGGCCCTGGTCTCGAAGAACCGCACCGACTGGGATGTGGCCCTCTGGGGCCTCCTGCTGGCCGGGGCGGTCCCCGTGCTGATCGACCCGGAGCGCGGGCCTCAGGGTGTGATCGCCCATCTGGAGGCCACCGACGCACGCGGGCTGGTCCTGGCCGACGACTACGCCACCGAGCTGGACCGCCGTGCGTTGACGGCGTATGCCGAGGCCAAGGGGCTCAGGGTGGTTCCCATGACCGACCATCCTCTCGGAGATAGCGACCTGCGGGGCCGGCAAGACCTTGGCGCGGTCGGCGCGAAGATCGTTCCCGACGACACCGCCGTGGTCCTCTGCACCTCGGGGACCACAGGCGATCCACGCGAAGTGGAGCTGACCCACGCCAACCTCATCGCCAATCTCGAAGGGTCGCTCCGCCGGGTGGACTTGGGCCCGCGCGACGTGCTGGGGCACATCCTGCCGCCGCACCATTCCTTCGGTCTGACCGTCGGCAAGATGCTGCCTCTCCTGGCGGCGGCCACCGGCATCTACACCAATCGCTACCGTGAGGTCGCCGATCTCATCCGCGACCGGCACATCACGATCTTCATCGCCATTCCGGCACTGTTCACCACGCTGGCCCGCAAGCTCGAAGACGGCCTCGACCGCAAGAAACGCGACAGCGCGATCCTGCGGTTCCTCGATCGGCGCTTCCCCCGAACCGTCGGCCGGCAGATCCGCCGCAAGCAGGGCTGGACCGGCCTGCGGTTCTTCCTCTCGGGCGCGGCCCCGATGCCGCGATGGGTCCTCGACACGCTCTGGCGGCGGGGCTTTTGGATGTACGAGGGCTACGGCACGACGGAGAACTCGCCCGTCTACGGGTTCAACGAGCGGCCCGAGAAACTCGGCTCGGTGGGCAGGCCCATCGACACGCTGTCGGTCAAGATCGTCGACGAAGAGAACCGAACGCTGGGCCCCCACCGCAAGGGAGAGATCTGCCTGGGCGGTCCCTGCATCATGAAGGGCTACTATCGCAATCCGCAGGCCACCGAAGCGGCGATCCGCGCCGACGCCGAGGACGTCCGCTGGCTGCACACCGGCGATCTGGGCTATCTGGACGAAGACGGCTATCTGTACATCACCGGCCGCAAGAAGTACCTCATCATTCTGCCCGGCGGCAAGAACGTCAATCCCGAGCGCGTGGAGACGGCCCTGTCGCAGGCGCGTTTCGTCAAAGAGGTTCTTGTCGTCCCCACCCGTCGGACCGACCCCGACGGCGTCATGGAAGAGACGATGCGGGCCCTCGTCCACCCGGCCTGGGAAACGCTCGAAGACCACACTCATCGGCCCAAGCATGAGCTGCTCAGCGAGCCGCATACCATCAAGGGCCTCGTCTGGGAGAGCATCCGCTGCTGCCAGAGCGAGAACAAGCACCTCTCCGGGTTCGAAAGGATCGCCGCCCATCAGCTTGAGATCCACGAGAACGAATTCGCCAAGACCTCGACCGGAAAGATCCGACGCGAGCAGTACATCGACCTCGGCCACCTGGAGGCCAAGCATGTTCCGATCGTCGGACGCCCCCCGTCGCCGACCCGCGACCCCGATCGCGACGCGACGGCCGTCTGATCGCCGAAGCGGGTTGCACACCTGCCTCCGCACGGTATAATCGCACCCGAAGTGGCCTCGTCCAAACGATTTGAAAGGAGGACCGCACAATGCCACAGACGCAGAACCCCAGCCCGCAGCCACCCGTTCCCGCAAACCTGAGCCGGCGCCGCTTTATGGCCGGCGCCGCGGCAGCGTCGTTCACCATCATCGCCCCGGGCGCCGTCCGCACCTTCGCGGCCAACAGCAAGATCAACATCGGCATGGTCGGCTGCGGCGGGCGCGGCACGTGGATTGGCAGGCTCTTCGGCGAGCACGGCGGATACAACGTCGTGGCGGCGGCCGATTACTTCGAGGACCGGACCAACCGCTTCGGCGACGAATTCGGCGTACCGGCGTCCCATCGCTACACCGGGCTCAAGGGCTATCTGAAGCTTATGGACAAGGTCGATGCCGTGGTCATCAAGAGCCCGCCGTACTTCCACCCCGAGCAGGCGGCGGCTGCCGTCGCGGCGGGCAAGCACACCTACGTCGCCAAGCCCATCGCCGTCGATGTCCCGGGTTGCCTGAGCATCGAGGCCAGCGGCAAGACCGCCCGCCAGAACAAACGCTGCTTCCTCATCGACTTCCAGACGCGCGCCGACCCGTTCTATATCGAAGCGTTGCGCCGCGTCCACCAGGAGAACGCCCTGGGTAAGTTCGCGTTCGGTGAGTGCACCTATCACGCGGGCGACCCCTTCGGCGGCATGTACGACGCCTGGCGGTCGGACCCGGAAAACCCGGTCAACCGCATGCGGGCCTGGGGCCTCGACAAGGTCCTCTCCGGCGACATCATCACCGAGCAGAACATCCACACGCTCGACGTGATGAACTGGATCATGGACAAGCCGCCGCTCTGGGCCGTCGGCAGCGGCGGACGCAAGTTCCGCCCCGTCGGCACCTGCTACGACACGTTCAGCCTGCTGTTCCAGTATGCCAATGACGTGGCGATCACGTTCAGCTCGCGTCAGTCCAACGGCTACGGCACGCAGCCGGAGGGCATTCGCAACCGCATGTTCGGCACCGAGGGCATCCTCGAAACCGAATACGGCGGCCAGGTCCTCATTCGCGGCGACCACTTCTATCGCGGCGGCAAGTCGCCCGGCATCTACAAAGACGGCGCGGTCGCCAATATCAAAACGTTCTACGACAGCATCACGACCGGCAACTTCGAGAACCCGACCGTCGAGTGCAGCGTCCGCAGCAACCTGATCACCGTGCTCGGCCGCATGGCGGCGTATGAGAAACGCATGGTCACGTGGAACGAATTGATGAGCAACACCGAGAAGCTCGACGCCAATCTCAAAGGCTTGAAAGCATAGAGTCGAAAACGCAGCGCGCGTGGGGCCGCGCGATGTCGGCAGGCCCCGCGCACGCCATTCATGGAGGTTTGCGCGTGAACGGACGAACGCTGAGCCGCCGCCAAATGCTCGTCGGCAGCGCCCTGACCCTGGGCGGCCTGTCGCTGACCACATCATGCGCCTCGCTCTCCGGGCAGCGCACCGCCCGGAAACGGCCGGCCGGCTTCAAACTGGGCGTCTGCGACTGGACGATCGGACGGACCACCCAGCCGGAGGCCTTCGACGTCGCCAAACGGATCGGCCTCGACGGCGTCCAGGTCGATTTCGGACGGGGCGCCGATGAGCTGCCTCTGTTCGCCACGGCCCTGCAGCAGAGCATTCTCGAACGAGCCGAACAGAACCAGCTCGAAGTGGCCTCCCTGGCGATGGGCACGCTCAACGAGATTCCCTACAAGAGCGACCCTCGCGCCGAGCGATGGGTCGAGCGGGCCATCGAGGTCTGTCCGGCGATGAAGACGGACATCATCCTGCTGGCCTTCTTCGGCAACGGCGACCTGCTCGATGACCCCATCGGCACCGATGTGACGGTCGAACGTCTCAAGAAAGTGGCCCCGAAGGCCGAGGACGCCGGCGTAACGCTGGCCGTCGAGTCGTGGCTCAACGCCGCTCAGCACATCGAGATCCTCGACCGCGTCGGCTCGCCGGCCGTCAAGGTCTACTACGATGTCGGCAACTCGCACCACAAGGGCTATGACATCTACCAGGAGATCCGCACGCTGGGCAAGCGCATCGTCCAGTTCCACGCCAAGGACTACCACGATCTCTACGGCCGAGGCTCGATCGATTTCCCGCGCGTGCGCGAGGCCATGGACGCCGTTGGCTACCGTGGCTGGTTCGTGATGGAGGGCACGAAGATGCCGCTCGGCGTCGAGGAGAGCTGCCGCTACAACACCGAGTATCTCCGAACGATCTTTCCACCGAGAGTCTGACCGAACCCCAGCGAACCCCCAGAGGGAGAAAGGCACGTGAGACGATGAAAACGCACAAGACCGTTGCTGTCCTGTGGACCCTGTTGGTCGCGTCTGTGGCCGTGGCCACGCCGCTGGACGACTACGTCGCCAAGCCCGACGCCAGCTATCGCTACAGCCTCGTCCGCACCATCGATCACCCGCTGGGCAAGATCCACGTCCTCGACATGACCTCGCAGAGCTGGCGCAGCGAAGACGAGGTCAACCGCACGCGCTGGCAGCACTGGCTGACCGTGGTGGTCCCGAACGACGTGGCGTTCGACACCGCTCTGCTCTGGATCACCGGCGGCAGCAACGACCGTCCCGCGCCGACCCGGCCCGACGAGATGCTCGCCAACATCGCGCTGCGCAGCCGGTCGGTGGTGGCGGAGCTGCGGACCGTGCCCAACCAGCCGCTGGTCTTCCCCGACGACCCCACCAACCAGCGCTATGAGGACGCGATCATCGCGTACACCTTCGACCGGTTCCTCAAGACTGAAGACCCCACCTGGCCGCTGCTGCTGCCGATGGTCAAGAGCGCCGTCCGCGCGATGGACACCGTCCAGGACCATCTGGCCAAAGCCACCGACGGCAAGGTGACGGTCAAGAGTTTCGTCGTCTCCGGCGGATCGAAACGGGGCTGGACGACCTGGCTGACCGCCGCCGTCGATCCGCGCGTCCGCGCCATCGCCCCGATCGTGATCGACGTGCTGAACATGAACGACCAGATGCGCCACCACTTCGCCGCCTACGGCTTCTACTCGCCCGCCATCGGCGACTACGAGCAGATGAAGATCTTCGACCGCCTCGACACCACCGGCGGAACCGAGGTCCGCAACTTCGTCGATCCTTACGAGTATCGCAATCGCTACACGATGCCCAAGTTCATCATCAACTCCTCGGGCGATCAGTTCTTCCTGCCCGATTCGGCGCAGTTCTACTACGCCGACCTGCCGGAGGAAAAGCACCTGCTCTACTGCGCCAACAGCGATCACGGCCTCGACGGCTCCGACGCCGACAAGGCCCTGCTGGTGTGGTATCAGTCGATCCTCGCCGGGCGCGACCGGCCGCAGTTTTCATGGGACACGCCCGAGAGCGGGCACATCGTCGTCACCGCGCGAACGCGACCTCAGAAGGTCACGCTCTGGACGGCGACCAACCCGAAGGCGCGCGACTTCCGGCTGGGGACCATCGGCAAGGCCTGGCAGAGCCGACCGCTGACGGCGACGAATGCAGGAACCTACGACGCGCGCGTCCCCGAGCCGCACGAGGGCTGGACCGCCTATTTCGTCGAGCTGCATTTCGATTCGGGAACGCCGCTGCCGTACCGCTTCAGTACGGAGATCCGCGTCACCCCCGACACGCTGCCCTACGCCGACAAGCTCAAGAACAACTGACCGACCGCCGCACCCGGACGTTTGCAGCCATGCTCGCGCCGGGTGGCAGCCGCAAAACGCAGCCCGGCGGAGTCCCGGCGATGGCCGCATTGGAAAACCGCCCATTCGCCCTTGCCCTCTCCGGCCGGACCGGCGACCATTGTGCCCGAAGGTCCGAGACAATCGCAATGACGCGCAGGTGGGTCCTTGACCCACGCGTGTATTCTGTGCGAGAGAGAAGCACCAGCGCATGCACCGCACACCCTCATCCTGTCGCGGCGAGAACCGTTCGGGTGTTCGCTTGTATTGCTACTTCATGGTCGCTATAATGGACCAGCGGCCTTGGAGATTGGAAGCACAGATGTTCTCCGAGGTGGAAGCAAAGGAATATAATGTGGAGTAGCACGATGTCGAATCGGTGTGCGGTGCTACGAGACTGACGTGGACGACTCGCAAGCAGAATCACGGTTGAACCAGGGCACGGATGAAGCGCGTGAAGGGGGTTGGTTTCAGGGCGTTGGCCCAGCGTTGGTCGGCGGTTATGACCGTCGCATCCAGTTCGACCGCCAAGGCCAGATAGAGGCTGTCGTGGACGGTGCGGCCGGTGGCGACGGCGATTTCCAGGGCCGGGGCGAGCAGGAAAGCGCTATCGTGAATTTCCAGCGGCATCGACAGGAAATGCTCGACGATCTCGGCGGCCTCGGCGGCGGCGAGCAGCTTGCGGGCGTGGAGCTTCCAGAGGATATTGCCCACCTCGGCGCCAATGAGGTCCGGGGCGACCAGTCGCCGGCGGCCATCGAGCAAACGCAGGGCCGCCTCCGCGCCCGGTTCGGGTAGGAACCACTTGGCCGCCACGCTGGCATCGACCACCACGGTCGTCATCGCTGCCGGTCCTGGCGCACCAGTTCGGCACTGTCGGGCAGGCGCCGCCCGGCCAGCTTCTCATGCCACTGCCGACCCAGCTTGCGGGCCTCGGCGAAGCTTAGACCGGCCGCACGGGAGAGAATGTGTCGGGCCTCGGCTTCCAGACTGCGCCCGTGTTGCTGCGCCCGGTCCTTCAGCCGTTGGACCACGTTGTCGTCAAGATCGCGTACTAATATCTGCGCCATGGCATCGTCTCCATATCATTGCTATCATAATGATAGCATACGAACGGCCTGCCGTCAAGGACGAAATGCAGCCTGCGGCTTGCGGCCTATGGCCGCCGTCGCTCGTATCTCGTCGCTCGTGCGTTCCGCGTTGTCATCCTGAACGGAGCGCAGCGTAGTCAAGTAGGATGGGCTTCAGCCCATGCGGGTTCTTGTGCAAGTGGTGGTGTGGGGAATTGCTGGTGCGAGATGGAAAGTGGGTGCTCTGCTTGTGCCGGAGAAGTGCCGACCGACACGCCTCCGGTTGGAGGATATTCACAATGTAAGAGATGGTAAATGCTGAGAAATGAGTCCGCCTGGGCTAACGCCCATCCTGCCGAACTGATTGGCTCACCAAGCCAAGGAGGGCATAGAATCAATCGGCCAAGGTAGGCCAAAAACATGATACGGATTGGACGCCGCCGAGCAAGAGGGCAACACAGAATCGAAACAAATGCCTTCCTGCCTGCGTCGCATCTAACCGTCTGCGCCAGCGATCCTACGGCAGTGCCATTCAGGACAGCCACCTATTTCCACGAATATAATGGGTGCCTGTCCCTAGTAGTTTTTCGGAATAATGCACAAATGCTGTTGACCGGTGGTCGATAGGGCCATAGAGTTGCATCAGGTGGCAGCCCCAAGACGCAGCGCAACGGAGTTTTGGGGGTGGCCGCACCCACATGACGGCAGTGCAAGAGACAGCCGATATGAAAAGAGCACCTGCGACATCCGCGCTCGCGCCACCGGCGAGCAAATGGGAATCGGGCAAATGGGGTGCGTGCCCCCCTGCAATCCATAACCACCATCATGACCGTTCACGGCCGACGCGCGGGTGAATGCGGGCCCTGCGCAGGTTGCTGTGTGGACGGTTATTTGAAATCGGTCGTGAGACTGAGGAGAAAACCCATGAGACAGATCGCTATCCTGACGCTGTTGTTCTGCTGTGTTGGCTGCAGCCAAAATCCTTACCCGGTATACTTCCAGAAGACGGCCGATGGCTTGAAGCCTACGGAACGTCCCAAGAGCTTCGTCGCAGAGCGGGTCACGCCCGAGGCGTTGGAGACCCGCACCGAGGAACTCCTCGCTGAGGGATACGTGGTGATCGGCCGGTCCGAGTTCGTCAGCGCCTTCTCGCGCCACAAGGAGATCCACCGCCGGAGCGACAGCCGGGGCGCCGAGATCATTCTGTTCAGCGATACGGAAGACCCCACGGCCACGCATTCCTACACCAGCCGCCGCGCGGACGCTTCCGGCGGGGTCGGCACGACGCGGCACGTCGCCGTATACTTCGCCCGCCCCCGCACCGCCCGGAAATGAGCCACCGCCCGACCGATGCGGCGCATTAACATGCGAAGTGCAACACGATAGGTCGTGACAGTCACGAACCGAC
>CAZSXM010000079.1:0-17896 GCA_964610435.1 uncultured Pirellulales bacterium | reverse complement strand
TCAGACGACGCCACCCCAAACGACCATCCTCACGCCAGGAAATCCTCACAGACACCGGTGTTCCGTTGCGCCGGAGGCGTGCGGCGTGTAACCGCCTCGCGCTTCGGGGCCACTAACCATTGACCGGGCAAGGATTTCAGCAGATGTGTCCACCCGTGAAATGGTACGAAACCTCGGTTTCCATGCAATGGCGGACGAGTCTCTCGCGTCTTTACTGGGCCCGTGCTGCCGACAAGAGGATCGGTACAGTCATTCCGGATGGCAGGGCAGGCCGGCACCGGTCCCGCATTTCGGGGGAGCTTAGGTATTGACTCAAGGCGCGAAAAAAGAGAAGATACAGTATTTAGGCGTATGTATGAATCACTGCCATCGTAAACGAGGTTCTCTGTGTCGCGGCGGCGTGGCAGGCGTGTTGCTGGTCGTGCTGTTCCTGGGCCTGACTGGTTGCAGGTCGCCCGAGCAACATCGCCGTAAAGCCGATGAGGTGGGCGCGGCGATCGTGGCTCAGAAGCAGAGCGAAGCCATTGGGCGAACGGAGCCGTTCACCGTTGAACGGCCGACCGACACGCTTCGACGGCGGCTCTTGGAAGGGCAGGATCTGCCCTATTCGGGTCCGGCCTCACTGGGGACCGATCGGCTCGAACCGATCGCGCACTGGCCGGAGGAGAGCCATCCACCGCAAACCGCATCGAGCGAGCCCGCCGTTGCGGTCGTACCGAACGAGCCTGTCAAGCTCTCGTTGATCGATGCCCTTCAGGTCGGCGCCGCCAACAGCTTCGAGTACCAGTTGCGCAAGGAAGAGGTCTTTCGGGCCGCGCTCAGTCTCGACCTGACCCGGAACGATTTCCGCAACATCTTCCGGGCCCAGGCCGACAGCCGGCTTTCCACCGACACGACCGGTGACGAAACGGTCACCACGCTCGACAGCGGCGGGACGCTCGGATTGACGCGGAACTTCATGAACGGCCTGACCGTCAGCTCGGCCATCGCCGTCGATCTGTTGAACGTCCTGACGCAGGGCGGTTCATCGACGCTGGGGCTCAGTTCCGACACGTCGGTTTCTATCCCCTTGCTCCGGGGCGCCGGCCGACACATCGTGACCGAGCCGCTGACTCAGGCCGAGCGGAACGTCGTCTACGCGATATGGGAGTTCGAGCGATACAAACGGACGTTCGCGGTTGGCATCGCCCAGGACTATTTTGGTGTCCTCCGCCAGATGGATTCGGTGACCAACGCCCGAGACAACTATCGCAGTGCAATTACATCCGCCCGCTGGACGCGCCGACGCGCCGACGCCGGTCGGATCACGCAAGTCGAAGTGGATCAGGCACTCCAGCGCGAGTTGGGCGCCCGAAACAGTTGGATTTCAGCCCAGGAGCAACTGAAGAATCGTCTGGATTCGTTCAAGAGCCAACTCGGTCTGCCGCCCGACGCCCTGATCGAACTTGACCCGGACGATCTTGTTCAGCTTCGAACGCGGTCCGACGAGATCGTCGAGGAGATGCGGGCGGAGGCCGGATCCGAGGGCGAGGAGACTCCCCCGGCCGACGCCCCGGTGGAACTTCAGGAGGCGACGTACGATGACGCCGGGCCGTATGAGATCGACGTAGCTGCGGCGGTCCGCTTGGCCCTGGAACACCGACGCGACTTGCAGAGCGCCAACGCCTCGGTTTACGACGCGCAGAGAAGGGTGGTCGTCCGGGCCGACGCCCTGCGAGCCGGTCTGACCCTGGGCGGTGAAGCCCGTTTTGCCGACACCGACGACGACGGCAGTCTCCGATTCGACGGCGGCCGCTACGCTGCTCTGCTGTCGTTGGACCTGCCGGTCGAACGGACCGCTGAGCGAAACGCCTATCGGAACAGCCTGATCGATCTGGAGCGGGCTACGCGCAACGTCCAGCAGCTTGAGGATCAGATCAAACTGTCGATCCGCAGTCAGTTGCGGACGCTGCTGGAATCCCGCGAGAGCATCAAGATCAACGCCCAACAGGTGGTGGTGGCCGAGAAGCGGGTTCGCAGCGCCACGCTGTTTCTGGAGGCCGGCAGGGCGCAGATCCGCGATCTGCTCGAAGCCCAGGATGCATTGCTATTAGCGCAGAACCAGCTCACCGCGGCGGTCGTAAACTATCGGATAGCGGAGTTGCAGCTTCAACGCGACTTGGGTCTGTTGGACGTGAACGAAAAGGGGTTGTGGCAGGAGTTTTCGCCCGAGGAAATCAACTATGACAGCTAACAACAGCAACGGAGCGACGAACGGCAGACGCAGGCCGTTCAGGTGGATCGGTGTTCTGGCGGTCGTGGCCGCGATTGCCATGGTCGCCATCTGGCTCACGGTGGTTCGCGCCGCCGATTCACCCGCCTCGCAGATGCCCACATTCACCGCCCGGCGGGGGCCCTTGACGATCAGCGTGCTGGAATCCGGCACCATCAAGGCGCGCGAGCAGGTGGTCATCACGAACCAGCTTGAAGGACGCACCTCGATCATCTACCTCGTCCCCGAGGGGACGAGGGTCCAGAAGGGCGATCTGCTCGTCGAACTCGACGCCAGTTCGATGCAGGACCAGCGGATCGACCAGGATATCCGGGTGCAGAACGCCGAGGCCGCGTACATCAATGCCAAGGAGAACATGGCGATTGTTGAGAACCAAGCCCAGAGCGACGTGGAAGTGGCCGAGTTGACGCTGGAATTCGCCAAGCTGGACCTGATGAAATACCAGGAAGGCGAGTATCCCAACCAGTTGGAGAAGGCCGAGAGCGATATCCAACTGGCTCGCGAGGACCTGACGCGGGCTCGGGACAAGGTGGAATGGTCTCGGACGCTCCACGAGGAGAAGTATCTTTCGACCACCGAACTCCAGGCGGACGAACTGGCGTACAGCCGCGCCGAGGTCAATCTCCAGGTGGCCCAGAGGGATCAGCAGCTTCTCCAGCAGTATACGCACCAGCGGCAGATCACGCAGCTCGAAAGCGACGTGCGGCAGGCGGAGATGGCCCTGGAACGCACCCAGGCCAAGGCCCGCGCCAACGTGGTGCAGGCTCGGGCCGAGTTGATCGCGCGAGAACAGGAGTACAATCGGCAGAAGGACCGATTGGACAAGCTCGACGACCAGATCAGCAAGGCCAAGGTGTACGCCCCGGCCAACGGGATGGTGATCTACGCGACCAGCGCCCGGCGCGGCGGCTGGCGCGACAACCGGGAGCCGCTGGACGAGGGGGTCGAGGTGTTCGAGCGTCAGGAGCTGATCTACCTTCCGACGGCGGCCGCGTCGAAGGCCGAGGTGGATATTCACGAGGCCAGTCTGGAGAAGATCCGGCTGGGGTTGCCGGCAATCGTCACGGTCGATGCCCTTCCCGGGCGAAGGTTCTTGGGGAAGGTCGGTCGGATCGCCCCGTTGCCCGACCCGCAGAGCATGTGGATGAATCCCGACCTGAAGGTCTACAACTCCGATATCTACCTGGAAGGGGACGATCCCGCCCTGCGAACGGGCATGAGCTGCAAAGTCGAGATCATCGTCGCCCAGTACGACGACGTCGTCTTCGTTCCGATTCAAGCGGTCATCCGGGTCGATGGCAGACCCGCCGTCTACATCGTTCATCCGGACGGGACGGTGGAAGAACGAGTCGTGGAGATCGGCCTGGACAACAACAGCATGGTTCGCGTCATCAGCGGTCTGAGCGAGGGCGAGGTGGTCTGGCTGGCGCCGCCGCTGAGAGCGGCCACGTTGCAGGAGGGCTCACGGCGGAACGACTTGGATTCGAGCGATGAGGCCGAAGCCTGGCAGCGAAGGATCAACGAGAAGCTGCAAAGCGCCAACGAAGTTTGGGATGGCGACCCAAGACCCGGCGATGGGATGCCCGGCGAACAGCCGGCGGCGGGGACCGGGCCGCAGGCGCCCGACTCTCAGCGAGGGCAGGTGCCAACCGGTCCAGCAGGGCAGGGCGAGTCGCGTCAGCGTCCACAGGGCGGGCAAGGCGCCCCCGGTGGTCCCAGGCCGGGGGGACAACAGTAGATGGCCGCAGAGAGTTCGACAGGCAGTGCGCACGAGATCGTGCGATTGGAGAATGCCCGCAAGATCTACCAGATGGGGGCCGAGGAGGTCCGCGCCCTGGACGGTGTGAACGTGTCGTTCGAGAGGGGCAGTTTCTGGGCGATTATGGGGCCCAGTGGCTCCGGCAAGAGCACGATGATGAACGTGCTCGGATGCCTCGACCGGCTCAGTTCCGGCGCCTATTACCTGGACGGCAAGGACGTCAGTCAGCTCGACGACGATGCGCTCAGCGAACTGCGCCTGTCGTATCTTGGGTTCATCTTCCAGAGCTTCAACCTGATCCCCCAGTTGACGGTGCAGCGAAACATCGAATTGCCGTTGTACTACCTGGGTTGGGATGCCGTGCGAAGCGCCCGGCGCGCCAAAGAACTGGCCGAGGTCGTCGGCCTTGGCGATCGGCTCAACCACCGCCCGACGGAGCTTTCCGGGGGGCAGATGCAAAGGGTGGCCGTCGCCCGGGCGCTGACCAACGACCCGCAGATCATCTTCGCCGACGAACCCACCGGCAACCTCGATTCGGCCACCGGCGAGCAGATCATGGAATTGTTGGACAACCTGAACCGGCAGGGCAAGACCATCATTATGGTCACGCATGAGCCGGATATCGCCGCCCACGCCCGCAACCGACTTCACATGATGGACGGCGGGATCGACCGAATCGAGATGGAGACCCATGAGACAGACGAACCTTATCAGGAATATCTGGCTCGGCGTTGAGAACCTGCTGCTGCACAAGCTGCGCTCGTTTTTGACGATGTTGGGCGTCGTCTTCGGCGTCGGCAGCGTGGTCGCCATGCTCTCGGTCGGCGAGGGGGCCAGCCAGGAGGCCCTCGAACAGATCCGCAAGCTCGGCAGCAACAACATCATCCTCTCGTCCCTCAAACCCGTGGAGGACGAGCAGGCCAGCACGACGCGCAGCCGCATGAGCATCTACGGATTGACCTATGCCGATCTCGATCGCATCGCGTCGAGCTTCAAGAACATTAGCCACGTCGCGCCCGTCAAGCTGATGCGCAAGGAGGCGCGCCTGCACGACAGGGCGATGGAACTGCGCCTCGTGGGGACAACGCCCGATTGGTTCGAATTGGTGCCCCGCGAGGTCGTGGCCGGAAGGGTGATTGTCCCATCCGATCAGGACAGACAGGCCCCCGTCGCGGTCCTGACCGAGTTCGGCGCCAGGAAGATCCTCGCCACCCGGAGCACCATCGGTCAGACCGTGCGCATCGGCGGCGATGCCTTTGAGGTCATCGGTATCGTTCGCAGCGAGACCAGCCAGGGCGAGAGCATGCAGATCCCCGACCAGAATGTGGATATCTACATCCCCATCGAGGTCGCGCGCAAATACTTCGGGGACATTGTCTTCCGCAGAACCGCAGGCGCCCATGAGCGGGAGAAGGTGGAGTTGCACCAGATCATCATTCGGGTCGATGACGCCGAGCGGGTCGAGGCAACGGCGGCCGGTATTGAGAGCATGCTCGAACGCTTCCATGCGCGAAGAGACTACGCCATGAGCGTTCCGCTGGCGTTGCTCAAGCAGGCCGAGGCGACCAAGCGGACGTTCAACATCGTTCTGGGCTCGATCGCGGGCATCAGTCTGCTGGTCGGCGGCATCGGCATTATGAACATCATGCTGGCCTCGGTGACGGAGCGGACGCGTGAGATCGGCATCCGGCGGGCCATCGGGGCCAAACGCCGGCAGATCATCGTCCAGTTTCTTATCGAGACGGTCGTCCTGTCTACGTTCGGCGGTCTGATCGGCCTGGGTGTCGGCGTGCTGATTCCGTTCCTGATCACCTATTTCTCCGGCATGGTCACCGTTGTGACGTTGAACGGGATTCTGTTGCCCTTGTTCATCAGTATGGCGATTGGCATTGTCTTCGGCCTGTATCCGGCGATGAACGCGGCCAAGGTCGATCCGATCATCGCGCTGCGGCATGAATAGGCGAGGAAGGGGCCGGCCGAGCACGAGGCGCCGGCGGGCGTGTGGCGAAGCAGGGACGAATCGTGTCTCCGGACTGTAACGTGGGCCGAGCGTGGAGCCACCTACTCCGGGGGCGAGTGCGTTGGGCCGGCCGCAGCGCAGCGGCCGAACCCCTCGAGGAGGGATGGACCGGCGGGAATGGGCCAGAGGCGACCCGTCATGGAGCAAGTGGATATGAGACAGACCAGGATAGTCAGAAACATTGGGCTCGGGATGGAGAACCTGCTGCTGCACAAGCTGCGCTCGTTTCTGACGATGCTCGGTGTGGTCTTCGGTGTCGGCAGCGTGGTGGCCATGCTGTCGGTCGGTGAGGGGGCTAGCATGGAGGCGATGGAGAACATCCGCAAGCTCGGCAGCAACAACATCATCATCTCATCCGTCAAGCCCTCGGCCGACGAGCAGCAGCGGTCGACGCAGTCATTCATGAGTGTGTACGGCCTGACCTATGACGACCACCGTCGGATGACCGAGTGCTTTGCCAATATCAAGCAGGTCGCGCCGGTGAAGCTGGCGCGAAAGGAAACGCGCCTGCGCGAGCGTGGCATGGAACTGCGGATCGTGGGAACGACGCCGGAGTGGTTCGAGCTCGTTCCCCGTGAGGTCCTCGCCGGACGGGTCATTATGCAGCTCGACCAGGCGAAACTGGCGCCGGTGGTCGTGTTGACCGAGTTCGGCGCCAGGAAGATCCTCGCCACGGAGGCGGTCCTCGGCCAGACCATTCGCATCGGGGGCAAGGAATTCGAGGTCGTCGGCATTGTCCGCAGCGAAGGCGGCCAGGCCGGCAACATCCAGATTCCCGACCAGGACGTGGATGCGTACATTCCGATGGAGGTCGCCCGCCGCTATTTCGGCGACATCGTCATGAGGCGAACCGCCGGAGCCGAAGAACGCGAGAAGGTCGAGTTGCACCAGATTATCGTTCAGGTCGAAGACCCGACCGGCGTCGAGGCCGTGGCGGCCGGCATCGAGCGAATGCTCGAGCGATTCCACCGGAGGAAGGACTACACGGTGAGCGTCCCGCTGGCGCTGCTCAGGCAGGCCGAAGCGACCAAACGAACCTTCAACATCGTTCTGGGCTCGATCGCGGGCATTAGCCTGCTCGTCGGCGGCATCGGCATCATGAACATCATGCTGGCCTCCGTAACGGAACGCACCCGCGAGATCGGCATCCGCCGGGCCATTGGCGCCAAACGCAAGCAGATCATTGTCCAGTTCCTCATCGAGACGGTCGTCCTGTCCACCTTCGGCGGTCTCATTGGGCTGGGCGTGGGCATCCTGATCCCGCTGCTGATCACGTATTTCTCCGGCATGGCCACGGTGGTAACCTTGAACGGGATCCTGCTGCCGTTGTTGATCAGTATGGCGATCGGCATTGTCTTCGGCCTGTATCCGGCGATGAATGCGGCCAAGGTCGACCCGATCATCGCCCTGCGGCACGAATAGAAGGAACTCGTCGCAGCGCCCCACGAGACGCAGCGACGTATCCGGTCGATCGGCCTGGCCGTACAGCAGGGGGGGCGGTCCTGGACGCCGCATGTGTTGCCTCGCCTGAATGTGACTGATCGTACGTGTTGCAGCAGCCGGGGCTTTCCTCCAGAGAGACGTTCTGCCGAACTCCGGATTGCCTGTAACCGTACGGCGCGGCGCACCCCCACAATAAGGGGATGGTTGCTGTGGGGCTCCCGGACAATCCCGGGATCCATGACCTAATGTGGTTGTATTGCGCAAAAGGAGAAGGCAATGTCAACGAGGATGCAGATCAGTTTGGTGACCGCTACGTTGTTGATCGCCGGCGGCCTGATTGTGGCGCAGCCCGGCCCGGGTGGCCGGCGCGGGCAGAGACCTGGGATGGGGCCGATCGGCGGGCCGAGCATTGAGAACGCTCCGCCCCAAGCCCGCAGTGCGACCGAGGAGCGAATGCTTGCCGTTCTGGACGATATGGACCGCAACCAGCGCGCCGGCATGATGAACGTGCCCGTCGAGGACGGCCGGCTCCTGCGGGTTCTCGCCGAGGCGATCGGCGCAAAGCACATCGTGGAGATCGGCACGTCCAACGGCTACTCGGCGATCTGGCAATGCCTGGCTCTCAAGGCGACCGGTGGAAGGCTGACCACCTTCGAGATCGATGCTCGACGTGCCGCATTGGCCCGGCAGAATTTCCAACGGGCCGGCGTCGAGGACATTGTCACACTCGTCGAGGGCGACGCCCATGAAAAGGTCGGCGACCTGGAGGGTCCCATCGACATGCTCTTTCTGGATGCCGACAAAGACGGCTACGTCCACTACCTCAACGCGCTGCTGCCGAAGATCCGCCCGGGCGGGCTGATTGTCGGACACAACATCAGCCCTCGCCAGGCCGACCCGGCGTATCTCGAGGCCATTACAACGAACCCGGCGCTGGAAACGCTGATCCTCGACCACACCGGAGGAATCAGTGTGACTCTGAAGAAACGAAGCCTGGAGTAGCCATGCCGGCCATCCTCACCAGTGCGGCTGGTTGCCTACCTCCACGCCGGTGACGTCCTCGGCGGCCATCAGGGCGATGAAGGCATGGGGGTCCTTCTCGAGCACGATCCGTTTCAGAGGCGAGACGTTTCGCCGGCTGACGACCGAATACAGGATGGTCCTGTCGGTCCCCTGGTAGCCGCCCTGGCCGCTGATTCGGGTGACGCCGAAGCGATGCACATTCGTCAGCTCCCGGGCGATCTCCGGCCACTTGTCCGATATGATGAGCGCGGCCTGTCGCCTGGACAGACCGTGAAACACCATGTTCGTCATCTGGTCGGTCACCGCCACATACACGAGCGTGTACAGTATGTTTTCAAGCGGAAAGAGCATGGCGGCAACGGATAGAACCCCCGCATTGAGGGTCATGGACCCCGCTCCCAACGTGATCGAAAAGACTTTGTGCATGATGACGCACAGGATCTCCGTCCCGCCGATCCCGCCATAGGAACGCAGGATCACCGCCACTCCCGTTCCGGAAATTGCTCCGGCGATCACCGCAGCGAGCATTTTGTCGTTGATCTCGATGGAAACCGTCATGACGTACAGCATTGCCGAATAGACAGCCATGCCCCACAGCGAGTACAACACGAATCGAAGGCCGACGAAACGCCAGCCCAGTGCAAACACGGGGATGTTCATCAGCAGATACAGCACGCCGATGGGCAGCACCGGATGCGTGTAATGCACGATCAACGCGGCCCCCGTCATGCCGCGCCCCAGAAACCCTTGCGGGACCAGGATGGCGTTCACAGAAAACGCGCACAGAGCGCTGCCCAGCACCAGCAGCGCGGTGTGATACACGAATTCACCGACCGTTTTCTTCGCCACAAGGGTCTCCTGAGTCACGCGCGTCTGGTTCTGCATGTCCGCATACGGTTCTGTCAGGCATGCGTGCTGTGTCCGCGGCGTCGCACCGGTGCGCTGGCCTTCAACCGGCACGGCAGGCATCGGTGTCCTCGATATTTCTCCGCTCCGTGGCAGCCACACGAGCGCAAATCCGCTTGTGCCGCAGACGATGGTCGACATGTCGCACACCCACGTCGATGCTGTGAATCCAGGTCATCCACGATCAAATGCTCCTTTTCCGTCGCCTTACGACAGTCGTTGCTTCAGGTTCTTCGGACGGGATCTACCGGTCGAAATGTCCGGCCGCCTCCGGCTGGTAGAGCAGATCCTGGATCCGGACGCGGCCCTCCACGCTGTCGCCGACGCGCCGTCCCAGAATGGCCAGCCCGATGGGCGTGAGTACGGAGACCTTCATCGGCTCGAAATCGCCGTCCCGGTCTTCGTCGCCGGGGAAGACGAGAGCGACGCGCATCTCGTCGCGCGCCTTCTTCAGTCGCACCTGTGAGTTCATCGTCACCACGTTGTCCGGGACCTCTTCAGGCGGCACGGTGTCGGCCGTCTCCAGCAGCCGGTAGAGCCGCTCCAGATAGGCGTCTTCAGAAGGTCGGGTCGATTCGCCTCCGGGCAGCAGCCGCCGGAGACGCTCCGCGTCGAATCCTGTCAGCTTCAGGCCCTGCCGGGCCGCACGCATGCGTCCGTTGCGCCCCTGTGTGCGGCCGTCAACGCCGATGCGGCGGTTCTGAGCGAACGCCACGATGCGGTCGGTCAGCAATTGCCACTGACGCTCGTTCAGCGCGTTGGCAAAGGTGTCTCCAGGCGCCGCGAAGAATACCGGGTGAATGTCTTTCGTATGGTGAACGTGAAGGCAGCGGAGCCGGCCTTCCCACCAGCACATGTGATAATACTTCACGCGATCGATGTCGCTCGAAGCAATGGCTTTGGCGATGAGTTGCTGGGCTCTCTTGTCAGTCATAGCATCATCTCCCTGGCGGGCTCGTTCGCCCGCATCAATGGCGGTGCATGTTGTCAGCGTCGCCTTCCGTTCTTCCGTGCGCTGGGCGGCTGTTGGGCGTTATGTCAGCGATTGAGACGCCTGAACCTGCGGCCGCTGCGACCGATGGCCGGTGCGGGCATCCAGACACGTCATTTGGACCACGCCGCATTCGTCCATGTCATGAATGACCAAATACCGGTAATGGCCCTCGGCCTCGAGGTAGATGCTGCCGGAAGGCAGATGACGGCGACAGGCCCGCACGGCATGGACCTTCGCCTTGACCAGGTTCTGCGCTTCGACCACAAAGGTTTCACCGGCTTTGTCAGGTCCTACGTTCTCCAGTTTGATCTTCCAGGTTGCCATCGTTCGCCACTCCTATCCAGGATCATTGATTCTTGTCGCGAGGCCGCGCGCGGACAGCCCCCGGCAAAGAGACAGGACATGTTCCAAGGATCACACGTCGGCCGAACCACACACATGCGTTGTGCGCCGCATGACGATCCTCTGCGGGGTGCTGGTCTTACGACATCTCTGCCGCAGATGCAATGGGCGGGGGCAGATCCTCGTTTCTGGGCAGATGCGGGTGCTTGTTCTCGAGGGCGGGTCGTGCGGGGTTGCACGGAAAGGCGCAGTTCATCCTTCGATGAGGTGCTGTGCCAATGGCCGAGAGGAGATCACCTATGCAGGTTTCCATCGTTGCACCTCGCTGCGTCAGAAGAAACACCAATCAACATTGCGGTCCGTTATGCGGCGTCCTCGCTCACTTTCAGCAGTTCTCAACGTCATCACGGTCACCTGCCTTTCCTGATGTAGCCTCAATCATGTGCAGCCATCGGCGCGGCGCTATACGGAGCATACCATAAACGCAAGAGAAGTCAAGCCCTCCGCGCTGTAGGCTGCATTGGACAGCCCTCGAACGCAAGATCGCGGATGTTTGGGTGAAGATGTACCTCTTGCGTGCGCCTTCTCGAACCTATACGATCCACACCGGTTGAAGGTTCGACAGAGGCATTGAAAGGGCTTGTGGATGTACGCTGCGAACATCGTACTGTTATCGATCTTGTCGGCGATCGCCGCTCAAACGGGCGGGCACAGCACCGATCCCGATCCGAGGCGGTTCGCCAAGGACATCGACGCCTTCGCACAATGGGACAGCAAGAATGCGTTTCCCGCCGGACCGGTTCTGTTTGTCGGCTCCTCCAGCATTCGCATGTGGCGCACGCGCGAGGGCTTTCCGGACCTGCCCGTCATCAATCGCGGGTTTGGCGGGTCCCATATCTCGGATGTCGTGCATTTCGCCAACCGCATCGTCCTGCCCTATGAGCCGAGCGTGATCGTCTTCTACGCCGGGGACAACGACGTCGCCGGCGGCAAATCCGCCGAGCGCGTCCGCGATGACTACCGCACGTTCGTCGATCTCGTCGGCGCCGTACTGCCGCAGACGCGGCTGATCTTTGTGACGATCAAGCCCAGCGGGCAGCGTTGGTCGCTCTGGCCCGAGATGGACAAGGCCAACACACTCATCCAGACCTTCTGCGACGAGAACGACCGGCTGTTCTTCGCCGATCTCGCCACGCCGCTATTGGATTCCGACGGCAGGCCTGACGATGACCTGTTCCTCGGCGATCGGCTCCATCTCAGCGCGCAGGGGTATGTGGTCTGGAACCGGACCCTGTCGCCCCTCCTGCAACGAGTCTTTGCGTCCGCTCCGGCCGCTGCCGGCAGCCAGTAGACGCCCTGCGCCGCCATCGGCCATTGGTTCAGTACGTCGAATCAGACCGATCGGACCTGTCGTGTTTGTGACGTGTGGCGGCGAATATACTGGACAAGGGCGGATGGATTTGCTACAATGTGGTTTTTGGGTGGGTACGGTCGTTCAGACACGGCCTCGGAGCAGGGATGGCGGATATCAACGGCCCAACAGGGCTGATGGTCTGTTCCGATGGCGCATGCTGGGGGTGAAAAAGGCGAAAAACGCCGTTACGAATTTCAGATCGGATGGCACTAATCACCAGAACATGAACCATCCGACGTTCAAGGTATTCTTGGAAGGAGGGCTACGCATGATTTGCCGACCCCGCTGTGTGTTTGTGGTAGTTGTGT
Organism: uncultured Pirellulales bacterium; assembly: GCA_964610435.1. Lineage (GTDB taxonomy): Bacteria > Planctomycetota > Phycisphaerae > Sedimentisphaerales > Anaerobacaceae > Anaerobaca. Next base: position 5,415 of record CAZSXM010000079.1, on the reverse strand, counting down.
TGACGTGTCTCTTCGGTGTCTCGGTCTCTTCGTTGGCGGCCACATTGTACGTCGATGCCAGCGGCCGGACCGGCTTCTCCACGATCCAGGCGGCGGTGGACGCCTCGGCGGACGGGGACGTCATCGTGATTCAGCCGGGAACCTATGTCGGACGTGGCAATCGAGACATCGAGTTGCAGCGAAAGGCGATTCGCATTCAGAGCACCGACCCCGAGGACCCTGCCGTTGTGGAGGCGACAGTCATCGATTGCGGTGGGACACACGAGGATCCCCATCGCGCCTTCAACGTACAGGATTTTACCGGCGAGATTGCCGGTCTGACGATCACCAACGGTCTTGCCTCGGCCGGCGGCGCCGTCTATTGCCGCAGCAGCGAGCTGACGTTGAGGCAGTGCCGCATCGTCAATAACGCTACGTTGCCCGGCGACGAGAGAGGCCGGGCCGACGGCGGCGCCGGTGGCGGCGTCTATTGCGAGGCGTCCATGGTCGAGATCATCGGATGCCACATTGCCGGGAACGCCACCGGGTCGGGCGCCGACTCGAGGGGTTTGCCGGCCGGTTCCGGAGGGGATGGGGCCGGCGTCTACTCGGTCAGTTCGCTCCTGTATGTGCGCGATTCCACGATTGCCGACAACGCAACCGGCGCCGGGGGTGATTCGGACGGGATGGCCGGACGCGGGGGCAACGGCGCAGGCATACACGCCGATTCGCTGATCGTAACCCATTCCAGGATCGCCGACAACGTCTGTGGTCGTGGCGGCGCCGGACGCGAGGGTGGCCGGGGCGGCCAGGGCGCCGGCATCTACTGCTCGCGCGCAACGATTGCCGCGACCATCATTGAGGCCAACCGCGCCGGGACCGGCGGGGACAGCACCGGCGCAGACAAAGGCTCCAGCGGCCACGGCGGTCACGGCGGGGGCGTTCTGTGTCTCGACTCGCTCGATCTGCGCAACAGCCTGATCGTCGGCAACCGCGCCGGAGCGGCGGGCGGGGCGGACAATGCGAGTGCGGCGTCGGCCGGTCGAGGCGGTGGGATCCTGTGTACGTACGGCATCATCGACCACTGCACCATCGCGGGCAACGCCGCGTTCGGGCAACTCCTGGACGACAAGAGCGCAGCGCTCGGCGCCGGCGGGGGCGTGGCCTGCACGCCGCAGACGAGCATCACCAATTCGGTTCTCTGGGGCAACGCCTCCGACCAGATCGCCGGTCACGACTGTGACAACATTCTGTACTGCGATATTCAAGGGCAGATCTGCCAGGAAGCTCGCACCAACATCAGCGCCGATCCTCTCTTTGTCGAACCCGGCTACTGGGCCGATGCACGCGATCCGGAACTGGTCGCCAGGCCCGACGACTTTGACGCGGTCTGGATCAGCGGAGATTACCATCTGTCCCAGGGCTCGCCGTGCATCGATGCGGCCGATCCCCAGCACGCCTACGACCCCGGCCAGACCGATCTCGATGGAAGGCCTCGCGTCGCCGGCGCGGCGCCGGACATGGGCGCCTACGAGGCGCAGGACCTCGTGCCCCTCTACCGATTCAGCTCGAGCCGGACAGGCAAGTATCTCTTCACGGCCAGCGAAAGCGAGAAGGACGCATTGCTCAATCGAGAGTCTGAAGGCTGGGAATTCGAGGGCGTTGCCTGCTACGTCTATTCACGCGCGGCTACGGAGGATCTCACACCGGTCCATTGCTTCTGGTCCGACCGGCAGGGCAGCTATCTATACACCATCAGCGAGTCGGAGAAGGACCGCCTGATCACGAGGTTCTCGATCGATCGATGGAGCTATCAAGGCGTCGCATTCTACGCGTATCCGGAAGAGAGCCGCCCGGACGAGGCCAAGGGCGTCTATCGCTTCTGGTCGGACCGGCTCGGCAGTTCGTTCTATACGATGGATGAGGTCGAGCAGCAGGAGTATCGCGCCGATACCCGCACATGGTCCTTCGAGGGCGTCGCTTGGTATGCGTTCGAGACGCCGTCCCCATCCGACGACCCGCAGGTCCCCTCGACCCCCGAACCCTCGGCGGTCTATGAGTTCACCGGCGGCAGCGATGCGGCCGTGTACGTCGTGCAGTTGACGGCCTATGTCGACGGCCAGGAGGCGCAGCTCGACAACGCGACGATCGAGTTCGTGCCGGCGCTCGGACGGATGCAGATGGCGGTCGACTTCGATGCGATGACGGCCGAAATGACGCAGTTCGCCGTTGAGGCCGAGTTTGTCGAACACGGGATGGCCGTCACGGAATCGGACATGGGCCTGATCGCCTTCCCGGTGACGTTGTCGCTGACCGCATTCTTCGAGGCACTGACGCCGAGAGGGCCCTACGAGATTGAACCTCGCAGTCTGTCGCTGCTGACGACCGGCGCCGCTGAGGCGGCCGGGGAGGCCGAAACGTATACGATTGTCGGATCGGCGGTCGTCGACGGGATCAAGAGCGACGTGAATCTGACGCTCGAGGCCACGGACTTCGAACTCAGCGGCACGGCGGTGCTCGACGACTCGGCCTATCCGGATCGCGTGGACGTCCACATGGACGGTCCTTTCCAATGGGATCGCCGCCAGACGGACCTGCTGATCGCGACGACGATCAAGGGCCGTACACTCGAATTGTACGTCAATTCGCTCCAGGTCCGGACGGCGGGATTGTGGCGAGGCAAGAACGTCGCTCAGACGCAGGAGCAGCGCAAGTGATCGGCGGCAGGGCCGTACTCGGACATCTCAACTGAAGCTCGGTTTTTTTGTGCCAAGCGGCTTGCGACCAGCAGGCCGCTTGGTGTATATTCGGGCGCCGGCGCGGATGCGAGGGGACTATGAATGCTGATGCGGATGGTTGTTCGCCACTGTGTCGATGGCCTCCGTTGAGGAGAATCCGACATCATGACGCGTAGCGCACGAGCTTTTACCCTCATCGAATTGCTGGTCGTCATTTCGATCATCGCCCTGCTCATGGGCATTCTGATGCCGGCGCTGTCCCGTGTCCGGGATCAGGCGCGGGACCAGGCCTGTCGCTCCAACCTCAAGGGGGTCGGTCTCGGCGTCACGATGTACCTCCAGGACAACAACTACACCATGCCCGACATGTACACGCACACCGGCAGTTCCAACGGGCATCTGTGGTGGGATACGGCCGGGACCCCGCTCAAGGCCAACGCCCACAACGCCTACTGGGGGATCGCCTACATCGACTACGTCAAGGAGCGGGAGCTTTTCGGCTGTGCGGCATTTCGCAACTTCAGTCAGATGCTGGCGACCGAACTGCTCTACGGGGGAGACCACGAACTCATCCGCACGTCGGCCTTCGCGGGCAACGGCTGGCTGACCAAAGAGAACACAATCCGCATCCCTCGTCACGCCGAGGTGATTGTTGCTCACGACCACGTCGAGCCCCGCATCGAGAACGGCAGCGCCGACATGCTGTTCCCCGGCTCCGGAGGCGTCAACTTGACCCACTATCGGGAAGGCGGGGGACGCGGCAACTGGTATCGGGGCATCTTTCGCCACAACATCCGTGCTTCGGGCGACTTCCGGACCGACGGCACCCTGAACGTCCTCTGGCTCGACGGGCACGTCTCGAGCATCCGAGAGACCACCGGCGAGGACGTCCGCAAACGCTGGTACGACCCGCTCGACAAGAACTAGAGACACCCGCCGCTGTGTGCCCGTTTCGCGGAATTGTCTTGGCACAGGGCGGAGGCGGGCAATATAGTGCATCCGCGACATGCGGCGAATACGGATCGGACCGCATTGGGTTTTCGCAGAACCCTGGTCGACACGGACTGCACGGCCCAACGAGTTACATGGGAGGCGTCGGATGGCTACATCAGCTCACAGGATCAGACTCAACAGAGCATCCTTGTCCCTGCTGCTTGTTGGATTCGCCGTTGTCGTCTCAGGCTGCGCGACGTCTCGGCGCGCGATTCCCGCCGATCTGATCTCGGATGCCCATCTCGGCGACATGCGGAACGTCCGAACCGAATACCTTCGCTATCATCCGGATATACGAGAGAGCCTTCTTGCTTCGTCCGAATGCGGCTTCCTGGCGCTCTCGGGCGGCGGGGCCAATGGAGCCTTCGGTGCGGGGGTTCTGTGTGGCTGGTCGGAGACGGGAACACGGCCGCAATTCCAGATTGTCACCGGCGTCAGCACGGGAGCGTTGATCGCGCCCTTCGCGTTTCTCGGCCCTCACTACGACGACCAGTTGAAAGAGGCGTACACGACCGTTGAGTCCAGGCACATTCTCAGGTTTCGCGGCCCGATCGGCATCGTCCGGCTGTTCTTCCGCGAATCCTATGTGGACACCAAGCCGTTGGAAGAGCTGATCGAGCGGATGTTTACCGAACGTGAGCTTGCCGCAATCGCCGAGCAGCACGTCGCGGGCAGACGCCTCTACGTGGGCACGACGAATCTGGACTCGCATCGATTCGTCATCTGGGACATGGGGGCCATCGCCAACAGCGGCCATCCCGATGCCATCGAGATATTCAGAAAGGTGCTGCTCGCCTCGGCCGCGATACCGGGTGCGTTTCCGCCGGTCTACTTCAACGTGGAAGTGGAGGGACAGACGTACGACGAAATGCACGTCGATGGTGGCGTGATTGCGGGTGTTTTCGGCTATGGCCCACTGCTGTTTCAGACGGCGGAGGGATCCGACGTGGTTCCGGACAAGCCGTGCGGCATCTACGTCATTATGAACGGCAAGCTGCACTTCGAGTACAAGCAGACGGACCCGCGCTTCATGACCATTGTGGATCGTTCGGTATCGACCTTGATGCAGAGGAAGTCGTGGAGCGATTTGAGCGAGATTCACAGCCAGGCCGAAAGAGATGAGGTCGATTTCAGGTACATCGCCATTCCGCAGAGCTACGCGCTGTCAAAGAAGCGAGGGTTCGACAAGGAGGAGATGAACAAGCTCTTCGAACTCGGCTTCGTTGCCGGAACATCCGGGCCCGTGTGGGACGAGTCCATCCGCATTGGCCCTTGAGGACGTTTCGCATCGGGTGGTATTGTGTTTTTGAATCTGCCCCATCGAGTTGTGTGGCCCAGCCGTTCAATTGGGAGAAGGCAGATGGCAATCACAGGTCGCAGGACCAAACGCAATGGAGTCTGGTTGAGGATCCGTTTCTGCGCGAGAATCTTGTTCCATGGCCAAATTCACATGCGACTCGTGCGATGGGTCCAAGCGGTCCGGCGGCCGGGCGCATGCCTCTGCCTGGCGGCGCCGATCCTGTGTGCGGGCTGTGCGTTCACTCGACTCAAGCGCGATTTGCTGGTCGCGGAAGAGAAGGCCGCTTGGATCGAAGGAAGGGTGACAATTGATTCAACAGGGTCGTATCCTGTCTTCGTCGTCGTCCGGGACCTAAGGACTCGTAAGGCAATAGATTCGGAAATAGCTCACGTTTGACTGCGGCCC
>CAZSXM010000078.1:0-18743 GCA_964610435.1 uncultured Pirellulales bacterium | reverse complement strand
TTCGATCCTACAAAAAGGGCCCGATTATTCTACCCACAAACGTGCAGTGCACCCATTTCAACCGTCGATGCCGGATCGTCGTTGCCGAAGGGCCGACACCGGCGTACAATCCGCAGCTTATGTCCGATGGATGGAAGAACATTCTCCTGATCAAGCCCAGTTCGCTGGGTGACATCGTGATGGCGCTGCCGGCGCTGTCGGCGCTGCGTCGCAGCTTTCCGGCCGCGCGGCTCACCTGGCTGGTGCGTCCGGCGTTTGCGCCGCTGATCGAGGGCCACCCGCACCTCGACGAGATCGTTCATTTCGACCGCAAGACGCTGGGCAAGGCCTGGTACCATCCGGGCGCGATGAAGGCTCTTGTGGGACTGATCGCAGACCTGCGCCGCCGACGGTTCGACGCGGCGCTCGACCTCCAGGGCCTGCTTCGCACGGCGTCGCTGGCATGGCTATCTGGCTGCCCGCACCGGTTCGGGCCGGTCTGGGGCCGCGAGTTTGCCCACCATTTCTACACCACGACCGTGCCGCGACGCATCGAGTGGGTCCACGTGATCGACTACTACATGAAGCTCGTCGAGGCGATGGGCGGCCGAGACCTCAGCGTCGAGTTTGTCATGCCCCGGAAGCCCGATGCGGTTGCCTCCACGGCCGCGCTGCTGGCACAGAACGATTTGACGCCGCTGGGATATGCCGTCTTGATCCCCGGCTCGGCCCAAGTCAGCAAGTGCTGGCCCGCCGAACGGTTCGCCGCCCTGGCCGACCGGCTGGCGTCGGACCACGGTCTGGCCGTTGTCGCCATCGGAAGCCAGGCCGAGCGCGTCATGGTCGAACAGGTCCAGACCCATGCCGCCTGCCGAATCGTGAACCTGGCCGGTGAGACCTCACTGCCCCAACTGGTGGAGGTGCTCCGGTCCGCCCGGCTCGTCGTCGCCAACGACACCGGGCCCGGCCACATCGCCGCCGCCCTCGGCCGGCCGCTCGTGATGATGTTCAGTTGGTCCAACCCGCTCCGCGTCGGCCCCTATCGCCGGCCCGAATGCGTCGTCGGCCGCGACATCGAAGCTCGCGGCATGGCCGTCCGCAGTACCGACCGGGCCCACGCGATCGACTACATCACACCCGACGAGGTCTATACCCGCGCGGCAGAACAGCTTGGCCTCTGAAAAGACCGAGTCGATAGCCATACGACTCATCCTGCTGCGACGGGGTCTGTACCAACGAGGCAGGTATTTTTGTTGCCTCAGGGCCGCATCAGCCATAAGATCGCTTCCCCCGCGTCGGTTGCGACGCGGGGCTGCCGCATTGGGCGTGGTTTTCTGTCCTCACGGGGCCGGTGGCGAATCGTCGTGAAATACAGACTTGTCATATTCGATTTCGACGGGACTCTTGCCGACACGTTCGGCTGGTTCGCGCTGACGATCAACAAGATCGCCGAGAAGTACCATTTCCGGAAGGTCGATCCGAGCGAGCACGACACCGTCCGCGGCTTCGATGCCCGCGCCGTGCTCAAACACCTCGGCGTGCCCATGTGGAAGATCCCCTTGATCGCCGGCCACATGCGGAAGCTGATGTCGCGCGACATCCACCAGATCCGCCTGTTCGAAGGGATCGACGACCTGCTGCGGCGGTTGTCCAGCCTCGGGGCGACGCTGGCAGTGGTCAGCTCGAACTCGCGTGCGAACATCCGCCACGTCCTCGGAGCGGAGGTCGCCGCCCTGGTCTCGTATTATGAGTGCGGGGTCTCGGTCTTCGGCAAGGAGGCCAAGCTCAAGAAGGTCCTTCGCCAGAGCGGCATCGCCCCGCGCGAGGCGATCTACATCGGCGACGAGATCCGCGACTGCAAGGCGGCCAGGGACATGGGCATCGCGTTCGGCGGCGCGAGCTGGGGCTACACAATGCCCGACGCGCTGCGGGCCCATGCAGGTGATGACGTCTTCGCCCGCATCGACGACATCCTCAGCCGCGTCGTCGGCTGACGGCCTCGACCTCGCGCGAGGATCATCGCGCGATCGGAGTCGATCTGAGGTATGATAGCGGGATGCACGACGTCCTGAAGAACCATATTCTCCAACTGCTCCAGAAGGATGGAACGCCGCGAAACCTTGCCCACCTGGCCGAAGAGTTGGGCGTCGGCGGGTCGCTGCGTGGGGCCTTTCGCGAGGCGGTCGAATCGCTGGGCGCCGAAGGCCGTGTGATCCTGGGCCCGCGAAACACCATCGCCCTGCCGTCGCTGTCGAGCGAGGTCACGGGTGTCTTCCGGGCCAACCCGCGCGGCCACGGGTTCGTCAGTCCGCAGCAGTTCGGCGACGAAGGCGACGTGTTCATCCCCGCCAAGGCCACCGGCAGCGCCATGACGGGCGACCGCGTCGTCGCGCAGGTCACGCGGGGCTCGAAGGCAGACCCCGACCGCCTGACCGGCCGGATCGTCAAGGTGCTCGACCGGGCGCACACGGCGGTCGTCGGGACGCTGCGGCACGAGCAGGACTGCTGGCAAGTGCGCCCCGACGGCGGCGACTTCCTCCGCCCGATCGAGATCGAGGGGCTCGACACCCGAACCGTCCGCCACGGGGACAAGGTGGCGGTGACAATTCGCACGTATCCGACGCGCAGCGAGGCGGCCACGGGCACGATTCGCGAGGTGTTGGGCCGCCCCGGCCGCTTCGACGCCGAGACCTCGGCGATCATCCGCCGCCACGGGCTGCTGGAGGAATTCGAGCCCAGCGCCCTGGTCGAGGCGAGCAACGCGCGAGAGAACTTCCGACCGCAGCCCTCGCAGGGACGCAAGGACATCACCGACGAGCTGGTCGTCACAATCGACCCGCCGGACGCCCAGGACTTCGACGACGCGATTAGTCTGACCCGCACGCGGCAAGGCGGCTGGCACCTCGGGGTGCACATCGCCGACGTGAGCCATTTCGTTCCGGCCGGCTCGGCCCTCGATCGCTGCGCCCGGCAACGCGGCAACAGCGTCTATCTGCCCGGCCGCACCCTGCCCATGCTGCCCGAGATGCTCAGCAACGAAATCTGCTCGCTCCAGCCGGGCAAACGCCGGTACACCAAGAGCGTGTACCTGACCTACAACAAGGACGGGCAAATGCAGTCGGTCCGCTTCGCCAACACGATGATCGAGTCGAAGGCCCGCCTGAGCTATCAGCAGGCCGATGCGGCGCTCAAGGGCCACACGGGCGGGCTGGCCAACGACGTCGTGGCCCTGCTGGGCGAAATGGACGCCCTGGCCCGCCTCATCGAGACGCGGCGGCGCCGAGCGGGGATGCTGCAACTGAAGATGCCCGAGACGGAGGTCGTGACCGATGAGTCCGGGCGGGTCGTCGGCGTCCGGCCGGCCGATGCGAGCTATCCACACACGATCATCGAGATGTTCATGGTCGAGGCCAACGTGGCGGTGGCGACCCTGCTGGATCGCCACTGCGTGCCGTTCATGCGTCGGGTCCATCCCGAGCCGGACGGCAAGGTCTTCAACCGGCTCAGTCAGACGTTGCGTCTGCTGGGCGTGACGTTGTCGCGCCGGCCTCAGCGAGGCGACCTGCAGGCCCTGCTCGGTCAGGTGCAAGGCAGCCGGATGTCGCTGCCGGTCAATCTGCTGGTCCTGCGAAGCCTGGCCAAGGCGACCTACGCCCCCGCCAGCATCGGGCATTACGCGCTGGCCGCCTCGAAATACTGCCATTTCACCAGTCCGATTCGCCGCTACGCCGACCTGATCGTCCATCGGGCGCTCCAGGCGTATCTGATCGGCCAGTTGGACCGGGCCCGACGGCAATACACATTTCCTGAACTGGCGGCCATTGGCGAGCACATCAGCGAAACCGAGCAGACGGCCGACGAGGCCGAGCAGGAGCTCAAGACGATCCTCATCCTCGGCCTGTTGCAGCAGAAGGTCGGCAGCATCATGGACGGCGTCGTCGTGTCGCTGAGCCGCTTTGGGGCGGCGGTGCATCTGCCCGAATATGGCGTTGAGGGGCTGATTCCGTGCGAGGCGCTGGGCCCGGACCGTTGGCGGTTCGACGAACAGAGCCAGTGCCTGGTCGGCCGGCACACGGGGGCGATCGTACGGCTGGCCCAACCGGTCCGCGTGCGAATCGTGGCCGTTGCCCCTGCCGGGGGCCAGCTCGATCTGGCCCCCGCCGTCGATCTGGTCCGCAAGACTTCCGAGCGGGCTTCGCCGCAGTTGCGGCGTACGAGTGGCCCCAACCGCCGCCGAAGACGCCGCAAACCACACACTTGAGGCAGTTCCGCGCCGGCACCCCACGGCAAGCGACGGGATTTCTCCTTGTCTTCGACAGCCTTGCACAAGGTGCACCCTGCATTGCATTATAAGATTATCTAAACCTGCCACTCGCGGAGGCGAAGACACGGAATCCTTTACTCATTTCTATGAAAGACTTTATGGGCTGCATAGATATCATTGTGAACCACATAGCAGCACTCCGCTCCGCAGCGACATCCATCGCCCTGATATCAGTATTGCTATTTCTTATTTCTTGTATCTGCGAAAATGGCAGGCAGGAATCCGACGAATCTCGTACAATTGTCAAGTGCAAGGTCTCTGTCCGTCGCAGAGACCAGACGAGTTGTTCCTCGCTTTGCGAGTCCGTAGTGCTCGCATGGAGTACCGATGATCGTGAATCCGAAGAACCAGGGTCTCTACGACAGGCAGTTCGAGCACGACGCCTGCGGCATCGGGGCCGTGGTGGACATCGCCGGGCGGCCGAACCACGCCATTCTCGAATATGGCCAGCAGGTGCTGAAGAACCTGCGGCATCGCGGGGCGGCCGGGGCCGATAACGTGACCGGTGACGGCGCAGGCATCCTCCTGCAGATCCCCCACGAGCTGTTCGCCGCCGAATGTCAGACGAACGGCATCGTGCTGCCCGCCCCCGGACGCTATGGGGTCGGCATGGTGTTCACGAGCAAGGACGCCCTGCTGCGAGCGAAATGGGACGCCCTGCTGGCGCAGGCGATGGGACATTATGGTTTGGACGTGATCGGCTGGCGCGAGGTGCCGACGCAACCGGACTGCCTGGGTCCGATCGCCCTGGCGGCCGAACCGGCGATCCGCCAGGTCTTCATCGACGGCAACGGCCTGGCCGACGTAGACCTCGAACGACGGCTCTATCGGGCCCGCAAACGCACCGAGCGCCTCGTCCGCGAAGACGGCGGGACGGAGGCCGAGGAATTCTACGTCGTCAGCATGTCCTGCCGCACGATCTGCTACAAGGGCATGTTCATGGACTGGCAGTTGTTCGCCTATTACCCCGACCTGGCGGACAAGCGGACGACTACGTCGCTGTGCATCATCCACCAGCGATACAGCACGAACACCTTCCCCAACTGGCGTCTGGCGCAGCCGTTCCGCTGCATCGCCCACAACGGGGAGATCAACACCCTCAGCGGCAACCGCAACTCGATGCGAGGCCGCGAGCCCAAGATGGTCAGCCCGACCTTGGGCGACGACCTGACGGACCTGTTCCCGGTCGTCGATCCGACGGGCAGCGACTCGGCGGCGTTCGACAACGCACTGGAATTGCTGGTGCAATCGGGCCGGAGCATGCCGCACGCGCTGATGATGATGATTCCGGAGGCGTTCGGTGCCAAGTACCACATCAGCACCGACAAGCGGGCGTTCTACGAGTATCACGCGGCGGTAATGGAGCCGTGGGACGGTCCGGCGGCGATGGTCTTCACCGATGGACGGATCATCGGGGGCACCCTCGACCGCAATGGGCTGCGACCCTGCCGCTACCTGGTGACCAAGGACGGGCTGGCGATCATCGGCAGCGAGGCGGGTGTGGTGGAATTCCCGCCGGAGCAGATCAGCGCCAAAGGCCGTCTGCGTCCGGGCCACCTGTTCCTGATCGACACCACCGAAGGACGCATCATCTCAGACAACGAGATCAAGAGCCGAATCGCCCGCCAGAGCCCGTACCGACGCTGGCTGGAGGAGAACCGGATCGAGCTGCGGGGCCTGTTCGATGCGCCCGACCTTGTGGAGACCGATCCGGTCGAGACAATCAAGCGGATGCGGGCCTTCGGGTACACCGCCGAGGAGAAACGCATGATTCTCGCCCCGATGGCGGTCAACGGACAGGAGCCGGTCGGGTCGATGGGCAACGACACGCCGCTGGCGGTGCTCAGCGACCGCCCGAAGCTGCTGTTCAGCTACTTCCGTCAGTTGTTCGCCCAGGTGACCAACCCGGCGATCGACCCGCTCCGCGAGGGATTGGTGATGAGCCTGACGCTGTTCACCGGCAAGAAGCAGAACGTGCTGGACGAGTCGCCTGTGCACTGTCGGCAACTGAAGCTGCCGCATCCGATCCTGACCAGTGCGGACATGGCGCGTCTTCGTGCGGTCAGCCGGGCCGATTTCAAGGTCGCCACGGTCCCGATGCTGTTCGACGTGAACCGCCGCAGTCCGGGCAAGGCCCTGCGCAAGGGCCTGGACGCCCTGGTCAAGGCGGCCCAGGCGGCGGTGGTCGATGGGGCGTCGCTGGTGATCCTCAGCGACCGGGGCGTATCGCAGACGCAGGCGGCGATCCCGTCGCTGCTGGCGGTCTCGGCGGTGCACCATCACCTGCTTCGCGAGGCCCTTCGCAACGAGTGCGGGCTGATCGTCGAGAGCGCCGAGCCGCGCGAGGTGATGCACTTCTGCCTGCTGGCCGGCTACGGGGCCAATGCGGTGAATCCCTATCTGGCGTTCGACGCGCTGGCGGAGATGAACCAGTGCGGGGACCTGGGCGAGGCGATCGAGCCGGTCGCCGTGTCGGACCATTACATCGCGGCGATCAAGAAGGGCATCCTCAAGACGATGAGCAAGATGGGCATCTCGACCCTGCGCAGCTACCTGTACGCCCAGTTGTTCGAGGCCATTGGCCTGAAGAAGAGCTTTGTGGACGAGTATTTCACGGGCACCACGTCACGGATCGGGGGGATCGGGCTCGACGAGGTCGCCCGGGAGGCGCTGAGCCGGCACGCCTATGCGTACGACAACGACGACTACAGCTATCCCGAGATCGACATGGGCGGCGACTACGCCTTCCGTTACCAGGGCGAGCGGCACCTGTGGAACCCGACGACGGTCGCCAAACTCCAGGAGGCCGTGCGGAACGACGATGCGGAGGCGTACGCCGAATTCGCCGAGGCGGTGAACGCCCAGTCGGAGCGGCTTTGCACGCTGCGGGGTCTGTTCGATTTCCAGGCGGGCAAGCCGGTCCCCATCGAGAAGGTCGAGCCGGCCAGCGAGATCGTCAAGCGGTTCTGCACCGGGGCGATGAGCCACGGGTCGATCAGCAAGGAGGCCCATGAGTGCATGGCCGTGGCGATGAACCGCCTTGGCGGCATGAGCAATACGGGCGAGGGGGGTGAGGACCCGGCCCGGTACGTCGTCGAATCGAACGGCGACTCGAAGAACAGCGCGATCAAGCAGGTCGCCAGCGCGCGGTTCGGGGTGACGATCAACTATCTCGCGCACGCCAGGGAGCTGCAGATCAAGGTCGCCCAGGGCGCCAAGCCGGGCGAGGGCGGGCAGTTGCCCGGTCACAAGGTGACAGGGGAGATCGCGACGCTGCGGTTCTCGACGCCGGGCGTGACGCTGATCTCGCCGCCGCCGCACCACGACATCTACTCGATTGAGGACCTGGCCCAGTTGATTTACGACCTCAAATGCGCCTGTCCGGGCTGCAAGGTGTCGGTCAAGCTGGTCGCCGAGGTCGGGGTGGGGACCATTGCGGCCGGTGTGGTCAAGGGCAACGCCGACGAGGTGCTCGTCAGCGGACACGACGGCGGCACCGGGGCCAGTCCGCTGTCGTCGATCATGCACGCCGGCTGTCCCTGGGAGCTGGGGCTGGCCGAGACGCAGCAGACGCTGGTCCTGAACAACCTGCGCGGCCGGACGCGATTGCAGACCGACGGGCAGATGCGGACGGGCCGTGACATTGTCGTGGGAGCCCTGCTCGGGGCCGAGCAGTTCGGGTTCGGCACCGCCGCCCTGGTGACGCTCGGCTGCACGCTGCTGCGGAAATGTCACGAGGGCGGCTGCATCTACGGGATCGCCACACAGGACCCGGAGCTGCGGAAGCGGTTCGCCGGCAAGCCCGAGCACCTGACGCGCTATCTGACGTTCGTGGCCGAGGAGGTCCGGCAGATCATGGCCGAACTCGGATTCGAGAAGTTCGAGGACATGGTCGGCCGCGTCGACCGGCTCAAGACGGCCAAGGCGATCGGCCATTGGAAGGCCAAGGGGCTCGACCTGTCGGCGATCTTCCACCAGGTGGACACGTCGGACGGCCGGCCCGTGCGGTTCTGCGAGCGACAGCAGGACAAGCATCAGGACCACATGGACTGGAAGATCATCGAGCTGGCCCGCGACGCAATCGAGAACAAGAAGCCCGTGACGCTGGAGTTGCCGATCCGGAACACCGATCGCACCATCGGAGCGATTCTCAGCAATCGGATCGTGCTGGCGCACGGGCCGGAAGGTCTGCCCGACGACACGCTGAACGTGGTCTTCCGGGGCTCGGCCGGCCAAAGCTTCGGCGCCTTCCTGATCGGGGGGGCGACGCTGACGCTGATCGGCGAGTCGAACGACTATCTGGGCAAGGGCCTTTCCGGCGGGCGGATCGTGGTCAAGACGCCTCCGGAGGCGACGTATCTGCCCCACGAGAACATCATCGTCGGCAACACGCTGCTCTACGGGGCAACCGGCGGCGAGGCATTCATCAACGGCATGGCCGGGGAGCGGTTCGCCGTACGCAACAGCGGCACGGTGGCGGTCGTCGAGGGCGTCGGCGACCACGGCTGCGAATACATGACCGGCGGCTGTGTGGTCGTGCTCGGCGGAACCGGGTGCAACTTCGCGGCCGGCATGAGCGGCGGCATCGCCTACGTCCTCGACGAGCGACAACTCTTCGACACGCTGTGCAACCTCGACATGGTGGACCTCGAAACGGTCTGGCGCGAGGAGGACAAGAGCGTGTTGCGGCAACTGATCGAACGTCACCGGACGTTCACCAACAGCGTGCGGGCGAAGTACGTGCTGGACCACTGGTCCGGGATGATCGGCCGGTTCGTCAAGGTCGTGCCCATCGACTACCGAAAGGCGCTGGAGCGAATGAAAGCAGAAGAACGACGCGGCACGGAAACCACGCCGGCGACCGAGGAGGTGTTCCATGGGTGAGCCACGCGGCTTCTTGAGATACGCACGAAGCGAGGTCGGCCATCGCCCGGTCGTCGAGCGCGTCACCGACTTCCATGAGATCGACCTGCCGCTGACGCCCGAAGCGATGCGGAACCAGGCGGCCCGCTGCATGAACTGCGGCATTCCCTTCTGTCAGGGGGCCGGCTGCCCCGTGGTCAACTGCATCCCCGACTTCAACGACCTGGTCTATCGGGGGCGGTGGAAGGACGCATGCAGCCTGCTGCACCGCACGAACAACTTCCCGGAGATCACCGGCCGCGTCTGCCCGGCGCCCTGTGAGAACGCCTGCACGCTGAACGTCAACGACAACCCGGTGATGATCAAGCACATCGAGTATCAGATCGTCGAGCGGGGCTTCGAGGAGGGATGGATCGTCCCGCAACCGCCCAGGGTGCGTACGGGCAAGCGCGTGGCAGTGATCGGTTCGGGCCCAGCCGGCCTGGCGGCCGCACAGAACCTGGCGCGCACCGGCCACGACGTGATGGTGATTGAGAAAGACGAGCGTCCCGGCGGGCTGCTGCGCTACGGGATTCCCGACTTCAAACTGGACAAGGGGGTCATCGACCGGCGTCTGGATCAGATGCGGGCCGAAGGCGTGCAATTCCAGTGCGGCGTAACCGTCGGAGAGGACATCTCCGTCCGGTATCTGCGTAAACGCTTCGACGGCGTGTGCCTGGCGATGGGGGCCGGCCAGCCTCGCGACCTGAACGTGCCGGGCCGAGGGTTCGACAACATCGTCTACGCCATGGAATATCTCACCGCGCAGAACAAGCTCTGCGCCGGCGAGCCGCTGGAAGGGGCCGCTCCCATCTCGGCCAAGGACAAGGTCGTCGTGGTGATCGGCGGCGGCGACACGGGCAGCGACTGCGTGGGCACCGCCCGCCGCCAAGGGGCGCGGAAGATCTACCAGTTGGAGATCCTGCCCAAGCCGCCGGAGCAGCGCCCGTCCGACACCCCCTGGCCCAACTGGCCGAGGATCATGCGCACCAGCAGCTCCCAAGAAGAAGGATGCGAGCGGCTCTGGTCCGTGATGACCAAGAGATTCATCGGCACCGACATCCTCGTCAGCCAGTTGCTGGGCTGTCAGGTCGAGTGGATCACGGGCCCGCAGGGCTGGGAGGTGAAGGAAGTGTCCGGCACGGAATTCAGGCTCCCGGTCGATCTGGTCCTGCTGGCGATGGGCTTCGTGCACGTCACCCACGCCGGGCTCGTCCAGAATCTCGGCTTGCGGCTTGACGAAAGGGGCAATGTCCTGGTAAATCATCACCAAACCAGCGAGCCGTGGGTCTTCGCCGCCGGCGACGCCGTGCGCGGGGCCTCGCTTGTGGTCCACGCCATCCGCAGTGGGCAGGACGCCGCGGCGGCCATGGATCGGTGGCTGCGACAGGAGCATCGGGGGCAGTAGCCCACTATCCGCATCAAGGGAGTCGATTACGAGGACAGTGCAGGTCGATGCCAAAACGCAAGGACATCCATAAGATTCTGATCATCGGTTCGGGGCCCATCATCATCGGCCAGGCCTGCGAGTTCGACTATTCGGGCGCCCAGGCCTGCAAAGTGCTCCGCCGGGAGGGCTTCGAGGTCGTGCTGGTCAACAGCAATCCGGCCACGATCATGACCGATCCGGAGCTGGCCGACCGCACGTACATCGAGCCGATCACGCCGGAAATCGTCGAGATGGTCATCCGCCGTGAGAAGCCCGACAGCCTGCTGCCGACGCTGGGCGGACAGACCGGCCTGAACACCGCCGTGGCCCTGGCCGAAGGCGGCGTGCTGAAGAAGTACGGCGTCAAGCTGCTCGGCGCCAACCTTCGCTCGATCAAGAAGGCCGAAGAGCGCGATCGGTTCAAGAAGACCATCCAGGACATCGGCCTGGAGGTCCCCAAGAGCGGCTACGTCCACAACTGGGAAGAGGCCAAACGCGTCGTCGAGGAGATCGGCTTTCCCGCCATCATCCGTCCGTCCTATACCCTCGGCGGCACCGGCGGCAACGTCGCCTACAACACCGAGGAGTACGAGAAGTACATCCGATGGGGCCTGGCGCTGAGCCCGCACAGCCAGGTGCTCGTCGAGGAGTCGGTGGCCGGGTGGAAGGAATACGAGCTCGAGGTCATGCGGGACCGCAAGGACAACGTGGTCATCGTCTGCTCCATCGAGAACCTCGACCCGATGGGCATCCACACGGGCGACAGCATCACCGTCGCGCCGGCCCAGACGCTGACCGACAAAGAATACCAGATCATGCGCGAGGCCTCGCTGAAGATCATCCGGGCCATCGGCGTCGAGACGGGCGGCTCGAACATCCAGTTCGCGGTCAACCCGGCCGACGGCAGGCTCTACGTCATCGAGATGAACCCTCGCGTCTCGCGTAGCTCGGCGCTGGCGTCGAAGGCCACGGGGTTCGCCATCGCCAAGATCGCCTCGCTCCTGGCGGTCGGCTACACGCTCGATGAGATCCCCAACGACATCACGAAGAAGACGCCCGCCTGCTTCGAGCCGACGATCGACTACTGCGTGGTCAAGTGGCCGCGATTCACGTTCGAGAAGTTTCCGCAGACCTCGCCCGAGCTGACGGTGCAGATGAAGTCGGTCGGCGAGGCGATGGCCATCGGACGGACCTTCAAGGAGGCCCTCCAGAAGGCCATCCGCTCGCTGGAGATCGACCGGCACGCCCTGGCGGCCAAGCACATCGACGAAACGGTCCCGCCGAACCAGTTGAAAGACAAGCTGCGGAGCCACTGCTGGGACAAGCTCTGGTACGTCGCCGAGGCGCTGCGGCGGAAGATGCCGGTGGACGAGCTGTTCGCTCTGACCAAGATCGATCCGTGGTTCCTGAACAACATCAAGGACATCGTGACGCTCGAAGCGAAGCTGCTGGCGGGCAAGGGCACGCTGCCCGACGCCCGCATGATGCGAGCGGCCAAAGAGTACGGCTTCAGCGACCGTTATCTCGCCTCGATCTCCAACGTCACCGAGCCCGAGTTTCGCAAACACCGCCAGTCGCTCGGCGTCAACGCCGTCTACAAGACGGTCGATACCTGCGGCGCCGAGTTCGAGGCGACCACGCCCTATCTCTATTCGACGTTCGAGACCGAATGCGAATCGGCCCCGACCGACCGCCGCAAGATCATGATCCTCGGCGGCGGCCCCAACCGGATCGGCCAGGGCATCGAGTTCGACTACTGCTGCTGTCACGCCGCCTTTGCGTTGCGCGAGATCGGCGTCGAATCGATCATGGTCAACTGCAACCCCGAAACCGTCAGCACCGACTACGACACGTCCGACCGATTGTATTTCGAGCCGCTGACCTTCGAGGACGTGATGAGCATCGTCGAGAAGGAGAAGCCCGACGGCGTCATCGTCCAGTTCGGCGGCCAGACCCCGCTGAAGCTCGCGGTCCCGCTGGAGAGGGCCGGTGTCCCCATCATCGGCACTTCGCCCGACAGCATCGACCGCGCCGAGAACCGCAAACGCTTCAACCGCCTGGTCGAGAAGCTCGGCCTGCGCCAGCCCGAGAGCGGCACCGCCATGACCTACGACGAGACGCTGAAGGTGGCCGGCAAACTGGGCTATCCGCTGCTGATCCGCCCGTCGTTCGTATTGGGCGGCCGCGCGATGGATATCGTCCACGACGAGGACGGCCTCCGCGCGTGCGTCGAGGAGGCCATCGAGGCCTCGGGCGAGCACCCGATCCTGATCGACAAGTTCCTCGACGACGCCACGGAACTCGACGTCGACGCCATCAGCGACGGGTCGCGCGTCGTCATCGGCGGGATCATGGAGCACATCGAGGAGGCCGGCGTCCACTCCGGCGACAGCGCCTGCTCGATCCCCGCCGTCAATATCAAACCGAAAGTCCTCGACGAGATCGCGCGGCAGGCGAAGCTGCTGGCCCTCGAACTGAACGTCAAGGGCCTGATCAACATCCAGTTCGCCGTCAAGGACGACGAGGTCTACATCCTCGAAGTGAACCCGCGGGCCTCGCGCACGATTCCCTTCGTCAGCAAGGCGATCGGCGTGCCGCTGGCCAAGCTGGCCGCCAAGATCATGGCGGGCATGTCCCTCGACGAGTTGGGATTCGCCGAGGAGGTGCGCCCCGATCACTACGCGGTCAAGGAGGCGGTCTTCCCGTTCCTGAAGTTCCCCGGCACCGACGCCCTGCTCGGCCCGGAGATGCTCTCGACGGGCGAGGTGATGGGTCTGTCCGACGACTTCGGCACCGCCTACGCCAAGAGCCAGATCGCCGCCGGCAACAGCCTGCCGGTGGCGGGCAGCGTCCTGTTCAGCATCCGCGACGCCGACAAGGCCCGCGCAGTGCCCCTGGCCCGCAAGCTCGGCGCGATGGGCTTCAAGATCGTCGCGACCAAGGGCACCTGCATCGAGTTCATCAAGAACAACATCCCTTCAGAATTCGCGCTGAAGATGAGCGAGGGCCGGCCGAACATCGTCGATGCGATCATCAACGGCCAGATCGACCTGATCGTCAACACGACGGTGGGCAAGCCGTCGATTGAGGATTCGTTCGCCATCCGTCGCAACGCCGTCGATCGCCAGATCCCCTATGTCACCACCATTCGCGGGGCCGAGGCCGTCGTCAAGGCGATCGAGTCGCTCAAGGCCAAGAAGATTCGCGTCAAACCAATTCAACTCTACTACAGGTAAACGAGGAAATTCGAAACACGAAGTCTGAAATTCGAAACAAATCCCAAAGAAGGAATTTCGAATGATCGAAACACATCATGCTGGTCGCAGACCCGTTTGGAGTTTCGGATTTCGATCATTTGTGCTTGTTTCGTCCGCCGTAGGCGGATCGATATTCGGATTTCGGATTTTGTCGTCAGATTGAGGACCGCATTGTGAAAGCGGTGTTACTCTTAGAAGATGGAACGGTGTTCGAGGGTCTTGGGTTCGGGGCCAGGGGCTGCACGTGCGGCGAGGTCGTGTTCAACACGTCCATGACCGGCTACCAGGAGATCCTCACCGATCCCTCGTACCACGAGCAGATCATCACCATGACCTACCCGCTCATCGGCAACGTCGGGACCAATCCCGACGACTGGGAGTCGCGCAAGGTCTTTGCCGCCGGGTTCGTCGTCAAGGAGAATTGCCCCTATCCAAGCAACTGGCGCAATCAGGAGACGCTCGACGCCTACCTGAAGGCCAACAACGTCGTGGGCATCGAAGGGATCGACACGCGCCGGCTCGTGCGGCACATCCGCACGCAGGGCGCGATGCGCGGGATTCTTTCATCGAGCGAACTGGACATCAAGAAGCTCGCGGCACAATTGCAGGACTACCCCGGCCTTCTCGGCCGAGACATCGTCAAGGACGTCACCGTCGCCAGGCCCTATGAGTGGAAAGAAGGCGTCCTCGACGTCCTGACGAATACGCAGGACGTGCCGGCGCCGAAGTACAAGGTCGTCGCCATCGACTACGGCATGAAGCGCAACATCCTCCGCCTGCTGGTCTCGCACGGCTGCCAAGTCGTCGCCGTGCCGGCCGAGGCCTCGGCCAAAGAGATCCTCGCGCACAAGCCCGACGGCGTGTTCCTGAGCAACGGTCCGGGCGATCCGGCGGCGGTGACGTATGCCGTCGAGACGGTCAAGGCCCTCCTGGGCAAGGTCCCCATCTTCGGCATCTGCCTCGGCCATCAGATCCTCAGCCTGGCGCTCGGCGGGGCCACCTACAAGCTCAAGTTCGGCCATCGCGGCGCCAACCACCCCGTCAAGAACCTCCGCACCGGCAAGATCGAGATCACCAGCCAGAACCACGGGTTCTGCGTGGACCTCGATTCGTTCAAAGGCAAGGACGTCGAGCTGACGCACCTGAACCTCAACGACAACACCTGCGAGGGAATCCGCAGCGATAAACTCAAGGCCTTCGCCGTCCAGTACCACCCCGAAGCCTCTCCCGGCCCCCACGACGCCCGCTACCTCTTCCACGACTTCACCGCCCTGATGGCCAAGTAGCGCGTCGCAGGCATCCTGCCCGCGACTCCCGTGGATGGCCTGCCCAGGCCTCTCACATAATGCCATGCAAACCTCAGGGTGGGTTCTCAACCCACGCGGCAAAGACTATTCAGGAAGCACAACTGCGTGATTCAGAAATCGGTTCTGCAGTTTCTAACCGAGAGCAAGCTCAAATCCGTCAGAGGTCTTCCTGTAGCACGTTACGTCGTATCCACGCGCGAAATTCAGAGCGTCGGGATCGAAGTCCGTGGCAGGAACCAGAAACACATGCTTGGGGCACCATTTGGGCTCGTCCAATGCACGGACGTCTTCAATAGAGGACATGAGTTTTTGTATCTGATGCCGTTTGACGTTGCATTTCTGGTTCTTGCACTCAACCCACGCATGCACCTTCGTCTTGGACTTGCCCCAGAAGCCACCGATTACACCCGCTCCGCCGAGGATGTAGAGCGCATTGCCGGTCTGCTGGGGACTGACAACTTGGACGATTCTTGCTGCCACATTTGTGATTTGCTTGTCTTCCGCAACATGGGCGTAGATGGCCACGACAAGCACTATCACTCCAATGACCCGAATCGTATTCATTATCCTGCTATACCTGATGGCGTGAATATCTACCTCGTAAGATCGCTCAGACACTTTGCCGGTTATAGGCACCCGCAATTCTGTCTTTGAATAACCGAGATTGGACTTCATCCAATCTGCGAATTCACGTTCCAAGCTCTTTCCCTTCGCTGAACTACTAACCATGTTCTCGCTCCTGTTAGAACCTCTTCGTTTGGTGACCAAGCCGCCCCGTGATCCTGGAAAGGAGTTGCTTTTTGCCTCTTGTTTCCAGCATGTGCATGAGAGATCTGCCCGGTGCCTTTCGCTCTCATATCTACTCGGGCACCTTCACGCCATAGGACAATGCAATTCGCTCGACCTCGTTCCAAGTCGCTACAATTTGCTCTCGCACTTCCTTTTGATCTGACGTATCTGGAGAATCTGGAAGTTGCTTGAACAGAAACAACTTGATGAGTGGTCCGAGAATGTCTTCGCCAGCACGAGATCGGGTGAAGGATTCCCAAGCCTGAAGGTGTTCAAGATATGCCACCTGAAATTCCCTTGGACAGCGAGACATGTCGATCTTTCGCAGTCCCTGCGTATAGGCATGAAGGGTCTTCACGTCACAGTCATACAGTCCCTGGCCTCCGACCAACTGGCGAGTCAGCGTGATATCAGCAGTCAGGGCGCTGTGGATCGCACTGGCCACTGCCGCCTTGCGTTGAATATGAACAAATACGGCGAGAACGCACGTAATCAGAAGAAGTCCTACGGCCAGCAGCACCATCCTGATCTTTCGTCCGAATGGCTGGTGCGTGGGGCTTGTTGATGATTCAGGAGCACTTGGCGTCATTCGCAAGGCGGTGGAGTGGAGAAGGTCGTTCATGCTCTCTGCTTTGTTGTCGGATGGAATGCCCGGGCTAAGTCCCACCGTTTCACTGCTTGACTGAATCACATCTGCCATATCTGACGACTGAAACCATTGGCGGGAATGCTCTTTGTACAAGAAGTAAACCGAGAAAAGCAGCAAAACCCCTTGGAGCAATAGAACAGCAACAGTGTCTGCACGGAAAGCGGGTAATTGCCTGGCCAGATCGGACGATGGTGCCGAAAGCAGCACCGCCAAGAATATGCCGGCTACGGTTACGCACGTGAGAACCGCATAGATGCTCCTGGCCCACCTCCGTCGCCTGAATATCTGGACCATCAACAGGACCACAATTCCGATCTCAATCAAACCGATTGCGATATCGCGGAAGCCTGCGTGCATGTGCTGCCTGAGAATACCCAAGGTGGAGTGGGCGACGCCGACGAGAATGGCGACCAGTCTTGCATAGAGTGAGTACCATATCTGCCTGGGACGTTTCTGGGTCACGTTCATGGTCATCCGCCTGAATCCACAGATCACCTCAACTTGCGACTCGACAGCAACCGCGCGACGGACGTGGTTGTCGCTTTTCGAGCCCAGATCGCGCATAATTCGTCCGTTGCCCGTGCTTCCCTACTGTAGTACAGTATCGGACAGAAGGGCTGCCGACATGAAGAAAACGCTGCGAAGGAGCCACAAGTGGAAGAATACTCCCACGGCGCCTGCCGTCCAGTACCACCCCGAAGCCTCTCCCGGCCCCCACGACGCCCGCTACCTCTTCCACGACTTCATCACCCTGATGCTCGCCACGAAGAAGTGACGAGCCGCTACAGGCCGAAGGCTTCTTCCATCTGTTGGCGGACGAGGGTGAGGCGTTTGAGGTCGCCGCCGCCGACTTCGGCGGTGGTCCAGCCGGCGAAGTCGATGTCGTCGAGCGCCTTGCGGACCTGGTCCCACGGCAGATCGTCGTCTTCGCTGGTGATATCGACGAACTTGTTCTGGGCCCGGCTGAACCCTTTGACGTCGAGTTTGACGCAGCGGTAGCCGAAGGTGCGAATCCATTCCTCCGGCCGACCGTACTTCCAGTGGTTGCCGATGTCGTAGTACATCCCGACCCACGGGCTGTTGAAGCTATCCACGAACCGCACGAACCGCTCGGCCCCCTGCTCCGGCGGGGCATCGTGGTCGTACATCATCTGATTCCAGACATTCTCCACCAGGATCATCTGGCCCAGCGAGGCGGCCAGCGGAATCAGCTTCTTCATCTCATCGTGGGCGCGCTGCTCGACCACATCGGCCGGGCCGTCACCCCCGCGCCCCACAACGATCAGCACGCCGCTGCCGCCGGCCGCGTGCGAGACGCGGATGCAGTGCTCGATGTTCTTGCGGCCCTGGGCGCGCTCTTCCTCTTTGGCGCTGGTGAGGCGCTGGGACCAGTGGGCGTGGTTGATGGCGTTGTGGACGAACACGCCGGACTCGCGCACGGCCTGCCGCGCCTGCTCGGCCGTAAACTCGCCCGCCTGGTCGAAGTCCACGCCGTCGAACCCCGCCTCGGCCGCCAGTTGCAGCCGGTCCACGATCGACAGCTTCTTGCCGTCGATCTCCTTCGGGATCATGCCGAGCTTGCACGACAGCAAGATCCGCTTGCCCTCCGGCGGCCTCACGATCGGCGACGAGCCGGCGTCGGCCGCCCCGGCTGCACCCGCCCCCGCCAGAGACGCGGCTACCGCCCCGGCCCCAAGACCCAGAAAATTGCGACGATTCAGTCCGTGATTCGCTTCGTGCATCGGTTCAGTCGCCATAAGTCCTCACCTGCAATAACAGAGTCCATCGATCCGGTCGCGACACCAACAACCCGTCGCCCTCCAGTATACCCGCCCCCCACCCAACCCTCAACCCTCTCCCCGATTCCATCGGCACCCGAAAGAATCCCGCCCCCGCCACCTGTCTCGACCCACGCCAGGGGGCGATTCTCCCCTTGTCGCGCCGGTGATGCGCGAACATGATAGACAATATGGCAAAGCGAGAGACCATCTCGTTGTATGCCGACACCTCCGTATTCGGCGGGATGTTCGACGACAAGAATCCGCATGGGCCCAAGCCCATCCTTGTATATTGGTCCGTGGATAGTTTATGGTCTCTTGCTGTGGCA
>CAZSXM010000077.1:0-19576 GCA_964610435.1 uncultured Pirellulales bacterium | reverse complement strand
CCGCCGGCAGCTCTCTGTGCCCGAAGTGCCGTCGCCCGGAAATCTGCACAGACACGAACACCGCAGTGCCATCATGCATGATTGCATTCCAACGAGAAGGACGGTATCGTGTCAGGGCGTTACGGATGACATGGCTGGCATGTCCTCGGCGACGGTCCGGGCAGGCACCGAGGCCCAGGCTTCTTCTTCTATGTGGGCAGTGGAGAAAACGACATGGATTTTCCGCCGGAAAGACCCATCGCAGCAACCCAGGGACGCCTCGTCTCCCTCGACGCTCTGAGGGGCTTCGACATGTTCTGGATCATCGGCGGCGGCTGGATCATCGGCGGTCTGGCCAAGGGCCTCCAGGACGATTGGTTCAGTCAGTACGTGCTCCCGCACACCCGGCACGTGCCTTGGGAAGGGTTCGTCGCATGGGACCTGATTATGCCGCTGTTTCTGTTCGTGGTCGGAGCGGCCATGCCGTATTCCTTCGCCAAGCGGCTCGAACAGGGGCATCCCAAGGGCCGCCTCTACGTGCACATCCTCTTCCGTGTGGTCGTGCTGTGGATCCTCGGCATGATCGCCCAGGGCCGCCTGCTCCAATACGACCTCTCGAAGCTGCGTCTCTACAGCAATACGCTCCAGGCCATCGCCGCCGGCTATCTGATCGCCTCGATCCTCCTGCTGAACCTTCGGATCAGGTGGCAGGCGGCGGTCACGGTCGCCCTGCTGCTGTTGTACTGGGCCCTGCTGATGCTGGTCCCGGTGCCTGGGTACGGGCCCGGCCAACTGACGCCGGAAGGCAACCTGGCGATCTATATCGACAAGCTGATCCTGGGCCCCTATCAGGACGGCACCTCCTACACCTGGATCCTCAGCAGCATGACGTTCGGCTGCACCGTCATGATGGGCGCCCTGGCGGGACAGTTGCTCCGCTCCGACTTCGGCAAGATCCGAAGGACGCTGTTCCTGCTGGCCTCGGGCGTCGCCTGCATCTGGATCGGCTGGGCGTGGGGCTTGGTCTTTCCCATCATCAAGCACCTCTGGACCAGCTCGATGGTGCTGTTTGCAGGTGGTTGGAGCCTCGTGCTGCTCGGGGTCTTCTATCTGCTCTTCGACGTCCTGCGGCTGCGGTTTCTGGCGTTTCCTTTCGTCGTGATCGGGATGAACGCCATTGCCGTCTATATGGCTACGCAGGTGTATGATTTTCGGCAGATCGGCGATATCCTCGTCTCCGGCCTGTCGCGGTGGACGGGCGACTGGCACGATTTCGTCCGCGCCGCGGCCGGCGTGCTGGTGATCTGGCTGATCCTGCTCCATATGTACCGCAAGAGAACGTTCATCAAGATCTAATGGAGAGCCGTTTATGAAAGCGCTCGTCAAGAGCAAGGCCGAGCCGGGACTGTGGCTGCAAGACGTTCCCACGCCCCACATCGGCATCAACGACATTCTGATCGAGGTGATCAAGACCTCGATCTGCGGCACCGACGTGCACATCTACAACTGGGACGCCTGGGCGCAGAAGACCATCCGCGTCCCGATGGCGATCGGACACGAGTTCGTCGGGCGAATCGTGGAGATCGGCAACAACGTCCACGACTTCGCCGTGGGCGACCTGGTCAGCGCCGAGGGGCACGTCGTCTGCGGGCGCTGCCGCAACTGCCTGGCGGGCCGTCGCCATCTGTGCACCTCTCCAAAAGGCATCGGGGTCAATCGCGAAGGCGCGTTCGCCGAGTACATCGCCGTGCCTGTGACCAACGTCTGGTACTGCGACACGTCTATCTCGACGGACGTTCTGAGTTGCTTTGACCCGCTGGGCAATGCGGCGCATACGGCCCTGAGTTTCAACCTGGTCGGCGAGGACGTGCTGATCACGGGGGCCGGCCCGATCGGCTGTATGGCCGCCGCCATCGCCAGACAAGTGGGCGCTCGTCACGTGGTCGTCACCGATGTCAATCCCTACCGGCTGGACTTAGCGAAAAGGATGGGCGCAACGCTGGCCCTCGACGTTCGGAGCGCCTCGCTGGCCGACGCCCAGAAACAGCTCGGCATGAAGGAGGGCTTCGACGTCGGCATGGAGATGTCAGGCAGTCCCGAGGCCCTTCGTGATATGATCGCCAGCATGGCCCACGGCGGCAAGATCGCCCTCCTGGGCATCCTGCCCCGCACCGAGATCGAGTGGGACTTCGTCGTGTTCAACGGCCTGACGATCAAGGGCATTTACGGGCGCGAAATGTACGAAACGTGGTACAAGGTCACGATGCTAATCCAGGGTGGCCTGGACATCGAGCCGCTCATCACGCATCGGTTCCACTACACCGACTTTCAGAAGGGCTTCGATGCGATGCGCTCGGGCAACTCCGGCAAGGTCGTTCTGAGCTGGCACGACGAGTAGGGGCGGAGAATCGTTCGCCCTCTCGGCAGGAGGCAACAAGCATGTATAGGAATATGAAGACCCACCTCTCGCAGCAGTTGGCCGAGATTCGCCAGGCGGGCCTGGAAAAGCCCGAGCGGGTCATCACCAGCCCGCAGAGCAACCGCATTACCACCGGCGAGGGCCGGACCGTGCTCAACATGTGTGCGAACAACTACCTGGGCCTGGCCAACCATCCGGAGGTGATTCAAGCCGCCCGTGAGAGCTACGAGAAGTGGGGCTTCGGCCTGGCCTCCGTGCGGTTTATCTGCGGCACGCAGCAGATCCACAAGGACCTCGAAGCCGCCGTCACCGAATTTCTCGGAACCGAGGACACGATCGTCTATGGCTCGTGCTTCGACGCCAACGGCGGCCTGTTCGAAACGTTGCTGGGCCCTGAAGATGCGATCATCAGCGACCAGTTGAACCACGCCAGCATCATCGACGGGGTCCGCCTGTGCAAGGCCCAGCGGCTTCGCTTTGCCAACAGCGACATGACCGATCTGGAGGAGCAGCTCAAGGCGGCCCGATCCGCGCGATTCCGGCTGATCGCCACCGACGGCGTCTTCTCGATGGATGGTTATATCGCCAAGCTCGACGCCATCTGCGAATTAGCCGACCGCTACGACGCGATGGTGATGATCGACGACTGCCACGCCACAGGGGTCATCGGCCGAACCGGTCGGGGTACAGCGGAGTACAGAGGTGTGATGGGGCGCATCGATATCATCACCGGCACCTTCGGCAAGGCGCTCGGCGGCGCCAGCGGCGGCTTCACGTCGGGACGAAAGGAGATCATCGCGATGCTCCGGCAGCGCAGCCGGCCATATCTGTTCTCCAACACCCTGGCCCCGGCGGTGGCGGCCGGCTCACTCAAGGCGCTTGAATTGTTGAGCCCCTCAGCGCAGACCGGGGCCACACATGCGTCGCCCCTACTCAAGCGGCTGGCCGACAACACGCGGTACTTCCGCGACCGCATCGCTGAGACGGGTTTGACTGTGCTGCCCGGCGACCACCCGATCGCGCCGATCATGCTCGGGGAAGCGACGCTCGCCCAGGAGATGGCGCGGCGACTGCTGGACAAGGGCCTGTACGTGATCGGCTTTTCATTTCCGGTGGTGCCGCAGGGCCAGGCGCGGATTCGCACGCAGGTCTCGGCCGCCCACACGCGGGACGATCTCGATTTCGCCGTCGCAAAGTTCACCGAAGTCGCAAAGGAGCTAAGCGTTGATACGTAAGGGCGAGCGATGATTCGCCCCTGCCCGATTACTCTCGTGAGGATAGGACGATGACCAGAGAATTGAATCGCCGTGACTTTCTCGGGACGGCCGGCGCGGTGGCGCTTGGCCTGCCATTGGCCGGGACCCTGCGAGCGCAAGGCGCCCCAACGGGCGTTCCTGCCGAGTGGCTCGATCCACCCGTCGAGTTCGCACAGGCGCCGTTCTGGTTCTGGAACGACGACCTGTCGGAAAAGGAACTGCTTCGACAAATGGACGACTTCCGGGCGCACGGCGTCCATGGCTTCGTGATCCATCCACGAGCCGGGCTGCCCCGATCCATCGGCTGGATGAGCGAGCGGATGATCGACTTCATGCGATTCAGCATCGAGCGGGCCGCCGAGCGCGACATGTGGGTGATCCTCTATGATGAAGGGATGTATCCCAGCGGCTCATCGAGCGGCCAGGTGGTCGCGGAGAACCCGGCCTTCCGCACGCGGGGTCTGGTGTGCGTCGACCTCGACGAAGCGACGCCGGGGACTGAGGTGCAAGGCGTGCGGATCGATGCCGAGGGCCAGCCCGACCTGGCGGCCGACCAGACGCTCGTGGCCGTCACCCGTCGCAAGAGCAACGGCCATCGCCTCGCCATCGTCGACCGTCCGGCGCGCGAGGGCCGCTCGACCATTCGGGGCCTCCATTTCGTCCAGGACGATCCACCCCGCCGCGCCGACCGCCGGGAGGTCCCGGAGAACGAGCCGCCCGGAGCGGACATCCTCAATCCCGAATCGGTGGCGTGCTTCATTCGACTGGTTTACCAGCGATTCTACGACGAGTTCGGCAACCATTTCGGCAAGACCATCCAGGCGATCTTCACCGATGAGCCGTCGCTGCTGGCGCGGCGCGCCGAGCGCGGCATGGTCCCCGGCACCACCGGCATTCTGGAGCACATCAATCGCTTCCTGGGTTATGACTTCACCGAGCACCTGCCCACATTGTGGTATGCCGACGAGCCTGACGCCGAACGGCGCCGGCGCGACTACAACCGAGCGATCCAAGCGAGGCTGGAAGAGACATTCTATCGGCAGATATCCGAATGGTGCGGCGCGCACGGCGTCGCCCTGACGGGCCATCCGATGGGCCCGGACGACATCGGCCATCTGCGGCACTTCCACATCCCCGGCCAGGACATCGTCTGGCGTTACATCGAGCCGGGCAAGCCCAACGCGCTTGAAGGCGCCCAGTCCACGCAGGGCAAGTGCGCCTCGTCGGCGATGATCCACCTCAAGCGTCGCCGCAACCTGAACGAGTTCTGCGGCGCCTACGGGCACAACTTCACCTTCGAGGAGATGCAGTGGCTGGCGAACTGGCTGCTGATTCGCGGGTGCAACCTGCTCGTTCCACACGCCTTCTACTACTCCATTCGCGGCCCCCGAATCGACGAGCGGCCGCCGGACGTCGGGCCCAACAGCCCATGGTGGTCGCAATACAAGCCCTTTGCGCGGGCCACGTCACGACTGTGCTGGCTGAACACCGACGGCGTGCACGTCTGCGAACTGGCCATCCTGGGCCGGAACGACTATCTGCCTTGGCAAGCGGCGAAGGTCTGCTTCCAGCATCAGCGCGATTTCAACTATCTCGAAGCGCGGCATCTGTGGGAAGACGCCCGCTTCGATTCCGACGGCATTCATCTGGCCGGGATGCACTACCGGGCCCTGATCGTCCAGGACGATCCGCCCTCACAGGCCAAGGACGCTATCGACGTCCTGACCCGGGCCGGACGCATCATCCGCTGGGACGAGACGATGAGGCCTGCCAGGCTCGTTGAGGCTATCGACAGGTTGATCCCGCCTGACGTTCAGGTCACGCCCGCCACACCCGACCTGCGAATCCGGCACATGCGCAAACAGGGGACGGACTACTACCTGCTGTTCAACGAGGGCGAGGGCGATCTGAACGTGCGACTGAAGCTCTCGGTGCAAGGCCGATGGACGCTTCTCGACCCGATGACCGCACGCGACAGGGCCGTAGCGAGTGATGCCCCGCTGTCGTTGGCCCGGCACCAGATGTGCGTGCTGGCCGTCGATCCTATGGCGTAGGCCGGCGTCGTGCGGCGCCGGCCGAGTCGACCGCCGCGTGCCAATTGGCCGGATCGTTGCCGTGGCCGCCCGTCTCGGTGCGCGTCAGCGACAGGCCCGTTCCGGCCGCGTCGGCCGGCCAGGGATCGTGCCCGCCGACGAACGCGTCATGCCGTGAGCCGTTGCTGTAGCTGACACGGTCCACCGCGATCCAGTGGCGATGTCCGTCGTCGTCGGGATCGGCCGGCCTGTCAAGCCGGATTGTCTGTGCGGCATTGTCGAGCGAGCCGGAACCCCACTCAAGAATCACCGGTGATGCCGTGACGCGATAGGTGGCCTCAAAGACCGCACGGTCCCTGACCAGCATCAGGTATTCTCCCGGCCCCAGCGTGACCGGTGGCTCCTTTGGAAAGAGCATCTCGATCGCAGCGCCTCCATCGCCGACAAACCGCCAGGGCGCGTCCCGCTCGAAATCGTAGAGCGTCACGTCGGCGTCGCTGATGTTGAGCAACTCCGCATACTGGACTCTCTGCGAGACGTTCGGATGGTACATGACTTCGCTGATCACGACCGGGCCGACCCTTGGGGCGCTGTTGGCCTGTCCGGGCGTCGGCTCGTCCATCTCGACGAACTCGACCGCTCCAGTGCTCGTGCGGTACCGACCGATGGTCGCGCCGATCTCGGAGGGCCCGAACGTCTCCCATTCGCTGTAGCCGGTCAGAACGCCGGCCGAGCCCGAATGCAGACTGACCCTCTCGCCGTGTCGGCTCAGACCGAAGGGACTGTGACATCCGGGGTCGTCCTCGTTGCCGAAGTGCTCGTCTTCGGTGAACACGATGAATCCATGCGGCGGGATTGTGGTCCCCTGGGCGATCTCGTATCGCATCGGGTCGTTCGGGTTGTCGCTGAGGAACCAGCCGCCGACGTCGATGACCTGACCGGTCGCATTGTGCAGCTCGATCCAATCGGGGCCGATGCCCCGGGAGTTGGCCAGAATCTCATTGACGACCACCGTCCCGAGCGGCAGGACCTGGCCGGTGTCGTCGAAACCGGGCGAACCGCCCACAGCGGCGCTGGGCCGCCAGGCAATCCTACGGTTCCAATCACCCGCGGCGGTCCCGGCTGGATCTTCGGCGGTCAGCGAGAAGCCCATCCCGTCGGTGATGGGATACCAGTCGTCACAGTACGTGAAGCTTTGAATCGTGGCGCCGGCGGCGTCCTTCAGCTCGATCCGCTCACCCGAGTTGCTCAGCTTGCCCGAATACTCTCCGACGACGGGAAGGCCGGCCCCGTAGGCCGCCTCGAACGCGGCGACGTCCTCGGCCGCCAGCACGTATTCGCCGGGCGCCAGATCGGCGCTGGGGAACGTGAACCGAATACCGTCGGTAAACCGGACCAGATTCAGATTGATCGTCTCGCTGCCGATGTTGGTCAGTTCGACGAACTCGGCGTTCGGGTCGGCGGGATGGTACATCAGCTCGCTGATCCGCAGGTTCTCGGCGACCGGGCCGACGGCAAAGGTCGCCTCGTTCAATGCGCCCCAGACGCTACCGAGCCGCGCGCGGGCTTTGACGTGCGTGCTGGCGGTCAAGGGGATCGGCGCGGTGTAGAGGACCGCATCATCCGGCGGCGCCGCGGCGGTCTTCTCCGCCACGTCCAGTTCGGCCGCAATCAGGAAATCCGAACTGGTCAGCGACACGTTCAATCCGTGGATGGCCAGAAGATTGGTGCCGCTCTGCAGCTTGTCGATATGCGAGGAGATGTCGATGCTTTGGAAGACGATTGCGGCCTCATCGGCGTGGGCGGCACTGGCCAGAGAGTTCCATGCCGGCACCCCCTGGAAGTTCCGACGGGCCACCTCGGCCCCATTGAGATAGGCGATGAACCCATCGTCATATTGCATTCTCAACGTCATCGTACCCATGCTGTCTCGGTCACCGGCGAACTGGAACGGAATCCGAATGTAACACGAACCGTTGATGCCGTACATCTGCGCCCCCACGTCGGTGCTGATGTAGGGCTCGTAGCCCGTGCTGCGCTCGTATCCGACGCCGCCGGGCAGCCCCACAGCCGACAGCCATGCCGACTCATCAAAGGTACGGGAGTGGGTTCGCCAGCCGTCGGCCACCGGGCCGGTCGGCACGAGGATCCGTTTGCGGTCGCCCCGCTTGACCAGCGTGGTTACCTCCGGCTCGACCGAGGCCGAATCGCCTGCCGGGTCCGTCCCATCGACGGTATAGTAGACGTTCATGTCGTCGCGAGGCGCGGCCAGAGACAGCACGTCGCCACCGGCGGCGTGACCGCCCTGTTGATAAGAGCCGTTTACGGCGAACGTCGGACCGTCGAACGTGTACAACCCCTCGCGGCGGCAGGCGTCGATGAACACCTGTTGCCGGTTGGGAGTCCAGCCGCTGATAATGTACGTGTTCATGTTGGGGATGACGGTGCGCAGCTCATCGCGCATCTCCAGGAAGCGCTCGCGAACGTTCTCTTCGGTCAGGGCGCCGCCGTTGTGGAAGTGTTTGTAGAGGCGGTCGGCAAAGAGCCGGCGAAAACCGTCATTGGCCTTCAAGGCCCGAAAGAGCACGCCATTGGCGTTGCTCTGGCTGTTCAACTCTCCCAGCCGATCGACGTAAAGTTGGCCGGACTCGAAGGTGCCTTCGGCATCCCAGACGAAGAACTTCCACTGCCCGGTCTCAGACCGCTCGGCGGCCGCCGACCAGTTGTTCTGAGGCCAGTCCCAGTCGTTGGGCCAGAGTCGGATGATGAGGTAGTCGATGAACGACGGAATGTCGAGTCGCCGAGCCATCTCGGCGTAGTTGGCCGGGACGCTGAGGTTTTGTGTGCGAGCGAAGTTGAGCATCTGGTTCCACGCCGTGGCATTGCCGTCGCGAATGCCGCTCATGGTCATCACGTCCCACGGCGCATCGCTGCCGAACCACTCCTGACACGCCTCTTCTTTGATGTGTTCGGTGGGGTTGAAATACCCCTTGTACTGGCCGTTGATGAAGAGGTTGGCAAAACGGCCGACGGCCGCCCGGCTGCCCATGTCCTTGTGCAGGCGACGAAGCAGTTCGTCTTTGACGAACGGATTGGTCCGATCATTGTGCCCGGCCCGAAGGACCACGCTGCGAAACCGCTCGATGTCGGACTCCGGAAACAGTGGGTACTCCAGCCGGTTCGCACCGTACCGCCCTCGAAAGTAGAGCCGCAGACTGAACTTGCCGTACCCCGACCAATACCCGTCCTGCCGCACGTAGCGTGGCCGCGTGTAGTTGCTGCCGTGAATGCGCAGGCCGCAATCAATCTGAAACCCGCTGTTGTCCTCCGGGAGGATCCACTCAAAGGAGACGGGCCGCTCCAGGCTTCGCCCGCGCTGGATCGGGTGGTTGTAGCTGTCGGGCCCGCCGGAAGTCCACACCCCGTTGACGTAACTGCCGCCGACAATGGCCATGACCCCGTCGGGCTCGTAGAGCGACTTGCCCGGGTCGCCGACGAGCGAGATCACCGGGAGCGACCGAACGGTTGCCGGAGCGTCGAAGATATAGCTATGCGTATGGACTTGGGTTGGTTTCCAGCCCGGTTTGACGGCCATGACCCGCAGGCACATCGTCGTGCGGACCAGCATGGGGCCGGTATACGGCCGCCCCGGAGCGAAACGGCGATTGACTTCGTCATCCGGCACAGTGCCGTCGGTTGTGTAAATGATCTCGGCGCCCTCCGTGGGGCACGTGATCGTCAGGACGAAGGGGTTGTCGTAGAAGCCGCGTTCGTGACTGAAATGCAGTGGGGCCACCTCGCCGAGGTATCCCTCATTGTTGGGCGCCCCGGGGGTTGGCTCGCCGAAGAAGCGAAGCGTCTCGCCGCCGTCGGGATAACGTCCGAACGATATGTCGGGGGTCTGCGGCCCGAAATCCAGGCGGTCCAGGAGCGTCCGGCCGTCGGCGGCGAACAGGAGCACCTGCTCTCCGGCGGAACTGAGCCTGAAGCTCGCATGCAGCCACGTGTTGCCGGCGCCGCCGTCGGCCCAGACAATACGGTACTCTCCAGCGGCAACAACCGTCTTGTGGGGCTCGTCATCGGGGAACCGCCATCGCGTGGGGTTGTCCGGGTCGTCCGTCAGGTACATCCCTCCCAGGTCAACGGGTGTCCGCCCGGCGTTGTAGATCTCAATCCAATCACTGTAGTTGCCCCGGAGGTCCGCCACCGTCGTTGCATTCGAGGCCATGACCTCGTTGATGAACAGCGAGGCTTCGACCGGGCGCACCTGCTGCATCAGACCGCCGGAACCCTGGGCGGCCCCAATCGATCCAGTCGCACCCGCAAATAGCAGTCCAACACAAAAGTACGTCGCAATCGGTTTCAGCATGGCTCGATCCTTGCGTCGTTAGAACTCGATGTCAGAGGCCCCACCCCAACCGTGAGAACGCTCGCCCGGAGAGAAATATCAGACGGTCGAGCCGCATCCCACGGCCCCCGACCGGTTACCACGTCTCCTCACGGATGATGCAGACACTCCTATGAGTATACCAAACCAGGCGCAGAAAATCGAGCCCCATCCGCATTGTCCCCGGCTTGGGCTTGTGTGTGTGAAGATTTCCTGGCATGGGGGTGGCCACTTGTACTGGCGTCGTCTGGGGCTCCCTCGCGCGTTTGTGGTGAGCCTGTTTGTAGTGACGCCGTAAGGCGTCAGCCCTTCCGTGGTGGGGTATGCCCTGACGGGCACACTGCGAACGGCCCACCATCGCCAAGCGCTGCGGGCCCATGCGACTTCGCTGGGCGCAAGCTCCCAGGCGGCCACCGGCGGCTCTCTGTGCCCGAAGGGGCCTCGCCCGGAAATCTTCACACCCACCCGACTTCGACCTTGCGACAAAACGATTGCCCCCCACCGTCCGTTCGATTACGCTCGGCCCAATCTGGGGCGTCCGTCGCGCTCCTGTCGTATCGTTATTCGGCCGCTGGCAACGGCAAGGGGTGTGCTCATACGATGGCCGAGACACAGGAACAACTGCTCCGGGAAATCGCGCCCCTGCTGGCGAGGGAGAGACTGGCCACACTGCGCGAACTGCTGTACGACTGGCGGATCAGTGACATCGCGGAAATCGTCGAGCTGGTCGACGACGATCGCCGGCGGCTGATCTTCGACGTCCTGGAGCCCCCCATCGCGGCCGAGGTTCTCGAGAAGGTCAACGAGGCGACGCGGGATCGCCTCTTTGAGATTCTCGCCGAGGAGGAAATCCATCGGGTCTTCTCGGAACTGGACTGGGATGACGCCGCCGACCTTCTGGCTGAGATGCCCGAGGATATCGCGGACAAGGCGATCCGCAGCCTGTCTCTGGCCGATCGCCTCCAGGTCCACAAGCTGATGCGGTACTCGGAGGACTCGGCCGGCGGCATCATGGACCCGGTGGTGATCAGCGTGCCTGAGGACGCCACCGTTGCCGAGGCGGTCAGCAGGATTCGCATGGCCGAGATCGACGAGGATTTTTATTCGGTCTACGTGGTGGACTGCGATGGGCGATTCATCGGGGAAGTGCGACTTCGGTTTCTGCTGACACGCCGGGAGAACACGCGGATCGGCGATCTTGTGGATCGGGACACGATCTACGTCCGGACCGACACGGACCAGGAACAGGTGCGCAACGTCTTCCGCAAGAACGACCTGATTGTCGTTCCGGTTCTGGACGAGAACCACAAGCTTGCCGGCCGCATCACGGCCGACCGCATCATCGAGGTGGCCGAGGAAGAAGCCGTCGAAGACATCTACACGATGGCCGGTACGAATCCCGAGGAGCTGGATACGTTCTCCGCGTTGCGGGCGGCCCGCATCCGCATGACCTGGCTGTTGCCCTGCCTGCTGGGGACGGGAGTGACCGCGATCGTGATGAACCTCTTTGGGACCTACGATCCGCGGGTCTATCTGGCGGCGGCGGCCTTTGTCCCGATGATCGCGGCCATCAGCGGCAACGCGGGACTACAGACGTCGGCCATCGTCGTCTCCGGCCTGGCCACCGGCCACTTGGTGGCCCTGAAGCTCAGCACCGTCTTCAGTCGGGAGGTGCGGATCGCCCTGCTGGTGGCCGTGGCCTGTGGCCTTGTGGGCGCCGTGATTTGCAGCGTCCTGATTCATTATCGCCCCGCTCAGAACACGATCGAGCCGGTTCGTCTGGTTTTCGCGTTCGGTGGCGCCATGTTTTCCGCCATTATGGTGGCCACGACGCTGGGTCTCTTCCTGCCGTTTGTCTTCCGGAGGATCGGCATCGACCCGGCCATCAGCTCGGGCCCGCTGGTCACCACCGCCAACGACTCGATCAGCGTGGCGATCTTCATGACGCTCGCTGTGACGCTGGCCAGTTGATCGGTTCGTTGGCCATCCCCATCGCTGCCGATCCAGCAGAACCTCAAGCACGTTCCCGCTGCTCCAGGAACCGGCGAATGCTCCGGATACGCAGATCGAACGTCGGATGCGTGGAGAAATACTTGCCCAAATCGGCCGGCCCGGACGGCGTTTTGATCTCCGCCAGGCGCGAGAGCAGCCGCATGGAGCCTTCGGGGTCGTAGCCTGCGGCTGCCGCCAGCCGCACGCCCAACCGGTCGGCCTCCAGCTCGTGGTCTCGTGAATAGGCCGTCTCCAGAAACTGCACACCCACGTGCCGCAGCCATCCGGAAAGAAGACCTCGCACGGGAGCCGCACGCGAGGCCACGGACACAGCCGAATGGGTCACGATCCGTTCCATGGCGTGGCCGCTGATGATATGGCCCATCTCGTGGCCCAGAACAAAGGCCAGTTCGTCCCGGCTGTTCTGACACAGAGCGATGATCGGACGACTGACGAAAACAAAACCGCCCGGCAACGCAAAGGCATTCGGGTCGCCGGCCTGAAACGCCTCGAAACGGAACGAACGCCGCTTGTCGGCAACGTGATCCCCCAGTCGAGCGCCAATTGCGTCGAGGGCTTCGACGATGTCGGGATCGGCGTCCAACTGGACCTGATCGCGGGCCTGGCGGGCCAGGTCCACGCCGACATCCCGCTCCAGTTGGATGATCTCGCCGTCGGTCGCAGTCATCGACCCCCAAAGCCATTTGGCCTTTCGGAGGCCGGGACCGACCTTCTGGCCCAGATGGTAGAACAGGCTGCCGGCCATATGTCCCTTCAGAATTCGTACATCATGCCGCCCGTGTACATCGCCTTTCGGGCTTCGCGATCGGGTGTCCGGGCCTACTATAGCCTTCCACCGGGAAGCGATCAAAGCAAAAGGACCGACCCGGCCCTAATGGGGAACCCGGCGCGTGATTATGGGGCCAGTGCTCTGCGGCATCGAACGGTCGCCGACCGACGGCGGGCCTCCCCCTGTTAAGACAGGTGAGGAATCCGAAAAACCGCCAGAGCATCAAGCTTGACAACCGACGGCATTGTCTTATAATAGGGTATTGTAAGGGTTTGCTTCCACAAATCTTACCGTAACACAGGAGTCGGCGAGTGCCCCGTCCGCCTGCTGCGGCGATGGCCGCGTGAGAGTCGGTGTTCTCGTCATTTGGAGCACGCAGTACGATGACACCAGACCAACCTCTGGACGCCCACAGGACCCTCGATCACGAGCCTCAGATCAACAAATACTTCCGAGTCGCCATCAAGACCCTGGCCAACGACATCCACCTCAAGGTCGGCCAGCCTCCAAAGCTCCGGCTACAGGGCACGCTGAAGAACACGACCGGCGAGATTCTCACCGTCGAGCGTATGGAGGAGCTGGCGTTCGAGATCATGAGTTCGGCCCAGAAGGACTTCTTCCTGCAAAACGGAACGCTCGATTTCGCCCATGAGATCGGCAAGGAGCATCGGTTTCGCATCAACGTCTTTCGTCAGCGAGGTCTGATCAGTCTCGTGGCCAGACGGGTCAGCGCGCAGGTGCCGTCCTTCGAGAGTCTACACCTTCCGCCGGTGCTGGAGAAGATTGCCGAGGCCCATCAGGGCTTGATCCTCGTGGTCGGCGCCACCGGCTCGGGCAAAACCACCACGATCGCTTCCATGCTCGATTACATCACGCGAACGCGGGCCTGCCACATCGTGACCGTGGAGGACCCGATCGAGTATCTCTACAACGACAACAAGGCGATCGTCTCGCAGCGCGAGATCGGAATCGACGTGCCGAACTTCGAAGAAGCGCTGACCTACCTGATGCGGCAGGACCCCGACGTCGTGTTCGTCGGCGAGATGCGCGACGCCCGGACGGTGACGGCCGGGATGCGAGCCGCCGAGACGGGCCACCTCGTGATGGGCACCATGCACTCGACGAATGCCTCACAAGCGGTCCATCGCCTTCTTGATCTGTTCCCGCAGGAGGAACGAGAGCTTGTTCGTCAGTCCCTGGCGCTGGCCCTCAAGGCAATCGTCAGCCAGGCCCTGCTGCCGTGCATTCGAGAAGACATCAGCCGGGTGCCGGCGATGGAGGTCATGCTGGCCAACGCA
This sequence comes from uncultured Pirellulales bacterium, assembly GCA_964610435.1. Lineage (GTDB taxonomy): Bacteria > Planctomycetota > Phycisphaerae > Sedimentisphaerales > Anaerobacaceae > Anaerobaca. The sequence continues at coordinate 5,422 of CAZSXM010000077.1, read as the reverse complement.
TCGGTGCGGAAACTCATTGCCGAAGGCCGCGAGGCCGACCTGCCCAGCGTCATCCGCGGGGCCCAGAGAGAGGGCATGGTCGACCTGACCGACAGCCTCTGCCGCCTCATTCAGGATGGATGGGTCGACCCCAAGGACGCCTATCCCGCCGCACCGAACACCGAAGAATTGAAGATGGCCCTGAAGGGCATCCGAACGACGGCCGGAGGGATCTTGTAGGGTCGAGAATCTCACGTCTGCCACGGATCGGACGATCGTAACTCTATGGTAATGGAGCGTTCAATGCCGGATATTCTGTTGATGTCCATCGAGTATGGCGGTTACATCTCAATCGTCAAACTCGCCGTGTTTGTCCTCCTGTATTTTCTATGGCTCCTGCTCGTCCGCTGGTCGGCCGCCGACGCCAAGGCCGTCGACACCAACATCGGGCTTTGGATCGGCCTGATCCTCGGCGCCGGGGCGCTGGGTATCTTGCTCTGGTGGTTGATCCCGGTGTTCATCGTGGGTCTGCTGATCTTCCTCGCCGCCGTCGGGGGCACCGGCCTGGCGTATGTCCGGCACCGGAATACGCGCGTCCTGGACTTCGACCGCGTGCTCACGTTCGAGCATATCAAGAGCATCTTCAGCAGGTCGGAGAAGCTCGAGGCCATGGAGAGTTTCCTGTTCATCACCGCCAACAACAACGAAGTGCCCACGCCCGAGCCGCGGACTCCGATGTTCTTCGGCTATCGCACGGCCTACGACCTGCTCACGGACGCCATGTGGCGCCGCGCCAGCACGATCGCGCTGATGCCGCGAGGCGACAGCTACGAGGTGACGTACTACATCGACGGCGCCGCCACCAAGCAGCCCTCGGTTCCGCGGGAGCAGATGGAGTATTTCATCCACTTCGCCAAAGAGCTGGCGGCCCTCGATGCCAACGAGAAACGCAAGCCCCAAAAGGGCAAGTTCCACACACAACAGAAGAAGGAAGGCGCCAACTGGGAGGTCACCACCGCCGGGTCGACGGCCGGCGAACAAGTCCGCCTCAAGCACCTCTCCAAGGAGCACGACCTGCGAATCAAGGAACTGGGCCTGTCGCCCGACCAGCAGGAGCATTTCGAACGCTTCACTCAGGTGCATCAGGGTGTCGTCCTCATTTCGGGTCCCCCTAAAAGCGGGGTCACGACCACCCTCTACGCGCTGCTGAGAAACCACGACGCCTTTCTGAACAACATCAACACCCTCGAAAAGCAACCGGCCGCCGAACTGCTGAACATCACACAGAACACGTTCGCCCTGACGGATACAGGGACCACCACGTACGCCAAAAAGCTCCAGTCGATCGTTCGGATGGGACCCGACATCATCGGAGTCGGCGAATGCGAAGACGCCGACACGGCCAAGGTCGCCAGCCTCGCCGCCAAAGACGGCAAGCTCGCCTACGTCGTCCTGAACGCCGACGGCGTCCTTCAAGCCTTGGGCAAGTGGATCAAGACGGTCGGTGACAAGAGACTGATCTCCGAAACCCTTCTGGGCATCTGCAACCAGCGTATGATGCGGACGCTCTGCGAGGAGTGCAAGCAAGGGTATAGTCCCAACAAGGAGCTCCTCAAGAAGTTCAACCTGCCCGCCGAGAAGGTCAAGGTCCTGTACCGTCCCGGCAAGGAGGTCTACGACAAGCGCGGCAAGGCGTCGGTGTGCGAGCACTGCCAGGGGACCGGCTACGTCGGTCGAACCGGCGTCTTCGAGATGATCATCCTGACCGACGAATTGCGGGCCGCCATCCGTCAGGTCAAACAGTTGCCCGAACTCGGCATGCAGTTCCGGCGGGCCAAGATGCTGTACCTCCAGGAGCAGGCCCTGCGGAAGGTGATGGCGGGGAAGACCTCGATCAACGAAGTGCTGCGCGTACTCGCCAGCGCGAAGAAGCAGGGGAATTCCGCATCACAATAGCAACGGATCGGCGTCGGCCCGACCGGAGTCGACCCCCTTTGGATAATCGGAGAACTCGGAATGGCCAGTTTGGTAATGCTTGCAATCCTGTCGGGCTGTGCGGCCCTGTTGTACCTTAAAGGGACCCTGACGCAGGGAATCGCCATGGTCTTCAACGCCATCATCGCCGGCTTCGTGGCGTTTGCCTTCTTCGAGAGGCTTTCCGTAATGCTCGCCAACTATGCGTCGGGCATGGCCGCCTGGGCGCCGACGATCTGCTTCCTTCTGCTCTTTGTCCTGACCCTTGCCGTCCTCCAGACGCTCGCTCTCCAAATCGGAAAGGAGAAGGTCGATTTGGGCTTGTGGCCCGAACGGGTGGGAAGGGTCGTCTGTGGCCTGATGCTCGGATACGTGGTCACGGGCCACCTGTTCGTGGCCCTGGCCAACGCCCCGGTCCAGAGCCAGTATCCCTACCCGAGGTTCGACGAACGCAATCCGGACCCATCGAGGCCGAATACGGCGCTGCTGGGTCCCGATGGATTCGTCACCGCCCTGTTCAGCGCGGTCAGCAAGGGCAGTTTTGCCCCCCTGGGCGAGCCCAAGAGCTTCGCGGTGCTCCACGCGAACTTCCTCGACCAGATCCATCTGAATCGCATCAAAGGTTCACGGGACGTCTCGCTGATGACAAGCTCGCCGGCGCTGAGCCTGCCGTCGAGAGGGGGCGTCTGGGACGCGGCCAGCACGCTTCGCGACACAGATGGAAACCCGCTTCCTGCCCGACCGGGCGAGAACCTGATACTCGTTCGTGTTGGGATCAGGAAGAGCGCACTGAACGATGCGGGCAAGTTCACCCTCTCGCAACTGCGCCTGATCTGCACCCCCAGAGCCACCGGCGATCACCCCCTGGCGGGACAAGGCCAGGCCGTGTATGCCATCGGGTATATCGGTCGAGGAGGCCGTCTGGAGCATAAGACCCTGACCGACATCATCAGTATCCAGAGCGAAGATGTCCCGGACAACGTCAAGGAGATCGATTTCGCCTTCTATGTCCCCGCGAACCTGGTGCCTACGCTCGTCCAATTCAAGCGGAACAATGTGGAACGAGTCTCGGCTCCTGTTTCGGGAGAAGACGCCCCGCAACCGATACCGTTCGAAGGACCGGCGCCTGCGCCCCGGACCGACAACGCCGAACGATGACGCCGCATCGGTGCCGCCACCTCTCCTGTCGGGGCGGAGCTCGTTGGATGCGTCGCTGCGAACTGCCGGTGCGCCGGACGTGACAGCCGACAGCGAGCGCGGCATCGCCTGGAGATCAGTTGCAGACCGCCAGTTCCTCCAGGTCCAGCTCCATCAGATGATCGAGGTAAGCGGCCAGTTCCTTCTCGGAGAACGTGGCGAGGAACTCGCTCTTGGCGGTCGCATTGATCTGACGGATGCGGTCAATCAGTTCGTTTTTGTCCATCTCCAGGTATCCTCGAATGCCGAACAGAACTCTCGTTAGAGACGTGGAGCATATCGGCAGAAGTCACCCCATTTCTTTAGGGCCCGCCCCACGCGAACCGTCAATGCCCCATAACGCGGTACACGATATACATGGGTGGAAACGGCTGGTACCACAAGATGTTGAAAGTCGTACGGCCGGCCTGTGTTTCGCCTGTCCACTGTCCAATAAAAGGCAACGTAGCGCCGGCCCAAGCAAGGCGAGAATCTTCGGCTATTTCCGCATTTTTTCGTCTGCGATCGCGGACGGCCCGGGGGTGCAGCCGTCGGTTCGTTGGCGCGCCGATGACCGGAGCCGCCCCCCCACAACAAGGCTGCTCCGGCCGAAAGACCTGCAATAAGACGAAACGGGGCCCAAGATCTCGCCCGAATCAACGCCATAGGGGGGAAGGCTCCAAAAGCACCGACGCCAATCTCCCTCCCTGCAACCACTTCCGCACAACACCCATGGCAAGCGGCGGCAGAAGAAAGCAATTGCCTGCACGACCTGCATCTGGTATCCTGATGCTATACAATCGGAACCTGCGTGGCCGTCTGTAGCGGCGAGGCCGTTCCCCGCTGACAAACGACGAGAGCAAAGGTTCCAGTATATCGGTTGGAGGTTGAGATACGCCATGGCATCGATACGCTCGAATCGCATCCTTCTGACTCCCCCGTCGCACCCACAATTCACCGTTTCTATGAAGGAGGACGACCATGTGTAGACACCTGTTCTTGTGCACAACTGTTTGTGTTCTTCTGGGCCTGACCGGAGCGGCCGTCGCCTTTGATGCGGGACCCCAGCCGGAGCTTGTCGGATGGTGGCCGTTTGACGAAGGCTCCGGGACAACCGCCTTCGACGCAAGCGGCAACGAGAACCACGCTGAATTCTCCGGAAGTCCCCAGTGGGTCACTGGAATACTCGGCGGAGCCCTGCAATTCGGCGGTGCCGACTACGTCAATTGCGGCAACGATCCGTCGCTGACCATCAACGAGCAGATCACCATTGCCTTCTGGTTCCAGGTCGAAGCGTTCCAGAACGAATGGGAGGCTTTCCTGGCCAAGGGCGACAATTCCTATCGCGCCAGCCGCAGTGGGGGCACCGGGAATGCCACCCACTTCGGCCTGTCGGGAACCAGCGTGGGAGGAGGCAACGGCTACTTCGATGGCACGGTGATTGTGACCGGCGGCGAGTGGCACCATTTTGCCGGAACCTATGACGGCGCCGAAGGCAGAATATACATCGATGGGGTTCTGGATACAGCCAGCCCGGGGACAGGTCAGATCAATACCAGCACCTATGACTTCTGGATCGGCAGTAACTCTCAGAACACCGGGCGCCTTCTCCACGGGCTTCTCGATGACGTACGTCTGTACAACCGAGCACTGTCGGAAGCAGAAGTCCTCATTGTGATGGCCGGCTATGCCGGAACCATCGCCACCAATCCCAGCCCGGCCGATGAAGCCAGCGACGTACCCAGAGACATCGTCTTGAGCTGGAATCCAATGAAGACGGCGACGACGCGCGATGTGTACTTTGGGACGAGTTTCGACGACGTCAACGATGCCGATCGCGCCAATCCGATGGGCGTGCTCCTGAGCCAGGGACAGAGCGGGACCACGTTCGATCCGCCTGGGATCCTCGATTTTGGGACCACCTACTATTGGCGAATTGACGAGATCAACGCCCCGCCGGACTCCACCGCCTTCAAAGGCAACGTCTGGAGCTTCACCGCTGAGCCGTTTGCCTACCCGGTGGCAAACATCATCGCCACGACCAACGGCGAGTTCGAAGAGAGTGCGGGTCCGGAGAATACGGTCGACGGCTCTGGAATCGGGGCAGCCGATCAGCACTCGACCGAGGCCTCACACATGTTCCTGGCCGACGCCCCCGAGGACGAGCCGCTCTGGATTCAGTATGAATTCGATCGCGTCTACAAACTCCATGAGATGCTCGTGTGGAACTACAACGTCCAGTTCGAGCTGCTGCTGGGCTTTGGTTTCAAGGACGTCACCGTGGAGTATTCAG
>CAZSXM010000076.1:0-19658 GCA_964610435.1 uncultured Pirellulales bacterium | reverse complement strand
AGGCGCCACCACCACAAGCGACCGTCCCCTCGCCCGGAAATCTTCACACACACGGTCCGAAACCGTTTCCACCTGTCGTTGAACGGGCAGACCTCGGATTCAGTCGAGTGGCGGGATTACGATACGGGGCAACTCGTTGTCGTCGGGGTCGGCAGCAGTTGTCCACGGCTCGATCCGGGCGAAGATGCCGTAGCCGGAGCCATCCTGGCCGTCGCTCTGCCAGACGGCGATGAGTGAGTCGCCCGCGATGGCGACGTCGGCGGATTGCTGCCTGCCCGCGACGTAGCCGTTCAGTTGGAACTGCTCGCCCGCGGGCAGACCCGTTGCATGGAACCGCCGGGCCCAGACGTCGGTCGCCAGGTTCGGATCGCCGTGGTCATGCTGCCAGACAACGACGAAGTCGCCTGTCTCGTCGATCGCGACTGCCGGCCATTGCTGGGACCCTTCGCACAGGGAGTTGACGGTGAACTGATCGGTTCGCGGCGTGCCGTTCGGATCGAAGCAGCGGGCGTGGACGTCGTCGTCCGCGGCCCGCTTCGGGTCGCCGTCCCAGGCGACAACGAAGTCGCCCGAATCGGTCATCGCCACCGCCGGCCTGGTGAGCGAGCCAAAGCCAATCGAATTGACCTGAAACGGTTTGCCCAGAGCGACGCCGTTGGCGTCGAAGCAGCGGGCCATCACCGCCTTCGTCGTTCGATCTTGCAGCCACGCCACGACAAAGCGGCCCTCGGCGTCCATGGCGACGCTCGGATAGCGGGCGTCATAGATCGCTTCGTCGACATGGATTTCCGAGCCAAGTGGGGCGGCGCTGCCGTCAAACAACTGGCCGCGAATCGCGATAATGCCGCCAAGCGAACTGGCCTGCCGGCTCTCCCAGACCGTCACGAACGTATCGGCGCCGACTGCCACACGCGGATGGATCTGCTGGCCCTCCGTATTGATGTTGACGAGGAACTCGTCGGTCAGTGGTACGCCGTTCGGGTCGAACAGGCGCGCGAAGACATCCTCGGCGTCGAGTCCCGGCCCGTGCCAAGCGATGAGGAACGCGCCGTCGGCATTCGCGGCAACCGCCGGTGAGGTCTGGTTCCCCTCACGCACGGTGTTGACCTGAAATTCGTCGGCATCGAGCGGCACGCCGTTTGGGTCAAACCGCCGGGCGATAATTTCGTTGGAGCGGCCCGAACTGCTGTAGTAACTGCTCCAGACAACGATCGCGCGGCCCTCAGCGTCGGCGGCCACCGCCGCGTTTGCCTGCGCGCCGCTCGTCCGTACATTCACCTGAAACTCCCCGGCGCCCAGCCACACGGGGACGCACAGGACAATGGCGCAGACGATCATGACCTGTCTCATGGGTTGTTCCCTCCTGACTCTTCTTGTTGACGAACCGGTCTCGCGCACGCGCAGCAGGTCCGCGCGTGCCGCATCAATCGCATTGCACGTCCCGGCCGGATCCGTTGTCTCGCGGCACCATCCATCGCTCGGCCGGACGCTTCGCCGAACTCCGTCTCGCACGGGTCGGGCGTCTCCTGTCGCTCAACAACCCCATTATACGAAACCATTGGCCGTTGTCTACAAAAAAAAGCACCACTTGGACGTGGGAACGTGGGAACGTGCACGGGCGTGCGGCTGTCATCTGGGTGGACCAGGGTGTGTCTGTGCGACGGTCACGCAGAGATGCACTCGGCGTGGCGGCCAGAAAGGGACAGTGTCGGACGCGAGGTCGCGGCGTCGAGTCAGAGCGCCGACAAGGTCCGCTTGACAGGCGTGGCGTTGATCCGATGGAGCTTGTGTTCGACGATGGCCTTCTTGACCCAGTCGACAATGGCGGGCCCGTAATGAAGCTCGTCGGGACAGCCCAATTCATCGGACTCAAACGGACCGGCAGCGCCCGTAATCCTTCCAAACGTGTCGCATCGCACCGCGTAGACCTTGCCGTTGTCGTGTTGCCAGAAATCTTTCATAAGGCACCCCGATAAACCATAGGAAATGAATGCGGCTCGGTCAAGGCTGCGCGCACCGTCCCCCCTCCATGATCACCCACGCAGACGAAACACGCGCTTGACCCGGCGGGAAGGGAGTGATATCGTGAACCGGAGTTCGCATGATCCGTCCCTCGAGAAAGATTAGGAGTGGCAAACGATGCAGCGCAAACTGACCCGCCGTACCTTCCTCCGCAACGCCGCCTGGGCCGGATCGGGCCTGATGATCCTGTCCAACAGTCGTTCGCTGCGCGGTACGCCCGCCAACAGCAAGCTCAACATCGCCGGGATCGGGATCGGCGGTCGCGGCGCCGCCAACATCCAGGGCGTGGCGAGCGAGAACATCGTCGCCCTCTGTGACGTCGATGAGAAGCAGGCCGCCAAGACTTTCGAGCGGCATCCCGGCGCCAAGCAGTTCACGGACTTCCGCAAGATGCTCGACGCGGTGCACAATCAGATCGACGCGGTCGTGATCGGCACGCCGGACCACACGCATGCGCCGGCCGGGGTGATGGCCATGAAGCTCGGCAAGCACTGCTACTGCGAGAAACCGCTGACCCACAGCGTCTACGAGGCCCGGCTGATGGCGAATATCGCCCGCGAGAAGGGGCTCGTCACGCAGATGGGCACGCAGATCCATGCGGAGAACAACTACCGCCGCGCCGTCGAACTGGTGCAGAGCAACGCCATCGGCTCCGTGCGCGAGGTTCACGTCTGGCTGGGGGCCAAGTTCGACGGTCCGCCCAAGCCCACCGACATGAGCCAGCCGAACGCGCCGACCGACCATGTGCCCGTGCCGTCAGGTCTCGACTGGGACCTCTGGCTCGGACCGGCGCCGTACCGCTTCTACAGCCCCGCCTACGCGCCGTTTCACTGGCGATACTGGTGGAGCTTCGCCAACGGGGAACTGGGCGATTTCTTCTGCCATTACTGCGATCTGGTCTTCTGGGCGCTGAAGTTGCGCCATCCGACCACGGTCGAGGCCGAAGGGCCTGTCCATCCTGAGAGCACCGCCAAATGGACCATTGCTCGCCAGGAATACCCCGCTCGCGGCGACCTTCCGCCGGTCACGCTGACCTGGTACAACGGCGGCGGCTATCCAGCGCTGGTCAAGGAACGCAACGTGCCGCAGTGGTCCAGCGGCGTGCTGTTTGTCGGCAGCAAGGGCATGCTGTTGGCCGACTATGGCCGGCATCAGTTGCTGCCCGAGACGGAGTTCGCCGGCTTCCAGCCACCCGATCCATTCATTCCGAATTCCATTGGCCATCATCGCGAATGGATCGAGGCGTGCAAGACGGGCGGGCCGACCACGTGCAATTTCGACTACTCCGGCGCGCTGACCGAGGCGGCCCTGTTGTGCAACGTCGCGCTGCGCACGGGCGAGAAGCTCACTTGGGACGCCGCCAACCTCAAAGCCATTGGCTGCCCACAGGCGGATGCGCATATTCAGCGTCCCTACCGAAGGGGATGGACGCTCTGAGAGCTGGCCCCAGCAGGAGACCGACGACATGAACGGACGACGGAGGACCCGGACCGGCGCCGTGTTGGGATGGGTGTTCTTGGCAATGGCGATTCTCTCGCCGGGTTGGGACCGCGCGGCGCGAGCGGCGGCGTTGGCACCGATCGCCTTGCACCCGGAGAACCCCCACTATTTTCTTTGGCGGGACAAGCCCACGATCCTGATCACCTCGGCCGAGCACTACGGCGCGGTACTGAACCGCGCGTTCGACTATGTCAAGTACCTCGACACGCTGCAAGCCAACGGGTTCAACATGACCCGTGCGTTCACCGGCGCCTATTGCGAGCCGCCGGGAGCGTTCAATATCGAGAAGAACACGCTCGCGCCGGCCAAGGGAGATCTGCTCTGCCCGTGGGCGCGCAGCGACACGCCGGGCTATGCGAATGGAGGCAACAAGTTCGACCTGACGAAGTGGGACCTGGAGTACTTCCGGCGTCTGACCGACTTCATCGCCCAGGCGGGCCGACGCGGCATCGTCGTGGAGATCACCTTCTTCTGCCCGTTCTACGAGGATGGCATGTGGGAACTGAGCCCGATGAACGCGCGCAACAACGTCAATGACGTCGGGACCATGCCGCGCACAGAGGTCTACACGCTCAAGCACCCCAAGCTGCTGGCGATCCAGGAGGCGATGGTCCGCAAGATCGTGGAGGCCTTGGAGGGTTTTGACAACCTCTACTACGAGATCTGCAACGAGCCCTACTTCGGCGGCGTCACCATGGACTGGCAGCACCACATCGCCGAGACCATCGCCGGCGCCGAATCAAACTTCCAGCACAAGCACCTGATTGCGCAGAACATCGCCAACAAGGCCCAGGTCGTCGAGAACCCAAGCCCTCTTGTTTCAATCTTCAACTTCCACTACGCCAAGCCGCCGATCGCCGTGGCCCAGAACTACCACTGGGACCGCGTGATCGGCAACGACGAGACGGGATTTGCCGGGGACGACCGGGTCAAGCCGTATCGACTCGAAGGATGGGACTTCATCGTTGCCGGCGGCGCGGTCTTCAACAATCTGGACTACTCCTTCGCTGTCGGTCATGAAGACGGATCGGCCAAAATCAATGCGCCGGGTGGCGGCGGCCCCGAACTCTGGCAGCAGTTGGCCATCCTCCGAGACTTCATCAACGGCTTCGATTTCATTCGGATGCGGCCGGACGACTCGGTCCTCACGTCGGACCTGCCCGATGGCACCACGGCGCGGGCGCTCGGGCAGCGGGGCAAGGCCTATGCGATCTACATCAACGGAAACAACGCAACCAGGCTGACCGTCGATCTGCCCAGCGGCGCCTATAAGGCCGAATGGATCGACACCAAGACCGGGCAGATCGCAGATGCCCAATCGTTCACGCACGACAGCGTCCTCCATCCGCTCGACGTGCCGCCGTACACCGACGATATCGCCCTGCGGATCATCAGCGCTCAGCGGCCACGACAGGGTTTGCTGTTCGAAAGCGATTTCGAAACCGAAGACCTCAAGGGCTGGAAGACATCGGGCAACGCCCCACGTGTCACCGGCGCCCTCGCCCGGGCCGGCCGGCAGGCCATGCAGACCTCGCTCGATCGCGACAGAGACAAGGTTTCGTATCGCACCGAGGTCAGCGGTCCCGGTGCCGACGTCGGCAAGGAGTACTGGTACGGCTTCAGCATCTTATTGCCCGAGGACTACCAGCCCGACGGGATATGGGAGATCGTGGCCCAGTGGCACGGCGTGCCCGATTTCGACATCGGAGAAGACTGGCGCAATCCCGTCATGGCGCTGTCCACGACCGGCGGCCGCTGGGGCTGGGTCAGCCGCTGGGACGCCAAACGCAACACGTTCGAAAGCGGGACCCGCCAGTACGGCGGGACGCAACACTACGATCTTGGCCCCTACCGCAAAGGCGTCTGGACCGACTGGGTCGTCCACGTCAAATGGTCGTATGAACGGGACGGGCTTCTGCGCGTCTGGAAGGACGGCGTCCAGGTCATCGATCAGGATGGGCCCAACGCCTTCAACGACGAACGCGGCCCCTATTTCAAGATGGGCCTCTACAAGGGTTGGGCCGACGCGGACCGTCCCAGTGACGCTGTGAGCCGACGCGTCCTCTACCACGACGAGTTCCGCATGGGCGGAGCCGAGGCCGGCTACGACGACGTCGCGCCCGGACCACGGTGACGGCCGAAAGACACAACGTGGTCGTCGCCCTCAGCGGAGGCGTCGATAGTTCGGTTGCAGCGGCCTTGCTGATCGAAGCTGGCTACCGTGTCCAGGGCGTGTTCATGATTACGTGCGAGCAGGGCCGCCACGCCCAGGCAGGAGTCGAGGAGGTGGCCCGCCGACTCGGCATCCCGTTGACCGTGCTGGACCTGCGCGACGACTTCGTGCAGATTCTCGACCACTTTTTCGACGAATACGCCAAGGCCCGTACCCCCAACCCCTGCGTGATGTGTAATCGCCTCGTCAAATTCGGCAAGCTCTGGGATTTCGCCCGGCAGGCTGGCGCCGATTTCCTCGCGACCGGCCACTACGCCAGAGTGCTTGAGCGTGATGGAGAAATTGGCCTCTATGAAGGCGCGAACCCGGCGAAGGATCAGTCCTATGTGCTGTCGATGATCCGCCGCGACGTGCTCGCCCATGTGCTGCTGCCGATGGGTGGATATTCCAAGGACCAGGCCCGCCAGATCGCCCGACGACGGGCTCTGGGCACGGAGGCCAAGACCGAGTCACAGGAGATCTGCTTCATCCCCGACGACGACTACGTCGCCTTGCTCGAACAGCGCCGCCCCGAACTGGTCCGACAAGGCGAGATCGTGGACAGCTCCGGAAAGGTGCTCGGCACACACGAGGGCATCCACCGTTTCACCATCGGCCAGCGGCGCGGCCTGCGCGTGGCGATGGGCAAGCCGTTCTATGTTATCGGTCTCGACGCCCGCAGCAATACGGTGATCCTGGGCCCCAAAGAAGAAGTCATGCGCCGCCGCCTGGTTGCCGACGCGGTGAACTGGCTGATCGAACCGCCGCAATCGTCATTCCGTGCGTCCGTTAAGATCCGCTATAATGACCGAGGCAAACCTGCCACGGTGCATCCGACCGAGGACGCCGTGCAAGTGGAATTCGACGAACCCAACATGGCCGTCACACCGGGGCAACTCGCTGTCTTCTACGTCGACGAAAGCCGCCTGCGGCGCGTCGCCGGCGCCGGGTGGATCGACACGGCATAAGACTGAACAGCAGGCCGGCCCTCATCGGCGCAGCGCTGGGAAGGTGCAAAAAAACTCCATTCTTCTTGATTTCTGGCTTGTCGAAACGAACAAGTAGGACTATACTGATCCTATATAAGGTGACGGGCCGGACCAGTCTTGTCCGAAAGCGTTGAACTCGGGTGCATGACGATGGATATACTCAGGCGGAATACGGATTATGCGCTCCGGCTGGCAGTGAATCTGGCCGGACGGTATGGGGATGGATCGGTGTGCACCCGAGCGTTGTCGTACGAAGAATCCGTCTCGTACCAGCTGGCGTGCAAACTGATGCAAAAGCTTCACAAGAAAGGACTTGTGGAAAGCGACATGGGGCCGAAGGGGGGCTTTCGCCTAGCCCGGCGGCCGGAGGATGTGCCGATTCTGGATGTGATTGCGGCGATCCAGGGCCCGTTGCGGCTGAATCGATGCCTGCTGGGCGACGGCTTCTGCGAAAGGCAGGAAACGTGCCCCATCCGGGCACAGATCGGCCGGCTCCAGGAGCAGATGGACGAGTATCTCGGAGCGGTGACGCTGGCCGAACTGGTCCGGAATCGACCGCCACAACGCAAGACCGCACAACGCCGTGGGAGAAGCCAATGACCGAACGAACGAAACAAACGACGCTGCTGGACGCCTGCGTGGGCCAGGCCCAATCGCTGGCGGCTCTGGCGGGTTATGCCGACGACTCGATCGTCAGCAAGACGATTCTGGACAAGAGCAGCGGAACGATCACCCTGTTCGCCTTCGACCAGGGCCAGAAGCTCAGCGAGCACACCTCACCTTACGATGCTGTCGTACAGGTGGTCGAGGGGCGAGCGCATCTGGTGATCGGCGGCGAGGCGAAGGACGTCGTCGCCGGTGAGCTGATCGTCATGCCCGCAAACGTGCCGCACTCGGTGACCGCCGTCGAACGGTTCAAGATGCTGCTGATTATGATCCGTTAGAACGAACCCGTAAGGAGATGGCGAAAGCATGAAGACGATCGAAGCCAAGACCGCCCCGGCAACGCCGAACCCGCATAACGTCCGGGTGAGCAAGCTGTATGATACCGAGCACGCCCAGGTGATGCACATCGCGCTGGATCCGGGCGAATCGCTCAAGAAGCACATTACGCCCGTGGACGTGTTTTTCTACGTCCTCGAGGGCCGGGGCGTGGTCGAGATCGGCGACGAGCGGCGCGAGGTCGGACCGGATACGCTGATCGACAGTCCGGCAAAGATTCCGCACACCTGGTCCAACGAGAGTGATGGGGTCTTCCGCGTGCTGGTCGTCAAGACCCCGCGACCGGCGCAAACCACGAGGTTGCTCTGACGGCGGGGCAGAGACACGGATGCGAACGAACGGACGCAACGCGAGCCGAACATCGCAAAAGAATGATGGCTAACCAAAGGAGACCTATTATGTTTTGTTATCAGTGCGAACAGACGGCCAAGGGAACAGGATGCACGACGATGGGGGCATGCGGCAAGGATCCGGAGACGGCGGCGCTTCAGGATTTGCTGATCTACGCGACCAAAGACATCTCGCGGTACGCGTACCGCGCCCACCAGATGGGGGCCCGGGACCGGGCCGTCGACGTGTTCATGGTCAAGGCGCTGTTCAGCACGATCACGAACGTGAACTTCGACCTGCGCTGGTTCGGCACGTTCCTTCAGGAGGCGGCGATCATCAAGGCCAAGGCGCAGTCGCTCTATGAGCAGGCCGCAAGTCGGGCCGGCAAGACGGTCGAGACCTTCTCCTGTCCGGTTCGCTGGTGGGAGAACACCGACGACCTTCAGGGCCTGCTGGCTAAGGCGCAGGACGTCTCGATTGCCGCGTGGATTGACAAGTTGGGCGGCACACCGGCCGGCCTGCAGGAGTTGATCGTCTACGGCCTCAAGGGCGCCGCCGCGTATGTTGATCACGCCGAGATCCTCGGCAAGGAGGACGCGAAGCTCTACGCCGACTTCCACGAGATGCTCGACTACCTGACCACCGGTCCGGCCGACGTCAACGACCTGCTCGCCAAGGCCCTCAAGACCGGTGAGATCAACCTCCGCGCGATGGAGCTGCTCGACGCCGCCAACACGGGCGTCTATGGGCACCCCGAGCCGACGCAGGTGCGCGTAACGCCCGTCAAGGGCAAGTGCATCCTGGTCTCCGGCCACGATCTGCGAGACCTCGACGAATTGCTTAAGCAGACCGAAGGCAAGGGGATCAACGTCTACACGCACGGTGAGATGCTGCCGTGCAACGCATATCCCGGCCTCAAGAAGTACAAGCACCTGGCGGGCAACTACGGCGGCGCCTGGCAGAACCAGCGGACCGAGTTCGACGCGTTCCCCGGCCCGATCGTCATGACGACCAACTGCATCATGAAGCCCAAGGACAGCTACAAGGACCGCGTCTTCACGCTCGGCCTTGTCGGCTGGCCCGGCGTCAAGCACATCGACGACCGCGACTTTGCGCCGGTCATTGCTTCGGCCCTGGCCCAGCCGGGCTTCGCCGCCGATGAGTCGGCCAAGTACATCACCGTCGGTTTCGGACGCAACGCCGTGATGAACGCCGCCGGCAAGGTGATCGACCTGGTCAAAGATGGTAAGGTCCGCCACTTTTACCTGATCGGCGGCTGCGACGGGGCCAAGCCCGGCCGCAACTACTACACCGAATTCGCCGAGCAGGTCCCGGACGATTGTGTGATCCTGACGCTGGCGTGCGGCAAGTACCGCTTCAACAAGCTCGAATTCGGCGAGATCGACGGCATCCCGAGACTGCTCGACGTCGGGCAGTGCAACGACGCCTACTCGGCGGTGCAGATTGCGGTCGCGTTGGCCGGCGCGTTCAACTGCGGCGTCAATGATCTGCCGCTGTCGCTGATTCTCTCGTGGTTCGAGCAGAAGGCGGTGGCAATCCTGCTGACGCTGCTGCACCTGGGCGTCAAAGACATCCGTCTTGGACCGAGCCTGCCGGCCTTCGTCACGCCCGACGTGCTCAATGTGCTCGTCGAGAAGTTCGACATCAAGCCGATCGGCAACGTGAAAGATGACATCGCCGCCACGCTCGCCACGTGAGCCAGTGGCGGTTACGGGAAATGAATGGAACAGATCATGGCAGTGAGAGACATCGTAAAGATCGATGAGGAGAAGTGCGACGGCTGCGGCCAGTGCGTCACCGCCTGCGCCGAAGGCGCGATCAAGATCATCAACGGCAAGGCGAAACTGGTCAGCGAAACCTACTGCGACGGACTGGGGGCGTGCCTGGGGCACTGCCCCCAGGGCGCCATCACGATCGAGCAGCGCGAGGCGCCTGAGTTCGATGAAGAGGCGACCAGGGCCTATCTGGCGCGGGAGAGCAAGCCGGAACCGGCGTTCGCCTGTCCGGGCCTGGCGATGCACCAGTTCGAGGCCGCGGCGAAGCGCGAGCCGGCGGACGACGTTGAGGCCCCGGCGGTCCCGTCGCAACTGGGGCACTGGCCCATCCAGTTGAAGCTGGTGGCGCGGACGGCGCCGTATTTCGCCAACGCGGACCTGCTGCTGGCGGCCGATTGCGTGCCGTTTGCGATGGGCGATTTCCACCAGCGGTTCCTCAGAGGTCGCAGTGTGGCGATGGGCTGCCCGAAGCTCGACGACGCCCAGTTCTACATCGAGAAGCTGGCGGACATCCTCGGCGCCAATACGATTCGCTCGCTGACCGTGGTGCACATGGAGGTGCCGTGCTGCTCCGGTCTGACACGCGTGGCCCGCGAGGCTGTCGCGCGAAGCAGCCGGCTGAGTGCCTTTCAGGACGTCACCGTCTCGCTGCGAGGCGACGTGATTCGAAGTGAGACGGTGCAGGTCGAGAATGAGGCGGTGAGTCGTGCTTGACGTATTGCGCCAGATCGTTGTGGATTTCTGGTCGGTCTTTGCCGCCATGTCTCCGTTTCTGTTGTTCGGCTTCTTCGTGGCGGGCCTTCTGTCGACGCTGGTCTCGCGGAAGATGGTCGAGCGGCATCTCGGCGGGCCGGGCCTGCTGCCGTTGTTCAAGGCGGCGATTTTCGGGGTACCGCTGCCATTGTGCTCGTGCGGCGTGATCCCCGTCTCCATGTCGTTGCATAAGCAGGGCGCCGGCAAGGGCTCGACAGTCGCGTTCCTGCTGTCCACGCCCCAGGCCTCCGTCGAGAGCATCCTCGTGACCTACAGCCTTCTCGGCGGGATCTTTGCCGTCGCCCGGGCGCTGGTGGCCCTGCTGACCGGCTTTGTCGGCGGGCTGCTGGTGAACCTCTTCGGTAGACCGGCCGCCGAGGAGCCTCGCGTGGTCGTCGAAGAGACCGGCGAGGGTGTGACCATTCCCACGTGGCGCACGCGGTTCGTCGATGCGATGCGGTACGCGTTCATCACGCTGCCGCGCGACATCGGCAAACCCCTGCTCATCGGGCTGACGATCGCCGCGATCATCTCGGCGCTGACGCCCGACGATTTCTTCGCCGAACGCCTCGGCCGCGGACTGCCCGCCATGCTCCTGATGATGGCGGTCGGCATCCCGATCTACGTCTGCGCCTCGGCGTCGGTGCCGGTGGCGGCGGCGATGATCCTCAAAGGCCTCAGCCCCGGCGCCGCGCTGGTCTTTCTGATGACCGGCCCGGCCACCAACGCCGCGGGACTGGCAACCATCTGGAACGTGCTGGGACGACGCACCGCCCTGCTCTACCTGGCCACGGTAGCCGGATGCGCCCTGGCCGCCGGCTTCCTGCTGGACCTGCTGTTCTACGAGATGCAGATCGAAATCATCTCTCATTCCCACCACATGATCCCGCGAGTGGTCGAGCACCTCGCCGCCTTTGTCCTGTTGGCCCTGCTCACCTACGCCTTCGCCGGCCGCCTTCGCCGCCGACCCGCCTGATGTCACTCGTTGCTCGGCTCCTCTCCCAGGACCAGGAGACTCAGGGGGCCGATGGGATTCACGGCTTGATTCGAATCGGAGGGGACGCCATAATGCACGGGTTCAAACGCCGTTCCGCAGGATGGGGCGGAGAGGCTGGCAAAGTGAAACTCGTGCTATGGAGCAGTTGGTCATGAGATCCACTGCGCAGCTCTTGCGTCACGCTTTGCTTTGTTGCTCTGGTGTTCGCGGGTGTCGTCTCGGCTCAAAGAATCATATCAAGCGTCAAGAGGCCAAAATCAAAATAGCGGAATCCGCCTTCGGCCGATGACTTCCTCCATGACGGCTATTCTGCGGCAGGGCGGCAAGAAGACTGAACAAGACGGGCGGGTCGTCGATGTAATCCCATGAACCCTCAGCGTTCTTGTCGATTGCCCGTGGCGTGGTTCGCTCGAATGGCCTCCAGCAGTTCCATCAACGGTGTGAGTTTCAGGGCCGTCTTGTAGACCAGTACGTTCTCCAAGAGGCGTGCCCCTTCCCGGACGGACGCTTCCGGGACGGCGATCAGGATGTTGTGATGCCGAAATTGCCGGAGGGTTTCGCGTTTGCTGGCCAGATACTCCGGCGTCCAAAAGCCGACGATCTCCAAGAACACCTCCGTTCCATCGTCATGGCGAAACGTGAAATCCGGAAGGAAGGTCTTCTGGCGATCGTGGAGGATCTCGCCTTCACGAATCAACTGCCAGCCATCGCGTTTTGGCCCGAACTTCTCGGCGAAGGACTCTTCCAGGGCCGAGTCGAATTCCTGCGGCGCAGGCAGATGGCTGGTGAAACGGTCCCGATCGGAGATCGCCAGTGTGGCGCGGGTATTCCAGGGTGTCCGCACGATGGCCGTCATGCTCCAGCCCTCGCAGGCGAGTAAGGCCGGCAGGAACCTTGCGAAGTTCACACCGTAGCGGCGTGTCTCCCGCAGCACCGAGGCGGGTCCTGAGAAGATCAGACGGAAATGTGAAGGACCAAGCCTTACGATTTCGTGCAGCAGGCGGGCCAGTTTGGCGTATCGGACGATCGTCTTCAGGTCCTCGGTGGCCACAACGGTCATGCTCTCGGCCCGGTAGAGGCACGCCTGAAGCTGGGCCACGTTGTATCGCGAAAGGAGGGCGGCCGGATCGGGATAGCCGGCAAACTCCTCCAGAGGCTGGTACGCCAGGACATCGGCATACAGCGCACGGTCTATCTCGTCCCACGGCATGCCCAGTCTGTCGGCGAGAGCGGTCTTCGCTTTGTCTTCCTCATGCTCGAAGAGCTGGTCCGACTGCCGAACCAGCGGATGGAAACACGCGACCTGTGAGAACACCTCCAGCCGCAGCCTGGACGCCTTGCCGGCCGGATCGGTCTGGAAAGTGGAACGGTCGTCGAGCAGCTTGCAGAACGCCTGGATTCGCCGAACGGGGCAGTTGGGTTCGTCGGCAACGATCGCCTCGATCTGCTGGTGCAGCCAGCGCCGCTGGCGACCGAGGCCGGTGCGATAGACCGCCAGCATCCGCTCGGCATAGTCCACGTAGTGCCGATGCCGGGTCTGCGTCAGGCGGTCGGGAATGGCCCGGCCCGCCTCATACTCGACGATGGACTGTTCGCTGGTAAGCATCGCTTCGGCGTCTCTTTCGGGAACGCTCGACCTCCTTGGTATCCTCGCACACGACCTCGTACAGCGTGGCCCTGGAATTGCCCGATCTGCGCAGGACGCGGCCGAGTCTCTGCGTGGCCTGCCGCGTCGAACCCTGGCCGCCGATCACCACCGCCACCTTCGCCTCCGGCACATCCACCCCTTCGTCGAGAACCCGGTTGGCGACGAGGACGCTGAAGAGCCCGTTGGCGAACCCTTCCAGAACGGCCAGCCGCTCGCGTTTTCGCGTGTGGGAGAGGATCGTTGGCAGCAGGAACCGCTTGGAGACCTCGATCGCCATGGCGTTGGAGCCTGCGAACACGAGGACCTGCTGGCCGTTGTGCAGGCGAAAAATGTCCTCCAGCACGCGAAGCTTCTCGGCGGCCCGGTTCTCGATGGACTGTTTGAGATAGTAGCTTTTCTGTGCGTGACGGGCCTCGGGATCCGTGCCCGACTCCTTGCAGAGGTCTTGCCATGTATAGCTCGGCTGGTCTTTGCGGCGCGATGCGATGAACTGGCGGACCGTTCGGCTGCAATGGTCGTAGATTGTCTGCTCGTCGTCGTTCAGCGCGACCGGGATACGCACGACGTCAAAATCGGCGAGGGTAGAACCCTTCGCTTTGTGGAAGGGCATGCGGTATGCAACGGGACCGACGAGCCAGTCCAGATCGGCGTGCAGGCCGTCGGACCGTTCGGGCGTCGCCGTCAGTCCGAGTCGCAGGGGCGCGGTGCTGAGAATCGCCGCCTCACGACGGCACTTGCCCGGCAGGTGATGCTCCTCGTCAAAAATCAGCAGGCCGAATCCGGCTCCCATCTTGTCCATGTGGATGTAGGCGCTGTCATACGTCGTTACGGTCACCGGCCGGATGTCGAAGAGGTTGTCACCGACGATTCCTGCATCGTAGCCAAAGGTTGCCAGAATCCGCCTGTGCCACTGATACATCAAATCGCGCACCGGCGCGACGACCAGCGTCGCCACCTTGGCCTCGGCCATCGCGGCAAAGGCCACCTCGGTCTTGCCGGTCCCGGTGGGCATGATGATCTGACCTCGCTGGGAAAGCCTGCACCAGGCGGCAAGGGCTTCCGCCTGCTCCAGCCTCAGTTCAGGCAGATCGGTTCTCGGCCAGGCGACGGAGACGGGTGGCGGAACGTCATTCCGACAGCCTCCTGCGGCCTGGACGCTGGAATAGTGAATCGCATCGCATCGCCAGGCTCCGACGCGAGGGTCCCATCTCCAGACGGCAGGGTCGGGAACGGTGGGCGACTCCGTACGTTCCAGGCCCGCCAATAGCAGCGTGCCCCGATCGAACGACAACGAGGCTTGTTTCGGTATGTCCGTGCCGGCCGTCTGATTCGTTCTCACATCAGTCATTGGTCTTGGGTGTCGTCAGAAATCCGACGTTGCTGCATCCAGCCATCGTTCCGGTCCGCGGTACGAATGGTCGCTACAGCTACTGCTCGCGGTGGCCTATATTGGGCTCCTTGAGCCAGGCCAGATTGAAACGGTAATGCAGGCGGCTCGAGATCAGATGGATGACATGGTCGGGTGTCTGCGCGGCGGCCAGGTAGCCGGCGTGCTCGGCCCTGTCGGGTGAGGCGGTGAACTGGCCGGTCCAGGCGCCCCCGTCGTACGTGCCGTCACCCGGTGTCAGCAGCCTCCGCACCGGCCAGGTTTCGCCCTCATCCAACGAAAGGGCGGCGAACATCCCGTACCCGACAAACGACTTGCCGGCCTTGTCCGCGAACATCATGCCGCGTGCCTCGGGCTGTCGTCGATCGTCGGAGGTAAACGAGACGAGCAACAGCGGTCCTTCCCGCAGGCGCATGAGCACGAGCCGCTGGCCGCCGCCGATGGGCGGGAAGGGACTGGCCGAGTAGCGCCAGGTTCTGCCCATGTCATCGGAGATGCTCATCGGCATGTGCCCGTCGATTGGCCGGCCCCGGCCGAGAGCCATCAGACGCCCGTCCTCCAGTTCCACGATCCCTGCGTGGATGCCTCGAATGTCTCCGCCGGGATCGGACCAGGTTTGCCCCCCGTCGCGACTGATGTGAATGGCCGTCGGGCCCTGCCCGGCGGGGGTGGCGTCGCACGCCTGAATCAGTGTGCCATCTGTGAGCATCCGCATGCCGGCGATCACCTGATGTCGCACCTGATAGTTGGCGCCCGAAGAAACCGGTCGGGCAATCGACCATGTGACTGCGTTGTCGAGGCTGTAACGGTGCAACAAGGCCAGCCTTCCCCAGCCGGTTGCCCCTTCCGGTGCCATGCCGTTCATATGATGCAGCCTGCCCTGCCCGTCATGGAACATGCTGTTGCCGTGCATGTTCCGGTTCGGCGACTTGAAGAACTCAGATGCCGGATCCCATCGCGTATCGCCGGCGCGCAGGCGGCTGGCCAACACGGTCAATTCCGTGCCTGATTCCTGTTTGGTGCTGTACCAGACGGCAAACAGATCTCCGTTGGGCAACCAGGCAATGTCCGGCTGATGGTTGTGGTCATGGAACGGCTCACCCGACCCTTCCGGGGGGGGGATGACAAATGGAATCGGTCCCTCAAAATAAGGTCGATCGGGCTTCGGCCCGCCCGACCAATCGTGCGACGATTGGGAAACATCCCGTGCCCAAAGGGGGGGCGTTTCGCATGCAATGGGCTCGATCGCGGCCGCTTGTCCGTCCACGTCGATCACGTGGAAATGCCGATAGGTGAGGTGCCGTTCCTCCGCCGCCGCTTCCGAGCCGATCCATCGGCCGCACGCATGGAAAACGCACAGCAACAGCAGCAATCCAAAGTACACACGCATGGCTCATCTCTCCTCTTACCAGCAGCAGTCTTGTCGTTCATCCTAATCTACAATAATCAGAGGGCATATGTGCCCCATGCCGCATCCTTCATCGAGCGTGGTAGCGATAGTTGAAACGACCGCCGGGAGCGACGTCACCGTAGAGGTAGAAGTCGAGGATGTCGCCGGAGGCGGGCACGTTGTCGGTCCATTTGAACTCGAAGTCCAGTGGGCCGTTTGACGGCAGTCCTACGAGTGTCTTGGGTATGCGCAGTTCCATCCGGTTGCCCTCAACGCGAAATGGGACCGTGCCGACGTCTAACCAGCCCCCGGGCCGCCGGCTTCGCTCGAGCACCGCCTTGTCTTGGACAGGCGCCCGCCGGTTGACTATGTAGTCGTACCCTTCCCATCCGGTCCCCTTGTCGCGGTCGATATCGATCCACAGCGTCATCCAGCCGGGCCCGACCGGGTCTGTGATGGGGTCGGTGGTCTCGATGTAGAAGTAGAGGCTCTCCGCGTCACGTGCCACCTTGGCGGTGACGAAATCGTTCCGTCCGGAGGCGTTTTCGTAGAACGTCTTGCCGTAGCCGCGGTGGCTTCGGTACATCGTGCTGCCTCTGTGATGGCGAAACTCCGGCTGTACCTGTGCCCACTCGTCGAAGCGGCCGTCAATGTCCATGGTGATCGGCTGTGATGCTGCGGCCGGCGGCTGGAGACCCTTGTACCGCCGGATGTTCGCTACGAGTTGATAGTAGTAGTTGTCGGCGAAACCGCCCTTCATCGGCTCGATGTCCCGGCTGTACTCATTACTGAACTGGTCTGGGAAGGCGTTTTCGGTCCCTTGCCAGTTTCTGTAGCGGCCTGCGATCCACTCGTTCCAGCCGGTTACGAAGATCAGCTCCGGATCCATCTTCAGGGCGTAGTCCCACTGCTCCTGGAAGTTCAGGCCGCGAGCGATGGCTTCCGGGTCGCTGTTACAGCCATGAGCGTAGGTGTGGCCGCGACCGTAGGCGCCTCTCGGGTCGTTCATCGCCGCCGGAGCCAGCACGTCGGTGGCGTTCTGCGCCACGCCCACCGTCACCTGCTCGAACCTCTCCGGCGCAAGCTCGACGTAACCATGTTGCGGGTAGACCTCCAGCCACCCCCAGTGGTCGGTCCGCGTGGGCCCGCTGCGATAGTCCGGCTGGCCGGGACGGAATGTAAAGAACGAGCGAATCGGCTCGGGCAGATTGTCCGGATAGCCCATCAGCAACGGCTTGCCCTTCCAGTAGAACCAGAGATCCTTGAAACGTCCCGGCTTGTAGACGTCTTCATAGATCTTCGTGATGTTGACACGGCTATCATCGTGCGGGGCGAACGGACAGAGAAATGCGAACCGCGGCGTCCGCACCCCGTCCCGTCGGGCGGCCGTCCAGACCTCGCCCAGTACGTCGTAGGCCTCCTTCCAGGTGAACGTCCCGTTCGTGCAGTCGAAGACCACCACGTCCACCCCGGCATCGGCGAGCATTTCCGCATGCTTGCGGTAGACCCACGGGTCGGTGCCCCGGTAGTAGCCGAACAGCGGCTCGTTCCAGTGGTGGCCCACGATCCGGCCGATCTCCTGCCAGGCGGGATGGTTGTAGTCGTTGATGGCATCCGGATGGCGCGAGATGATCTCGTTGACGTTGACCGGTCCCAGGTCGGTCTTGCCGTCGACATGCCAAGTCCAGTAGAACATCGCCACCGTTCGGTCGGGTCGTGGATCGCCCACATCGGCATGGTCCGGCAGCGCACGCCCCACAGCGTCAGTTGCTACCCATGCGTCACTGATGCCTGGCGGCCCGCCGGGCATGGCGGCCGGGAGACCTGATGGTGGCAGGACAGTCCACAGAGCCAGGGTCATGCCGCAGATGAGATGGAACGGATAACCGTATGCAGGGTACATCGATCTCCTCTCTGTGCAATCGCACGTAAAGCGATCTGGAGCAACAACGCTCCACCATTGTAGAGAATCGGTCGTCACACGCAATCCCTGATCCACAGCGAAAGCGGAGCGCCGGCCCCTGTGATCCGGATGCGGAGAAACCATTGACCTGAGGTGGTTGATCTGGTAAGAACAGGACTATCAGCAAAGCAGGGCGTCTCGGCCTGTGGCCGAGAGCGGTATCGGGGGTTTACTCTGGCTGAAGGAGGATGTGTCATGTGCAGGCGATCTCTTCTTGTGCTTGTCTTGTGTGCGATTCTGGTACCCACCCAGCTGGCATGGGCCGTCCCGGAGGACCTGGTCATATACTGGCCCTTCAACGAGGGGCAGGGGACCGTTGCCAAAGACCGAAGCGGCAATGGGAACGACGGGTCCATCGAAGGCGGTGCGCTCTGGGTCCCGGGGGTGATCGGCACGGCGCTGAAGTTCAACGGCGCCGATTCGGCCGTGAGGGGTCCGCACATCCCCTTCAATAGCCGCAGTTTCACGCAGGCCATGTGGGTGAATCCGTCGTTGCTGGCGGGCGATCAGTCTGTCTTCAGCCAGTATCAGGCCAGTAGCGCAAACCAGGGTCTGCACTACCGGATCTCGGGAGACGGAAGCGTTCGCATGGGATTCTATTCGAACGACCTGAACCTGCCGGCCGGGACGGTCCAAGCCGGCAATTGGTATCACATTACATTCTGGTATGACTTTGAGAATCAGAATCGCAGGGTCTATGTGAACGGCGAACTGGCGGCGGAGGGCAGTGCTCCTGCGTATCTCGGGACGGGGGGCGACACGGTGGTTGGCACTTTCCAGAGGCCGGATCGCCCGGATCGTGTGCCGGAGTGGTTCGACGGAACGATCGACGACGTCCAGGTCTACCATCGGGCGCTGGCCGAGGGGGAGATTCAGGAGATTATGCTGGGGCTGACGGATCCGGCTCTCGCGAGCGACCCCAGTCCCGAAGACGACTCGATTGATGTGCCGCGCGATACCGTCCTGAGCTGGACCGCGGGTGAGTCGGCAACCGCCCACGACGTGTACTTCGGGACGTCGTTCGACGATGTCAATGGCGCCGGCCGGGCCGATCCGATGGGTGTGCTTGTCAGTCGGGGACAGGCGGCGACCGCGTACGATCCGCCCGATCTGCTCGAATTCGGGACGACCTACTATTGGCGTATCGATGGGGTCGGCGCCCCGCCGGACAGCACGATGTTCAAGGGTGAGGTCTGGAGCTTCACAACCGAGCCGTTCGCCTACCCGATCCCGAATGTGGTTGCCACGTCCAATAGCGTCTCGTCCGAAGGCGAAGGGCCACACAGGACGATCGACGGCTCGGGACTCGGCGAGGCGGATGGGCACTCGACCGATGTCGCCGACATGTGGCTGGCCGAGGTGCCGGCCGATGAACCGCTCTGGGTTCAGTACAGATTCGATCGCGTCCACAAGCTTCACGAGATACTCGTTTGGAACTACAACAGCGAATTCGAGTTGCTTCTCGGCCTCGGTGTCAAAGACGTGACGATCGAGTATTCGGCAGATGACGAGACCTGGATTGTACTTGGCGATGTTGAGTTTGCCCAAGCACCGGGCCAATCGATGTATGCGGCCAACACGGTGGTCTCGTTCGATGGACTACCGGCTCGCGCCGTCCGCCTGACCGTTCACAGCGGATGGGGCTCGACGGGCCAATTCGGCCTCAGCG
>CAZSXM010000075.1:0-20125 GCA_964610435.1 uncultured Pirellulales bacterium | reverse complement strand
TGCTGCTGGTCGATCACGGCGATATTGAAGTGGCCGTTCGCGCCATGAAGGCCGGGGCCGCCGATTGCCTGGAGCGACCGCCGGAGAGCCACCTTCTGATCTCGGCGATCGAAGCCGTTCTGAAGGAATCGGCCCGGACCCACGTGCTGCCGAAGCGCCCTTTGTCCCAAGTGGAACAGCAGGTGCTCGACCTCATGCTCCAGGGCTGCACGACCAACGAAATGGCCCTGCAACTGCACCGCTCCCGCAGGACGATCGAGGTACATCGCAGCCACATCATGGAGAAACTCGACTGCGACGGCATGGTTGATCTGGTGAAGAAGTGCGCCCAACTGGGCCTGCTGCGGCATTGGCCTGCCGACCCGGCGGCCCGGCAGATTACGTGGTTCCAACGATTGACGTCAGGTTACTGGCATGATATTCGGCACGGTTGGACCACGCCGATAAATCCTTCGGATGGCCGCAACGGGCCCGAATACAGTTGTCAGGAAGGAACCTGTCATGGTTACGCTGCCCTGCAAAGGATGGACGGAGGGTCGGCGACAGGGATGTGTGTCCCGCCGTTGCACGATCGCAAAGCGATTTCGGTGGGGCAGTTTCATATCGCCAGATCCCCTCCGGTCATTTCTCCGGAAAGCACCACATCGGCCGACGCGCGGGGCCCTCCCATGCCGGGCGGGTCGCAACGGCGAGGGTCGGTGTGGTCAAAGCGTCAAACCCCGAGGCAAAACCGTGTGTTTGGCCCATAGTCTGTGAGGAAAACAGGTGAACCGGCGGTTCTGCTTTGCCACAGGAGCCGGCTCACCCTGGTGCCAGCAGAGGGTGCTCTTGCGCGCCCACCGCTGTGACCATTCTCATGGTAGCAGGCATCGGGAGTCGCGGCAACTGCGAATGACCCTGCCTGTACAACCGGCATGTCGCAGCAGAAATATAGGTTGGGCTACTGAGGTACTCCCAGTTGTCAAGACCAGAATCTCAGTTCTTTAAGGTAGGATTCTGTAGTAGTAGCATCTTCTTTCTTTTTGCTTCTTTTTCTTTCTTGTTAACACCTGTTACATTGTTACTTCCCGTCCCGTCGGGGCCATAGTGAACCTCCGCCGGCGTGCGGTACCCCAACGCCTGGTGCAGGCGAGCCGTGTTGTAGAACCGAAAGTACTCGCCCAAACCGGCCCGGGCCTCATCCACCACCGCGTAGTCCTTCAGGTACACGTCCTCGTACTTGACGCTTCGCCAGAGCCGCTCGTTGAAGATGTTGTCGAACGCCCGGCCCCGCCCGTCCATGCTGATCCGTACGCCCGCTTCGGTCAGCTCCTCGATCCACTCGCCGCCGGTGAACTGGCTTCCCTGGTCGGTGTTGACAATCTGGGGCCGGCCCATCCGCAAAGCCTCCCGCAACGCCCGCACGCAGAACCACGCCTCCAGCGTCGTCGAGAGCCACCACGACAGCACGTACCGGCTGAACCAGTCCAGGATCGCCACCAGGTACGCAAAGCCCTGCGACAGGCGAATGTATGTGATGTCCGAGGACCATACCTGGTTGGGCCGATCGATCCGCAGGCCCCGCAGCAGGTACGGGTACACCCGATGCTCCAGGCCGCCGGGAACGCTCAACCGAGGCTTCGGATAGATTGCCTCCAGACCCATCTGCCGCAGCAGCCGACGCACCCGGTTGTGACCGATCCGAAGGCCGTCCCGATGCAGGGCCGCCGTCATTCGCTCGACGCCGTAAAACGGCGTCGCCGTATACACCTCGTCCAGCCGCCGCATGACCGATAGGTCCTCGGCCTTCGGACCCCTCGGCGAACGGTACAACGCGCTGCGCGACACGCCCAACAACCGACATTGCTCCCGTACACTCACGTCGCACCCTGTCAACTCGATCAGTTCCCGACGCTGCTCGACGGGCACAGCCCGAGCTTTTTTTTCAGGTACTCCACTTCCATCCGCAGCCGGCCGATCTCCTCGTAGAGTCGAGCCTCCCGCTGCGGACCGCCATCGCCCTTGGCCTGCCGCCCATCGGACAGAACCTCCGGCAGACGGGCCAGCGCCTGCGATTTCCACTTGCCCACCTGCGAGGGGTGAATCTCGTACGCACTGGCAATCTCGTTGACCGTCTTGTGACCCTCGAACGCTTCGACCACCACCCGCGTCTTGAACGCCCCGTTCCGCTGTTTGCGCTGTGTCATGTGAACCTCCTGTCCGACGCCACCATACCACAGCCATACTACCTTATCCACTGGTCCAAAAAGCGGGAGTATTATAGTCTCTGCCCGACCCTCAGCAGTTCCCTTCGAAGGTCCCTGCAAACGCTTGCCTACCAGCTCACCCTTTGAGTTGACTGCGCGTTTTGCGAAGCGAATCCGCACGTAATGGGATTGGTGCGCCTGAACATCGACCGTATAATAGACGGTGGATGGGTCCTTATGGGCCCTTCCTGACACCGGAGAAGAGGAACTGTGTGATGCCATACGGACGGAGGCAGAAATCATGCGTACGGACATCTTGGAGCGGGTCGCACTGTTGACGCCAGGAAGGCATTATCCCGGCACACCGTCCGATCACACCGATCAGAATCCCCCTCTTTCGAGACGAGCATGGTTGCGTACAACCGGTTTACCCTGCAGAAGACGAACTGGATGAATGACGATAATCTTTCATGGACGTCGTACGGATTTCCTTTTGTTGGAGGTGCAGCAATGAAGACGCAATTTCTGGTACCTTCCGTTGCCGTGGTTCTACTGTCGGCGCTGCTGTGCGGCGTCGGGCAGGCCGATCAACTGGCGGGCGTGTCCGACGTGACGGTGGCCGATGGTGAGCTGATCAGTTTTCGCTATGACGGGACCGAGTACGTGGCGGGCAGCGAATATCTCATGCTGGGCACGACGACGCGCTGGTACATCCCGGCCGGCGGAACACCGACGCTGTGGCCCGAGGGCGATGCCGCGCCCGCTGCAACGGTCACCGGCACATCGGATCCCAAAGTAGGTGATGTGGGCTCGCATGCCGACAACTGGACCTTCGCTGGTGCAGGAGCTACCGGAGGCATGTCGTCGATCGATGGAATCGACTTCCAGGAAACGATCTTCCCGCTTCCGACCAAAATGATCTTCGTCTTCGAGCGGGGCGGCAACGACAACGGCACCGTGGAAGGCATCCTGGCCGACGGCTCGCTGCAACCGGCCCTGACGCTCACCGGCGGCGGCGAACCCTATGCCAGCACAGGAGTCATCGTCGGCGGCCAGACCGCCTACGGGTATGTGTTCATCAGCGATGAGCCCGTGATCGGGCTGCGCATCACCGCCTCGGGACACGATACGTTGAGCATCTCGGCGGCGCCGATCCGATCCGATCCGAAGCAGAGCCACGATCCGCAGCCGGCCGACGAGGCGACCGATGTGCCTCGAACGGAAAATCTCACCTGGAGCGCGGGAGAAGGTGCCACGGGGCACGACGTCTACTTCGGGACCTCGTTGGAAGACGTCAATGCCGCCAGCCGGACCCAGGCGAGGGGCGTTCTGGTCGCTCAGGGCCAGGCGGCGAGCGAGTACGATCCGGGCGTTCTGGAGTTCGACACCACCTATTACTGGCGGGTCGATGAAGTGCTGACCGGCGGCGAGATTTTCAGGGGCAAGGTCTGGAGCTTCGCGGTCGAGCCTCTGGCGTATCCGATCGCCAATATCACTGCGACCGCGTCGGGCTTCGACGCCGACGCCGGGCCAGAGAACACGGTCAATGGATCGGGGCTCAATGAGGAGGACCAGCACTCGATCGATGCGGCCGATATGTGGCTCGTCACCGCCAATGGCGAGCCGATCTGGATTCAGTACGAGTTCGACCGTGTCTACAAGCTCCACGAACTGTGGGTCTGGAACTACAACGTGCAGTTCGAGCCGGTGCTGGGCTTTGGTCTTAAGGATGTGACCATCGAGTATTCGGTCGATGGCGAGGATTGCGCGGTGTTGGGGGATGTGGAGTTTGCCAAGGCGACAGCCCGACCGGATTATGTGGCCAACACCGTCGTGGATTTTGGAGGTGTCGCAGCACGGTTCGTCCGCCTGACGGTCAACAGCGGCCACAGCACGATGGGCCAGTTCGGCCTCAGTGAGGTGCGTTTCTTCAGCATTCCCGTGCAGGCGCGGCAGCCGCAGCCGGCCCACGGCGCCACCGGCGTGGCCCCCGATGCCGTCCTGAGATGGCGCAGCGGTCGCGAAGCGGCCTCGCACGAGGTCTATTTCAGTTCCACGCGCGCCGAAGTGGCCGCGGGGACGGCATTGATCGACACCGTCACCGAAAACGCGTATGATCCGAGTTCGCTGGACTTGACGCTGGGAACGACGTACTACTGGAAGATCAGCGAGGTCAACGAGACCGAGGCGATCAGCGTGTGGGAAGGCGACCTCTGGAGCTTCACCACCCCGGCGTTCTTCGTCGTGGAGGACTTCGAAAGCTACACCGACGACGTCGATGCGGAGAGGACGATCTGGCAGACCTGGAGCGACGGGTATGAAGATGCCTCGAATGGCTCGCAGGCCGGCTACCTGGATGCTCCGTTTGCCGAGAGGGCAATCGTCAACAGCGGTCGGCAGTCCATGCCCCTGTTCTACGACAATACGGGCGGCGCCGGATATTCCGAGGCCGAGATCACGTTCGATCCAGCGCAGAACTGGACGCGAGCGGGCGTTGCGGTCCTGACGGTCCACTTCCAGGGTGCCCCCGACAATACGGGCGGCCAGGTCTACGCAAAGATCAACGGCGTCAAGGTCGCCTACGACGAAGATGCCGACGCCATCACATCGGCCTCATGGACGCAGTGGAACATCGATCTCGAGGCGGTCGGTACGAATCTGGAAGACGTCGAGACGCTGGCGATCGGCGTCGACGGCAGCGGATCGGGCGTTCTGTACGTGGACGATTTGCGGCTGTTGCCCGGGGCGCCTTCGACCGCGCCGGCGGGCATCACCATCCGCGCCGCCGGCAGTGTCGAGGCCACCGGCAACGACGGCACGGTCCTGTCGATCGACGGGATCGACGCAGGCAGCCTGATTCTGGGCACCACCTCGACCGACTTCGAGAAACACGCCGATCACCCGGCGGCCGATGCGGATGATTTCGAACTGGGCACCTACGCCAGTCTGGACGATTCGAGCGCGGTGACGGTGCTGTTTGCAGCGCCGGTGACGACGATCTTCATCATCGAGCGCGGCGCCAACGATCAGGGTCTGATCCAGCCTCTGGACGAGGCCGGCAATCCGGCGGGCGGCACCGCGACGTTCGCTCAGAACGACTGGTTCCAGCCCGGGCTGACGATCGCCGGTCAGGCGGCCGGGGCGATGGTCATCACCGCCGATACGCCAATCTGGGGAATCACGATCCTGCCGCCGATCGGCGGCGCGATCGGGATTGACCCGGCGTGCATCTGCGCCGTGCCCGCACTATAGAGCATCGTCAGGCTGGCAGACCTGCGATTCAGCCGCCTGGTGGCACGTGAGTATGGATGGCAACGGGCCCACGTTCTCCGGTGAGAGCGTGGGCCCTTCTCGTGGACGCCCTTTGATGGCGAAACTGCCGGTGCATTTTGGGTAGCGCTTTTGCGCGGATTGGGATTGTGGGCGGGCTGTCGGCTTTCTACATTAGCGATAGCCGCGACTGGTCTCTTGTGAAATCGTGACCCGAAGAGGAACCGTGCCATGCGAGTCGAGAAACGCGTCACCGGCTTCACCCTGATCGAACTGCTCGTCGTCATCGCCATCATTGCCCTGCTGCTGGCGATCCTGTTGCCCTCGTTGAGCAAGGCCAGGGAACAGGCCAAGACGGTCCGCTGCCTGAGCAACCTCAAACAGATCGGTCTGGCGATGCACATGTACGCCCAGGACAACGATATGAAGGTGCCTCGCGATGAGACGGACGGCCTCTGGTCGGTGCTGTTCATGCGATACGTCGGCGGGCTGTCGGACAAGGTCGAACACTATTCCGAGGTCAAGATCTACGATTGCCCCAGCTACCCGGACCGCGAACAGACGGTGGATTATTGCATCAACGCCTGGGACATCAAGTCGGGTAACCCCATCGGCAAGGAACAGCGGGGTGCCAGCAAGCTCGACGAGTTCCGTCGCCCGGGCCAGACGGTCTATCTGGCCGACTATGAACACGATCCCGAGGCCGCTCACATCCAGATCGTCAGAAGAGACGATGACGCCCAGATGCTGACAGACAAGCTCCGATGGCTGGACGTCTATGCCCAGATCCATCTGCCGAGTTCGGACGTACAGCGTCGAATCGCCAGAAACCGACACGGCAAGAGCGTCAACTGTCTTTTCGTCGACGGACACGCCGGTAGGATGAATCCTATGGAACTGACCCCCTGGGATTTCGGCCTGCCCCGCACGGAGTCTGGAAAACCGTAGCGATTGTGCGGCCCATCTTCTCCGTGGCCCCACGCGGCGCGTGAAGCACCCTTTCACACGGGCCGTGTCATCTCCCGCGATCGTGGCAGGAACAGATCGTCCGACATTCGCAGTCTCCTTCAGAACGGGTGCCTTCGAGGGACATATCGATCCGCTTTACTCGGACCCGCATCCCGTGTAGAATCCTGCATCGACAGGCAACGAAACCGGACCGATGGAACGGAAACCTATGTTCAGGGCACGAAAGGTCATTCTACTGATCGCACCGACCCGGGCGTTCGATCGGGGACTCCTTCAGGGAATCGCCCGGTATGCAAACGAGCGAGGGCCCTGGACGTTTTACCGAGAACCTCCGCACTACCAGGCCATCGATTGGAAGAAGAAGGTCACGGACCGCCTGAGCGCCAAGCAGGTCGACGGCATCATCATGCGTGAGCCGGAGCGCATTGAGGAAATCATCCGGCGCAAGATACCCGGCATCTGCGCCCCCGTGACCAGGAGAACCATCGAGGGTTTCATCAACATCATCATTGACAACGATGCGGTCGGCGCGTTGGGGGCCGAACACCTGCTGCAATGCGGGTTTCGCCACTTCGCCTACTGTGGACTCGAGGACATCTACTGGTCGGCCAAACGGGGCGAAGCCTTTCAGAAACGCGTCGCCGAAGCCGGATTTGCCTGTCACCTCTATCAGCCGCTCAAAGCCAAGGGCTTGCAGGCCTTGTGGGAGAAGGAGGAGCCCCTTCTGGTGGCGTGGCTGCAATCCCTGCCCAAGCCGGTGGGGATCATGGCCTGTAACGACGACCGAAGCCAGCACGTCCTGGACGCTTGCCACGCGGCACGAATCCACGTGCCCAGTGAAGTGGCCATTCTCGGCGTCGACGACGATGAGTTCATCTGTCGCCTGGCCAACCCCGCTCTTTCCAGCATTCGCTTGAACGCCGAGAAGCTCGGCTACCGCGCAGCGCAACTGCTCGACCGGGTCATGGCCGGCGAAGCGTGCCGCGAGACGACCATCGAAGGACTGCCCACCCATGTTGTGGCGCGCAGCTCCACCGATATTCTCCTGGTCGAGGATCAAGAAGTCTCCGAGGCGATCCGCTTCATCCGCAGGCATGCGGACCGTCCTCTCCAGGTCGACGATGTCGCGGAGGCGGTGGCGCTGTCGCGACGCAGCTTGCAGCAGAGGTTCTCGAAAGCGATCGGACGGTCGGTGCATTCACAAATCCTCCGCGAACGCGTCAATCGCATCACGCAACTGCTGGTCGAAACCGATATGACGGTCGCGCACATCGCCGAGAAGATGTGCTTTTCCAGCGCCAAGCAACTGGACAGGGTGTTTACGCGCTTCCAGGGGACGACCCCGATGGCCTATCGACTGCGGCACTGCATCAAGTAGCTCGACCGAAACCACGCCGTGGTCTTCCATCTGCGGGCGCCCTCCTGCGCGTTTTGGGGCGCAGGAGTGCACATTGTGGTATTGTTCGGGAGGCGCACATCGGTGATAATCCACCTTGGTTCTTCGTCCACAGTGTTTCTTCATCCATCAATGGAGGCCATGAATCGTGACCACACAAGCCAAACACATTTCCGTGATTGCGCTCGTCGCTTTGGGCCTGGCGTCCCTTTCGCCCGCGGGCCAGATCTCCGGCGAACTGAAAACCTGGCACAAGGTGACGTTGACCTTTGACGGTCCGGCAACGAGTGAGTCGGCCGATCCGAACCCCTTCCTCCACTACCGCCTCAAGGTCACGTTCGAGCACGAAAGTGGCGGCCGCAAATACCTCGTACCGGGCTACTACGCCGCCGACGGCAACGCGGCCAACACCTCGGCCGACAGCGGCAACAAGTGGCGCGTCCACTTCGCCCCGGACCGGACCGGCACGTGGAACTACCGCGTCTCGTTCCGCAAGGGCGAGAACGTCGCCGTCAGCGACGAAGCCAACGCGGGCACATCGGCCGGCTACATGGACGGGCGGACCGGCTCGTTCCGGATCGCGCCGACGGACAAGACGGGGCGAGACCTGCGCGGCAAGGGACGGCTCGAATACGTCGGCGGCCACTACCTGCAATTTGCCGGCACGGGGGAGTACTTCCTCAAGGCGGGCGCCGATGCCCCGGAGAACCTGCTGGCGTACGAGGATTTTGACGACACGCCGAACAAGGGCAACCGCCGTAAGAACTGGGCGCCGCATGCGGACGACTTCGACCCGTCGGCGTCGGACCTGCTCTGGGGGGCGGACCGCGACAAGGGCAAGAACCTGCTCGGCGCCATCCGCTACCTTTCGGACAAGGGGATGAATGCTTTCTCGTTTCTCACGTTCAACGTGGACGGCGACGACCAGAACGTGTTCCCGCATCTGTTCCTGAAGGACATGGCCGACTACGAGTCGAGCACTGGCAAGGCCGCGACGGGCAACGGCTGGAGCGATCACGTCCACCACACGCGTTTCAACGTCTCGAAGATGGATCAGTGGGAACGGGTCTTCGAGTACGGCGACCGGATGGGCATGTACCTGCACTTCAAGATGCTGGAGACCGAGAACGACAGCAAGATGGACGGCGGCGAGCTCGGCATCGAGCGCAAGGTCTACACGCGCGAGCTCATCGCGCGCTATGCGCACCATCTCGCGTTGAACTGGAACATGGGCGAGGAGACGAAGCTCAAGACGGAGCAGATCCGCGACTGGTCGCGCTACATACGCGCCATCGACCCCTATGGTCATCACATCGTCATCCACACCTACCCGGGCCAGTACGAGCGGGTATACGGACCCCTGCTCGGCGAGGGCACACTGACGGGGCTCTCCATCCAGACCAGCAGGCCGGACTTCAGTCAGGTTCACGGTGTGGTGAAGGAGTGGGTGCGCCGCTCCGCCGAGGCGGGCAAACCGTGGGTCGTCGCCTGTGACGAGCCGGGCGATGCGCAGCACGCACTGGTCCCTGATGACGAGGACCCCACGCGCGACAACGCCCGAAAGAACGCGCTCTGGGGCGTCTTCATGGCCGGTGGAGCCGGCATCGAATGGTACTTCGGCTACCAGCATCCGCACAGCGACCTGACCTGCCAGGACTGGCGCACGCGCGACCGGATGTGGGACCAGAGCCGCTACTGCATCGAGTTCTTCAAACGGCATGAGATCCCGTTCTGGGAGATGACCAACGACAACGATCTGACCCGCAATCGGGACGACTACTGCTTCGTCAAGCCGGGCGAGTTGTACCTGATCTACTTCAAGAACCCCGGCGAGCTGAGGCTGTCACTCGAATCGGGCGCGTTTACTTACGGCTGGTTCGATCCGAGGACGGGTGATGGGCTGGACGGCCTCCTCGCGCCAGGCGAGGCCCGTGCGCCGGGACAGATCACGCTCAAGACGCCCGGCGATGGAGACTGGCTGCTCTGTCTCAAGAAGGCAGGGACGACGCCCCTTTCGCTTCAAGACGTGACGGAAGACAACCCGCATGCCCTGCTGGCGATCCGCGACTTCGAGAGCGTCTCAGACACCGGGTTCGTGCCGTTCTATAAGGACAGCGATCGTGAGGCTCTGGCGATCAACGCCGCACAGCACAAGGAGAAATTCTCGGCCGCTCGCACCACCTTTGCAGGCGAATCCGGTGTTTATGACGTCACCATCACCACCCTGACCGAAACGGACGGCGAATCCACCTATCGGCTCAAGATCGCCGGCGAGATGGTTGGAACGTACACGAATCCCGCAACGGAGAGCGACTATCAGCCGGCCGGTCATACCTGGCGCAATGTCGCGATCAAGAAGGGCGACGAGATTCGAGTCGAGTTCAACACGGTCTCCAACCGAAAGATCCCAGACGGTAGCGGTTTCGCCTACGCCCGCGGCCGGTGGACCAAGGTGGCGTTCGAGCCAAGTGGGCAGACGGACATCGTCTTCGAAGAACGAGACGGCCTGGTCGCTGGGGAAGCCGAGTTGTTTATCGAGCAGACGCTCACCAAGAAGCGGAAATGGTACGTCACGACCCCGGAATTCACTCCGGCGGTCGGGCGCGGCGGCCGGGGCAACCACGCCGCCTCCGCCAGCGGCGGCGCGTACATCCAGATCCTGCCGGATACCCGACGCTCGCACGCCGATAAGCTGATCGTGGGTGAGAATTTTTCGAACGAGCCGGGCAAGCTGGCCATCGTGTCGTACAAGGTGTACTTCAACACCCCCGAACGGTACTATGTGTGGGTCCGGGCCTATTCAACAGACACCGAGGACAACGGGCTGCACGTCGGACTCAACGGGACCTGGCCCGCATCGGGCCGCAGGCTCCAGTGGTGCGACGGAAAGAACACCTGGCGATGGGAGAGCAAGCAGCGGACGGAGGCCCAGCACTGCGGCGAGCCCCACAAAATCTATCTCGACATCTCCGAACCCGGCCTGCACACGATCTCGTTCTCCATGCGGGAGGATGGCTTCCGGTTTGACAAGTGGCTGATGACAACGGATCGGGACTTTGTGCGGCCCGAAGACGAGGGGCCGGCGCAGCGGTTCCGGCAGTAATGAGTCACGTGTTTGTGTACGGTGGCCACCAACGTGGTGACAATTTCCTATGATGAGATGAGATATCACGAATATGGCACGTCAGTATAAGATCGCCGTAATTCCGGGTGATGGAATCGGCCAAGAAATCGTCCCTGCGGGCGTCCGCGTGTTGGATGCGGCGGCGGAGCGATTCGGATTCCAGATCTCGACGGGGGAATTTCCCTATGGAGCAGGTTACTACCAGGAGACGGGGCAGTTCCTTCCGGACAACGGTCTGGATGTCCTCAAGGGTTTTGACGCGATTTACTTCGGGGCCGTTGGATTGCCCGACGTGGATGATACCCTGCCCGCCAGGTTTTTCACCTTCAAGGTGCGCAAGAGCTTCAACCAGTACGTGAACTATCGGCCGGCGCGCCTGCTGAACGGGATCGAAGGTCCGCTGCGAAACAAGACGCCCCGCGACATCGACTTCGTGGTCATCCGTGAGAACACCGAAGGCGAGTTCGTCCAGATCGGCGGGTTTGTCCACGAGGACTTCGACAGCGGCATGGCGATCGATACGAGCGTGTTCACACGCCAAGGGATCGAGCGGGTGGCGCACTATTCCTTTCAACTGGCTCGGCGCCGACGCAAACACCTCACGAGCATCACCAAGTCCAACACCCTGATTCACTCGCTGGCCTATTGGGACCGTGTCATCGAGGAGGTCAGCCACAACTATCCCGACGTTGCCTACCAAAAGATGTACGTGGACAACGCCTCGGCCAACTTCGTGCTCCATCCCGAGCGATTCGATGTCATCGTCACGACCAACTTCATCGGCGACATCCTCAGCGATCTCGGCGGCGCGATCATGGGCAGTCTCGGCCTCGGCGGCAGCGGCAACATCAATCCGGAGAAAGAGTATCCGTCGATGTTCGAACCGATCCACGGCTCGGCGCCCGACATCGCGGGGAAGGGAATCGCCAATCCGATTGGGGCGATCTGGTCGGGGGCCCTGATGCTGGAGCACCTCGGCGAGCCGGAAGCCGCCGAGACGATCGTCAAGGCGATTGAAAAGGCCGTGGCAGAGGGCACGTTGTCGGTCGATCTCGGAGGATCGGCCAAGACGGACGAGATCGCCGCCCGCATCACTGATATCGTTCGGACGTCGTAGGAAGACCATGACTCGCATCATCGACTTGACCGTGCCCCTGCAAACCGGCCTCAGAGGTGTCACCATCGAGCCCGCGCGGACGCTCGAACGCGACGGCTGGAACGCCACGACGCTCGGTCTGTACTCGCATTGCGGCACGCACGTGGATGCCCCGCTCCATTTCGGCGTGTCGGACGAAACCATCGATCAGATTCCCCTGGACCGCTGCATGGGGCCGGCCTGGGTGGCGGATCTGGCCGGCATCGAGCCTCGCGCCCTGATCGGCATCGGCCATCTTGGTCGGACGAAAGACAAGGTCTGCGCGGGCGATGGACTGCTGCTGCAAACCGGCTGGGGCCGGCGCATCGGCAACCCCTCTTATCGAAACGCTCTGCCGAGAGTCAGCATCGAGCTGGCACACTGGTGCGCCGAGAAGGGTGTGCGTATGCTCGGTGTCGAGCCCCCGTCCGTGGCTGACGTCAACAACATCGACGAACTGACAGCTGTGCACAAGGTCCTGCTCGGCGCCGGTGTGATCGTCGTGGAAGGACTGACCAATCTCGATCAGATTCACAGTGACAAGGTAATGTTCATGGCATTGCCGTTGCGAATCGCCGGTGGAGACGGTTCGCCGGTTCGTGCGATCGCCATCGAAGAGCAGTAGAAAGGAACCGACCGATGAAACAGGACTACTTCCATCGGGTCGCCGCGCTGACGCCGACCAAGATGTGGATCAATAACGTCACGCCCGAAGAGGCGCGGACGGCCATTGCCGCCGGGGCGATGGGATGTACGCAGAACCCTTCGTACACCTGGAAGATGCTGAATCACCAGACGGGCAGGATGCGCGCACTGACCCTGCTTGACGAGGTTCTATCTGACAGTGAGGATGACAACGAGGTCGAGTGCATTCTCCAGCGCAAGCTCGTCCAACAGGTGGCCGAGGCGTTCATGACCGTCTACGAGCGGACCGATGGCGCCCACGGCTATGTCAGCATCCAGGGCGATCCGATCCACGAAGAAGACCCACAGGTCATCATCGACGAGGGCCGCAAGAACCGTCAGATGAGTCCGAACATCATGATCAAGATCCCTGCGACCGCCGCCGGTCTCGAAGCGATGGAGACACTGATCGCCGAGAACACACCGCTCAACGCGACGGAGGTCATGGGCCTGAGCCAGGTGATCGACGTCTGTGAGATGTACGAGAAGATCACGGCCAGGACGAAGAAGAAACCGGTCATGTACTTTTCTCTCATCACCGGCATCTATGACGAGTGGCTGACCAAGGAGGTCGCGGCGCAGGGGATCGACATCTCGCCGGACATTCTCTACCAGGCCGGGCTGATCATCGCCAAGAAGGTCTATCGCTTCGTACGCGACAGGGGTTACTCGCTTGGTTTCATCGGCGGCGGGGTTCGTGGGTTGCAGCACTTCACCGAGATGGTCGGCGGAGATGTGTGCATCACGATGAACTGGGAGGGACAGGCCGAAGCACTGCTGGAGCTGGACCAGCCCGTGGTCGCCCGGCTGTTCAACCCGGTTCAGGACCATGTCCTGGATACGCTGCTGGCGAACGTGCCGGGGTTCCGACAGGCATACATGGAAGACGGTCTGACGGTCGAGGAATATGAAGAATACGGTCCGGTTCGTTACTTTCGGGACATGTTCGTCAGCGCCTGGGAGAATACGCTCGATCTCATCGCCAAGCGGCGGGCGGCCCTGCAAGCGAAAGCTGCCCG
Source organism: uncultured Pirellulales bacterium (assembly GCA_964610435.1). Lineage (GTDB taxonomy): Bacteria > Planctomycetota > Phycisphaerae > Sedimentisphaerales > Anaerobacaceae > Anaerobaca. Next base: position 6,342 of record CAZSXM010000075.1, on the reverse strand, counting down.
TTGACCGCACCGGGAAAGGACTGACGACATGACCGTACGCATGCCGCGCATGAGCCGCCAGCGATTCATCCTCATCGGCATCCTGTTCTTCCACAGCGTCAATACCTATATGGACCGGGCCTGCATCGCCTCGGCGGTGGACTATATCAAACGCGATCTGTCCATCTCCGCTGAGATGATGGGGCTGGTGCTGGGCATTTTCGCCGTGGGCTACGCATTGTTCCAGGTGCCGTCGGGCTGGATCGCCGACCGACTCGGCCCGCGCAAGGCGTTGACCATCGTGGTCTCGGTCTGGAGTGTCTTCACGGCCCTGACGGGTGCCGCGCGAAACGCCCTTCAGATGCTCGTCCTTCGCTTCCTCTTCGGTGTCGGAGAAGCGGGTGCCTTTCCGGGGGCGGCTCAGGCGTTCTTTCGCTGGCTGCCGGCCAAGGACCGGGGGCTGGCCCACGGGATCAACTTCTCGGGCAGCCGTCTCGGGGCGGCCTTCTCGCTGTTTTTCATGCCCTGGCTGATTCTTCAAATCGGCTGGCGATGGACGTTCGTCGTCAACGGATTGATCGGGATCCTCTGGGCGACCATCTGGCTGATCTGGTTTCGCGACAATCCGAAGGACAATCCGAAAGTCAGTCAGGAAGAACTGGACTACATCGAGCGAGGACGCTCCAGCGGCTTCGCAACGACGGTGAAGTCCTCTTTCGCCGAAGTCTTTACCTCAATGAACATGTCGCTGGCGATGGTGCAGTATTTCGCCAGCAACGTAACGTTCTTCATCTGCCTGACCTGGTTGCCGAGCTATCTGAAGAATCAATGGCCTAACGATCCGAGGGCGGTCTACTGGTCGGCGGCGCCGCTGATCTTCGCCGCCTTCGCCAACTGGGTCGCCGGAATGATGGTCACCCAGTTGTTCCAGCGCGGCATGCCCGTTGGCTCCCGGCGGATCACCGCGATCGTCGGGTTCGCCCTCGGAGCGGCTGGTCTGCTGCTCGCGACGCAAACCGAGAGTCTCTACCTCTTCGTGCTCTGGTTCAGCCTCGCGACGTTCGGAGTGGATATGACGCTCAGTCCGAGCTGGGCCTTCTGCAACGACATCGGTGGCGCCAATTCCGGCGCCGTGTCGGGCTCGATGAACATGGTGGGCAACATCGGAGCAGCCCTCAGTGCGATCGTGTTCCCGCTCCTGCAAAACGCCCAGACCGGCAGCGCAAACGCCTTCTTCGTATTGGCGGCTGGCCTGAATCTGGTCGCCATCGTCGCGTGGTGCTTCATGAATCCCAATCGGGTGTCGGATCGGAAACTCTCCCCGTCCGCGATTCGAACGCGCTTCATCGCCATGCTGACGTCCCTATTCGTCTTGACTGGCGGTGCGGTCGGCTACCATATCTACATGTCTGTTGAGAAGAAACCAGCCGCAGTGGTAGAGCCGAATCGGGTGGACGTCAACGATGCCACCGATGCCACTGGGCCGTAAGCGGTGTAAGACTTCGGGAGTGAACCATGGCACAGTTCAAAGGCGTTTGCATCGGGGCGGGATACTTCAGCCGCTTCCAGTACGAGGCCTGGAAGCGGATCAGTGAAGTGACCATCGCCGCGACATGCAACCGCGATGCCGAACGAGCCAGGAGCATTGTGGAAACGTTCGGTATCGAGAACCACTATACGGACTACCGTGAGATGCTCGAGAAGGAGCGGCCCGATTTCGTCGATATCATCACGCCGCCGCCCACGCACCTGGACATGTGCAGGATCGCGGCGGATCTGGGCGTTCACGTCATCTGCCAGAAGCCCCTCGCGCCAACATTTGAAGAGGCTAAACAGATCGTCGACCATACCGGCAAGGCGGGCATTCGATTCATGGTGCATGAGAACTGGCGGTTCCAGCCGTGGTACCGTGAAATCAAACGCCTGCTCGACAACCAGACGATCGGTGAGACGATCCACGCCATGGCCTTCCGCTCACGCATGGGAGACGGCTGGGGCCAAGACGCCTACCTGAACCGCCAGCCCTACTTCAGGGACTATCCGCGCCTGCTCGTCTACGAGAACGGCGTGCACTTCATCGACACGTACCGGTATCTGGGCGGCGAGATTGAGCGCGTATACGCCGTGCTCAAGAAGCTCAATCCGGTGATCGCAGGCGAGGATTTCGGCGTGGTCGTCTTTAACTTCGCATCCGGGGCGACCGGCCTGTGGGACGCCAATCGCTACAACGAAAGCAGCTACCCCAATCCGCGCTACACGTTCGGCGAATTCCTCGTGGATGGCGATGGCGGATCGATCCGGCTCTATAATGACGGCCGCCTGACGATCCAGAAGCTTGGCAGCCCCGAGACCGAGCATGCCTATCCGCATGAAGACCGCAACTTCGCCGGCGATTGCTGCTACACGACCCAGCGCCATTTCATCAATCGCCTGCTCGACGGCCGGCCCTTCGAAACGAACGGCCCCGACTACCTCCGCACCCTGGCCGTCCAGGAGGCAGTCTATCAGTCGGCAGAGAAGGGACGGCCAGTAGCAGTCGGCGAGATCGATTGAGAAACGGCAGGATTGTCCGACGTTGTGATGAAGCAACTCAACTCCTTGCGGATGCCAAACGAAGATGTGGCCCGAGGTCGGACATGACTTGCCTGCGCGCCGGCCTGGGTGACACATAGGGATGAAATGGGCCCATGCCAGGTCTGCATGGGCCCCGAAACGTGTTGGGCCGAAAGCGACGCTGTGGGGCCTACTTGGCTGCGGGCCGGCCAAAGGCGACATCGTCAACATAGACGACACCAGTGCCGCCAGCAGTCGGGTTAGTCCGGTTGCCGATGCCGATATACATCGTGGCCACCCGGCTCAGATTCACCCCGGCCAGATCGCCATACGGGATCACCCACTGCTGCCACTCAGTCGCCAGGAGGGCCTCCGGTTCCTCGTGACGGACCGTTGCAGCGTGTCCAGTGTTGTCTTCCAGTACGACATACAGCGTTTGCGGAGAGTTCGCCGCACTGCCCCGAAAATACAAGCTCAGGCCGCTGGCGCCGCCGACCATCCAATCCTGGGCCACCTCGAACCTCCGCTCAGCCTCGGAGTAGAATGGCGAAACCATGTTGTCATAATGCAGTGGCATCGACTGCACGCCGCTGCGAACGATGGAACGCTCCGCGAACGGGGCCTCGAGATACCCAACGGTCGATCCGGTGCTGTTGACCCAGCCGTCCAGCCAGGTATCGAAGATCGCCTCACGGGCATCGATGTCGTCTGTGTAGCTCTCGAAGTCATCGACGACAATGAACTCCTGCGTCGTGAACTGCCAGAGATCACCTTCCCACGATTCGGTTTCCTGCACGGTGTCAACCTGCCAGTAGTATGTGGTGGCCAGATCCAGCACGCCGGGCTCGTAGCTCGTGCCGTCCGTCGTCGCCACAAGGTCCAGGGCTTCGACGTCGGTCGTCCCCAGGAACACCTCATTCGAGATCGCATCACGCCCGGCCCGCCAGCGCAGAGTGGTCTGCACATCGACGTCGCTGGCACCGTCGGGCGGCTGCGGCTGGCGTGCCTGAGCGGGGATGAACAGAAAACGCACTTCACTGAGGCCATACTGGCCCATCATGCCGTGACCGCTGTTGACGGTCAGGCGGACAAATCGGGCCGCAACGCCGTCGAAATCGACAACGGTATCGCCCACATAGTCGGGTCGAGCGGTGGACTTGGGGAACTCCACATCGCCCAGCACCGTCCAGTCCTCGCCATCGACCGAGTACTCGACGGTTACGTCCTTCAGCCCGAACCCGAGAACGCTCTCGAACTGCACATTGTAGTTCCAGACGAGCATTTCATGAAGCTTGTACACCCGGTCAAACTCATACTGGATGTACAGCGCCTCGTCGGCCGGTGGAGTGGCCAGCCACATGTCGACTGCTTCGATGGAATGCTGGTTGGCCTCATTAAGGCCGGAGCCATCGACGGTGTTCTGTGGTTCTGCTCCTTCCTCGGAGGCACCGTTGGTCATGGCGGTGACGTTCAGCACCGGATAGGCGAACGGCTCGGTGGTGAAACTCCAGATGTCCCCTTTGACAATCGCAAAATCGGGTGCCCCGTTGACTTCATCAACTCGCCAGTAGTACGTCTGGCTGAAGTCAAGCGCATCCGGCGGATCGAACGTCGTTCCAGTCTGGCCCTGGCTCAGAAGCACATCCATCGGATTGGCCCGAGTGGCGGCACTGACAGTCTCGAAGGTCGTGCCAAGATACACGTCGTGCTGAACGGCGAAGTCGCCCGGCGTCCAGGCGAGGCCTGTTTCTGTCGCCTCCCAAAGGGCCCTGTCAGAGGGGCTGGGATTGGATGCCTTGCCGGGATCGCGAAACACATTGTACAAGAGATCATCCAGATAGATGTCTGCTGCAAAACCGTTGCTCGCCGCGCTCATTACACCCAGCCCAAGAGCGTCGAAACGTGCCGCTGGGTCGGCCGTTCCGTGTCCGGCCGCCAGATTCAGGGTGATCGTCTCGTCCTGTGATTCCGTGGTGTCGCTGTCGCCAACCCAGATGTTGCCGGTGTCCGTCGTGATGCGAAGAGTCAGTCTGCCGTTCGTGCCCTCACTCGGGTCATAGGTCCATTCGAACTGGTAATCGGCGTCTACAGTCATCTCCGCCCCGATGCTGGCATCGCTTCCCTGGACGTTTCCCGAACTGTTGATAGAGCAAAGCCGTATCCGCCAATCCGCGCGACTGTTCTTGGGATCGCAGATCCGGATCCCCAGCATCACTGGCCATTGGGAGCCGGTATCGAAATACCCAAGGATGTTCCGATCCGAACCGGGATCACCGATAGGCGTCGTAACAGCAATCTTGCCCGACATCTTCAGCATGCCGGAAGTGTCAAATGTCCCCCGCAGATGCGTATCCGCGTAGTAGGTGAATGAACCTGTGCGTGATAACGTCCCACCAAGTTCACCTGGATGGGTTCCACCCGCATGTCTGGACGGGCCGGACAGGTAGCCGTAGTCATTGCCGCCGTCTCGATTCCCGGACCCCCTCCAGCCGGGATCCCTGTCGAAAGTTTCCTGCCTTTCTCCGATCGTTGCGCCTTGCAGCAGGCTCACGCCGGCAATGGCCAGCACCAGAGCACAGTAAAATGCCCGTGTATTCCACATGGTAGTCCGTCCTCCAAAAACACGCATGCTCAACCATCTATTTCTGTCGTTCGGGTCGCGCCAGAATATAGAATTCGTGGTCGCGGTAGGTATCCACATCGGGAAAGCCACGAGTGGTCGGCGAGATGGCATAGTGGGCGTCGCCCTCAGGAAAGGCGGATTCAGCCTTCAGTTGATCGAGTTTCGCCGGATCGCTCGGGGGTCGGTCTCCGGGGATCATCAGAGGCGGTGTTCTGCCGTTGCCCTCGCGACGGATGGCCCAGCCTCCGTCGTAGGCATGGTCGGCATCGTTGAGAGCCGGCGGCAGCGGCGAACCGGCGTCGTTGTGGTTCGCCAGCGCGAAATTGCGCTCCGGGCCCGCCTCGACGAAGCCGACCATGAAGGCATACCGCTTGCCCCGCTCGAACCGCAACGCATCGGGACCGGTGAACGCCCACTTCATGTAGGTGAGCCTGCCGTCTCCATTGGTCGTAAGGTCGGGCAGGCGTCCGCCTTTCACGACTCTCAGCGGTCGATACGCCACGCCTTCGAGGAAATCGTCGCAGCGATGGTTGGTCGAAAAGCCGTGTTTGGCGTGCGTGCCTGGCGGCGTCCCGTTGTCGTTGATGACGGGCGTCCCGGCGACCTCAAAGAACTGGACGAACACCTCGGCGCCTGCTGCCCCGGGTAGAAAGGCCAAATGCGCGGGGCCCGTTCGCAGCACGATGGCGGTCAGCGTGAAGTCGTACGGCGCCGTGAACACCTGTCCAAGGTCGCGGGCGCGCCGGAAGTACCCCTTGTCCTTCCATTGCAGCGGCAACTCGTTGCGCACCGATGTGTTTCCGCCAAGGTCGGTGGCCAAATGTTTGATGACCACATGTCCGGACTGTTCACCGAGCAGCTCTTGCACCTTCGTCCATTTTTTCATGGTGCCGTGCTGTTCGTCGTGAGTGGACAGGCCCGGCCCGATCTTCCCCAGTTCGGTGATGCACAGATCTCCCGGTTCCGCCTGAGCGCGCCAGCACGCTGTTGCCAGAAGAAGAAGCATTGGCATCAAGGCTTGGAGTCGCCATCGTCGCGTGTTCCCCATGTTTCTGCCCTATCCTTCAACACCCTTCGTGGTTACCGGCTCTGCGCCCTCTCAGGTATTCTATGAAATTCCCACGTGAAATTCAAGGGCGCATTAACATGCGAAGTGCAACACGATAGGTCGTGACAGTCACGAACCG
>CAZSXM010000074.1:0-20769 GCA_964610435.1 uncultured Pirellulales bacterium | reverse complement strand
TTGACCTGCCAGTAGTACGTGGCGCCGAGATTCAGCGCGCCGGGGTCATAGCTCGCAGCCTCGACCGTCGCTACCAGATTCAGTGCATCGGGATCGGTGCCGAGGTAGACCTCGTGCGAGACGGCATCGCGACCGCCCCTCCAGACCAGCGTGCTTTCGACGCTGACATCCGCAGCGCCGTCGGCCGGCTGCGGTTCGCGCGCCCGCATTGGAACGTACGAGAATCGCACCTCGCTGAGACCCAATTGCCCCCTCGTGCCAAAACCACTGTTGACGGTCAACCGAACGAACCGGGCGGCCACGCCCTGCAAGTCCACCGTTGTGTTGTAGGTATATGTGGTCCTCGCCGTGGCCTGATTCAGCTCGACGTCGCCCAGGCTCAACCAGTCTTCGCCATCTTCAGAATACTCAAGCGTGGCGTTCTTGATCCCGAAGCCCAGCAGCAATTCAAACTCGACGTTGTAGTTCCAGACGAGCATCTCGTGCAGCTTGTAGAGACGGTCGAACTCGTACTGGATCCACAGAGGCTCATCGTCGGGCGGCATGGCTGTCCACATGTCGTCGGTCGAGGTCGAGTGCCGGCCGAGAGCATCGAGTCCGGAGCCGTCGACTGTCTTCTCCGGCCCGGCGCCCGCTTCCGAGGTCCCATTGCTCGCAGCGATGACCGTCTCGATCGGATACGAGAACGGTTCGGTCGTGAAGCTCCAGAGACTTCCCTTGAAGATCGTGTTGTCCGGCGCTGCGTTGACCTCGTCGATACGCCAGTAGTAGATCGTCTCGAAATCAAGAACGCCGGTCGGATCGTAGCTGGCGGCGGTCTGCCCTTGGCTGACCAAGACACCCATCGGATTGGACCGGCCGGCATCGTTGACGTCGTCGAAGCTGGTTCCGAAGTACACATCGTGCGTCACGGCGAACTCGCCGGCCGTCCAGTTCACGACGACATCGCGAGGCACATCCACGGCCTCATCCTCAGGGTAGGGGTTCGAGGCCAGCTCAGCCGGAGCGATGCCCTGCATTGCTTGGCGAACTTCACTCTCAGACAACGCATGGTCGAAGACCGCCATATCATCGGCCATGCCCGCATAGGCTTCACTCGCACCGTCCGGGTTGCCGCCAATGTAGTAGTTCGCATTCGCACCGTCTGTTGTCTGGCGGGCTGATTCCTGTGAGAGCACTCCGTTGACGTAAATGCGGAAGCTCGTCCCATTCCCCACCACGGCGGCGTGGGTCCATTGGCCGGCGGGAACAACACCCGCCGCTGTCGAGCACATAACGGTCCACGTTCCGCCGACAAACCCGCGCCACGTAAGGTGCCCGTCATTGTTGATGAAGAGCGTGTCATTGGACGAACTCGTCGTCAGCGCGCGGAAGATCTGCTGCCATGTATTGCCGGCTCGTGTGGGATTGATCCAGACAGACAAGGTGAAGTCCTCTTGAAACAGATTCCCCGTCAACGTATCCGAGGCAGGGATGGCCACACGACTGTTGTCAAATGCCAGCGCTCCTCCATATTGTCCATCGACGAACGTTGGGCCGCCATCCAGGGTTCCGTGGTTCCCGTTGCCGCTGGAATCATAGGCAATGGTGCCAGCGCCCTCATCCAGTTTCCAGTGCCCGACCAAGGCGGCCGATGCGCTGCCGCCCACCGTCAGCACCAACAGAAGCAGAATCAGACAAGACAATGTGATGCGCATAGCCAGTCCTCCTTCAAATCACGACACAGGTAGAATCATGCTGCGCTCATACGTGAGCACATAACCTCCTCCGAAACGTGACCTGCCTCCGTCCGCCTGCGTCCGTCTCGCGAGGGACGTGTCGCATCTCTCGGCAGTACTGTGAGGCTCAGTGCCTCGGTTCATGGCTGGGGCTGTAGCCCAGTTTGCCCCAGCAGCCCTTCTGCATCCGGTAGAGATCCTGGAATCCATCCTCCGACTCCGGTACCCACCCGGGCGGGGGCCGGTCCTCCTGCTCTCTGGCAAACTTGATGGTGTCGATGCCCTGCCACCTCCAATGCTCCACGCGTCCGTCCGCAAAGGACACTGTCACGCCGTCGCCATGTCGGACCGGCGGATCGTCCCACCACCGCTCCTGGTCGTAGTGGACGGCGTAGGCGTCCGAGGTCATCCGGCCTTCATCGATGAAGACCAGGCGATAGGCCGGACCCGGATTGCGGATCTCGCTTCGCCTCTTGACGTGTGCCCCGCGCACGCCCTGGGTCGGTGGATGGTTGACCGCATTCATCGAGAACATAATGGCGTACGTGAGCGCCTGACCCCGCCGTCCGGTTGGACATCGATAGATCTTCTCGTTCTGCACATACGGCCAGAGCGCCCCGCCTCGGATCGCTTCGATCTGGGCGTCCCAGTTGTCCGGATCGTAACCGTCGATCCAGGCCAGTTCGTTTATGTGGTCGCCCCAAGCCGTGTTCACGTTGCTGTAGCCCGTGGCGCCGTTGACCAGGCGGTCGCCATTGTCGTCGGCGTACATGATCCAGGCCAGGGTCAACGTTCGCAGATTGCTCAGACAGGCGGCCCGTCGGCCCTGCTCGCGGGCCCGATGCAGCGCGGGCATCAGGATAGCCATCAGGATCGCAATGATCGCGATGACCACAAGCAGTTCAATGAGTGTGAAGGCCTTTCGCTCCCGAGCCCCTCGAACATACACGGGCTTGCCGTTCATAATACCGAGCCTCCTGCAAAACCCCTGAGTCGCAGAGGAACAGCCCAACCGAAGACTACTTCTTGGGACGCTGGATCTGCTTGCCTGGATTGTAACCTGCGGCGTACCGTTTTGCAAGCAGAATCTCCTCCTTCTTTTCGGCAATACGATCAACGCATCTATCGAGAATTGTCCGCGTGTAGACAACATAGGACACGCTCATCACCGGCCGGACCTGGCGGCAGACCGTGCGAGAGCGCAATGGGACCATTCGCGGGATCGCCCGTACCTGGATAAGAGCATCAGATCGGGGGGGTGAGCAGAGCGGGGGGGGTGAAAGCGCTGGAAAAAGGGCCGCCGCAATGGACCGATGTTGTCGTCTTGGAGACGGTTCCAGGTGTTTGCCGATGACGAGCGGCCGGCCGGGGCCTTGCCGGACGGCTTGCTGTCACGGGCGAGCCTGGAGGATCTTGTTGACAGCGTCAGCGTGGACGCTATGGTGTGTGGCTTAGGGGCCCCGATTTCGGCGCGTCTCCTGGCCCCCGATCGGATGCTCTTGTCCAGTTCAATGAGGAATTCCCAATGCTGCGTCGTCGGCTGTGGCGCGATGCCGACGCCCTTGGCAAGGTTGCTGAAAGGGACAGAAAATGAATGACATGCACAACCATGCAGATGCCGCTATCGCGGCCGACAAAGGTTCTCTGACGCGGCGTGATGTACTTGCGACCGCAGCGGTTGCCGTCGGTGCTTCGTCCGGGCTGATGGGCTTGTCCAAGGCGGCGCGAGGGCAGACCGGGAAAGTCGTTAAGAACGGACGGATCAAGCAGTCGATTTGCGGCGGGTGTCTGCGCGGGGCCCGCTTGGACCAGGAGCAGACGGCCAAACTGCTCGTCGAGATGGGATTGGTCGGTCGCGATCTGGTTGGAAGGAACGACTGGGACGTGCTCAAGAAGTACGATCTCGTCGCGACCATGGTGCCGGGCGCCGGGTCGATCAAGCGGGGGCTCAACGACAAGTCAATGCACGCCAGGTTCCTGGAGGATTTCCGAACGAACATCAAGGCCGCGGCCGAGTACAAGTGGCCCAACGTCATCTGCATGGCCGGCGACCGGGCCGGGATCGGCGAGGAGGAGGGGATGGACAACTGCCGGGCGATCCTCGTCGAGGCAGTCAAGATCGCCGAAGACCACGACGTAACCATCTGCATGGAGTTGCTCAACAGCAAGGTCGATCACCCCGGCTACATGTGCGACAACTACCCCTGGGCCTTCGAGCTGTGCCGTCGGGTGGATTCGCCGCGATTCAAGATGCTCTTCGACATCTACCATATGCAGATCATGGAGGGCGACCTGATTGCGACGATCCGCAAGAACATTCAGCACATCGGCCACTTCCACACGGCCGGCGTGCCCGGCCGGCACGAGCTCGACGAGAACCAGGAAATCTATTACCCCGCTGTCATGCGCGCGATTGTCGAAACCGGATACGACGGCTACGTCGCGCACGAGTACACGCCAACGCGGGATTGGCTGGAATCGCTCGTGCAGGCGGTGAAGGCCTGCGACGTGTAGGCCGGACCGGCCGCCGCGCGACTGGGCCCAACGCTCCTGAGACACTTTGCTTTTTTTGCCGAGCAGAAGCAGATTGTCCTTGACACCAATGGTATGTATAGCATACTATGCATTGCACAACAATGGTATCGTGGATGCTTGTGGAGGTCGTTATGAAATTCGAGAGCCAATTGTTGAAGGGAATCGCCCCCGTGGTGGTGCTGGAGATCCTCTCGCGGGGCGCGATGTACGGCTACGAGCTGAGCCAGGCGATCGAGAAGCGAAGCGCCGAGATCCTGACGCTGGGCAAGGGGACGCTGTATCCGCTGCTCTACAACCTCGAAGCCAAGAAGTTCATCAAGGGCAAGTGGGAGACGACGGATTCCGGCCGCAAGCGGCGCTACTACTCCATCACGGCCACGGGTGAGGCCGAACTGGCCGGCCGCAAGGCCCAGCTTGTGGAACTGACCAAGGGCGTCGATCTGATCCTGGGCGGTGCGCTGAAGACGGCATTCTGAAATCAGTTCAGAGGAGCGCGAATCATGAAACCTAATCCCGACAAAGGACCGGTTGACCTTCCAGTCTGTGCGGTCGAGTACATCGATCGGGTCGTTCGAGCGATCCGCTGTCGCAAGCGCGTACGCGCGGAGGTAGGCGAGGAGCTGACGGCGCACTTCGAAGAGGACCTGAAGGAGTGTGCGGACCCCCGGCAGCGCGAGGCTCGGGCCCGCGAGCTGATCGAGCAATTCGGTGACGCCAAGCTGTTGGCGACTCTGTGTCGGCGGGCCAAGAAACGCTGCCGACCGCTGTGGCAGAAGGCGCTGCTCCGCACGGCTCAGGTGCTGGGGTTGTTGGTGCTGTACCTGGTGATCTGTTCGCTTCCGTTGCATTTCGGCAAGCCCACGATCCGCGTCAACTACGTCGAATGGCTCAACGACCGCTGGCGGCCGGCACAGGGCGAGGTCGAAAACGCCAAGCGCTATTACGACGAGGCGGCCAGGCTGTACGTCGCGCCGCCGGAGGCTCTTGCGGGCAAAGGCAGCAATCGGAGCAATGCAGAAGCCGGGTGGTTTCCAGACCACAACGATGCCGAGATGCGCCTGCTGGCGCAATGGCTGGCGGACAACGAACCGGCCTTCGAGATGCTGCGGCGAGGGGCGAAGACGCCGCACTATTGGCCGACGTACGAAACGGAAACGACCGATCTGAGCGACCCGATTTTCCTCGCCGAGGCCATGGCGGAACAGGCGTATCGGAGCGTGGGCCTGGCGCTCCGAGAGAACATTGCATATTGGGCGTCCCAAGGCGACCTGGATCGGGCCGTGGACGATTGCCTGGCGGTATGGACGTTCGGCCGTCACATGCAAGGCAAGGGTCTGCTCAACGATCAATTGGTTGGCATTGCGATTCAAGCTGTCGGATGTCAGTCGGCGTATACCATCCTGCACCGCTGCGAAGTCCCGCCTGACGCACTCGAACGCATACACAGCCGCTTGGCCGTTCTGGTCGATCCCTGTCGTCCCGTCGTTGATCTCGATGGGGAGCGGGTACTCTGGCACGATCGTATCCAGCGGACCTTCACCGACGACGGGCAGGGCGGGGGGCGTGCCTTGCCGAAGGGAATGCCCTATGCCGCCGGGGACTGGCTGGACAATCTGCTCGGCGTTCTGGTCTTCGACTATCCCGACCGCCGCGATGCGGAGGCGATGGTCGATCGGTATTTCGAGCAGATGGAGTGCGTGCTGTTGCGTACGCCTTATGACAGCGGTTTACCGGATGATCGGGAGATGCCGTTGCTGCCGCCGTTGTCGAACACGCTGCTGGCCCTCGTGGCGCCGGCGCATCGGAGGGTGGCCCAACTGGCCTGGCAGACGAGGACGAATGAACTGGCGACGCTGACGATCGTGGCCGTGTTTCGCTATGCCGGTGAGCACAACGGCTACCCGGAGACCCTCGATCAACTGGTGCAGGCCGGCTACCTTGATTCGCTGCCGGATGACCCCTTCGGCGCCGGGCCGCTGTCGTGCCGCAGGACGGACGACGGCTTCCTGCTGTACAGTTGGGGCGAGAACCTCGCCGACGACGGCGGCGTGCAGGGCCTCGGCCAGGACGGCGCCCCGCGCATGTGGGCCGACAACGGCGACTGGGTCTTCTGGCCATTGGCGTCTCAGCGGCGGAGGTCGTCGGCGATCAGGCAGCCTTGACCGGGACAGAACGCGCGCAGGTTCGCCTCGGGCGTGCCGGGCGGGACCTCGCAGCCGGGCTGGAGGATGAACTTCGCGCCCGCCGAGGCGATGCAATCCCGAGCGGCCTGAGCGACGCCATCGGGCGTGCCTTGCAGCAATACGGCGGTTGGGTTGAAGTTGCCGGCCAATGTGACGTCGGGCCCCACCGCGTCGCGCGCGGCACTCAAGGAGACCATCCAGTCCACGTCGATGATCTCGGCGCCGGTCCGGGCCATCAGTGCGATGTTGTTGGCGATATTGCCGCAGATGTGCAGCTTGACCGTCGCGCCGGCCTCGTGAATCGCGTCGATCAGCGTCTTTTCGAACGGCAGCACGAACTGCTCGTACATCGCCGGGTTGATGAGACTGGCGACCGCGTCGCCGATGCCGATCATATCGGCGCCGGCTTCGATCTGGGCCCGCGCAAAGCGGACCCCGTTCTCAACGATCACCTTGGCGGCCTGGAGGTACATCTCAGGCTTGTCGATCAGGTCCATGAACGTGTTCTCGACACCCCGCAGATCGGCGTATTCGGCGATGGGCCCCTCGACCCAGCCGAGAACGCTGTGGGTCTGCCCGACCGCCGCAGCCATCCTCGCGACGCTCTCGACGCGTTGCTTCGGGCGCTCGGCCTGGTCGATTTCGAAGGACCGGATCCGCGCGACGTCCTCCGGGCTCTGAATCAGCATCTCTTTGGGCTTGCCGACGCCGTCGGGAGGGTATTCGAACTCCATGCCATAGGCCGAGGCTTCCCGCCAGGGATCGCTGATCGCACTGATCTGGTTCAGGTTGAACGCTTCTGTCACCGCCTCTTGCGATGCGACGAGGACGTCGCCATCGAGGTAGTAGTCTCGGTAGGTGCGTCCGATGAAGTGGGCGGCCCAAGCCATGAAGATCGGCGTGACCGCCAGTCGATCGACGGGTTGGCCTCGCAGGGTCGCGTAGATTCGCTCTTTCGGTGTCATTGCCGTTGCCATCGATTGCTCCTGTTGCCGGATCGACTCGATTCGCCTGCCCATCGGTCGCAGACCATCCACCACGCATGATAGCCGCCCGGCCGACGATGTCCATGCTCTTTCCCATGGCCTCGGATTTGTGGGCCGATTGCGAGAAATCGTTTGGCGTCCGCGAGGGGGGTCTGATAGAATCCCTCATCTTGAGAGTGCCGTTTGGAGAATCGTCTCGCGATGAGATGCACGATTGAGCCAAGGGAAGAAAAACCACTTCGAACCCCGTCCGGCCGAGGGTCTACCGGCGCGGGGCCCACACAACAGGGAGGCGTATCGCGATGCTGAGAGTTGGAATCGTCGGGTTCGGATTCATGGGACGCATGCACTTTCGCTGCTGGAGCGCGCGAGAGGACGCCCGGGTCGTCGCGGTCTGCGATGCGAATCCGAACATCCAAGAGGACACCCGCCGAGCGGTGGGCAACATCGACGGGGCCGCCGGCGACATCGACTTTGCAGGAATCGAGCTGTTCGCCGATTTTGACGAGATGATCGCCAAGGCGAAACTCGATGCGATCTCCTTGACCCTGCCCACCTATCTTCACACCGAATTCACCGAGCGGGCCCTGGCCCGGGGCGTCCACGTGCTGTGCGAAAAACCCATGGCGCTGACTGTGGCCGAATGCGACCGCATGATGGTCGCCGCGCAGAGGAGCGGGAAGACCCTCCAGATCGGCCATTGCCTGCGATTCTGGCCCGAATACGTCAAGGCCAAGGAACTGCTCGACAGCGGCCAATACGGCAAAGTGGTGGCCGCAATGTTTCAGCGGCTCGGGTCGCCGCCCGGCTGGAGCCTGGACAACTGGTTTGTCGATGAGAGTCGCAGCGGTGGCGTCGCCCTGGACCTGCACATTCACGATACCGATTTCGTCCAGTACCTCCTCGGCCTGCCGAAGGCCGTTTGCAGCCACGGCGCCGTCGGTCGGCAGGGGCAATTGATTCACATCGTCACGCAGTACGTCTACGGCGACGACCAGGTGGTCACGGCCGAGGGCGGCTGGGGGATGATGCCGGGTTTCGGCTTCGAGATGAGCTTCAATCTGGTATTGGAGAAGGCCACGATCGTCTACGACCTGACACGGCAACCGGCGTTACGTGTCTGTCCCGCGGAAGGCGAGGTATTTACGCCCGAGGTGGCGCCGCAGGACGGCTACGTCCGGCAGATCGACCATTTCGCCAGGGCGGCCCAGGGCCAGGCGGTGCCGCCGGTCATCACCCTCGAGCAATCCCGCGATTCGGTCAAGATCGTCGAGGCCGAGAGAGAATCGATCCGCAAGCGAGAGCGAGTCGCCGTTCGGTAATCGATAGAGAGAATAGGAGATAGATATGAAGTGCAAGAATTGGCCTGTAGCGGTTTGCAGTTGGTCGCTCCAGACGGACGTCCCCGGCGTGGCCAAAGCGATGAAAGACCTCGGTTTGCAGCACGTCCACCTCGGTGTGGCCGACGCCGTCGGCGCCGGTCGCGAGCAGTTTCTCGGCGCCGTTCGCGCCCAGGACTGGACGATCACATCGACCATGATGAACTTCGCCCATGAGGATTACTCGACGCTCGATACGATCAAGGCCACCGGCGGCGTCGTTCCCGACGAATTCTGGCAGGGCGACCGTGATCTGTTCGTCCAGGCGGCCGAGGTGACCGCCGAGTTGGGCGTCAAGTACCTCTCGATGCACGCCGGTTTCATCGATGAGACGGACCAGGAGCACGCCGCCAAGGTCGTTGCACGCATCCGCGAGCTGGCCGACGTGGCCGAGGAGAACGGGGTGATCTTCCTTCTGGAAACGGGCCAGGAAACGGCCCAAGAGCTGCGCCATTTCCTCGAAGAGCTGGACCACAATTCCGTCGGCGTCAATTTCGATCCGGCCAATATGATCCTCTACGACAAGGGCGATCCCATCGAGGGGGTCCGTACGCTGGCCCCGTGGATTCGCCACATCCATATCAAGGACGGCCTGCGCACCAGCCAGCCGGGGACGTGGGGGGCCGAGGTGCCCTGGGGCGACGGACAGGTCGGCGCCGCTGAGTTCCTGGCCGCGCTGGAAGAAGTGCAGTACGACGGGGCGCTGGCCATCGAACGCGAGGGCGGCGACGATCGGTTCGGGGATATCCAGAAAGCAGTCCAGCAGTTGGCTGCCGCAAGCTGACGTGACAGACGGCGGCGCGGCGATTCAAGGAGAATGACATGACGTTCGGAATGGACTCGGCCCTGTATTGGAAGCTCAGCGCCTTGATGTTCCTGGAGTTTGCCATCTGGGGGGCGTGGTATCCGGTCCTGGCGGCACGGCTGCTGGGCCCGCTGAAGTTCAGCGGCAAGCAGACCGGGTGGATCTACGCGGCCCTGCCGCTGGCGTGCATCTTCATGCCGCTGCTGGCCGGGTACCTGGCCGACAAGTACGTCAACACCGAGTACATCCTGGCCGGGGCCCACCTCGTCGGCATGGTCCTGCTGTTCATCGCCGGCTGGCGGAAGGACTTCAAGTCGCTGTTCACCGTCATTCTGCTCTATTCGCTCTGCTACGCCGCAACCCTGCCACTCGTCAACGCCCTGATGTTCTTCCACCTGGCGAAGAACAACGTGGACACGGCCAACTCCGCGTACATCTTCATGTGGGCCCCCATCGCATGGGCCCTGGCCGGCTACTTCCTCACCGGCTGGCGCTGGGTCTTCAAGACGGGCGAGGAAGGTCGCGATTGCCTTGTCCTGGCGGCCGCGCTGTCGGTCGTGATGGCCGTCGTCTGTGGCGGCTTCCTGCCGAGCACGCCCCCGGCCGGTGACGCCGGAGGCTCTGCTCTGGGCATGTTGAGGATTCCCAGTTTCCTCATCTTCCTGCTGATCTCGATGGCCGCGGCGGGCATGATGCAGTTCTACTTCCTTGGGACCGCGCAGTTCATGCAGGACAACGGGATCCCGCCCAAGAACGTCCCGGCCTCGATGGCCATCGCCCAAGCCGTCCAGGCGGCCGCGACGCTGTTCCTGCTCAGTCGCCTGGTCGCCGGGGCCGGATACAAGTGGACGCTCGTCGTCGGCACCGCGTCCTGGCTGACCCTCTACGTACTGTACGTGATTCCCAGGCCCCCGGCTGTGATCGTGGTCTCGCAGGCGTTTCACGGACTGGCCTATGTCTTCTTCATTATCGCCGGCCAGATGTACGCCGGCGCGGTCGCCCCGGAAGGGACCGGCGGATCGATGCAGGCCTTGATCTTCACCGCGCAGAGCGGCCTCGGGCTGTTCCTCGGCACACAGCTTGCCGGCGTCGTGATGGACAAATTCAAACGCGGCGACCAGTTCCAGTGGCGGCAGGTCTGGATGGTCCCGGGCGCAATCATGCTCGCCTGCGTCCTGGCGCTGGTGTTGTTCTTCGAGGGCGTCGTCTGACCAGGACCCCGACCCTCGTCCCACCGCAGCATGACATCGATACAAGCGCATACCCCGTAGCGCGTACGGTGCGCTTGCGTCCATACGGACCCTTGTAGGTGCTTGCGTCAAGACGGAAGCAGGCGGTCGTAATGCCGCAAGATGCGCTCGATAGAGCCGGTCCCGGTCAAGAGGGTATCTTGTCGTCTGGTCAGGCCGCTGAAGGTCGATAGGATGTATGCAACGTCGTCACGTTCGACGCCATAGAGGAGAAAGAACGCCGCATCCAGTTCGGCTTGCAGTTCGGCTCGCTCCGAGGGGTCCCACCGGTAAACGAGAGGCTGAAAACCGGCCGCCTCCGCCAGCGGCTTCATGTCGTTGCTCGTACACGTCAGTTTCAATACGCGCTCGCTGATCCACGATTCCAGCGTCTTCCGCTCGTCCCAGGGACATGGTCGGTCATAGAATTCCGGGCCGAAGATGGAGAACTGTTCCACAATGAAGAAGTTGAGATGGATTCCACCGACCTTCTGGCGCGCAACGAAGTCAAGCACGAAGCTGTTTAGATTTGCCAGCAAACAACTCTCCCGCCGTTCAGAGATCGTGGCGCCTGTCAAGATCAGCGGTGCAGAGTTCATCGTGCCAACGTGTGGAATGAATGACGCGATCATCGTTCGTGTGTTGGTGGGGCTCGTCACGTCTTTGTAGACGATATGAGCCGATGCAACCGCATCGTTCAAGGCGCGGTCGACTTCGCCTCTTGGGACCCACCACCTGGGCTCGACCGTGTATTCGGGGTTCTGGTGCTGGACGAGGCTGGTGGGGTCGGTCTGGCCCTGGCGCATCCAGTTGTCGCCTTGGACTACGACGCTGGCGGCTCGATGGTCGTACATCTGCACCATCTTCGCCTCATACAGCGGCAGGTAGATCTCCCTGCGTTTCTTCCACACGGCGCCATCACGTCAGAACCCCGCCTTCTGGAGTTCTTCTGCCGTCTGGAACAGTTCGGCATCGTTGGTTTGATCGAACATGCGCAGAAACTTCATTCCCCACGGATTGCCGCCTTCCTTGCGGGTTCCATCGACAAGAACTGGCACGTGCCGGTAGATGGCCTTCGTAATCTCGGCATCGCGCCTCGACCGGAATACAGGACAGGTCAGCGTGTTCGGGTTCGTTTGGCGGAAATCATCGCCCGATAGGGAGATGTGCCGCTCCTTGCTGCGAAGCTCATTCATTCGATGGGCGAAGAAGACGAAATCCGCTGCCTCTGCCTTGTGCTTGGCACCGCCAAATAGCAGGACACAGAACTTGAACGACCTGTGAACGTCGGGAAAAACAGGTGCCTTGTTCTCAAAATCGAAGAGTCCCACGAGCGCCTTGGTTTCGATCAGGCTGCTGAAGAAGTCCTTCGTGGTCTTGTCGGTGGCGATTCCCGATGGAACGAGCAGGCCCACCGAGCCGGTGGGCGCGACGATCGTCTGCGCAAGCTCGGCGAACAAGGCGTATGTATTGATATCTCCCTTGGCGCAAAGAGGGAAACGGTCGCTCTGGCGGACGTGGTCCAGCGTTCGTTCGGCCGAGGTCTTGGCCTGAAGGTATCGTTCATGCAGTTCCGGCTTCTTGCGCTGCAGTTCCTCGATCAGACGGCGGCGCATCGCTGCATTGACCGCCGAGGCGATGTCGGGAACGACCGAATCAAAAAACTCTCGCTCCTGAAGCTTCAATCGCTCCCAAGGTGGATTCCCGATGACGCAGTCGAAGCCGCCTTCTTCGCGTGCAAAGACATCGGGGAACGCGGCGTGCCAATCCAGTGCAAGAGGATCGACGTTGATGTCGCTGACAAGACTGTTGCCGCAGACGATGTTCTTGGAGAGGTCGGCAAGGGTCCGTCCTCTCCGGGCCGACCGAAGCCACAGGGCCAACTGCGTGATCTCTACCGCCTCCGGTGAGAGGTCCACGCCGAACAGGTTGTCGTGCAGGATGAAGTCTGCAATCCGTCCGCGCATGTCCTGGGCGGCCTTCGCGTTGGCATGCTCCAGGGCGTCGACCAGATCGAGATAGTACGTCTCAAGGGCATCGTAAGCCTGGATCAGAAACGCGCCACTGCCACAGGCGGGATCGATCACCTTGATGGAGCGTAGCGCTACCAGCGCTTCGTCCACGAATCGTTTCACGTCGGGACCGCCGGCCCCATCCTTGACCGACGCGACGTCGGTTTTATGTCTTGCGGCAACCTTGTCCACCTTCTCGCCGGCAATCTGGGCCACCGTTCGCTGTGTGATGAAGTCGGTGAACTCCGGCGGCGTATAATAGATCCCGCCCTTCTTACGTTCAGCGGATTTCTTCATCTTCGGGACGACCTCTTCGCTCACGTCCGACTCGAACAGACCGCCCAAGCGGATTCGCTCGATGTCGTTGATCGATTTCTCGAACAGGTGGCCGAGCACGTCCACGTTGACTTCGAAGCGGAAATCGTAATCGCCGATGCTCTTGAAGAACTTCGTCCAGTCGTCCTCAAGCTCAAGGTCGTCCACGGCCGGGTCCTGGCGGAACAGACCGCCGTTGTAGCCGGGAATGTGGCGGGCTTCATTGCCTTCGTCCACGCTTCGGAACAGGTCCCGGAAGTTCTGCCACCGTGGATTGGTCACGCGATGAAACGGAGGGACTTCGGTCCAGGCCCGCAAGAGCGACCGCTCGGGCAGCAGGCCGCGATCTTCGCAGAACGCTACGAACACAATCCGATCTACGAGCTTCTGTGCAATGCGAATCGCCGTGTCGAGGGGCTTGTTGTGGACTGGGCCCGTCAGATGCTGGATCAACGCAACACGGTTGTCATGGTAGGATTCATAGAGGTCATCTCCGACTTCACGCTGGCGGCGGCCACACCGCTCCAGCATCGCGTCGGCCCTTGGCGCCTGTCCCAAGCCGGGAGGCAACAGGCCTCCTCGCTCGAACAGCCAGTAGAACTGTAAGAACACCTCACGCTGACGTAGGTCCTGAAGTGTGAAGAGCTGGTACACGCGAGGTGTATGGTCTCTGTGGTAGAGGCGAAAACTGACGCAGTTGCACACGATCCCCCAGGGACACTCCGGGACTTCGGCCAAATAATCCCAGCACTGTTGAACGGCGGTTCGCCCGCCCGAGCGGTCCCGATCCACGTTGGCCGTGGGCCCCTTCAGCTCGATTAAAGCACGGGCGGTAGTTGTCTTCCCCGCTTCAAACAGACCGATAGCAGCATCGGCCGTCTGGCCGTTGACACGGAACTTGGGCTTGAGATTCCATTGCTCCCGCCCTTCCGAAAACAGGGTGTAACCCAGCGCTTCACCGAACACCTGTGTGAGGAACTCGGCTTCGACGTTACTCTCTTTCTGGCTCTGCAAGGCGCCGCTCGATTCCAAGTCGGCCCATTTCGTCAGAATCTCGTGGGCTTTCCGCTGCTGCTCGCCCTGCAAACGTCGGTCCTGCGCCTCCGCCTTCAGCAAGTTGGGTATGAATAGCGGTTGTTTCTGGCGGCCGTCTCCATATCGCGCTGTGTTCATCTCACGAAACAAGTGTTCCTGTCGTGCTGCCATGTGTGAACGTACCCTTCTATCAGATTGGCCACTGTCGTGCCGCTGTCTTGCCCCTCTCCGACATCAGAAACCAGCCACATACATTATTTTACTATCGGCACGATCATCCCGCAACGCCAAGGAAATGCACGCATGAAGCGACAACGGGGCCTCCGGGGCGTTTCGCTTTTCGTCCGCATGGGCTAAGGCCCATCCCAGCAGTTCGCGTTACGGCAGGGGGGCTGGAGACGGAAGACCGCAGGCCGCACACGTGACCCGGCCCGGCTCCGACGGGACCGATCGCGCGGCAGCGGGTCTCCGCGTCACGGGCCACGGGTCACGAGAAACGCTTCACGCTTCACACTGGTCCCCGCTTCTACCCATCTACGCTTCTACCCATCTACCCATCTACGCTTCTACGCTTCTACGCCCCTTGGGCTCCGGGCGACGGCGTCACTTGTCGCTGAGCCAGGAGGGGCCGTGGGCGACGTCGACCTTCAGGGGGACTTCGAGGGGCAGGGCCGTGGTCATCTTCTCGGCGATCCACCCGGCGTGCGTCTCGGCCTCGGCGGCGGGCAGCTCGAAAACGAGTTCGTCGTGGACCTGGAGCAGCATGCGGACGGGCAGGGCCTCGGCGTCGATCTTTTTCTGGATAGCGAGCATCGCCATTTTGATGAGGTCGGCGGCCGAGCCCTGGATGACGGTATTGACGGCCAGCCGCTCGGCCTGGGCGCGGCGGCCGGCGTTGCGGCTCTTGATGTCGAGGATGCGGCGGCGTCGGCCGAGGACCGTCTCGGCATAGCCGTTCCGGCGGGCCTTCTCGACGCACGAATCGAGGAACGCCCGGACCGAGCCGTAGCGCGCGAAGTAGTCGTCGATGAACTGCCGGGCGTCGGCGGCGCTCATCCCCGTCGCGCGGGCCAGGCCGAACGCCCCTTGCCCGTAGATCAGCCCGAAGCTGACGGCCTTGCTGCGCGACCGCATCTCGCTCGTGACGGCCTCGAGCGGCACGCCGTAGACCTGCGAGGCGACGAAGCGATGGATGTCCTGGTCGGCGGCGAAGGCGGCGCGCAGGGCCTCGTCGCGCGAGAACTCCGCGAGCAGCCGCAGCTCGATCTGGCTGTAGTCGGCGCTGAGGATGCAGTCGGTAGGACTCTGCGGAACGAAGGCGGCTCGGATCTTGCGGCCGAGCTCGGTGCGAATGGGGATGTTCTGCAGGTTCGGGTCGCTGGAGGACAGCCGGCCGGTGGCCGTGACCGTCTGATTGAACGAGGCATGGAGCCGGCCGGTGCGCGGGTGGATCATCGCCGCCAGCTTGTCGGTGTAGGTGTTCTTGAGCTTGCTCAGCGTGCGATGCTCCAGCACCAGGGCCGCGACGGGGTGCTCGGCCGAAAGCTGCTCGAGCACGCTCGCATCGGTGCTGCGGCCGGCCTTGCCCACCCGCCCCGACGCCAGGCCCAGCCGGTCGAAAAGGACCTCGCCGAGCTGCTTGGGCGAGTCGATGTTGAACACCGTCCCGGCCTCGGCGTAGATCCGCTCGCGGAGGAAGTCCAGTGCCTCGCTCAGCTCGCCCGACATCGTCCGCAGCAGCGCGGTGTCGAGCGAGACGCCGTGCAGGTCCATCGTCGCCAACACGGGCACCAGCGGCATCTCCACCTCCGCAAAGAGCCGGGCCAGAGCCGGCTCGGCGGCCAGCCGCTCCTGCAAATACAGGTACAGCCGCCACGTGACATCGGCATCCTCAGCCGCATACTCGCACGCCACAGCGGTATCGACCAGGTCGAACGTAAGCTGATTCCTTCCCTTGCCGATCAGGGCGACGATCGGCACGCACTCATAGCCAAGATAATCACGAGCCATAGTGTCCATCGAGTGGCTGCTGCGGCCCGGATCGAGGCAATACGAGGCAACCATCGTGTCGAAATGCACGCCCCCCAGCGGCATGCCGGCGTTGTGCAGCACCAGCCAGTCGTATTTGATGTTCTGCCCGACCTTGCGAACGCGCTCGTCGGCCAGAATCGGCCCGAGCTCGCGCCGCACGGTCGCGACATCGAGGTGCGTTGCGCCCAGCGGCCCGCGCACGGGCAGATAAAACGCTCGCTGCGGCTCCCAGCAGAACGACAGCCCCACGAGGTCCGCCCGCATCGGATCGACCGACGTCGTCTCGGTATCGACGGCGAAGATTTCCTGCGCTCTAAGCTCGGCGGCGAAGCGCTCGAAGGCCTCGGGCGTATCGACCAGCGTGTACTCGTGTGGCGTGGTCCTGGCCGAGGGCGGCTCGCCGGGCGTGCCTTCGGCTGGCGTTGCCACAGGCGATTCAGCCGGTGGGGTGTCGCCTTTGGGAGTGAAGCCGAGTTGCGTCAGCAGTCGCGAAAACCCCAGCTCGTTGAAGAGTGCCGAGAGCCTCTCGCGGTCCGGCGGCGCGAGCTTCAGCGTCTCGTAATCGATCTCGACGGGCACCTCGCAGTCGAGCGTCACGAGCTTGCGGCTCAGGTACGCCTGGTCCTTCGAAGCGCGGAGGTTCTCACCCCGCTTGCCCGGAATCTCGTCGACGTGGGCGTAGAGGCTGTCGAGGTCGCCGTAGGCGCCGATCAGCTCGCGGGCGGTCTTGGGCCCGATCAGCGGCACGCCGGGCACGTTGTCGGCCGTGTCGCCCTCGAGGGCCAGGCAATCGACGACCTGCTCCGGCGTAATGCCCATCTCCTGCGTCATCGTCTCGCGGTCGATCACCTTGCCGGTCTTCATATCAAACACCGCGATCCGCCCGTCGATCAGTTGCAGCAGGTCCTTGTCCTTCGAGCAGATGCGCACGTCGGTCGCATCGGCCGCCGCCCGCCTGGCCAGCGTCCCGATGATATCGTCGGCCTCGAAGCCATCGACCCGCAGGATCGGAATCCGCAGCGCCTCGAGCACCTGCTCGATCCGCGCGATCTGCACGGGCATGTCCTCGGGCATCGGCGGCCGGTGGGCCTTGTAGTCGGCGAACAGCTCCTTGCGAAAGGTCGGCGTCTTGCTGTCCATCGCCACGGCGAGCATGTCGGGCTTGTACTTCTCGATCAGGCCGAGCACCGCCGTGGTGAAGATATACGTCGCCTTCGTCGGCTCGCCCGACGGGCCGGTCAACGGCCGGCGCATCGGCGCAAAATACGCCGCGTAGATGTGCGCGTGGCCGTCGATGATGTACAGCGTCTGGGGCATGGCCGTCACTCTATGCCCGACGCGACCGCCTGTCAAGCGCCCGTCCATCCGCCTGTGCCGCCGAATTCGCACGTCGTGCGTCGCCGCACGACGCCACCTTTCTCTTCGTTTCGGTCGCCCGCATCAACGCATCTACGCTTCTGCCGCCCCCCTCCGAGCGGCCCCGGCCGCCGGCCGCATTTTTCCCTTGCCCTCCCCCCATCCTCCGGCGACAATGCCCCCAACGAGCACCGGCCGCAGAAGCGCCCCGGCGTGCAGCGAGGACCAAGAGACGTGCGAAAGCGAAAACCCGCGACAACGCGACGAGAGAATGCAGACACGAGGCAACTGCCCCCGTCGGATTCAGAGCCGCTAAGTTGTATTTCAAGGGCTGACCCCAAGATAGCCCAAGATAGGCCCAAGATAGGCGTGATGCGCAACAAGCAGAATGACAAGGCTCAGTCACGCCATCGCCGATCTCGCAGTCTTATCTTGCGCCGATGGAGCAGTCTCGCCTTTCTTCTCGCCCTGGCAATAGCGGGCGGGATTGTGCTGTGTCCGTTTCTCGAACGAATTCAAGCGGCAGTAGCGACGTTCCTTGCGCCTTGGGGGTGGGGCATCGGAATATTCCTGGGTGTGATTGCAGCCGCCATTGCATGGATAATCCTACACAGGTTCGGCGTCAGCCTCGCAGTACTGATCCCTAACACGCTGTGGATCACCAACCCACCGGCTTGGCCTCTTGGCGTCGCTGCATTTCTCACGTGTACGTTCGCGTGGCATAGTGTTGGCGGCTCACATGATAGCGATGCAGTCACTTTTTCACTTCAGGCAATCGGCGCTGTCATGCTGCTGGGGGCCGGGAGGTTGCTGGCACGTCTCATTGTATGGGCTGATGAGGATTGCCGCAAGGACTCTACTGGAATGAACAGTGGCGCACGCGATCTTCCCGATCTGGCGCATCTCGCCGATCACCCTGAGGAGATGATCCAATGGCTGCAGCGAGAAGAACCCATAGAAGATCCAAGGCAGGATTGTTTCGATATGGCACCCTACGCTCGACGCATTGCCGGCCTGCTCACAGACACGCCATTGAAGACTGTTGCCCTGATTGGTCCATATGGCTGTGGGAAGAGCAGCATCGTGAAAATGGTGCAGCGCTGTCTGGCCAAGGATAGTGGGCGACACGAAGCATCGAGCCAAACAGATAACCACAACAACGTTCCGTTTCCAGGAAGCGACGTTATTGTCGCCGAAGTCTCAGGGTGGGGATTTCAAGAAGGCACTGTCATAGAGCACATCCTGGAAGCGATTGTCGAGGCAATGTCCAAGAGAATTGACTGCCTTGAGATATCAACGATTCCGGCCGGCTATCAGAGAATGCTGACTGGTTCGGGGGCATGGCTGCACGCAGTCTGCGCTTTGATGAGCCGCCCTGCAGGCCGTCGAGACAGCCTACAGCGGATAGACAGTGTGCTTCTTCGAGCGAATATGCGCGTGGTGGCATTCCTCGAAGACGTGGATCGCAACGTTCGAGAAGAGACGTTCCTCAACGAGATCGCATCTCTGTTGGAGAACCTGAAAGGACTCCAAGACATTTCCTTCGTTCTCGCCATGGGTCAAAAATACCAGGGCGAGGACGTTGCGGCCAAGCTTGGCGAACACATTGAAGTTATGGCGCCGCTTGCGCGCCAGCCGGTATTGCGTGTTCTTCGGGCCTTTCGCGCGTATTCTCTGAGACGATATCCCGATGATATCGATCCGTTGACTTTTGAGCAGAGACGGCGGCGTATGAGCTTCACTGGATCGGACACAACAGATCGCATCGCCGAAGCCGAGTTGATTGAACGTCCGATTGACGCACTTGCAGCGCAGTTGACTTCTCCGCGGATTCTCAAGACTTCCTTACGCCGAACGTGGCTTGCATGGGAGACGTTACATGGGGAGATCGATTTTGACGATCTGCTTGTTTGCAATATCTTGCGCGGGTCTGCCCCCACAGTCTACCTATTGTTAAATGACAACGTCGAACGGCTTCGGATTATGTCCACGTGGGGAGAAACGGATACTGCCAAGAAGCAGAACGAGGAAAATCGGCAACTATTCAATAGGCAGCTTGAACACCTATGCAAGGAAACTGAATACGATATCGGCGGCCTTCAAAAGCTGATTGGGCCACTCTTCCCTGGTTGGAACAAGGCTCATGCTGTACACCAGAGCAACATCAATCCACAGAGCGTTCTTGTGGGACAACCTACAGACTACTGGGCCAGGCTGAACCGAGAACACATCAGCGGCAACGAGATCCGCGATCAACAGGTTCTTCGTGCGATTGACCGTTGGAAGACTGAAAGAGATTCGGACGTCTTCCAGGGGCATACGATGGCGGATGCGCTGCTTAACGTTGATGGGTTTGCCGAGAAGGTAGAGCAGTTTGGACTGCGTTTCGATGGCAAGGAGGTTCGAGACTTGGCTAGCGAGTTGTTCTTGTTGATTCGCAAGAATGGGACAGTTTGCGATGCTACTAAGTATCCCGGGTTCGAACAACTGTTCCGCCTTTCGTTGAAGAAGCACTTTGATCACCATGAGAACTGGGTGATCAGTGAGATATCGAAGATGTTGCGTGTCAGTCTGAGATTCGCTAACGACATCTACTACTACTGGCGGTCCGACCAGGCGAGCGCCTCCCTTCCGACCCCTGAAGTTCGCAAGCGCTTCGTACAGGCCGCCAGGACCGCCTACGAAAACGATGCAGAGCTGCTTGCCAACGCACTCGATCCCGAGTATCCGTGGAGCATATATCACCTCGTTGTTCATCACGGAAGTCGGGAACGTGGCGGACCCGGACTGGACAACGAAGACTGGCTCTGGTTCGGGCCCGTTCTATTGACGGCCGCATCCGTAAGGAAAGAGGTTGTCATTCCGCAGATTGGTGTTCTCCTCACGGATTACGAGTGGCAACATATTCGTCCTGGCGCTACGATGCAGAAGGCTCCCTTCAACGAGTCAATTGCCGAGAAGGTGTTTCCACCGGAACGAATGCGCGATTTGATGAAGCTATTGGCGTGTGACCTTGCCTTGGACAAGTACGAGCCTGAGATCCGTTTGCGCTTGGAGTATTGCTATGCGCACGCTCGGCAGGAGTTACAGCGTAATCGCAAACAACACCCAGATTCTCCATGAATACTAGGGGCGCATTAACATGCGAAGTGCAACACGATAGGTCGTGACAGTCACGAACCGAC
>CAZSXM010000073.1:0-21139 GCA_964610435.1 uncultured Pirellulales bacterium | reverse complement strand
CACCCGCGAGAAGGTCGCCAAGGACCGGCGCGAGGCGGTAAAGATGGCGGTGATGGCGGGGATCGACATGAGCATGGTCCCGTACGATTACAGCTTCTACGACACGCTGATCGAGCTGGTCCGCGACGGCGAAGTGCCGATGTCGCGGATCGACGAGGCGGTCAGCGGCATCCTGCGCGTCAAGTTCAAGCTCGGCCTGTTCGAGCGGCCGTATCCGAACCCGAACCTGCTCGACAACGTCGCCCTGGAGGCCAGCCGCAAGGTGAACCTGCAGGCCGCACAGGAGGCGATGACCCTGCTGAAGAACGAGCAGAACACCCTGCCCCTGGCCAGGGACAGGAAGGTGCTCGTCACCGGCCCGACCGCCAACCTGCTGTCGGTGCTCAACGGCGGATGGACGATCACCTGGCAGGGCGACAACGAGGCGCTCTATCCGCAGGACAAGCACACGATTCTCGAAGCGATCCGCGCCAAGATCGGCGCCGGCAACGTTACATACGTCAACGCTGTGACGTTCGACGAAGACAAAGACATCGCCGGCGCCGTGTCGGCCGCCGAGAACGTCGATGTCATCGTTGCCTGCATCGGCGAGCCGGCGTATTGTGAGACGCCCGGCAATATCGACGACCTGACGATGAGCGAGCCGCAGTTGAAACTCGTCAAGGAACTGGCCAAGACGGGCAAGCCCATCGTGCTGGTGCTGGTCCAGGGCCGGCCCCGTGTGATCCGCACCATCGTCGATGACGCCGATGCGATCCTGATGGCTTACCTGCCCGGTATGGAGGGCGGCCAGGCGGTGGCCGACGTGCTGTTTGGCGACGTGAATCCGAGCGGCAAGCTGCCGTTCACCTATCCCCGGTTCGCTTCCGGCTTCACGACCTACGACCACAAGCCCAGCGAGAACACCGCTGAGAACAAGTTCAATCCGCAGTGGCCGTTCGGTCACGGCCTGTCGTACACATCGCTGAACTACCGCGCGTTGCAGGCCGACCGCAGCGAAATGCGGCCGGGCCAGACGCTGCGGGTGACGGTGGAGGTGACCAATACCGGCGACGTGGCGGCCAAGGAGATCGTGCAATTGTATCTGTCGGACCTGGTTGCGTCGGTGACTCCGGCGGTCCGGCAGCTCAAGGGCTTCCAGAAGGTGGACTTGCGGCCCGGGCAGACTCGGACGGCTCGGTTCGAATTGGGCTGGGACGACCTGGCCTTTGTCGGCCGCGACAACAAGCCAATCGTCGAGCCGGGCCAGTTCAGGATCAGCGTCGGCGAGTTGTCGGTCATGCTCACCGTGCCGAAATCGGCGAAGTGAAATGTATCCGGCCGATCGGGTGAGGTGCTCTTCATTCGTCCCGTTGGTCCTTTGACTGAGGTGCTATGAAAACCTACTTTGACTGTATTCCCTGTGCGATCCGGCAGGTTCTCGATTCGATTCGCATGATCACCGACGACGAGGCGATGCACGAGAAGGTGCTTCGCGAGGCGCTGGGCCTCTGGCATGACATAGACATGCGTGAGAGCCCGCCGGCGGTGGCCCGCAAGGTGCATCGCATGGTGCGAACGATGACGGGTGTGGTCGATCCCTATCTGGAGGTCAAGCAGCGATACAATCGCCTGGCGATGGAGATGGTGGACGACCTTGAAGAGACGGTGGCCGGCTCGGCCGACCGCTTCGAGACGGCGGTGCGGCTGGCCATTGCGGGCAACGTCATTGATTTCGGCGTCAACTCGACCGTCGATGAGAGCGTCGTCGAGGGCGTCATCGCCCGCTCGCTGACCGATCCGCTGGACCTCGATGCGCTGGTCGAATTCAAAGTGGCGATTGCCGAGGCGACGAACATCCTCTATCTGGGCGACAACGCCGGTGAGATCGTCTTCGACCGGCTGCTCATCGAGCAGATGCCCCGACAGAGGGTGACGTTCGTTGTGCGCGGCGGGCCCATCCTCAACGATGCGCTCTTGGCCGACGCCGAGATGGTGGGTATGACCGATCTCGTCGAGGTCATCGACAACGGCGCCGACGCGCCGGGCACGATCCTCGAGATCTGCTCGAAGGCCTTCCGCAAGCGGTTCGAGAAGGCCGATCTGATCGTCGCCAAGGGCCAGGGTAACTTCGAGACACTCAGCGAGTCTGACCGCAATATCTTCTTCCTGCTGCGTCCGAAGTGCGCGGTCCTGGCCCGGCACCTCGGCTGCGAGCTGGGCCGCCAGGTCCTTGTCCGCAGCGGCGTCCCATTGTCGAATGAATCCTGAAGGAGGGAGAGTGGACCTATGCCGATCTTCGAATACCGATGCGAACAGTGTGGTCACGTGATGGAAGTGCTGCAGAAGGGCCGCAGAGCGGCAAAGCCGACCTGCGCCAACTGCGGCAGTCGTGACGTGAAGAAGCTCCTGTCCGGCTTCGCCGTCGGGCAGGGCAAGGCGTCCGGCGGCTCGGCGTGCGACTCGTGCGAGGCCGGTCCCGCCTGCGGCGCCGGCATGTGTCCCGGCGGCGCGTGCCCCATGTCGTAAGACGGCGCCGCAGCGCCGAGCGATGCGATCCGTGTGACAGGTATATGGAGGATACGATCATGTTCCGTCCCATTCCGTTGTCCCGTTGGATTCGAGTCGTGGTTCTGGTTCTTATCCTTGCCGTTGCTTGCTCGGCCATGACGCCGGCGGCATCGAGCGAGGCGCCACAGCGGCCCGCCCTCGAACCACTCAATCGACTGCCGCGCATGGTGCAGGAGTACTTCGTCGATCAGATCCGGCAGATCGAGCGGCGGAACGACTTCCGGCGCGCCACGTTGGAAAGCCGACAGGATGCCGAGGCGTTCGTTCGCGACGTGCGCCGGCGCATCGACCGCAGCTTCGGGCCCTGGCCCGAGAAGACGCCCCTGAACCCTCGCATCACGGGCGTCGTCGAACGCGATGCCTACACGATCGAGAACGTCATCTTCGAGAGTCGGCCGGACTTCCTCGTCACGGCCAACCTCTACATCCCCAAGGGTCGGGACTTCCCGCTGCCCGGTGTCGTCGGCACCTGCGGCCATTCCACCACGGGCAAGGCGGCCGAGGCGTATCAGGCCTTTGCACAGGGTCTGGCCCGCCAGGGCTACGTCGTGCTGATCTTCGATCCGCTCGGCCAGGGCGAGCGGCTGCAATACCCCGACGACCAGCTCCGCAGCGAGATCGGCGTCGGCGTTCGCGAGCACCTCTACGCGGGCAACCAGCAGTTTCTCATCGGTGAGTTCCTCGGCTCCTGGCGGGCGTGGGACGGCATTCGCGCGCTTGACTATCTGCTGACGCGAAAGGAAGTCGATCCGCAGCAGATTGGCGTGACGGGCAACAGCGGCGGCGGCACGATGACGACGTGGCTGTGCGGCGTCGAACGGCGCTGGACGATGGCGGCGCCCGCCTGCTTCGTCACGACGTTTCGACGCAACCTCGAGAACGAGCTTCCCGCCGACACCGAGCAGTGTCCGCCGCGAGCGCTGGCCTACGGCCTGGACCATCAGGACTTCCTGGCGGCGATGGCCCCCAAGCCCGTCATCATCCTCGCCAAGGAGAAGGACTACTTCGACGTGCGCGGCGCCGAGGCCGCCTACGAGAGCCTTCGGCGTCTGTATCGGCTCCTCGATGCCGAGGACAATATCGGTCTGTTCACCGGCCCGACCGGTCACGGCTTCTCGCAGGAGAACCGCGAGGCCATGTACCGCTGGTTCAACGGCGTCACGGGCATCAGCGACGCGACCGCCGAGCCGGACCTGACGATCGAGAAGGACCCGACGCTCCAGTGCACCCCGCGCGGCCAGGTCTGCGAATTGGATTCGCGGCCCATCTACGAGTTCACAAGGGCCAAGTCCCAGGCGCTGGCGAAGCAGCGGCCGAGCGAATTGACCCTGAGCCAGTTGCAGCCGCGCATCCGTGACGTGCTGCGCCTGAGCGAGTCGGACGGCAAGTCCGCGCCCGAGTACCGCATCCTGCGCAGCCGGCGATCGCGCGGCTATCCGAAGCCGCGATGGACGACCTATCTCGTCGAGACCGAGCCGGGGATTCATGCTGTGGTCTATCGTCTGGGCAACGAGCAACTGCTGTCGCGACCGCGCGCGATGACGAAGCGGGCGGTCCTCTACGTCTCGCATCTGTCCAGCGACGCCGAGCTGCGGGAGGAGCCGCTGATCGCCGAACTGATCGCCGCCGAGCCGGATATGGATTTCTACACGGTCGATGTCCGTGGCATCGGCGAGTCCAGACCCGATACCTGCGACGAGAATTCGTACTTCAATCCCTACGGCAGCGACTACTTCTACGCGATCCACTCGATCATGCTCGATCGGCCGTACATCGGACAGCGAACGCACGACCTGCTGCGTGTCCTCGATTGGCTCGGCGAGGCGGGCCACGACGAGGTCCATCTGGTGGGCAAGGGCTGGGGCGCGATCCCCGCGACGTTTGCCGCCGTGCTGAGCGACCGCGTCGTGCAGGTGACGCTTAAGAACGCGCCGACGTCGTATTCCGAGATCGCCGAGTCGAAGACCTACGCTTGGCCGCTCTCGACGCTGGTGCCGAACATCCTGACGTCGTTCGACTTGCCCGACTGCTATCGCGCCCTCGCGCCCAAACGCCTCCGCCAGATCGAGCCCTGGGACGCCGACGCTCGCGGCGTTTCAGCGAACTGATGGAAACGTGCGGGGCTGCTCGGCTCACTGCCCGGGCGCATGATACAGAGCCATGTACTCAGCACACCCTCTGGGGCGTACATGCGATTGCCGTGCTCGGTCGGCGAGGCGTCGTCGCTCGCCTTGATGGCGGACGCGTCGCCTCCGACGGCGGCGGGATCCTTTTGCGGCAGATCAAGCCTGCGGTGAGAAATGCGGGGTTTAGCGGTCGTTCTTCATCGAGTTCAGCACCTTCTCCACGACCAAACGATCCACATCTGTTGCGTATTGGCCGTTGGGGCAGTGGACGTGGCCGAGGCGGTCGAGCAGAACGAATCTGGGCCATCGGCTGACCGCCTTCTTGTCGTGCTTGAGGCGGTCGATCAGTTCCCTTTCATCCAGATCGGACGGCGGTTTCGTCGGAACACCGAGCCGTTCGAGCAAGGCGGTGATGCGTTCGAGGCGGTCGGGCTCGGACAGGCCCATCTCGATCTCGATGCGTCCGGCGGCGATGATGCCGATGGCGACCGCTTCGCCGTGCAGCAATTGGTAGTTGCCGGCCGATTCGACGGCGTGTCCGATCGTGTGGCCGTAGTTGAGCATCCGACGCTGGTTGCGCTCGTCGGGGTCGGCCTCGACGATGCGGCCCTTGA
The DNA here is from genome assembly GCA_964610435.1 of uncultured Pirellulales bacterium. Taxonomy (GTDB): domain Bacteria; phylum Planctomycetota; class Phycisphaerae; order Sedimentisphaerales; family Anaerobacaceae; genus Anaerobaca. The sequence goes on along the minus strand of CAZSXM010000073.1, from coordinate 15,849 downwards.
TCGTGCAATTGTGCCGGGCGATTGTCTGGAGCACTGCGCTCTGTCGGTTGAGAAGGGCGTCCATGTGCTGTTCGATGAACTCGAGGTAGTTCACGTCGGCGATCATCGCGTGCTTAACCGATTCGACCAGGCCACAGCGGTATTGCCGTTCATCGAGCGTTTGCACTGTGGCGACATCGATGTAAACGGCCGCTGGGTGCCAGAAGGCCCCGAAGGCGTTCTTGCTGACGCTGGAATCCACGCCGGTCTTGCCGCCGATGGCCGAGTCGGCCTGGGCCAGCGTGGTCGTCGGAATCTGGACGACGGGGACGCCGCGTTTGAAGATGGCCGCTGCGAAGCCGGCCACGTCGCCCACTGTGCCGCCGCCGAGGGCGACGACGAGCGTGTCGCGTCCGAGGTAGGCCTTCTCCATCGCCTCGACGATGGCCACGGCGGTGGTGATGTTCTTGGAGCCCTCACCGGGCGGATCGATGATGAATTGGGGCGCCGGTCGGCTGCCGAGCAGGGCGTCGAGGTGGCCGGCGGCAACCACGTTGGCATCGGTGATGACAAACGGCCGGCGATGGCCGAAGGCGGCCTTGATCTGCGGCCATAGGCCCGGCAGGAGGCCCGTGCCGATGGCGACTTTGTAGCTGCCCGGCCGGGGGGCCGGGACCTGGATTTCCAGTTCGTGCATGGTCAGACTCTGTACTCGAAGCTCATTCGTGAGCCAGGATCCTCCTCTCCTGCATACCATCCGACGAGCCCACATCCTATCGTATCGGCCGGAGAAGGTCAAGCCCGGACCGCTCCGAAAGCGCGCACCCCAGCCTCGATGGTCGCAGAAACCCCTTGACTTTGGTGCAGAGGGGTGTTAAAATGGGGGCTATAGTCGATTATGGGGATTTTATCCATCTGTACACGCTGATCGCTCGGCCCAGACCACGCCGCATGTGCGGTGGTGATATGCTGAATCAAGGGGAGCAGACCCCCTTTTTCAGTTCGTCTGCCCGAGAGTGCTGTGGGAGGTGAACGAACAATGATGAAAGCAGCGTACGCATTGGGGTGGATCGCATGCATTATGTTGCTGGCAGGCACGGCGAACGCCGGCGTCACCGCGATCCGGCAGACGCTTGACTACACCCACAACGCAAAGTGGGGCGAGCCCTGGTTCATTCCGCCGGGTGTGGTCACCGACCACTCGCCCTATCATCGGGGGATGTGGGAGGATTGGGGTTGGACGCACGATGTCAGAGGTCGCGTGCCCGGTGACGCCAAGGGGATCCTCTCTGCCACATTGACGATCAATGCCTGGGACGTGGCAGACCTCAGGCCGGATGCCCCCGAGATTCACATGATCTACGCCAACGGGATCGAGCTCGGGCGACTGGAGCAGACCCCCCCGCGCGCATGGGGGATCACGCAGTTCGAACTGCCCCAGGAAGTCCTCGACCAACTCTGGGACGATAGGCAGGTCTACATTTTCATGAATATCGATAGTGTCGTCGATATGGTAGGCCAGCGCGTGACCCTGGAGTACTCGACCTTGACCGTGAACTACAGCGTCACCGGCAAAGGGACTCCGTCGCGTCTGTCGGTTCACCGCTTCTGGTCGGAGGCTCTGTCCACCTACTTCTACACCGCCAACGAAACGGAGAAGGAGAACCTCATCAAGGACACGGCCGGCGGCTGGGTCTATCAGGGTGTCGAGTATCGGGCCCTTCCCGCCGAGTTCGAGCCCGACAGCGCGCCGGTGTACTGCTTCTGGTCAGACGTGTTCAAGACGCATCTCTATACCATCGACCCGGCCATGCGGGACACGATCAACGAGAAGTTCTCGTCCGTGTGGACGGATCGGGGTGAGGCATTCTGGGCCTTCCCGCCGGATGTAGAGGTGACTGGGACGATTCCGGTCTACCGGTTCCGGTCGGACAGCATCCGGCGCTACTTCTATACGCTAAACGAGGCGCAGAGGGACCAGATTATCCTCGACCACTCGGACGTTTGGACCTACGAGGGCATTGCCTGGCATGCGTATCCATACCAGCCGGCCCCATAGTCGCGATACTGCGGCCTACCGTTTCGAGCCGAGACCATAGGCGGAGAATTCGTAGATCTGGGTGTTGGATGAGGCGGTGGGGGCGTGGGTGTCTCGATTGGTCATGGCGACGCGATAGGCGCAACCAAGGAGTGTGTTGACGGCGACGGTGTGATTGAGGGCCTGCCAGGGTTGGGGCGGGTCGGCGGCGCCTCCTGAGACAAGAAACGGGCGCGGGGCCATCAGTGCATGCAACTCATGCAGGTCCCGGCCCGTTTTGACCATCTACGCATACGGGGCCGGTGCGCGGGTTGGTTTCGGTGGGGATGCCCCGTAGACCACGAGCACGGCCGGGAACGGCCCGGTGCCGTCGGGAACAAGCAGATAGCCGGCCACGGTTTGGCCGCCGGGGGCGATCTCCCCGTGCGCCTCATGCGGGGCAACGCCATCACGCTCGGTCTGCATGACGTATTGAATCGCGGGCCCGGCGATCAGCGGAGGCCAGTCACCGAGCCAACCGCGCCACGTGGCAAGGATCTCCTCTCGCCGTCTGGGCCAATCGGCCGCGGTCTCCACAGGCGAGCCGTCGTCGAACGTCAGAGGCGATCGATAGGCGCCGAGGTCATCCGCGAAAGCTGCCGGCGGCTCGAAGAACGGACGAATACTTTCCGGCGGACGCCAATCCGATGCCATCGACTGGAACGCGAACACGCCGAGAAGCAGCCCCATGGCATCGACCTCCCTGGCAGAAAAGGCAAAGGCCCGATGGCCGGCACGCGGTCCGGCACATCGGGCCCTGAATCTCGATCAAGCCATGGGCCTCAGACCAGTGGGTCGCGACCGGTGGGAACCGGGTAGTAACGCGGCTTGCCGGCCATGATGTCCGCCTGACTCGGCACCAGACTGTGCTTGGACTCGTTCATCAGCCAGTCCCACGTGACCACCTGACCCGTGCAGGCAGCGATATAGGCGCCGATCGCGGTCAGCGTGCTCTCGGCGATTCGCTGGCCTTGGTTCAGCACGTTGCCGCTGCGGATGCTCTGGATCAGGTCGATGTGCTCGCGGAGCATGCCGTCGACATTCTCGCCCTCGTAGGTCCAGGCGTTCTGGCCTCTGATGTTGTGGTTGCAGTCGCTGGTGCCCTTGGTGCCGACAATCTTCTCGCCGTTGCGGCCGGTGCCAGGGCTGTGGCCGCTGAAACTCAGGCAGCGGGCGCCGTTGGGGTATTCGAACTCGGCATAAACGTGGTCCCAGATGTCGCCGTTGTACTTTTCCCAGTTCTCTTCGCTGCCGGTGTACCTGCGGCAGACGTCCTTGGCGATCCGAACCTGGCTTTCATTGTGGTCGCGCCACTGGCGTCCCCCGACCGCCATGAATTTGGCCGGCGGCCCATCGAAGCACCAGTTCAGCACGTCGATGTTGTGAATGTGCTGCTCGCAGATCTGATCGCCGGACAGCCAGGTGAAGTGGTACCAGTTTTCGCACTGCCAATCCAGTTCGCTCATGCCCTCGCTGGCGCCGCGGAACCAGATGCCCCCGCCGTACCAATAGCACTGGCCGCCGACCAACTCGCCGATGGCGCCGTCGTGGATGCGCTTCATCAGTTCAATGCGGCTGAATTCGTGGCGACGCTGCGTGCCGGCGACGATGGCCAAGCCCTTCTCCTTGGCCAGCTTCGACGCGGCCATGAACTCCTTGCACCCGGCCACGTCAGTGGCAATGGGCTTCTCGGTAAAGACGTGCTTGCCCGCCTTGATCGCGGCCATCATCTGCCGCGGGCGAAAGGCCGGAGCGGTCGCCATCAGCAGCAGATCGGCCTCGCACTTCGCCAGCTTCTCGTGGCAGTCATAGCCCCAGTACAGATGATCGTCATCGATTTTGATGCGGCCCTGATACTGGTCCCTTCGCATAAAAGCGTCCCGCGTCCGCCGAACCTTGTCCTCAAAAAGGTCGGCCAGCGCGATGACCTCAATGCCGGGATCGGCCTGGAGGCAGTGTTGCAGGGCGCCGTTGCCCCGTCCGCCGCAGCCCAGCAAGCCGACCTTGATCTTGCCGGTGCCCTGGGCATGGGCCATCTGGCCGATCGAGGCCGCAGCCGCTGCCACGCCGACAGCCTTCTTCAATGTGCCGTTATCTTTCTCTGATGATGCCATATCAGCAATCTCCTTTGTTCGGTATGTCGTAGCCATCTCGTGGTCCAAACCCACGTCTCCGGTCGATTCATCGGCCATGCCTATCCACGCCCCTGTCTTTGTGCGAAACCAGGAAGCACGTACTGACCCGGAATCGCTACCGGAGGCACCGGCTTTGAATCGCTGAGTTTCAGGTCCGCCGGCGGAAGCAGGTTGAGTGTGCAACGGCTCGTGAACCACGATGTCCGGAACTGTTGACGCGAGTAGGCGGATTCGCGCCCCATGATCGCACAGAGTGTGCTTCCGGCAACCGTCTTGCCCTCATTGAGCGGTCTACCGCTGCGAATGCTTGCGATCAGGTCGGTGTGTTCCTGGACGTAGGGGTTGCTCCGGGGGCCGCGGTAGCGCCAGGCGTTCTCGCCTTCGATCCGGCCACTGCAATCCGTCCAGCCCTTCGTGCCGACGACCCGTTCGCTGACGTTGCCGGCGGTGCCTTCAATCTGGCGGCAGGTGCTGATCGTCCGCACGTCGCCCGGATAGCTGAACTCGACTCCGAAGTGGTCGAAGATATGGCCGTACTCTTCGCCGGTGCGATACTGCCGCCCGCCGATGCCGTGCACTGTCTCCGGAAGCACGTCGCCGAAGGCCCAGTTGACCACGTCGATATTGTGCATGTGCTGCTCGACGATGTGATCGCCCGACAGCCACGTGAAGTAGAGCCAGTTGCGCATCTGCCACTCGACGTCGCTTTCGCCCGGCCGACGTTTGTGGCACCAGAGGCCGCCCATGTTCCAATAGCACTGGGCCGAAACGATCTCGCCGATCGCGCCGTCCAGGACGCGCTTCATGGTCTCAACGTACTCGAACTGGTGACGCCGCTGCGTGCCGGCGACGATGCCGAGACCCTTCTGCTCGGCCAGTTCCGAGGCTTCCATCACCATCTTGATGCCCGCCGGACAAACGGCGACCGGTTTCTCCATGAAAACATGTTTGCCCTGCCGAATGGCCTCGGCAAGGTGGGGCGGGCGAAATCCGGGAGCCGCCGCCAGGATGACGAAGTTCACATCGTCCAGGGCCATCAGCTTCTTGTAGGAGTCCAGACCGACGAAGCAACGATCGTCGGGCACATTGAAATCGCCCTTGAGTTTCGCGATCCGGTCGCCAAAGGCGTCCGCCAGCGCGACGATCTTCACGCCAGGCGACGAGTTGACGCAATCATGTGCCGCGCCGCTGCCCCGTCCGCCACAGCCGACTACGCCGACCCGTATCGTATCGCTGCCCTGGGCGTAGGCCAGCGGCCCGGGCGTCCCCGTCAGGACCAGAGTCCCGGCCGCCACAGCCGAACTCTTCAGTAGTTCCCGTCGTGTCCATTTCTGCTTGTGCGTCATACTCAGACTCTCCAAACTTGATGTTAGGGTTCTGTCTCCTGTCACGTGCCGATGTCACCACCCGATGCCGGAATCGCCGCGCACCTGACAGGCCCGGCGGATCGGCGCGGAATGGACAAGGAACCGGCACGAAGCCGTCTGGCTGCCTCGCCTTTCGTTCCTATCGCGACTGCAGATTCAGGAGCAACCATACTCATCCGTAAGACGTGTTTCGATCACTGATCCTTGGTAGTAAAGCATGTTCTGCTCCGCATCGCAAGCTCCGTTTCTACGAATCGCAGGATCGCGAAGGTGGCATTTCCGCCAGAGGATGATACGATTTTGTAGGGCGCCGAGGGGTGCATCGACAAAAACGTAGTGTGCTGGAAGGATGTGTATAGGAGTGGTTGGTCCATAAAGCCTTGTGTACAAGGGTGGTACAGTCATTGCGCCGGGTTCGATGGAATTGGCACGCGAATTGCAGCAACAGGGTTGGATGCGCCAGAGTCGTGTCTAGTACGTATCGAAACCGATGATGACGGATCGCCGGAGCGCTGAGGCTTGGGAAGAAATGATCCCGACAACAAATGGGAAGGCAATTGAGGAGTTAGAAATGTCGATTACCGTCAACAACGCATTCGGGCGCAATGTATTCAACGAGGCAACCATGCGGGAATGTCTGCCCAAGAACGTGTTCCGCTCGCTCAAGAAGACTTTGGACGGCGAGCAGCCGCTCGATCCCGTCACCGCCGATGTGATTGCCAACGCCATGAAGGACTGGGCCATCGCCAAGGGCGCGACGCACTATTGCCACTGGTTCCAGCCGATGACGGGTCTGACGGCCGAGAAGCACGATGCGTTCATCTCGCCGACGCCCGACGGCAGGACGATCATGGAGTTCAGCGGCAAGGAGTTGATCAAGGGCGAGCCCGACGCCTCGTCGTTCCCTTCCGGCGGTCTGCGGGCCACGTTCGAGGCTCGCGGTTACACGGCATGGGATTGCACATCGCCCGTGTTTGTCAAGGAGAACGGCAAGAACACCACGTTGTACATTCCCAGCGCGTTCTGCTCGTATACGGGCGATGCGCTGGACAAGAAGACGCCGCTGCTGCGTTCGATGGACGCGCTGGACAAGCAGGCGGTTCGCGTGCTGAGGGCCTTGGGCAACACGAGCAGCTCGCGGGTCACGGCGACGATGGGGCCCGAGCAGGAGTACTTCCTGATCGATCAGGAATTCTACAGGAAGCGCCTGGACCTGGTCCTGGCCGGGCGGACGCTGTTCGGCGCCAAGCCCCCGCGAGGACAGGAACTGGAGGACCACTACTTCGGCTCGCTGCATGAGCGCGTGGCCAGTTTCATGAGCGAGGTCAACAACGAGTTGTGGAAGCTCGGCGTCACGGCCAAGACCCAGCACAACGAGGTGGCGCCGGCGCAGTATGAGCTGGCGCCGGTCTTCTCGACGGTCAACGTGGCCGCCGACCACAACCAAGTGACCATGGACGCCCTGCAAAAGGTGGCATTGCACCACGGGTTCGTGTGCCTGCTGCACGAGAAGCCGTTCGCCGGGGTCAACGGCTCGGGCAAGCACAACAACTGGAGCATGGTGACCGACGACGGGATCAATCTGCTCGACCCGGGTGACACGCCGCACGACAACATGGTCTTCCTCGTGATGCTCTGTGCCGTGATCAAGGCGGTGGACAAGAACGCGATGCTGCTCCGCGCCAGTGTGGCCAATGCCGGCAACGAGCATCGCCTCGGCGCCAACGAGGCGCCGCCGGCGATCGTGTCGGTCTTCCTCGGCGACCAGTTGACGGACATCTTCGAGCAACTGGCCAAAGGCCCGGCCAAGACCAGCAAGGTCGGCGGCCAGCTCAAGCTCGGCGTCTCTACCTTGCCGCCGCTGCCGAAGGACTGCACGGACCGCAACCGGACCTCACCGTTCGCCTTCACGGGCAACAAGTTCGAGTTTCGCATGGTCGGCTCGACCCAGTCGGTTTCGGGTCCCAGCTTCGTGCTCAACACGATCGTGGCCGACGCCCTCTGTGACATTGCCGACGAGCTGGAGAGAGCCCGTGACGTCAAGACGACCGCACAGAAGATCCTGCAGGACATCGCCGTCAAGCACGCCCGGATTCTGTTCAACGGCGACAACTACACGGCCGAGTGGGTGGCCGAAGCAGAGAAACGCGGGTTGTCGAACATCCGCTCGACGGTCGAATCGCTCAAGGGCATCCCATCAGAAGAGAACCTTGCGCTGTTCAGCAAGCATGGCGTGCTCTCGAAGCAGGAGCTCAAGGCAAGGACGGAGATTCTGCTCGAGGTCTACAGCCGCCAGATCAACATCGAGGCGCAGACCATGCTGAGCATCGCCAAGCGGCAGATCCTGCCGGCGTCCTGTGAGTACTCCGCTCGCCTGGCGGCCGCGGTGGCAGCCGTCTCCGGAGTGGGCGGCCACGCCGAGACCCAGGGCAAGATGCTCGCTCGGATTTGCGAACTTGTCACGGACCTGGAGAATGGGATCAACAAACTGGAAGAGGCCACGGCCAAGGCGGCTGCAACGACCGGTTGTGAGGCCCATGCCGAGTGCTACGCGCACGACGTGCTGCCGGCGATGGGCGTCGTTCGGGCGGCCGCCGACGAACTGGAGACCCTCGTCGACGCCAAGCTCTGGCCGCTGCCGATCTATGCCGAGATGCTGTTTCTGCGATAGACAGAACGTTCCCGCGTTCGATCTGTAGGGGCGACGCATGCGCCGCCCCTACGCGCATCGATGGAGCCCGGCAGGAAGAAGGGGCTTGCTTTTCGTTCCTGGGCGACATAGATTTGTCGCGCATGGAACTGGCGATTGAGACAAGCGGATTGACGCGTCGCTTCGGTGATCGGACGGCCGTGGAAGATCTGGATCTGCACGTCCGGACCGGGACGTTCTACGGCTTCCTCGGTCCCAACGGCGCCGGCAAATCCACCACGATCAAGATGCTGACGGGTCTGCTGGCCCCCACCTCGGGGGCGATGCGCGTCTTGGGCGAAGACACAAGCGATCTGCGTCGGGCCCGCGAGGTCAAGCGGCGGATCGGCGTGGTGCCCGAGGACCTGGCCCTGTTCGACAACCTGACCGGGCGGGAGTATCTGACGTTCGTCGGACGGATGTACCAGTTGCCGGCAGCGGTGGTACGCGATCGCTGCGACGAACTGCTGACGATGATGACGCTGGCGCACGAGGACAGGAAGCTGACGGTCGAGTATTCGCACGGCATGAAAAAGAAGCTGGCGCTGGCGGCCGCGCTGATTCCCAATCCGGACCTGCTGTTCCTGGACGAGCCGTTCGAGGGGGTCGATGCCGTTTCGTCGGCCGTGCTGCGCGATACGCTCAAGCGGTGCGTCCAGCGCGGTGGGACCGTCTTCGTGACATCACACGTGCTGGAGATCGTCGAGAAGCTGTGCACCGATGTCGGGATCATCGCCCAGGGCCGGCTCGTGCACCAGTCCACCATGGACGAGATTCGCCACGGCGGCTCGCTCGAGCAACGGTTCCTCGAAGTCGTGGGCAGCGACCACATCGAACGCCAGAAGCTCAGTTGGCTGGAGGCGTAGATGGACACGGACCATCTCCGCACGATTTTGTGGTTGCGATGGCGTTTGAGCCGCAACCAATGGGCGCGAGCCGGCGGCCTGGGTGCGGCCCTCGCGCTGATCGTGGTTGCCCTCGGACTGGCCGCCGGCGCCGGTGGCGCGCTGGCGGGTCTTCTGGCGGGTGGCTTGGCCCTGCCGAAGGTCGCACCGACGATGCTGCTGATTATCTGGGATACAGTGATCGTCGTGTTCCTGTTCTTCTGCATGATGTCCATCGTCTCGGAGATTCAGCGTTCCGAAACGATCGACATCGGACGCATGCTGCATCTGCCGATCTCGCTGAGGCAGATCTTCGTCATCAATTACCTTGCCTCACATGTGTCTCTGAGCATCATCCTGTTCGTTCCCGGTATGATCGGATTGGCCCTGGGACTGGCTCTGGGCAGGGGACTGGTCATGCTCTGGCTGCTGCCGCTGGTGATCGGCTTTGTGTTCATGATTACTTCGTGGATCTACTGCCTGCGTGGATGGCTGGTTGCGCTCATGATCAACCCGCGACGCCGGCGGGCGATCATCGTGGGCGTCACCGTAGGGTTCATCCTCCTGACCCAACTGCCCAATCTCCTGGTTCAGTTGACTTCGGATCGTGGCCGCCACCGGCCGAAAACCGTCTCATCAGTGCCCTCCGAGGAGCCGGACCAGACGCCCTCACAGGACAAGCGGGTAAAGACGATTCCACCGCTCATGCTGACGGCGCACAAGGTGGTTCCGTTTCTCTGGGTGGGCAACGGGGCGATGACGCTGGCCGCCGGTGACGTCCAGCCCGCGATCCTGGCGGCCCTCGGCGTCTTCGCCATCGGCGCGCTGGGGCTCGGACGCGCCTATCGGTCCACCCTTCGCTTCTATCAGGGCGGCGAGACCGACAAGAAGACCAGGCCGAAGGCCAAGACCACAGTTGTCGCACGCGTCCGTGACGACGACGAACGGCGACTGCCGGGCATACCCCAGGAGGCTTCCACGCTGGCCCGGGCGTTCTTTCGGTCCCTCAAGCGCGCGCCCGAAGTGAAGATGGCGTTGGGGATGAACCTGATGTGGCTGGTGATGTTCGGCGGGATGGCGTTGTTCAAGCGGTCCTCGACCACCCCCGACATCGTCAAGCCGTTCATGGCGACCGGCGCTGTGGCGGTGACGTTCTTCGGCATGGGCCAGCTCATGTTCAATTTGTTCGGCTTCGACCGGGGCGGGTTCCGCACGCTGGTGCTGCTGCCGACGCGGCGCCAGTGGATTCTGCTCGGCAAGAACCTCGCGTTGTTTCCGATCGCTGCCGCGATCGGTCTGGTCCTGTTGGCGCTCGTGATGATTGCCGTGCATCCGCCGGCGACGGTCGTGGTCGCGACGATCCTGCAATTGCCCGCTGCCTTCCTCTTGCTGAGCATGATGGGCAATCTCCTCTCGGTCCTCGTGCCGTACCGGGTCGCTCCGGGCTCGATGAAGCCGACGAAAACCCGCACGACGACGACCCTGCTGATCCTGCTGTCGCACTTGCTGTTTCCCGTGACGCTGGCCCCGATCTTCCTCATGCCTTTGTCCGGGTTGCTGTTCGGCTGGGCCGGCTGGGCCTCGGCCGCGACGGCGAACCTCATCGCTTCGGCAATGCTGCTGGCAGTGCTTGTCCTGTGCTATCGGCTCAGCCTGCCCGCGCTCGGCGACCTGCTGGAACGACGTGAGCGGCAGGTCCTCGACGTCGTCGCGCACGAAGTAGAATGACGCATTGGCTTGTTGCGGCAGGGCGGCCGATGCCTGACGCCATCCATTGAGCATGTGATCCCGAGGAAAGCAAAGGTGCCCGTCGCAAACAGGGTTTGCGCCAGGCACCTTGGAATTGCAGCAGATTGCGAGGCTACTGGATTTGCTTCAAGGCCTCTTGCGCCCGTCGCTTGGTGCCGTTGTTGGCGGACTTCTCGAGGACCGTCTGAAGTGCCTGGCCTCGCTGTTGCGTGGACAGTCCCTGGACCTCGCCGCCGGCGACCGTGACGATGGCCGAATACGCCTCTTCGGCGACCGCCGCATCCTGCGATAGCGTCGTCAATAGCTCCAGTGCGCCGGCGCTCGGGGCCTCGCCCAGTACGGCGATCGCGAGGCGCTCTTCCTCGGGCCGTTGGATCTGAGGTCGCACGTCCTTGACGCGGGCCAGCTTCTGGTCGTTGCTGAGGTTCTTGTTGCCGCGGAGATACTGGAGATAGCCGCGCAGGGCCAAGACCTGATGCGACGTCTTGCCGCCCGAACGGGCCAGACGCAGCAGGGCCTCGCCCGCAGCGGCGTCTTCAGGCCAGCGGTTGGGCCAGGTCGAGAGGATGCGCACGGCTTCGTCCTGGGTGTCGCCTTCGTCGCCTGCGACGGCGGCGTTGACGGCGCCCAAGGCCTCCGGGCCGCCGACGACGGATAGCGCGCGAAGGCCGGTGATTTGGAGCGAGCGGTCGCTGCTCTTGGTCAGTGGCATCAGGTATGACACGGCGGAGGTTCCAACGCGGCCGGTGACGGTCAGCAGGGCCCTCTCGATGGCCGTCCGCTCGGCCGAAGCGGCCGTCTTCTGCACGAGTCGGCTCAGCTCGGCGACGTGCCGGCGGTCGCGGCCCAGCGCGCCGACAGCTTGCACGGCGGCAGTACGGACGGCGGGGTCGTCGTCTTCCATGCTCGACATGATCGCCGGCAGGCTCTGGTAGATCTCTCGCTGGCTGGCCAGTTCGATCAGGACCTGGCGCAGCTTGCCCTGGGCCTGCGGCAGGCGGGTGGCTAAATCGGCGTCCACGTCCTTGCCCGCCAGACGCACCAGTGTCTCCTGGGCAGCGCGGCCGAGTTCCACATCGCCTTCGGTGGCCGCCTCCAGCAGGGCGGGAACGCAGGAGACATCGCCCAAGCGGATCAGGATGCCGATGGCGGTGATCCGTAATTCCTTGGGCCCGCTCTGGGCGGCTTTGAGGACAGCCGGCCGCACGGCGTCGTCCTTGCGGTCGGAAAGTGCCAATAGCAGAAGAGACCGCTTCTGCGGACTGAGTCGGTCCATCTCGGCGACGAGCTCCTCGGTGACGTTGCGCCCCGGCAGCTCGCGCGCCGTCCGCAGTGCGATGCCGACCCGGCCTCTGTCGTCCGAGCGAAGCTGTTCTGTCAGCAGGCCTACCCCGTCGGAGCCGCGGGCCAGGACGGCCCCGCGAATTGCTTCGAGGTGCCGCTGATTGGGCACATCGGCTCGGCGAACCGCGTCGTAGAGCTTGACGGCGTCGGCGGCCTTGCCCTGCGCCATGTACCCCTCGGCGCAGAGGATGCAGCCCTCGGCCACCGCCGAACGAACGCCGGCGGGCGCTCCGGTCAGGGCCTGTGTCAGGGCGGAAGCGGCCCGATCGCCGCCGATATCGCCCAGCGCCACGGCGGCGGCCGATGCGACATCGGCATCGGCGCTTCGCAGCTTCTGCACGAGCCCGTCGACGGCCCGGGCATCGCGCCGGACGCCGATCGAGTTGATCGTGCCGACCAGCAGGCGGCCTTGCAGCGTGCCCATCGCCTCACGCAGGGCCTCATCAGCGGCCGGACCGGGGATCGCTTCGAGCGCACTCCGCGCCCACGAGGCCAGTTCGGCGTCGGCCAGCAGGGGCATCAGACTGGGGACGGCCCGCTCGTCACCGTAGATAACCAGTTGCTTACAGGTGATGGCCTTCTCGGCTTTGGGGGCATTGGATTGGAGGACGGCGATCAGCTCGCGCTGTTTGGCCTCGGCCGCCGCCTGGTCCTGGCCGACGGTCACGGCCGATGTGGCTACGACGGCCAGAAGAACGAACCATGTGACATGTCTCTTCGAAACGTTCATGATGATCCTCATAGTTCAGGTGGACTATCGGGAGAAGGTCGGACGTCAAATCCGCCACGGTTCGCGAAGCGCCTCGGAACGCAGCCGGTTGGCCTGCTCGTCGCCGATGAATGCGCACGTCTTCGGGTCGAACGTGACCTTGCGATCGAGGAACAGGGCGATGTTGGCCGCGTGACAGGCGATGTGCGCCCAGCAGGCGGCATCGGCGTTGGCCCGGGTCTGGCCCCGCGTCCGAATGGCGTCGATGAAGTCGCGCACGTGGAAGTCGGCGGGGTAGCCGGGGATCTTCGCGCCACGCCGCGTCAGCAGATCGGGCGAGCTGGCGGCGAATTCGGCGTCGTCGCCGGTCTCCACCCAGCCAGTGGTGCCTTCGAACCGCACCGGGCACGAGCCCAGCGGCAGCCAGCCATCGTCACGGATGACGAGCTTGACACCATTGGCGTAGCGGGCGTGCAGTTGGCCGCCGACCGGCTCGTATTCGATCGGCGCGGTGTCGTCGGCCTGGTTGGCCCACTGGCACAGGTCCACGCAGTGCGAGCCCCATTCGAGGCACCCGCCGCCGACGAGGCCGCCGCCCTTCTCGAAGTTGAAGGCGTTCATCAGTCTGCGGTTATAGGGTCGCCATGCGGCCGGCCCGAGATAGGCGTCCCAGTCCACCTGGTCGCGCGGCGGCTCGGGCTCGGCCGGCAGCCAGCCGCTCATCTCGGTCTGCATTCCCCAGGGGCGGGCGTGGAGTGTGACGAGATCGCCGAGCCGCCCGCTCTGGGCCAGCTCGACCGCGTAGGCGAAGTTGGGCAGGCTGCGGCGCTGCGTGCCGGCCTGGAACACACGACCGGTACGGCGGAAGACATCGGCCAGGATCAGGCTCTGCGCGATGTTCTTCGTGCACGGCTTCTCGCAGTAGACGTCCTTGCCGGCCTTGGCCGCCATGATCGAGGCGGTTGCGTGCCAGTTGGGACCCGTGGCGATCAACACGGCGTCGATATCGGCGCGGGCCAGTAGCTCTTCCATATCGATGTAGGTGGCGCAGTCCTGGTTGCCGTAGCGGTCGTCCACCATCGCCTTGGCCCGCTGGCGGTTGTCACCGCGCACATCGCAGACGGCCACGCAGTGCAAGTCGGGGTCCTGCAGGAAGCAGCCGAGCACGTAGCGGCCGCGACCACCGATGCCGATGGCCCCCAGGATGATGCGCTCGCTGGGTGCGATGCTGCCGGCCTTGCCCAGCGCGCTGCCGGGAATCACCTGCGGCAGCGCCAGCAGGGCGCCGGCCTTCATCGCTGTCTTGAGGAATTGCCGCCGACCCGGGCCGATGGTCTCGTTGGGCAGGCGGGTACGAGCTTTCGTTGTCACGCTCTTCATGTTGGTCCCTTCCCATTTCTGGCACGGATTGTTTCCTGCCTCGAAGCGTGGCCATCCGACGAGCAATGTGCTGTCCTACGAAGGATCGGACCCCATCGGCCTCGTCGAGACGGCCCCTCGAAGCTGACGGCCATGATAGCCCGCCTGACCCGAAGCGGCAAGGGAGAATCTGAGCGTCCTGTGCGGGTGTCTGGGCAGATTCCTGGGCCAGGCCACTTCGGGTACGGAGAGTCGAGGATGGCAGCCTCAAGCCCGTAGGGCTTGGGAATGGTGGGCCGTTCGTAGTGTGCCCGTCAGGGCATACCTCCCGCTGAATAGGACAACGCCTTCCGGCGTCACCACGAACGCGCAACGATAGCGTCAGTCCACGCCGGGGATGGGAATGGGACGGTCGATGCGTCGGGGTCAGGCCTTGGGGCTGTCTTCCGAACCCCTGGGGCGGGTGCGTCCCGTGCTTGGCCCGGACTTGCGCGGGCGGCTTCTCTTGCGGGTCCGCGCGGGCTTGGGGGGCGCATCGGACGTCTCGGTGGTCTTGGCCTGGGGCGATGTCTTCCTGGTGTTCTTGCGACGGCGGGGCGTCGGGGACTTCTGAGCCGGGGTCGACGGGGCCTGCTCGGCTCTGGCGGCCAGTTGTTCGCGGAGCTCCGCGATCAGCGTGTTCTTCTCGCGGCAGGCCTTCTCGCTTGCATCAAGCTTGCCCTTGAGCTCATCGCGTTGTCGTTCCGCCTCGGCGAGCCGGGCGGCCTGTGATGGAGACATCAGATCGGCGTTGGGGTCGAGGATGTACTTGAAGGCCCGGCCGGACCTGGCGATGATTCCCTGAGTGTCCATGGTGTTCCCCTTCCTCCCGTTGGTTCGTCGTCACGGCGGCGCGTCCCTTCGCTCTCCTGACACGGGCTGCGGCATCTCCCGGCCGCCCCTATAACAGTATACGAAGCAATCGCGTGCAAAGCCAATCCGCCGAGGTCGTTTTGGCGGGGCGACATGGAGCCGACGATTGCCTCGCGGTGTCGGGTGTGTTAGGCTGGCATCGCCGCTCGATATGCCGACAAAGAAGGATTCAGAATGCAGGCGATCTATCGACATCGATTCACCGTGGGCCCCGAGGCGATCGACACCAACGGGCACGTCAACAACGTGGTATACGTGCAGTGGATGCAGGACATCGCCGTGCGGCACGCCGACGCCGCCGGATGCACCGATCTGACGCAGCGGATCGGCGCCACCTGGGTCGCGCGGTCGCATAAGATCGAGTATCTTAGTCCCGGCTTCGCCGGCGACGAGATCGAGGCCTCGACCTGGGTGGCGAGCTTTCGCAAGGTCCGCTCGCTGCGCCGCTACAGATTCGTCCGAACGTCCGACAATGTCACCCTCGCCCAGGGCGAGACGGACTGGGTGTTCGTCGACCACGCCACCGGCCGGCCCCGCACCATTGCCGAACCCGTCACCGCCGCCTTCGAACTCCTGCCTGACCCGCCGCACCCTTAGGACTCGTAAGGCAATAGATTCGGAAATAGCTCACGTTTGACTGCGGCC
>CAZSXM010000072.1:0-21892 GCA_964610435.1 uncultured Pirellulales bacterium | reverse complement strand
CGTGGAACGGGTCAATGACACGCTCAGAACCCCTTTCCGCAACAGAAACTACTTACTCCTGCCGCCGGAATGGTCCTTGATGATCGTCATGTTTTCTGGGGCGGGTGGAGATCTCTATTCATCGTGACCGTCATCCCTGGTCGACTCAATGTTTGGCGGTGGCGGAGGAGGGCCATTCCCTTGTTTCCCACTATCTCCGTTGCTGGAATCGTTCTGATTTCCAGTCTTGATGATGGGTAGATCACCCTTTTTGTTGTCGTCGGACATGGTCACACTCCTTGCAGCCTCAGGATGAGGCCAAATAGCGCTTCAATACCGATCGAGGCTAGGGCGATTGCCCCCATTTCTACTGATCGCTTGAATGCCCGTCGGCGTTTCTCGTTGATCGCGGCGTTTATCGGCTGGGCCTCGGCCAACCTGGGGCAGATGTTCTCAAACATAGCCAGATCGAGCGAATCAGCCTCTGCTGCAGCCTTATCCTTGCTATTAAGGTACTTCTGGTAGTCTTCACGCCATTTCTGCCATACCCCCATGCTGGCCAGCGTCCCGTATTTGCGCGGATAGACGCAAAGGAACAGAAACACAACACTGGCAACCAAGGCGGTACAAGAGACAACTAATGCCAGGTAGAACAGACACACATCAACGCGCGTGAGGCACAACTCTAGGATATCCACCCGGCCCAGCGACACCATAATCGCACCCAGCAGGGGAAGTACCACCAGCATTACACCTGCCTTCTGATAGAGGCCCTCCGCCTCGTTCATTTCCTGCTTGTACTGGTCATAGCACAGTTCATAAAAGTCGCGGCTCATTTCGTCACCTCGGCCAGCATGTCGGCGATCTCCTTCTCGATCTGCTTGAGGTCGGCCTCGATCTCTTCCAGGGGTCTCGGGGGCGTGTATTGGTAGAAGTAGCGGTTGAAGTTGATCTCATAGCCGATCTTGGTCTTCGATTCGTCTACCCAGGCATCGGGCACGTGGGGCAGGACCTCGCGCTTCATGTACTCGGCCACGTCCTCTTTCAATGGGACGTTCTCGTAATCGCGCAGGTCCGGATCGGGTTCGGGATTGCCCCTGGTGTCGGTGCAGACATCGGCGGTCTCATCCCGTTCGGCCAGGGCCATGAGGATGGCCTTGAACAGTGGGGCCGGGACCTTGAGCTTGGCTTCGGCGAAGACCTCTTTCATCAGGTCGGAGAACGTCTCGCGGTTCTTGATGATGCCTTTGGGCGCCAGTTCGTAGAGGACCGAGAGGATGCTCTTCTGAAACCTCAGCCCTTCTTCGATCTCCGCCTGAGCGGCCTTGGTGTCCTTGCGCTTCTTGCTGACGGCCAGATTCACGAACGGTTTTGCCTCTTCCAGGCGGGCGATGCGTTCGGCGCCCACGGCAAAGTTGAGCTTCAGCGGTCGCTCGACCGTGATCCGGCGGTAGCCAAAATCGGCATTGTCGAAGATGCGAACGAACTCGCCTTCGGTGAAACTGCCATAGAGGCGAGTGATCTGGGCCCGTTGGTCTTCACAGACCTCGTTTCGTTTGTTGCCCAGGCTCTTACGCATCTTCTTGAAGAACTTGGTGCCATCCACCAGTTGAATCTTGCCCTTGCGGCTGGGTTTCTTGCGGTTGGTGACGACCCAGAGATAAGTATAGATACCCGTGTTGTAGAAGAGCTGGTCGGGCATGGCGACGATGGCTTCGAGCCAGTCGTTCTCGATGATCCAGCGCCGAATCTCGCTCTCACCCGAGCCGGCCGACCCGGTAAAGAGGGGCGAGCCGTTGAAAACGATAGCCAGACGCGTGCCGCCTTCCTTGGGGTCTTTCATCTTGCTGATCATGTGCAGCAGAAACAGCAGTGCCCCGTCGTTGATCCGGGGCAAACCCGCTCCGAACCGCCCACCGAAACCCTGTTCCTCGTGCTCCTTCCGAATGAAGCTCTCTTCGGGCTTCCACTCAACGCCGAAGGGCGGATTGGCCAGCATGTAGTCAAAGCTGTGACGCGGGAAGTGGTCGTCGGTAAAGCTGTTGCCGAAGGCGATGTGCTCGATGTCCTCGCCTTTGATCATCATATCCGAGCCGCAAATGGCGTATGCCTGGTCGTTGTAGTCCTGGCCAAAGACCTCCAGGTGAGCATCGGGATTGTGCTCCCTGATATACTCCTCGGAAACCGAGAGCATGCCACCCGTCCCGCAGGCCGGATCGTACAGGGTCCGGACGATGCCCTTGCCCGTCAGGGTCTTGTCATCGGGCGAGAAGATGAGGTTGACCATCAGACGGATGACCTCGCGCGGCGTGAAGTGGTCGCCCGCTTCCTCGTTGGAGGCCTCGTTGAACCGCCGGATCAGCTCCTCGAAGATGTAGCCCATCTCGATGTTCGAGACGCGATCCGGGTGCAGGTCGATCTCACAGAACTTCGAGACGGCCAGGAAGAGCCGGTCGGCCTTGTCGAGCTTGGCGATGTGGTCCTCGAAGCCGAAATGGTCGAGGATCTCGCGGGCGCGGGTCGAAAAACCCTTGATGTAGTTGGTGAGGTTGGCGGCGATGTGGTTGGGGTCGCCTTTGAGCTTCTCGAACGTGTAGCGGCTGGTGTTGCAGAACGGGACGCCGGCAACGCGGCACAGGAGACGGTCGAGGTGTTTGACCTTGCTGCCCTGAAGGCTCTTCTGCTTGGCCAGGACCTGGTCCTTTGTGGGCTCCAGCACGCAATCCAGCCGCCGCAGGACCGTCAACGGCAACATCACATCTTTGTACTGGTTCGGCCGATAGGGCCCGCGCAAGAGGTCCGCCACCGACCAGATAAAGCTCACCTTCTCGCCAAAGTCGTTCATCTATTACTTTCTCCCGATGATGACGCCATTCGGAGCAGTAGAAAAGACCCCGGCCTCGAAGACACCGGTGGCAACACGGTTCTTGTAGAGATTGGGCAGTAGTCGGTGCAGCACACTGGCGACCGTGTTGTCCCCCCGATTGCCAATAATGACCGGCAGTTTCTCCACCATGTTGCGGCCTCGACATCGTTTCTCTCAGGATTCCACGATTCCTACGGGTAATATCGGCGAAACCACCCCCGATATCCACTGGTTTTTGGACCTTCGGCCGCCACTGGCTCCTCGATGAACCAGAAAATGGCCAGGGGCGGTGCGGAGGACTCCCCAATAGAGTGAAATAGGCACACACCCCTGGCTAGCCCGGAGGCGTCGCAGATGATCCGGATGTGGATGCAAAAGGCAGAAAAAAACCAAAGAGCCCCAGCGGTTTGTGCGGAGGGAGAGGAAGCGAGACCGCCGCCGGGGCAGAAGATGTAGTTCTCAGCAAACAGCCCATGCCGATCTGCACACAGAGTACTCCACAGGCACCGCTTCAACAGGTACGCAGAACCAGCCAACTCCATTGTATTGTAACGGAACCACATCGTGCCGGCAACAGCCGTCGCTGCCCGATGGGGCAAAAACAGCCAAGGGCGCGCGAGGGCAGGCTCCCTCCCAGGCAGTGCACGCAAACCCTTGGCCTTAGCTATGGCGCGCCTGACGGGTCGGATGTGGGTAGAGAGATCAGCAAAAGAGTTCGGCTCATGATGAGGGGTATGCCGGCTTCAGACCGGCCATGCGCAGGGTCGAGATAACGCTGGATCTGCCGCCGACGCTCAGCTCAGGCGAAGATCTGTACCTTGATCAGCCGCCTGATCTGGCGATGGAACTCAGGAGTCAGATGCGTATTCCTGACGATTACTTCGCCGCCATAGCCGAGGACCTGACGGACCAGCAGGCCGGGGATCGGGTTGCCCAGTTGCGGAAGGTGTGTGCCGGCGTTGTCGGACCATAATCGGTGATGATACCTGTACGGGCTATAATCCCAGTGGCACTGTGCGTGAAGGTGTACATGAGTGTCACGGTTTTGGTCTGCCAACGCCTGACCCACCGAATCTTATGCAACGTTCGGGTCTACCTGCATTGAGCCGCCCCTGTCACAGGTACGGCCGCCTTTTGGGGGCGTTGGCTTGCCATGTTGGGACCTCCCGAGACCGTGGATTCCCTGCAACGTTGAAGTGCAGGGTATGCAAAGCAGGAACCTTGACTATCGCGGCAAAGTGAATAGGCTGTGTGTGGATCCACTTGGGCCGCCAAACAGAACGAGCCAACGCAGTCCATGCCGACACGCGATGAGGCCGTGCCGCAAGGGCAGACAGGAGAAGATGACATGGCGCACAGGAAGCCCCCCAAATCAGATTGCTCGATCGCCCCCCACGGCTGCTGTCCTCTACTGGGCCGACGACAGTTCCTTGCAGACGCAGGCAAGATCGGTGGCGCGGTATTCGCATTCCAGACAGGTTTGTTTCAATGGAGCGCTCGCAAGGTCCTGGGGGCGCCCATCGTGCCCGGCGGCGGGCAGGAGAGGCCCCGGTTCATGGTGGGCTTCGCCCGTCCGGACATCGAGCGCTTCTTCGTCGCGCCGGGCGCCGGCTATCCACTGGCGGAAAACCAGCGTCTGTACAGCAACATTCTCACAGGGGCCGCAAAGGATCTGGACATAGTGCTCGATATCGAACACGCGCCACTTGAGAACGCCGAAACGGTTGACGCGTTCCTGAGGCAGAAGGCGGATCGGGCCCACGGCGCCCTACTCGTGCACATGGGGACCAGACGCAATCCGGAGATCCGTCGCTTTCTCGATACGCGCCCGAACGAATTGCCCACCGTCGTCTACGGTCCTCAGGGAACGCGAACGTGGATGATCGATAGCGCGCCCCGGTGTTTCATCGGCACCACGGATAACGTGCACTGGCTGGCCACGGCGTTGCGTACGCTCAAGGCGCAATGGCAGATGGCCAACACGCGGCTGGCCGTGATTGAAGGAACCCAGGACCGGCAGGAGACCTTGGATCCCCTGGGCGTGGTCATACACCGCATGCCCCTGGAGTGGTTGCGCCAGGCCATGCGCGACGCGGAAGGCTCAGAAGAGGCCCGGGAGATCGCCGCGCTGTGCATCGAACGTGCCAGGGAAATTGTGGAGCCCTCGGAGGAGGATATCCTTAAGGCGGCTCGGAACTACGTCGCAAACCGGCGGCTCATGGAGGAAACGGGCGTCCACGCCGTGACCACGGATTGCCTGGGCCTTGTGAGAGAGGGCGATGGTTCGCTCGTGCAGTGCCTGGCCTACTGCCTGTTGCTGGACGAAGGAACGTGTGGGGCCTGTGAAAAGGACATCTACCCAGCGCTTGCCTTGATGTTGAGCAGCTACCTCCTGGGGCGCCCTGGCTTCATGTCGAACCCCGGGATCCACACAGTTACCAACAAGTATTGCCAGTATCACTGCCAGGTGCCAACGCGGATGGACGGCTTCGATAAGCCGCCCCACCCCTACAGGATTCGGCCCCATCATGAGACGCAACAGGGGGTGACCCTGCAGATCGATTTCCGGGAGAATCAGCCGGTGACATTGCTGCGATTCCTTTCGTCGGGGACCCTCGGAGTGGACACAGGTGTCATCCGACGGAGCATGCGTCCCGAACACCACGAGGATGGAATCGGAGGATGCCAGAACGGGTTCACCATGACCGTGGACGGCGTGGACGACGTGCGGCATGTCAACATACTTACCCACCCAGTTATGGTCTATGGAACGCACCGGCAAGCATTACGCGCTTGGTGCGAGGTGGCCGGGATCACCTTGCAGCGGCTCCTGCTGTGACGGGCCGGCGCCGCCCTTCTCGTGTGCTTCTTGGATTCGCGTAGAGTGCAGCTACTGTCCAACGGCAGGTGCGCACGAAGACAGAGGCCTCATGCCGTCGCTCCATCGAAGCGACCGTCGGTCCTCCGGCGGCACGACGGCCAGGCGCACCCCAGTCAGCACGGCCCCCTCGGAGGCCACTTCAGCAATCAAACTCGCTCGGACCCTACCTGGGGTCCACCCCGAGGGCGTTTGCTCGCTGAACCCTGCGCAGACTCACAAGGACGGCGCAGAACGGGCAATGTCGCGCCCCACTCGGCCATCGCATCGGCGTGGCGCTACGAGATCGACGGACCCCCCTCCGAAGGGGTCCAACTTTGGAGGGATACCGCTGTTATCGGCAGGCAGGAACTGGCACTTTAGCGGCAACTGGGTCTCGTGGCGTCGATGGCTCAGGGGGCTACAGATCTCGCAACCGCGATGCACGCGCAGACCCCGAACCACAGGGGGGCATGTGGTATGGGGGCCTTGGCTTAGGACATTGATATGTACTCCTATCATCGGCGAGATGGCGGCGCGACTTGAGTGAATGTCTGGCCTGCACCGTAGTCCATCGAAGGGGCTGTGAGCATTGCCCACAGCCCCTTTCAATCCTCGCACGTTCACAGCGCGTTGACGCCGCTGAGACCACCAGCTAGAAGGGCGTGTGTATCGGCTCTGTCTTGCCGGCCAGCCAAGCGATCTCGCCGTCGGACAACGCCCGGTCGTAGATGCGAACCTCATCCACCGATCCAGGAAAGAAGTTGTCGTTGTCCTGGCGATTGCCCATGCGGACCTCGCCGGGCGTATCGACATTATCGACTTCGACGCTGCCGATGGGCCGACCGTCGCCGTACCAGCTCACGGCCGTGCCGTCGAACGTCGCGGCCAGATGGTGCCACTCCAGATCGATCGGAAGGATGTCCTGCTCCCAGCCATGACGATGCAGGCCGTAGTAGCCCAGCGTCGTCGTGCCCGTATCGCCTACCGCCTGGATGTCGAAATGCTGGCCGTCCACACTTCCTCCGGTGAAGCCGAAGACGTTGGTCCAGGCCGGAATCCCCGTCGTATCGGCCTTGGCCCAGCCGGCAATTGTTCGCGGCGCCGCCCCAGTGATTCCAACACCGGCGACCGAGACGTAGGCGTCGGTGCCGTTGAGCTGAACGGCCTGGCCTTCGACGCCGGCTCCATAGGCCACATCGCCGTTGGCCACGCCGTGGTATCCGTTGCCGGAGGCGTCGTTGAGATCGCCGTCGAAGGCGTAGTAGGCCACGAGATCGGCCGTGTCGGGCTCGACCGGTGTGACGTATTCGACCTCCTTGGGATACAGCCGGATGTCGTCAATGTACAGCAAGCCCGTCGCATCGGCGCCCTCGATGCCGATCGTTAACGACCGGACGTTGCTGACGTTGCCGATTGCCGACAGATCGATGTTCCACGGCTGCCATGCGGCCCGCGTGATATCGTCGGCGTCACCGTCGTAGCGAATCTGGATACCGTTGATCTTGACGTACAGTTGCCCAGTGTTGCCGGCGGCGCCGTAGAAGTAAAGTGACAGGCTCCGGATGCCGTTGGTCGTCCAGTCTGCTGCCAACTCCAAGTCGGCCTCCGAGACGGCGGCCTCGGTGTTGTCGTAGAACAGCGGCATGGACTGGCTGCCGCTGCGGACGATGATCTGCTCGGCAAACGGGCTCTGAAGGTGACCGACCGTCGAGCCGGTATCGTTGACCCAGCCGTCGAACCAGGTGTCGAAGATCGCCTCGCCGGCGTCGATGTCGTCGGTGTAGCTCTCGAAGTCGTCGACGACCAGATACTCCTGTGTCGCGAAGCTCCAGAGGTCGCCTGCCCACGACTCGGCCTCCTGGACGGCGTTGACCTGCCAGTAGTATGTGGCGCCGAGATTCAGAGCGCCGGGCGCATAGCCGGCGCCGCTGACGGTGCTGGCCAGATCGAGCGCGTTCGGATCGGTGCCGAAGTACACCTCGTGCGAGACGGCGTCGCGACCGGCACGCCAAGCCAGCGTGCTATCGACGCTGACATCCATTGCGCCGTCGGCCGGCTGTGGCTCGCGCGCGTGCGCCGGAATGTACATGAAGCGAACCTCGCTGAGGCCGTACTGGCCCGTGGTGCCGAAGGCACTGTTGACGTTCAGCCGGACGAACCGGGCCGCTACGCCTTGCAGGTCCACCGTCGTGTTGTAGGTGTACGTGGACCTCGCCGTGGCCTGGTTCAGCTCGACGTCGCCCAGGCCGACCCACTCTTGGCCGTTCTCGGAATACTCGATCGTAGCGTCTTTGACGCCGAAGCCGAGCACCGGCTCAAACTGCACGTTGTAGTTCCAGACGAGCATCTCATGAAGCTTGTAGATGCGGTCGAACTCGTACTGGATGTATAGATCTTCATCCTCCGGGGCGTCCGCCAACCACATGTCGGCGCTATCGACCGAATGCTGATCGGCCTCGTCGAGACCCGAGCCATCGACCGTGTTCTCCGGACCGGCCTCCTCTTCCGAGATCCCATTGCTGCTGGCGACGATGCTTTCAACCGGATAGGCGACCGGCTCAGTGGTGAAACTCCAGACATCGCCTGTGAAGATTGCGAAATCAGGGGCCGAATTGACTTCGTCGACCCGCCAGTAGTAGGTCGTGTCGAAATCCAGCAGTCCCGGCGGGTCGTATGTGGTCACCGTCTGGCCCTGGCTGACGAGGACGTTCCCTGGATTGGCCCGGGAGGCATTCTCAACGTCGGCGAGGCTCGTTCCAAAGTATACATCGTGGGTGGCCGAGAACACGCCCGGCGCCCATGTAAGAACCACGTCACGAGGTACATCGTCGGCGTCATCGGCCGGAATTGGATCCATGGCCTTGGTAGGGACGGGGGCGCCTGCCGGAGTGATCCCCGCCACGTAGTCCCCCTCATAGACGTACACGAAATCCAACCAAAAGGGGACGGTGGACCCTGAGCAGAAGATCTCAAGTTTCACGTCGTGATTGAGAGCCGCCGAGGTCATCGAGTACTCGGCCCACTCGGTTGTGAGCTGGAAGCTTGTCTCTGCCCAGTCCACCGAGTTGTCCACCGCTTTGAACTTGGCTGTCAGCGAGCGAGGGGCCTCGGCCTTGACCCAGAAGCTGGCGGTGTAGCTCCTGTTGACCTCCATCGGCATACTCATGTGCAACAGGATGAAATGCCAGTTCACGGTCCCTGTGGGCGTGATCCTGAGACTTCGCGCGCCGTCCACGGACTCGGTATCGTCGAACGCGACGGTGCTGCCGAGGCCGTCTCCGTCGCCCCAGGTACACCAACTGGTCCAACTGGGGTCGTCCAGGATAACCTCATCCTCCTCAAAACTGTGGTTGTTCACCAAATTGACGACCTGGGCGTGTACGGTCGACGGGACGGCAATCAGACCCAGGGCTATTAAGACCAGACACACCGATCTGTTACACATAACAGTCCTCCTTCAAAAGACCATCCAATTGTGATATGCATTCTACAGTAATAGACCGCTAAGCGCTGCCATAGCGGCTGAGCTCCACTGGCGGGGGTTCTCTCGAATGACAAAGCAATCGGCGGCAGGTTTCGGGGATTCGTCCCGATCTCGTACCAGCGGGCCCGCGGAAGATCAGAGGCATGCACGTTACTCGTGATGCGAGGCCCTCCTCGCAGCTTGCGTCCCCGGTCCTGCTCTCGTGCACGACAGAGCATTGTGGCAAACCCTCCTGCCGATCACAGCCCGCTCACCACAGCGGCTTCAAGGCCCAACGCAGAAGGGCGATGTACGGTTTTGAGACAGCACCATGTCTCAGCACAGGCTTCGCGATCTCCCTGCTTTGTACCAGATTAACCGCTCCGGATCAAGCATTTCTGGCGGTAGTTGTCAAGTCGAATGAGACAGTTCCTCTTTGGAATTACGCTCTAATTCATGGCTTGGTTTCCCGGGTTCTTGGGATGAAGTAGAACGGATTCTGGTGAAGTTGCGTCAACGAATGTGGATCAAGGACCACCGAGCCATACTCAAGGAGAACAATGCCAGATGGCCAAAGGACGCGAAGCATAGCTCTCGCTACCCCATGACGAAAAACCGCAGCCAGAAAAGCAGCTGCGGTGAAAAAAAGGAAAGAAATCACCCTACCGACAACTCCGAAGCCAATAGATTCAACTGGACGTCAGCCTCGACTGGAAGCTGGCGTAAGTACTTCGTGAATTGAGCCACCATCATACCTGCGGCGATATTGGCGCAGTAGATCGTGGTCTTGGCGGTGCAGGGGCCGACAAAGGCCTCTTCGGCGCGGAACAGCGTACTCGGATAGTGCGACCGCGATGGGGTATCACAAGCTGTCAGGACCCGTAAGACTTCCGCACTCATCCGCCCGTCGCAGTAGAAGCTCACCTGCTCCCCCACTGCTTGCCAGATCAGGCGGCGGATGTCGATCTTGTCCACGCAGCAAAAGACTGCGTTGCCGATCTCCATACTGCGTCGAAACCGCTCCGGCACAGAGACGATCTCGATGCCGGCGTTGACCTTCCTACACAGCATGGCGGTGGCCTCGACCTTGAGCTGGCCCAGATCGTCTTCCAGATAGCCCTGGCTGGCCAGATTGCTCGTCTCGACCCCATCGAAATCCACCAGTTGGAGCCGCGGGATGCCCATCGCCGTCAGTTGCAGGGCGACCTGGCGCCCAATGGCGCCGACGCCAATCACTGTGGCTCGACAGGTCATGATCCGTTCCGGCGGCACGATGTCGCGCTGACGGCTGTAGCGTTCGTCATCTCTCATAGCAGCAGCACCTCCTGTTCGTTGTCCCACAGTTCCGGCCGCTCGGCCAGCTCATCGAGAAGCGCCTGGCGCTGGGCCGGCTCCATGCCCTCGAATTCCGCCAGGAAATCGTATGGCATGATATCGCCATACAATTCTCTGTCGGCCGACGCCTTTTCATGCCGAGCCGGCTCATGCAGCCAGTCTACGGCTCTGACGTTGGCCGCATATTCAGCGTCCCAACTGTCATGGTCAGTAGCGCCAAACGCCTGTGAGTAGTCCACCTCTACGGGAACCAACACCTGGCTGCCCGGGCCGACGTTGAAACTCAGTCGCGCGTACGTGCTGTCATCCTGGGCCACGATCACCATCGCCGCCCACTGGCACGCGCCGAACACACGTTTGAACGTCTCTTCATCCTTGTCGCTGGGTTCCGGGGAATCTGCCGGGTGCGTATGCAGCCACACACGCGCGAACTGTTCGGGCCTTCGGCCCAGGTCCACCTGTTCGTCGAAGAACGTACTGACCGCCTCGTCATCGAACTTGACACTGATGGACGTAACTTCCTGTTTGACGGCAACGACGTCCTGTACAAACAGCAGGTCATCCGGATCGGTGATGCCAAAGCCGCCCACCTCATTGTCCGATTGGTCCCGGAAGTACAGGAGCTTGGCCCACGCCGTCGGGCTGAACCGCAGCGTAGGTTCCACCGGCTCGCTGTCCTCCATCCACCAGTCGGCCTCCCATAACCGCTGCTTCTTGACCGGTTGGGGCTTCTTGCTCGTCTTCTGTTTCCTGTTCTTCATTGTCTTCCCTTTCTTCTCTGCACTCAGGGCACAGCCCGTCATCAAGACACGATTCACAGCACACCGATTCACATTCGCTGCACTTGTGCTTCGCACACCTCGGACACAACGAACGCTCGCAGATCTCGCACGTACCGGCGCAGCTCTTGCAGACGATCTCGCTGCAACCGGCGCAGACGGCCGAGCACTCATCGCACACCGTGTTGTCACAACAACTGCAGTAATAGGAATACTCGCTGTCCATGATGTAGACGCACTCGTAGCATGGCACCCCATGCCAATCGGCCAGGGGGACGTAGGGGCTGTCGGGGTTGTAGGTCGTCAGGATGCTGCGGACCATGGTGAAGAAGTCCACCAGTCGCCCTGCCTCGAGCGCGGCCTTGATGGCCGCGGCGCCGTCACCTTCGCAGACCACATCGTGGCTCACGTGCGGATGCGTTATGGCATTGTCGGTCGCGGCCGGGTGCGGATCGATGGCCGTTACGAAGTACGGCACCTTCTGATACAGTTCACACAGACTGTGCAGGTACAGCGCAATCCGAAACCGCCCAAGATAGACATCTTCCAGGGTAATCGGCTGGGTCACGACGCACAGGGCATTTTCATCGCCGTTGAATGCGACATCATCGAACTCCTCCTGCAACGCCCACAGTTCAGCTGCAATGGCAGACAGATGTGGCATCTCTCTGTGCCGCCTGTCCAGAAGAGACTGGAGATTGGCGGCCAGGAACGGGATCTCGTTGAGCTGCCTGCCGATGCCCCTGCAGGAGTGTTCAGCCGCTGCTAACCAGTCGTGAGAGACGGCCGCTGCGAGCTTTCGGGAATCGCCGATCAGATTCCGCATCGTGCCGGCAAACAGACTCAACTGTACCGTGCACCGCATGTATCGGCCCTTGCGCAGTTGCCGCAGCGCGTTCTCGATCGTAGCGGCGACGCGCACCAGTTCCTTGTCATTCATGGTTCGTCCTTTCCAAAGACAAAGGGCACCTGCCCACAGTCAGCAGACAGATGCCCTTCGCAATACTCGCGACAAGCAATCACTATGCCGCGCCTTCGATCTTCGTTGGCGTCAGTGTCACGCGGTCGTTTTCCTGCAAGACATAGTCGCGCGGCACCGGTTGGCGATTGACGCGAATGAGGTAGTCTTCGGACATCCTGCCGGGCATTTGTTCCTCGAAGAACTGCCCAACCGTCATGCCTTCAGTGACGTGTACGTAATCGGCAAAGCCACCGCCATCGTTGTTGACGTAGAGCAATCTCATCTGTAATTCCTTTCACTGTGTAAGGTTGTCAACTCACGTGCGTGATGCGTGTGATTGTTGTACACAGCCCTTTCCGGCGGGCTGCGCGCAGAGTGTCCCTTGCGGTTCATGATGGGTCCTTTCATTGGGGTGTGGGTTATTGGGGCAGGTCAGTCAGACAGGTGTGGGGTACTGCGGGGTCGCGAAAGCGATGGGGCATGGATACTCAGTTCAGTTCACTGCGGATCATGTCGGCGATCACTTGCAGCAGTCGGGCCAGATCGCACGGCTCCGTGGGCAAACCTGCGGCCGCGTTTGTGGACGCAGCGTCCAACCACTTCGTGATGGACACAACCGGCAATGCTATGGTCACATCCTGTGCCTCGATGGCCAGTCGTTCGAGCTTTCGGGCGATTTCGTACCGTCTCATGGTCTCATCGAGGGCATCGGCTGCAGGGTCCGGGTAGCCCAATACGTCTTTGAGCATCTTGATCTCCTCGGCGCAGGCACGGGATGGTTCGCCCCCGGTATCGAGGCCTTCGAGGATCGCCTCGATGGTGTCATAAACTTCGTTGAGCATGGCAATCTCCTTCAATCAGTTCTCTGCATTGTGGGTACAGCCGACGTTCGTTCGTCAGCTCTCGGTTTGTCGGTCATCGTCTCCGGCTGCTGTGTGATCGCCCGAGAGGGTATGGACCTCGAACGAGCCGCCGACGTGCAATCCGTATCCGGCCAGTCGATACACAGCACAAAACCTCACCTGGCAACGGCGACAGCAGGACTCCTGATAGGCGCAGCGGGCATCCAACTCGACGGCGCCGAAGTCGATCTCGTTGCTGTTGCATTGCGGACATCGCATCCCGTTCGTTTGGACGAACCTGCGGGCATTCGCCCGTAATTCGCTGGTATCGGGGCCGTCCAATGCCTGCGAGGATTCGGCCGCCAGGTCCACAATCGTCTGCGAGCCCTCGCCATCCAATAGATACAGCACCGGCCGCATCGACTGGGGATCGATCATGATCTGGTACGCCCGTTCAGCGGCCTGGTGTGCGTCTTGTGCGTTGACGTCGATTGCATAGACTGCGCGAAAGAGAGGTTCGGGTCCCTCTTCCTGGGGTGGAGGGTCGATGACCAGTCCTCTCCGGGCCTTCGGATTGTCCGATCCATCGCAGGGACACGAGTCCTCGGCGGCGGCATCTACTGATGCTGCAAAGAGCTCGATGCCCAACCGTTCATCGTGCTCGGCCAACCAGGCGCAGATACCGGGCAACTCGGCCGGGCCCACGTAGCCTTCCTCGGTCTTGAGGTACTTGGCCAGGGCCTGGACCGCCTGGACCTTGCCGGCGACGGCTTCGGCATGAACGACATCGCCCCTGTTGGTTACGGCTGCAACCCAGAGCTTCTTTGGCACAGTCGCCATGGCGGCGAGTGTTGCGCCCCAGTCATACGCCCGCCGGCACGTCGCACACAACACCGGCCGGCCATGAGGTGACCTTTCCACCGGGAGGCAAGGCTGCTTCGGGACCTCATTCGGACAGAGTGGATTCTGGCAGTGTTGTTCCATAGATCAGTCCTCCTGTTCATTGTCTTGGGATCTGAACATCTCCGGGATGATCTCATCGAGCCTCTTCGGCCGCCAGCGAGGATCTCGCTCCACACGCATGCCCATCGGACTGTGGTGCATCATCACATCAGACAGCCAGAAGTAATCGAACTGCCGATCTCGCCCTACGACCAGGCCATAGAGCAGGTAGTCCACGGCCTTGCCGTCTGGAGTCCGTCGAGCCGAACCTTCGGTGATGTACCATTCGCGTGAGCCATCGGGGGTAGACCATCTGACGAGGGCCTGTGCTCTGCCGCCGAGTCTCCGCTGCGAGCCCAGGATGGGCAGATTCTCGCGGATCGCATAGGGCAAGAGTCTGCGGCCACGGCCCGTGCTGCTGAGAGCTTTGCCGTTGGCCTTCGCGCCACTATTGTTACCACATGAACTTCGGCATCTCCTCTTCATCCCTGTCCCTCCGTTCCTTCGTCGGATCGAAACATCTGCGGCGCGATCTCTTCCAGGGTCTTGGGCTCCCACCAGAAGTCGCGTTCGATGGGCAGCCCCATCGGACCGCGAACGCTCTCCAATTCCGACAAGGCCACATAGCCCAGCTCCTTTTCATGGCCATCCACCAGGCCGAAGAAGTGAAAAGCCACCTCCTTGCCGCTGTCATCCGTGATGGGCGATCCTTCCGTGATGTACCAGGTGAACGAGCCGTCGGGCGTGAACAGCTTCATGTACGCGACGGCCTTTCCGCCTTTGCCGTCCTGGGCATAGAGCGGCGGCAACATCTTACGGATCTGTTGGGTCAAGAGCTTCATACCGCGAACCGTGTCGTTGGTCGTCCGTCTGGCGGCTGTCACTTCCGTATCGCCACCGGTACAGACCACGCGCTCTGCCGGCAGGTTCGTCTCGGCGGCGATCTCACCGAGGAACTCGGCCATGTTGTGTTTCTGCTGCTCGCGCGAGATCGGATAGGACTCACGAACAGGAATGGGTGTGCCGATCACCTCGACCTGGCCGGGTTCCAGTTCGATGACCACGCGGCCGTTCTCCTCGCCGTACCATTCGATGTACGGATAGTCCGTATAGTCTGCCGGTGGCAGGCCCGCCGTCATGTCGCCGACCTTGCCGGTGTGGTGCAGGGCAAAACCTGCCATGTACTCTTTGGCGTCGGCCGGCGGGTCTGTCTCTGCAGCATCGCCTGCAAAGCGAATCTTCGCGCCGCGGATGTCCCTGTGGAAATCCCCCTTCAAATCAAAGGTCACTTGTTCCTTCATACCGGCGAACCGCATCCATCCGGTGACTGTGCCCAGATGGGTGTTGTCGAGCTCGCCCTCGATCAAACAATGTGTTGGTCTCCATGCCATGTTCTTTACCTCCAAAACGTGCGATGGCACGCCTCGATTGGATGGCGTGCCATGCCGGGTTGATGATGGGTGTGATTGTCCGGCTTGCCTTACGAGGCAGCCGAGATCTCTGGGGGTTGCAGCATCCGGGCGGTGCCGTCCTCGTACGTAACCCAGACCTTGCCGCTGGACTCGATGCTGATGTGCTTCCACTTGAGATCGAAGTCTCGAACGCAGCCCAGAAGCCTCTGGCGAAGATACTCGTCCGGCCCGATGAGCTCAGCCCAGAACCGATCCAACTGCTCTTCGAAATCCGCCAGTTGCGTATCGTACGTGTCACCGTCTTCGGAGAAGCCGCCGCAGTGAAACCAGATGTCGGTAGGACTCAGTTGGTCTCTTCCCGCCGGCGTCACCAGTACATCGGTCCCGACCCAGGTGCCTGCACCTTCCGACCGGGTATGTTCACGGATGGCCATCGGCACGACCGATGCAAACGTTCTGCCGTCACTGGTATGGGCCGTGATCTGAAGGCTTTCGACCGCGACCAGCCTCTCGCACCAGAGGTGCTGCGACCGGATCTCCTTGCCGGCTGTGACCTCGATCTGCTGGATTGACGGCAGCCGGGCCCAACTGTAGCCGTCATAGTCCGGCGAGATGTCCACCACGACAAAGGGTGATTCGAATATGCCCAGGGCCGAGAGAAGATGGGCATTGGCCTCGTTCGCGTCGTCCGCATCCATGCACTCCTTGCCCAGGCGATAACACCGCGCCAGTGGAAGATCCTTTGGCTTTGTGACCTCAACCGGTTCGACAGGTTCACCGGTCAATAGCCCCACCTGGAACGCAGGCTCGGCCTCCGGCAGCTCGATGCCGAGTTCCTTGGCCCTGAGGTACTCTGTGAACTTCAGTGTGTGCGAGCCACGCCGTTGGATGTGCCGATAGGCCTCCTTTTCGATCGTCGCCATGAGTTCGTTCAGGGCCTCGTTCTCGACGAGTTGGACCCTCGCCGGCAGCATCAGCCGAATCCCCGTCGGTTCGCCCGTCAGGTCGACAAGGAACTGCAAATGCTCGCTCAGGGGCATGTAGGTAAACGCCACCACCTGCCCGTGAAAGTTGACCAGGACGTCGTCGGCGTAATAGCTGCGCTTCCATTGAGTGTGCCACTGGCTCAGGGCATTTCGTTCGCGCACCTCGATCCGACAGCCCAGTTCCGGATGCAGCGCCGCTGCGCTCGATACGAACGGTTCGCGGGCGCACCGCTGGCCATCGACAATCACGTTCAAGCCGCTGAAAACCGCGTGCTTCTGGACCGTCTCGAACAGCCAGGGCTGATCGCCGAAGATAAGCTCCGTGCCTTTGCAGATCCGGTCCGCCGCCACTACCTCAACCGGCTCACCGGTCCAGCCTTTGCCCTTGACGACGACCTTCTTGTCGCCGGATGTGATGCACACCTGCCGTGGCGCCAGGCAGAACACGCCGACACCCGCCGGGTCTTCGGCATGCTCGGTTGGGTCATCCCAGCCGGATTTGCCCAGATCCAACAGTGCGGCAAAATCTGCGATGCCCCGGCCGTTGTCGCGGACCGTGACCTGGCCATCACGATTGATAATGTGCACCTCTGTCGCGCCCGCTCTTCGGGCGTTTTGCAGGATCTCGATGATCCGGCCCTCCACGGCGCCTGTGAAGAGCCTTTCGGCCTTGGACAACAATCGTTCGTTGACTTTCGCCTGTATTACTTGCATGTAAATCACCTCCAATCATAAAACAGCGATGGCACGCCTCATGCTTGGGCGTGCCATCTGCGCGCATGAAAAAAGCCCCCGGAACACCCGAGGGCCTCAGAACGAATATGTTGAACCGGCTATGGGGGCATGCCGGGATTGCACACAGAATCCGCGCTCTGGCAGTGGCGCAGAACACTTCGGTTCACCACCATCTCGTATTTGACGTGACTACATGTGTATAGAACGCGCGACACTTGAAAGAGGTTCTCGCCGATACACGTTCACTTGAACCATTGCAGAAGTCTCTCTATCTGGATCTGCGGCTGGCCGTTTGGCCAATCCATGGTTCTCGTCGGGAATCGCTTCACAATGGCACTGGGTTCGCCCAGGCGCTTTTGTGTGCGTACACTCCCACTGTAAGCGGTCTGCGCTACACAATTATGACTCACGATTGAGCAATCTACCTGAGGGTAGTGACATGCCGTTTATAAATGTTCCGTTTTGCGGGCCAATCGCTTGGCGTCCTGGACGCCATGTTGCATGGCCTTCTGTCGCATCTTGTATCGCTGCTTGCTGATCTGGATCGCATGTTCGCGAAGCTCAGTGCCAACAACCTTTTCCAGAAACAAGATGGTTTCAAACGCCTCCACGTAGACATGGTTGAACAGCCGCTGGAACCGCCACCGGACACCTTGGCGGGTCATGCGAAACACACGGTGGATCTTTTCTCCATAGGTCCCTTTCAAAACCATATAGCCGGGCTCAACAGGCTTCAGTTCCACCCAGAGGTCTTTCGACTCCATCAGCAGCTTCAGGCTCTCCAGGAATATCCTGTCTTTCTCGGTCAGTTTCATGTTTGATCACCATGATATCGTGGCCTTCCTGCCAGATGTCCACCAGGCCCGCATGTGCCAGAAAGAGGACTGCGATAAACCGCCAGACGAGATCTCGGCGGGTATCCCAATGCAGAGGTGGGATCTCTGTCAGGCTCAGCGGGTCGTTATGAATATGGGTTTGTATGTGGCGCTCGTACTGTCGCAGGTCGAATTCGACGCCGGGCACAACGGTGGCAATGTCATCAACCTCGGCACTCAGGGCGTTGAGTGCATTGACCAGCCCGGGCATGGCGTCCAGATCGGCCTGCCCCAGGCACAGAACACCAGAGCGGCTTTCGGCCAGCATCTGGCGAACCCGTTCACGCTGCTCGTATTTCCTCTGTCGAGATTGCGACATCCTGGCCCGGAAGTACTCCGCATCAAACACCATGCCATCAAACAGGAATTTCGATGCGATATCGCCGCCGCATTCTCTGCATTGATACCTCCGGACTTGGAGCGCGGGGATGCCGCCACAGGCAAGACACCGCTGAAATGCCACGGTGGGATCGAATTCCTTTTTGCAGCAAACGCACCGGCACATGCCCTCAGATATGATGGCCAGGCGACCACCGCATCTCGGGCAGTGACGCCCGATCAGCATCACGCGATAGAAGAACTCGCGGGCCTTTGCCTTAAAGGCGTCCACCCCTTCCGCCAACTCACAGGCTAAAACGCGGATGTCCATCGCTGGGCTCTTTCGGTTCGACCGGGCCGGCAGACCCGGATTGGATCGGCCCTGGCGGTTGCACAGAACTGTTGTTCTGGTGCTTTGGCGTGAATCTGCGTCCACAACTCTTGCACCGCCGGATCTTGCGGATTCCCAGGGTTTTGGTCGTTCGCGTCCCCTTACTGGATGTATTTGTGCCCCCGCAGTATGGGCACCGATGTGGTCGTCCTGCTGGCATATGTTATCACCTCACGAGGCCTTTACGAGGCCTGAGTTTATAAAGATATCGATTGCAGCACGGAAGACTGTAGGTTTCGAGGGGACCTGCAGGAGCATCCATAGCAATCCCCGTCAGACCCATTGCGGCTCCTGAGCCTTCCACATATTGCACATCGTTTCATCTCGGCACCTCCCCAGGCAGGCTGAGAAATCGGTAGATATAAATAGTAGCGCCGCCACCGGGTCTCGTATGAGACTCCATGACGGGTGGGCCCCATGGCATCTGGAGGAACTGCTCGAAGGCTATCTGCCAGACTTCATCCTGGCCTTTGCGTTCTTTACCTCAGTGCTGTATGCCATGCTCGGAAAACGCTTCGAGCAACAACGGCCGGCGATTGCGATGTCGGTGGCGATTGGCTTTGCTCTTTCTATCGGCCTCGTGTGGTGGGAGCGGGCAAACCGCTTCTCCATCAAGAACCTCGGGCCAATCGCTGTCGGCTTTGCCATCCTGCTGCTCGCCTTCATCATGTACCAGTCCGTCCGCACGGTCGGCGGCTCCTGGGCCGGGGCAGGCATCACCATAGGTTTGGCGATCATCATTGCTCATATCCTCGGATTCCCGGTGCCGGTCGCAGCAGAAATCCTCCAGACACTCATTGTCGTGGCTCTGATCATCGGACTCATGGCGTTTGTTTCGCATCGGCATCAACTGCAGCCCCGCGTTCGTCCCCCCGGGCCGAAATTACCGGACATCAAGAAGACCATGGCCGACCTGTATCGCCAGCGGCATCTGTCCAAAGACCTGGACCATGGCCTGCGAAGGCTCCGAAAGGAAGCCCAGACCCTCCACGAACATCCCCAGGAAGCGAGCAATGTCATGCTCCAAATCAAACGCATGCTGCCCGCAGAAGGCTACCTGACCGAGCGCATGGCCCAGCTTCGGGCCAAGGCGCACCAGATCAGGAACGGGCATATCGCCCGCCTGGACGAGACCCGCCACATCCTTGCCACGCTCCCAACACCGGCGAAGAAGAAGGCCGCAACCGAACTTGCCGCCGGGTACAATCAGATCATCGGCATCGACACCCGTCTCGAGAGATTGGACCGGGCGGTAGCCGAAAACGAGAGACGAATACATCAATTGACCAAGAAGACCCAGGAGCATGCCACGCGATACGACCACCGTGGAATCGTGGATTGTCTCAAGCACGCCGAAAAGCTCCAGAAACACAATAGCCACCTCTTCAAGATCATTGAGAGGACCGAGGCGAAACTCATCGCTGTCGCCAAACAGGTTGCCGATCGGGCCAAGCAGGTTGAGAAAGAATGAAGTTCATCACTCCAGTATCGGATCGCGGGAATGAGAAGCGCCCCTCCTACCATTCCGAGGCGGAACGCTCGATCGCAGAGATGCTCAACAGTTATGGCATCCCCTTTTACTACAAGCAGCCGAGACTGGTTGTCGACAATGGCCGCAAGTGCATCGAGTATGCAGACTTCTTCCTGCCGACCTATGGCGGGCTATCTATCGACTATTTCGCTGACCCCAGAGGCCATGCCTACCAGCGAAAGACCCGTGTCTACACGGAGAATCAGGTGCCGGCCGCGCTACTGACCAAGCAAGACATACGCGAAAAGGACTGGCAACCACGGCTCTACAGCAGGCTCGAGCAGATGTACCATGTGGGGAGGAACTATCGGCCCCGGGGCACGTATCGGTAGCGAGGAACGTGAGATGTCCATCCAAGGGAGCGATCGGCCTGCCGCTTGCGTGCCGATGCACGATATGATTCGATGGCCTCGATGGTCCCGCGTCCGGCGATGGCGTGATTTCGTGAGAAGGATTCATTGTTGACCGATCCTGTTTTACGGTATTGTTGTTCTACGCCCTGCCCCGGGATACCCTGGGGCCACAGCGATTCTGTCGATACCGCGCTTGGGCATTTTAACTCAGGGAAGCGCGCCGATGATGGAGAAAAGTGATCATGTTCAAGACTGTCAAGAATAGGGTATGGGCCTTTGACGCCGAGTGGATTCCGGATCCAGCGGCCGGTCGGGTACTGTATAAGCTGCCGGCTGAGCTTGCCGACACAGATGTCCTCAACGTGATGTGGCAAAAGGGAGGAGCAAGTGAAGAAGACCCGACGCCCTATCTCAAGACAGTACTGTGTCGAATTGTCTCCATAGCCGCCGTCGAGCGACGCCAGGAAGGTGGTGAGGTCAAGCTCCATCTGCTCTCACTGCCCCGTGTCAGTCGGGATCCCGACCAGATGGACGAGCGACACATTGTCGACACCTTCCTCTCAAAGGCCGGGCAGTACAAGCCACAACTGGTGGGTTTCAACTCCGCCTCGGCAGACCTCAAGGCGTTGATCCAGAGAGCGGTGGTCCTGGGCCTATCCATGCCGGAGTTCTGCAAGCGCCCTAACAAACCGTGGGAGGGCGATGACTACTTCGACAGCCGCAACTCCGAAGCCGGCGTGGATCTCAAAGATGTAATCGGCGGCTGGGGCAAAATGTCGCCCTCCCTCAACGAGATCGCCACACTGTCCGGTATCCCCGGCAAGATGGACGTCGACGGCGAGCAGGTCGCTTCCCTCTGGCTGAATGGAAATCTCGACAAGATCATAGCCTACAACGAGTGTGACGCCCTGACGACCTATCTCCTATGGCTGAGAATCGCCCACTTTGGCGGCCACTTCACCACGCCACAGTATGAGCAGGAACAAGAACTTGTCAGAGAGATGATCGCTACAGAGATCGCCCAGAACGGCAAGGAGCATATGAAGGGCTTCCTCGATGAGTGGGACCGGTTGAAGGGAGTCCTTGGACACACACGGTAGACGTTATACGATGCGGGCATGGACCTGCATCCACCACCAGCCAGAGACCGGGTTGCAGCTCCGAGACCGACATTCTCCCCTCTGGATACAAATTGATGACAGTCCCGACGAGGATGTCCCGGTTGTCGTTGAGAAGTAGTTGAAAGGGACCATGCGGTCCGGGT